>CAZQDZ010000008.1:0-123127 GCA_964591455.1 uncultured Saprospiraceae bacterium
CCCGCGACCCCCTGCGTGACAGGCAGGTATTCTAACCAGCTGAACTACCAGACCTTATTCTTTAGTAGTTACTTTATTTTTCATTTGAGCTTACAGGTAAGTTAGAATACCTGCTGCTCTACTCCCTGCGAGCCGTTGTTCGCAGTTCTCTACTTATTGAGTGAAATCTTTCACTCAATTCCTTCTTTTCAATCCGGACCAGTCGTTCATCATAACCAGCTGAACTACCAGACCTTATTCTTTAGTAGTTATTTTCTATTCTTTTTAAGTAGCCGCAAGCCGTTGTTTGCGGTTCAAGCTTATAAAAGTCATTTAGACTTTTACTTAACAGCTTTCATATTCGCCGTTCAGGTCTAAAATGGTCATTCAGATCATTTCTCAACGACCTTCATCATAACCAACTGAACTACCAGACCTTTTATCTTAAAGCTGTAGTGTTCACTACAACCGCAATGGTCATTACCAAAGCCACGCAAAAGTAACTAGCTTTTTATTCATAATCAAACCATAAGACTTTAAATATTAGAAAGCGCTTTGATGTGTGTTAATTGCCAGAATATATAGAAACACAGCATTGTAAGCCAAGCCTTTCAATCCCCTGATACTCAGCCATCCCCACTCATCCTCCTTGATGTACCCCACCCAAATGAAAATTGGGTAGACTGGCCATAAATAGGAAGGAGACTACTGTCAGTGCGATGCCTACGATGAATACCACCAGCGCTATCCTGATTTTCAGGTGCTTCTGATGCAATTGCTTACCGAAGTAATATAAGTCTCTAATCATAGAAGAGTATAGGTAGTTGCTATCATTGAGCATCTGGAGCATACCCCAGTTATAATCTTTGAGACTCATATTATGAAAGTTACCGAAGTACAGCAAATTGCCTTTCTTATCTCTGACCTCTTCCTCAGAGAACTCTCCATGGGTTCTGCTGGGCAAAATTGAGAGTACGGCAAAAGTCACAGATATCATAGAACTTAGCAACAAGATGACTATAGGCGAGCTATGGATACACAGCTTCTCTATAGTTCCTATAATCCGGCCTATAATAAGTGAAAGGATAATCGCATTTACTGAGATGAGAATATTGGCTTTCCTATCCACCATCTGATTCAGGGTATAATGGTTTCTGGATGTTGTCCTAAACATGGTCTGAATCCCACGGTCATCTCTATTGGAGGTTTTTCTGAGATCCTTCTTTAGTTTTTTGACCTCTTGCTCAGATATACCCAGTTCTCTACTTAGTAAGAAGTCTTGATTTTTGTCTAGGTCCTTTTGTTCCTTTTCCAACTTCTTTATCAGCTCCAGTTTCTTAGGTCGCAGGACTTCTCTCCCGTAATCGGTAAAGTATACATGCTTTCTGAGTGCGCTAAGCACAGAATCAAAGTAGCCACTCCGTCCGGTTTTGATTACATCTTGCAATAAGAATTCCTGATACTGCAGTTGTATTCGTTTCTTGGCTTTCTTGCTAGCCCACTCTATGGTGGCTGCGTCAGCAAGCACACTTCCTAGCTTAGTGTCAGGTTTGACATTGGGCTTTAGATTACCCAGTAGCTCTAGGACCTGTTCCATTTTGGAGTTTGGATAATCGATTTGCTTGAGGAAAGATTCAGCTTCTGCTTTGGCACTCAGGTAGCACTTAAGCATGTAATCAACGGAGGTCTTAGATTTCTCCAGATTTTTGTAATTCTTGAATCCGATTCTGCTAAACCATGCTGCGATAAGCACAATCTCCATTTCTTCGTAGATAAGGCCTTCTGCACTGCCTATGCGCTTCACACCTGAGATAACTCTGTGTACATGCTCTATATCATGAAAAACGACCTTCTCAGAAAATTCCTCATTGATTACCTTGGTTACATAGAGCTCTACCTCTTGGATGTAATTGATGTTTTTTATTGGTTGTGTGTGGGTTGTCATAGCTAGTCTAAACCAGAATTACTTCATAAAGTTTGTTACCAGAAATATAATATCGTTTCTACTAACTTTAGGCCTTATAATCTCTTTACTTATCGATTATAACCCTCATTAAACCTTGATTCTTCTCCATCTAGAGGGAATAATATCTGCCTTTCTTAACAATTATGTGCATAAAGAAGTGTAGTATAGTCATTTATTGCTGTGGTAAACAATGTATTCTCAATGACATTGGGTGAAAAATCAGAGAAAATAATTTTTCACAATAAAAAGGACCTAATAGACTATCCATCAGTCGCTTATTCTTTAAATAAATTTTAGATATAAAAGTTAGTCTACATTTTGGACTGATTTATCTTGACCACGCTAACTCCTTTGTTAATTTTGGACTGCTATGGTATTCCTAGAATTCGAAAGACCGTTGGAAAAGCTCTATGAGCAGCTTGAAAAAATCAAACAGATTTCAGAGGAGGGAGATATTGATGTCTCTGACCAACTCAAAGAGCTGGAGTCCAAGATAAAAGCCAAGTCGAAGGAGATATATTCTGATTTATCGGGTTGGCAACGTGTACAGTTATCTAGGCATCCGGAACGGCCATATTCTCTATTCTACATGGAGAATATTTTCAAAAAGTTTATAGAATTACATGGCGACCGCAAATTTGGAGATGACAAGGCCATAGTTGGCGGCATAGCTAAATTGGGTGATCAGCCAGTGATTGTCATCGGCCACCAAAAAGGGGTCAATACCAAGATGAGGCAATATCGAAATTTTGGTATGGCCAACCCTGAAGGCTACAGAAAGGCGCTCCGTCTGATGAAGATGGCAGAAAAATTCAATTACCCTGTTATCTGCCTTATAGATACACCAGGAGCCTATCCAGGTATAGAGGCAGAAGAACGAGGGCAGGCAGAGGCCATAGCAAGAAATCTTATAGAGATGGCTCAGCTCAAAGTGCCTATCGTATGTTACATTATAGGCGAAGGTGCTTCGGGAGGGGCATTAGGTATAGGACTTGGTGATAAAGTATTTATGCTGGAGAACACATGGTATTCCGTGATATCTCCAGAATCATGTTCTTCTATTCTCTGGAGAAGTTGGGATTTTAAAGAACAAGCTGCAGAAGCACTCAAGCTTACACCAGATCATATGCTGAATTTTGGCCTGATAGACGATATAATCAAAGAACCGCTTGGTGGCGCTCACCAGGAACCTGATAAGATGGTCAAAAATCTGAGAAGTCATATGAAAAAAGAGATTGTTCAACTGATGGATATGACACCACAAAAGAGAGTCAAGGAGCGCATAGATAAGTATTCCAAAATGGGTCAATTCAAAAAGACCAAAGCCAATTAGACCAAGGAATTTTTCTAACAAAAGCCAATTGCATGAACTATCCTCAATTCGAAGGCACCGGTGTGGCACTCATCACACCTTTCAATAAAGATCTCAGTATAGATTTCGATGCATACAGCCGCATCCTAGAACATGTCATTAATGAGAATATTGACTTTCTTGTACCGCTTGGTTCGACTGGAGAAACGGCCACATTGAATGAAGATGAAGCAAGAAATATTTTGGATTTTGTCATCGATGTCAATGCTGGACGTAAACCTATACTTGCTGGCAATTTTGGGGGTAACAATACCAAAGAACTCGTCAAGAAAATATCCCATTATAATTTTGAAGGAATAGATGGCATATTATCTTCTAGTCCATCCTACGTTAAACCCAATCAGGAAGGCATCTATAGTCACTATATGGCACTGGCCGACGTATCCCCTGTTCCTATCATGCTTTATAATGTACCCGGCAGGACCAAATCCAATATAGAATGGGATACTGTGATTAGACTAGCAAATAGCTCTGATAAGTTTATTGGTATCAAAGAAGCTTCAGGTGATTTAATTCAAGCAACAAGAATTATTAAAAACAGACCAGAAGGATTTATAGTCACATCAGGAGATGACGAGGTGGCGCTGCCAATGATTGCCGCTGGAGGAGAAGGTGTTATATCTGTTATAGCCAATGCCTACCCTGGTTACTTTTCTGAAATGACCAGATACATCCGAGGAGGCCAACTTAGAGAAGCTCGATCATATAATTTTGAAATATATGATTTGCATAAGTGGTTGTATATAGAAGGCAATCCTGTAGGCATAAAGTCGGCGATGAAGATTCTCGGATTCTGCGAAAACCATGTGAGACTGCCTTTGCATAAAATGTCTGATGATAACTATGCTGATTTGAAAGCAGGCATTGCAGAAATTAAAACCTTCAATCGAAATCTCCATTTGACTAATTAAAGGCAGATTCAAGGTAACCTATTTGTCACCCGTTACACATTTTAAGGCTTCATCTATGTGTCAGCAGGTCAGTACTGACATTGGCTCCTATATAATTCTCAAATGAAATAATTTATAATTATTTTCAGATCACAACGACACTCATTTGACTAGAGTTATTTCTATATTATCTTTTCTTGTCATTTGCTCCAATTCATGGGGAGGCAGCACACTTGCAGTATCAGGGCCCTGTGACCTTATTCTCAGTGTACCTACAGACCAGCACATCTGCGATGCTAATGATTTTGATTTCTGTGGGATTATAAATACAACTTATCCTGACGTAGAGTTCGATTGGTTATTGAATGGGAGTCCAAGAAATTTAGACCTATGTGATGAGGTCGATTTATCAGAAACGACCACTTTTACGCTTATGGTAACAGCCACCAATGATGTGAATCTTATTCAAAACGGAGATTTTGCAAATGGAGACGATGGCAGTTTTACGACAGACTATTTTCCGGGTCAAGGCAATTGTAACCATGGTGCAGGATTCCTTGGATGTGAAGGTGCCTACAATGTGCTAGATGACCCCAGTCTCGGTCATAATAATTTTGCAGCCTGTGATGATTTGTCTGGTGATGGGAATATGATGGTTATCAATGGTGCAGAGAACTTTCAAGAAATATGGTGCCAGGAAGTATGTGTAGACCCTGAAGCCAGTTATAATTTTTCTGCCTGGGCTGCTTCAGTCAATCCAGGTAGTCCAGCGAGATTACAGTTTTCTATAGATGGTAATCTTATAGGAACCAGATTTGACCTGAGTAGTAACACTTGTTTATGGGAAAACTTCGAATCAGAATGGCAAGCAAATGGAGAAACTTCTGTAAGAATCTGTGTAACTAATCAAAATACCACAGATGGAGGTAATGACTTTGCTATAGACGAACTCGAATTTATTCAGATCTGTCATGCAGAGGAAACATTTGAGGTGACAGTATCTGATTTAGACATCGATATAGACAGGCCTGATGAGTTGACCTGTGAGTTTAATGTAACTGAAATTAATCTAGATATATTTACGCAATTCGATATAGATGATATCATATGGGATACTAGTGATGGAAATATCGTAGATGAACTGAATAGAGGCCAACGTATAATAGTAGATGCTGCTGGGTTATATTCAGTGACTGTAATAGATGAGTTTGGATGTGAGCTTGAAGACGACGTGATTGTAGAGTCAGAAATCGAAGAACCTATATTAGAAATAATGGCTTTGGACACCCTAGACTGTCAGACTAATAGTATAGATCTTTTAGTCACTACAAATGTTCGGGATGAGGAATTTGAATGGTCAGACGAGAATGGGAATTTCCAAGGTGATGACAATATGATATCTGTCATCACTGGAGGCACATATACAGTAACGGTTACCGATGATGATAATGGCTGTACGAATACTGCCGAGATTCAAATAGCAGGAGATTTTTCACTACCACCATTAGATCTGAGACTAAGTAACCGATTGGATTGTAATAATAGTAATGCGATAATCAGCACTTCTAATCCTCATGATTCCATTGTCTGGGTGTCCTCACAGACTGGACCTTTGTCGTCGACTGATGATTCTTTGGTCGTGGCTGCACCAGGCACATATATAGCACAGTTGGTTCTAGGGACCTGTTCCTCAGCGGACACCATTTCTGTGCAAGAAATAATACCTGACTTCCAGTACGACCTAGATAATGATATAGACATACTTACTTGCTCAGATTCTATAGCACAAGTCTCTCTCAATGTTGACCCTAATCTTTTTAGAATTAATTGGACAGGAATAGCCTCAGGTTTTGGTGACAATAACAATGTGTCTATCACATCCCCTGGCACTTATACATTCAATCTCTTAGACTCCCTAGGCTGTGTAACCACAGATAGTGTAATTATATCCGAAAACACCTCAGTCCCTCTTCTAGTAGAAAATGCGACTTCCATAGAGTGCAACAATCCATTGGCTACAGTTAGCCTCGAGATAACTAATAATGTACCTATAGATTCGGTGAGGTGGATATTGCCTGATGGCACCCTAGTGACAGATGATACAGTAATTAATGTAGCTGAGCCAGGCACAGTATTCTTTACTGTGAGTAATAGTGAGACAGGGTGTACTACAAGCAGAAGCATAGATGTCATTTCAAATCAGTCCCTACCGGACTTAACTTTAACAGCAGACACCCTTTCGTGTAACAATCCATTGGCAACTTTGGTGGCAAGCAGTAACCACAATATAGTCAGATATACGTGGACGTTACCAGACGGCAATCAGCAAAACGGTGATACTATATCATCCAACCAAGCAGGCATACATCAAGTTATCGCTATCGATGACCTCGGCTGCGAGGCTAGCATGACCATAGTACTCGCTGAAGATTCTGATGCGCCAGCTCTGGACCAGATAGATAACATTATCCTCACATGCTTACGGTCAGATACAATGCTACTTGTCAATGCAGAACCAAATGTGGACATAGAATGGATAACGCCTTCAGGTCCTATAACGGATGCCGAGTTGATTATTACAGAGGTAGGAAATTACACCTTGGTTGCTACAAATGTAACAGGCTGTCAGAGCAGAGTAGGCTTTGAAGTAACTGAAGATACAGCACCGCCTATGGTGGAGATAATAACAGATTCTTTAGATTGCGAGCGCCCACTAATTACTCCTTTGATTACTGAAATTTCTGGATCTCCAGTGAGTCAGATTGTTTGGTCTCTTCCGGATGGCTCATTGATAGATTCCAGCAATTTTATGATATCACAACCAGGTAGTTATCAGGCTGCCGTTACTGGAGAGAATGGCTGTCAGTCTAATTTTGGGTTCGCCGTAGGAGAAATTATTGTAGACGTGGATTTTGAATTAATGGCGACACCTATTAATTGCAATATGACAGAAAGTACGATTACCCTTGAATCAAACTCGCAAGACATAAGCACAATAGAATTTTTTGCAGAAAACGACCTTGTAGGGACTGGCAATCAAATCATCATAGAAGAAGGCCAATTGATTACAGCTGTCATAACGGATAGGTGTAATGTAGAACAGACATCCACTATTTCACCTGCAGTGGACACGAGTCAGGCTAACCTTGTAGTGGTGGCAAATCCACTTGGCTGTCAAGTAAGCGGTATCAACCTGGAAATATCAGCAAATGTACCAATACAAGATATACAGGTTTTTGACTCCAACGATGAATTGATAGGTAATGAATTGGTTTTGGTTACACAACCTGGGAGATACACTGTAGAGGCTAAAGGAGAGAATGGATGTATCGCGACAACTGAAGTCATGGTCGTGGAGGATAATGCAGTTGTTGATTTTAGCACTTCTCCGATAACGTTAGATTGTAATACTACGGGTTCGACAATAGAGATTACAACCAATGATATATTTGATTTCGTAATCTTATCAGATAGCAATGGAAATTTTGTCGCAGAAGCAGACTTTGGAGATGACTTAGTGGTTACTGAAGCTGGCGATTATGTAGTCATTGTATTTAATATCAATGGTTGTCCATCAGAACAACCACTGTTTGTCGATATTGATGATGCAGAAGTCGATTTTGACTTAACAGCATCTCTTATTGATTGTAATAATATTCGATCTACTGTAGATATATTGACTAATGAAGTTTTCAATTCTATTCTCGTCCTCGACCAAGATGGAAATGAAATTACTACTGCCAGCTTTACAGATTCTGTATTACTTGATGACCCTGGCGATTATACTTTTATTGTAGAAAATATCAATGGCTGCACATCCATGGATGTAATTACCATAGATATAGATACAAGTACCATCGAATTCTCTCTAGAGGGCGGCACATTGACTTGCAACCAATCTTCTGTTATTATAGACATCAATACGACTCAAAGTTTTTCATCAGGTCTATACACTACGCCTTCTTTTGAAGAATTTCCTATTAATGGAGATATTATCGCAGAAATGCCCGGCACATATACAGTAGCGTTGACTACAGAGAATGGCTGTATCAGTCGTCGCAGCATTGACATCAATCAAAATGAAGATATACCTGATTTAATTAATTTTTCTACAGAGATATTAGATTGCGAAGGCAATGGACAGATCAATGATTTTACTATCTCAGGCGGCATGAGTCCTTACGAGCTTAGGCTTAATGGTCAGGTGGTTTCACAGAATAATATAATTTCTGTTGCTGGTATTGGTAGTCATGAACTGCTCATCACAGATGCGAATGGATGTCAGTTGGACACCAGCTTTGTGTTGGAACCTTTAGGCCCCATCAGCATAAGCACTATCCCTGAGATTTCAATAATGCTTGGCGAGGAAGCACAGTTGTCCGTGGAATCAGAATCAGCCCTAGAAGATCTTTCATTTGAGTGGTCTCCCGCTACTGATTTATCTTGTAGTAATTGTCCAAATCCAATATTCGCTGGATTAGCATCATCATTATATACAGTCACCGCTACAAATAGTTTAGGTTGCCTTGCCGTAGCAGAAGTGAATATTATAGTGGAGAAAGAAGTAACGATTTACATCCCTAACGTTATAAATCTATCTGAAGGTAATCCTGATAATAACAGATTTACTGTATTCACTGGAGAAAATGATATTAACCAAGTCCAAGAGCTAAGAATTTACGACAGATGGGGTAATCAGGTTTTCATCAATGAAAACTTCCAACCCAATAACCTATCAGATGGTTGGGATGGGCGATTCAATAATCAGGAGGTTAATCCAGGTGTATTTGCTTATATGACAGTCATAGAATATTTGGATGGGACCACTGTAATTTTTACTGGGGACGTCACTGTAATCAGATAAATTTTATCTGCCCTTTATTCGCTTAAAAAGTAAAGCAAACATATCATTGACATCATCTTCATCAGGTCCTCCCACTGACTTAAGCATTTCATAATGGCCATCAGCTTGCTTCTCTACTAGAAATCTGAATATAAAATCATTCTCACCTCCTGTACCTATAAAGGTGCCGTACCTTAAATCATTGACTTGGAGATAACCATCTGCTCTTCGAATCACATTATAGAAATTATTACTGAACCATCGCAGAGTATTTATCGTGGAGTCATTATCCGCATCTCCTAATAAGTCATGCTGTTTTTCTATTCTTTTAAACCTTATAGGAGAGGTGTCAAACACAGAATATTGGGCGATATAGAAGGCATCTTCTGATTCAGCTGTCATGTTCCAGAGGAAGTTATTAAATATGGTAGGCCCTGTCACAAATCTGGAATAAGTTATGCTTTGCTCAGCCATCTGGCGTTCAAATATCTTACTCACTTTGTTTTGATGCCACATGGTGAAAATCAGATAACCACAACTAATGACGAGACCAATGACTGCCCACCTCCTCCTCGCATCACTGGTTCTTCCATGTCTGGCTGCCATCACTAGGCAAAAGATAAATGGAATAGTGTAGAACAGTGGGTCTGCTACTGATATAGACCCTATAGCAGCTCTATAATTAGAGAAGGGTAAAAACAACTGAGTACCATACATCGTAAATGTATCAAGTAGGGCATGAGTAAAGAAGGCTAAAAAAAACATCCATTGCCAGGACCTCAATGAAGGATTATCTACTAATTCCTTAGAGCCATCCGAGCGCCATTTGAGTATAAAGAATATGACACTTGCAAGGACTACTGCTAATCCAGCTACTACATACGGATGCCAGTCATTGCCAAAAATGAAGTAAACAATACTTATGGGTATACAGCTAATAAATAGACTCAACACTACCCTTAGAAAGCTAGTAGCGTACTGGCTTTCATATAACCGATATATAAGCCAGCCAAAACCCAAACCAAACAAAACCGCAAATAAAATACTATGGGATATACCCCTGTGAAAAGCCAAGCTCTGAATCTCTGTCATGAATGGCTTGGTAATAACATCTAAGTCTGGAATTGTGCCGCCTACAGCGCCCCAGAACATAGCTTTGTTTCCTAACTTTCTTCCTAGAACTATCTCCCCTATTGCTGCTCCTAAAGTTATCTGTGAAACTGAATCCATTTAGACTTCCTAACGATTAATGTTTAAAGTTTTGAGCGCTTGCTTTGAGGCCATTTGCTCTGCAGACTTTTTGTTGAAATCTTCTGCTGTAGATACATGATTTCCATCAAGAAAAACAGAAATCCTAAATCTATCCCTCTTATCTTGTTTGTACTTACTAACCAGCTTGTAAGCGATTAGTTTACTTTCCTTCTGACCCCATTCCAGCAATTGGCTTTTGTAATTATCATCACTCGATTCCAGCTCATGCATATCCAAATACTTCATAAGAATTTTGGATATCACATAATTCCGCGTCTTTTCATATCCATATTCGATATAGAGTGCACCTACCATTGCTTCAAAGGCATTGCCTAACATGGAATAACTCATTTTACCTTGAGTATACTTGGTCAGAATAATATCTATACCCATGCTTTCTGCGACCTTATTCAGAGTTTTACGCTTAACGATTTTAGACCGCATTTTAGTTAGGAATCCTTCGTTTCTACCAGGATATTTCTTGTAAAGATATTCAGCTACTATTGTAGATAATACAGAGTCACCGAGATATTCTAGACGTTCATTATTGTAGGATTTGATTGTTTTCGCAGATGCATTATTCATGGATTTATGAAAAAATGCCAACTTAAACAGTCGCATATTATCTGGGACAAATCCAAGAACGGATTTCAATTTTCTGGCAAGGTCCTTTTCAGGCGAAATGTAGTAATGGTAAAATCTTCTGATCAAAATTCTTGATTATCACTGTTGTGTTTATCCAACAACGGATATGATTGTCATGCTTTTTTGAAAACAATCGATGAATTATGACCTCCAAAACCAAAAGTATTGCTCAGAGCAAAATTGACTTGCCTCTTCTGAGCTTTATTAAATGTAAAATTAATCCTTTCGTCGAAAGCAGGGTCATGAGTGACATGATTTATTGTAGGTGGTATCAAATCATTTGTAATAGCTGCAATGCAGGCGACAGCTTCTACAGCCCCAGCTGCTCCTAGTAAATGCCCTGTCATCGACTTTGTAGAACTGATATTCAAGTTATATACATGATCACCGAACACCTTCATGATGGCTTTAGTCTCAGCTATATCACCTAATGGCGTAGAAGTGCCATGTACATTGATATATTCTATACTATATGGAGGAATACCAGCTTCCTCCAGAGCGCCTTGCATAACTTCCATAGCCCCCAAGCCTTCTGGATGTGGGGCTGTAAGATGATACGCATCAGCAGTAGAAGCAGCGCCCACTATTTCGGCATATATGTTAGCACCACGAGCTTTAGCGTGCTCATACTCTTCTAATATGAGTGCGGCCCCTCCTTCGCCTAATACAAACCCATCTCTATCCTTATCGAAGGGTCTGGAAGCACTTAATGGATCATCATTTCTCTTAGACAAAGCCTTCATAGCTGCGAATCCACCTATACTGGCTTTAGTGACAGAGGCTTCACTACCTCCTGTAATCATGACATCTGTTTTTCCTAATCTGATTAGGTCAAATGCATTAGAAATCGATTGTGTAGAAGAGGCGCAGGCAGATACAGTGCAGTAATTAGGACCCCTAAAGCCATATTCCATAGAGATATGACCAGCCGCTATATCTAATATCAACTTAGGTATCATGAATGGACTATAGCGTGGTTTTCCCGCTTCCGTGGATTCTTCAATCTCTTTTTCTATCGTCTCAAAGCCTCCAATACCACTTGCCCAAATCACGCCAGCTCTTCTCAAATCGATAGACTCAATATCTAGTTTGGAATCCTCCATGGCTTCTTTGGCCACTATCATTGCGTATTGACTAAAGGAATCTAATCTCTTTATTTGCTTTCTATCAAAATAGTCTTGCGGATTATAGTCTTTGATTTCCGCAGCTATCCTTGTTCTGAAATGCTCAGTATCAAATCTTGTTATAGGTCCAGCACCACTGGTACCTGCAAATAAATTTTCTACATAGGTTGGGTAATCTTTACCTATCGGGGTGAAAGCACCTACGCCTGTAACAACGACCCTTTTCATATAGTAGTGATCAGATTGACTTAATAAGTTTGCCGAAGATAAAAAAAGTCCACCAGTGGATACCAGTGGACTTACATTGTTATCTTATGAGCTATATTTAGCTCTTAGCATTTTCAAGATAAGAGATTGCATCTCCAACAGTTCCGATTTTCTCGGCTTCTTCATCTGGAATAGCAATATCGAATTCCTTTTCAAATTCCATAATAAGTTCCACAGTATCTAATGAATCCGCTCCCAAATCATTGGTGAAACTAGCTGCATTATTAATCTCAGTCTCGTCTACTCCGAGCTTGTCGACTATAATCTGCTTTACTTTGTCTGCAATATTTGACATAATATATGCTTTTATAAAAAAATTGAGGCGCAAATAAAAGGATTTGATTTCTTCAAACCAAACCTAATTTGCAATTAAATAATCACTTGTACAGGTCTAGCTATTTTGTTAAAAGCCAATTTATTGCTGTCCTTCTATTAAAAATAACCATTCTCGCCTATAATCTATACACAAAGGATAGAATAATCTGTAAAGTTCCTGTGGAGTAGACCTATTCACCTATCTTCACCCACTTGATTAAATTTAAGTTCACAAAATCCAACTAGGTGTCGAAAATTAAAATTATAGACAGGCAAAAAACCAAAATAGTAGCCACTATCGGTCCTGCAAGCAGTTCTAAAGAAAATTTACTAGATCTTATTAAGGCTGGAGCAGATGTTTTTAGGCTTAATTTTTCACACGGCACTCATAAAGACCACTTTTCTGTCATTAAGAATATTACAGAAATTATAGAAGAATACAATGTTCCTGTGGGTATTCTTGCTGACCTTCAGGGTCCAAAGATCAGAGTAGGCGAGATTAAAGATGGAGAGATAAAACTTTCACAAGGAGATGTATTGACTTTCGTCTCCACGCCTTGTGTAGGGACCATGAGTAGCATATACATGAGCTATAAGGACTTCGCCAGTGATGTAAACGTAGGTGAGCGGGTTTTACTTGATGATGGAAAACTCGTTTTAGAAGTTGTAGACACCAATCATACTGATACTGTTCAGCTAAAAGTACTTCACGGCAATAATATAAAATCTAACAAGGGGGTAAACCTCCCTGATACCAAGATATCGCAGCCCTCGTTGACTCCAAAAGATGTGAAAGATTTGGCCTTTATACTAACACAACCTGTAAACTGGATAGCCCTGAGTTTTGTGAGAAGAGCCAAGGACATCACCGAGCTCAAAAAGATAATCAAGGATAATAATCACTATGCCAAGGTTATAGCCAAAATAGAAAAACCTGAGGCTGTCAATAATATCAAGTCTATTATAAAAGCTACTGACGCCATTATGGTAGCTCGTGGTGACCTCGGTGTGGAAGTGGCAATGGAAAAACTGCCTTCTATTCAAAAAGACATCATTAAGAGGTGCCTCCAAAAAGCCAAGCCAGTTATAGTGGCTACACAAATGATGGAGAGTATGATAGAGAATCCATCTCCTACCCGAGCTGAAATCACTGATGTGGCTAATGCTGTATTGGATGGTGCTGATGCCGTCATGCTCAGTGGAGAGACTTCTGTAGGAAAGCACCCATCTTTAGTCGTGGAATCTATGAACAGAATCATAGCACAGGCAGAAAAGCATTATGAGCTGCTAAGTAAGCGGCCTAAACCGAATAAAGAATCGAAATCTTTCCACTCTGATACAATCTGCATAACGGCTTCCAAGCTGGCAGAAGATATTAGGGCTAAAGCACTCATCGGCCTCACCGTCTCAGGATATACGGCCTTTAGAGTATCCAGCTATAGGCCCAAAACAAATATTTATATCTTCTCTTCGGTCAGACCCATGTTAGGCACTATGAACTTGATATGGGGAGTCAAAGCATTTTTCTATGATGGCTTTAATTCCACAGATGAGACCATAGAGGACCTCCTTAAAATTTTAAAACAGAAAAAACTGTTAAAAGAAGGAGATGTTGTCGTCAATACGGCATCAATGCCGTTACATAAGCGATTCATGACCAATACAGTGAAAATCACCGTCGTAGAATAGAAAAGCCTAATTTTGTGATTGGCTTTTGTGCATTTGAGCCACAATATTGAAAATTATAAGTATTAGAATGAAACTGCAGCTTACTGGTTTCTCAGCAATGGGTATCCTCGTCATAAGTATATTATCTCTTACAATTTCCTCACTTATTGCACAGCCTGGCATATACAATGAATCTGATATAGAATTTCAGACCTTGTTCTTAGAATCCCAGTATGAAAAATATCAAGGAAATTCAGAGAAACAATCTGAATTACTTCAAGAAATCATAAAGAGAGACAAGAAAAGTCATGCTGCGTACTATGAACTCGCAAGACTTTATCTCAAAACTGGAGATCTTGAATTAGCTCAAAAAAATGCTGACAAGGCCCATCTAATTCAACCTAACAATGAATATTACTTGCTGATACTCTCGGAAGTGATGGAGAAAAGCAACCAGCAAGGCAAAGCAGTCCTAGCCTATGAAAAACTCAAGCAACTCAATCCACAAAACCCAACAATATACCATAAGTTGGCGCAGCTCCATCTCCATGAAAACAGGCCAGAGAAGGCAGTGCAAAATCTTGAGTTGCTACAAAAAAATCAGGGTGTAGATGAGGAGACCTCTCGTAGAATATTTGAAATCTACAAAAATACAGGCAATAAAAATAAAGCGGTTCAAACACTAGAAAAATTAGTCAATGCTTATCCTGATAACACAAGACTAATGCACAATTTGGCAAGCTATCATCTGGAGACTGGAAACGAAAAAGGTGCAAAACAAGTCTACCAAAAAATCTTGACCGTAGATCCTAATGATTCCGCAGCTACAATCGCCGCTATAAAAGACAAACAATCTAATCCCACAGGTGGAGGAGATAATGCGCTACTCGCTCTAGAGCCAATGATTACCAACATGAATCTATCTCTGGATGATAAACTCAAGGAATTGATTCCCTATCTGACAACCATAAAGAAAGGAGACGCAGCTACTAGTACGTTAGCATCCATGAGCCAAAAATTGGTAAGCTTGTATCCAGACGACGCCAAAGTCTATTCGATGAATGGAGATATAAATTTCTACCAAGGAAAGTATACAGAATCTGAAAAGAACTACGAAAAAGCCATAACCATCGACGACAGAAAATACACCCTATGGTCTCAATACATGCAAAATTTGTGGGAACTAGAGAAAATATCTAAACTAGTAGAAATTTCAGAAGAGGCCATAGACTTGTATCCAAATAAAGTATCTGCTTTCTTATTCCATGCACTATCCCAGAAAGACAAATCTGTCGCTCAAGACATGTTGCAAGAGGCAAGTTTCATCGCTGGAAAAAATCCTTCAGTTATGAGCAACGTCAGTATCGTCTCTCAATGGTTGGATATCAATAATGCCAATAAAGAAAAGATTAAAGCTATTGATCTTAACGCATTAGCAGAACCTATTTATTTCGAGTTAGCCGGGGATTTGTATGCAAGTATCAATGACAATAATATGGCAAAGAAACTATGGGGCAAGGCCGTAGATTTAGGATCAAGTGAAAATCGTCTCTCCAAAAAAATCAATAGTAACTGATGAAAAAATTCAGGAGTGATATATCTATAAAACTTCTCCTGATTATGGTAGTCTGTCTATCAGGGTTTACCTCTTGTAAATCAAAGAAAAATCTTCAAAACGTAAATTCAGAAGGAACGTTATCCAAAAAGGAAGCACTAGCTCGTTTCTTATCCCCAGCATCATATAATTTTTACGCAGCTAAGGCCAAGCTCAGAGTTACCTCTCCTTATGGTACCGACAAAGGCACCTTGTACATTAGAAGCATACCAGATAGCCTTATTTGGATGTCTGTAAAGAGATTGAGTATAGAAGGAGGAAGAATATTAATTACCCCTGATAGTGTCACTTTTATTAACAGACTAGAAAAATCATATAGCAAAGTATCGTTAGAAGAAATAGGTTCTAGATATGGCATAGCAGCTGATTTCCGATATATCCAAAATGTCATTCTGGGATTTAATCCAACAGTTCTTGATAGTGAAATCACAGACTATGTAGAGCATGAAAATGTTTATACGTTAAGTACGATGCTCAATGATATCTACCATGAGTTTGATTTGGAGAAAAATCATGGAAACACAGTAAGTGGCAGATTCAATGAAAGATTTCATGCAGATGGGAAATGGGAATTCGACGATTTTCGAATTTTATCTGACATAACAATCCCTTTCAAGAGAAATTACCATATCCAATCTGTAGAGATTCGTGACTTACATATAAACATAGACTTTTCAGATATAGAGCTGAATAATCCTAAAGAGATCAAATTTAGCGTACCCAATCACTACGATAAGATAGATTTATAGCTTGTAACTCTAATTTAGCCCTAGCAAATAAAGTTTTTTAGCAGTTTCATTTGGGGTCTAAAGGATATATCTTTCCTTTACATATTATAGAATAATATTATATCTAAATGAGAAGAAGCTTTTCAAAGTATCCTGCAAGTACATTGTTGGTTCTAATCATAGGACTGCCCCTAACTTTACTTGCTCAGCAACAAAGTAGAACACAACTCAATGTAGAACGTCTCCGCATTAATGAGGAAATAGAAACTACCGAGAATCTACTGAATTCAGCTTCTGACACCAAAGCATCTACACTATCCAAAATAAATGCTCTTGAACTACAGATAGATGCCAGAACCCGACTCATAGATAATTTGAGGAAAGAAGAGTTAGTCATAGAAGAAAGTAAGAAAAGTAATCTTCTGGAAAAACAGCAAGTCGATATAGCTAGTGATGAACTGAGTGAAGAATATTATGAAATCCTAAGAATACAATATCGAAATAAGCTCCTCAAAGGCGATAGAAAGCTGCTAGCAAATAGTACTGACCTAAAGACTTATCTCACCAAACATAGATATCTAGAGATATATAAAGATTTAGTAAAATATAAAGCCAATGACTTAACGGACATGTATTCTCAATCATCTGATTATTCTGAATCAATCTCTACGCTTACAAAATCTCAAGAAGAGCTGATAACAGAACAGATAGATGAGAAATTACAATTAGAAGAGGAGATGGAAAGACTGATTTCTAGCGCTAAAAACTTGACTGTGAAAGAGCAATCTATGAAACTGAAATTGGACAATCAGCACCGCGAAAGAGAAGTATATAACCAAGCCATAGAAGCCCTACTTCTCAATTCACTAAAAAGTCAAAACTCAAATAACAATCAAATAAACCCTACTAATCATACAGATGCTTCCGCACTGGCAGAAATCGTAGACATAGAAAGAAAAAAAGGTTTTCTCCCTTATCCAGTATCTGATTATACGGTAACCAAAATTTTTGGATTGCAGCCGCACCCCGATATCCCTGGCATCAATATAGATAATAAAGGGCTTGACCTGACAACAAGTAACTTACAAGTCAATGCAATTTATAAAGGTGTGGTATCGGGTATATCAGAAATATCAGCAAATAATATAGCTATCATAATAAATCACGGAGGAGATTATTACTCTGCATACTCTGGACTTAATTCAGTACAAGTATCAGAAGGGGTTAATGTGTCAGCAGGAGAAAGCCTTGGATTGCTCTATCCCGGAGTAAATGGAACTGGAGAGCTACATTTTGAGTTTTACAAAGGCAGACAAAGAATGAATCCAAAGCATTGGTTGAAGAACAACTAATTTTACACTTCAAATAATCCATTATGAGTGATCACTGGAAAATAGGAAAGGAAAAGAAAAAGGGGATAAAGCGGGAGATAGAGAAAGCTGTCCTAGTAGGGATTATCTCAGACTACCAGACAGAAGAACAAGTCAAGGAATATCTGGATGAGTTAGAATTTCTTGCCATGACTGCTGGTGCAGAAACGGTGGGTATTTTTACCCAAAAAATGAAAGGGCCTAATGTCAGGACTTATGTAGGGAAAGGGAAAGTAGAAGAGATTCTAGAGTACTGTGAACGAAAGCACGTAGAACTTGTGATTTTTGATGATGATCTGACAGGTAAGCAAACCAATATTCTCGAAGAAAAGCTCAAACGAAAGATTATAGACAGGTCATCATTGATACTGGATATCTTCGCTAGTAGAGCACAAACTGCTCAAGCCAAAACACAGGTAGAACTGGCACAAATGCAGTACCTTCTACCTAGGCTGAGAGGCCTCTGGACTCACCTCGAAAGACAACGTGGAGGTATAGGGATGAGAGGTCCTGGAGAGATGGAGATAGAAACGGATAGAAGAATTATTAGGGATAAAATCTCTAAACTTAAGGATCGGCTTAAGAAAATAGACCAGCAGAATTCGACGCAGCGAAAGAATAGAGGGCAGATGATAAGAGTATCACTTGTCGGGTACACCAATGCAGGCAAATCCACAATAATGAATTTACTTTCCAAGTCGGAAGTATTTGCAGAGAATAAGCTTTTTGCTACATTGGATACCACTGTCAGAAAAGTTGTCTTTGGCAGCATGCCTTTCCTTTTATCTGACACAGTAGGATTTATCAGAAAATTGCCACATCATCTGGTAGAAAGCTTTAAGTCCACACTGGATGAAGTCAGAGAAAGTGATATTCTGGTACATGTAGTAGACCTAGCGCATCCTCAGTATGAAGACCATATAAAGACAGTCAATCTCACACTCAAAAGCCTAGACTGTGCTGAAAAAACGACCTTAATGGTATTCAATAAGTTAGACTTGTATAGAGAAAGAACCTTTGATGACTTATTAGACCAGGAGACCAAAGATGACATCTTGCAGGAAACAAGAAAACGCTTGACTAATACCTATGCTGCAGACGCCATATTCATCTCAGCCAGAGAAAAAGAAAACATTCGTTTATTTAGGTCCAAACTAGAGGAAATGATAAAAGAGCTGTACGAAGTAAGATATCCTTACGTCGCAAAGAGTTGGAGATAAAAAACGTAGTTTTTTTTTCCTACTCAGGCTCAAAACCAAGTATGATATTGAACTGACCGAATCCGCCAAAGTTGGGAGATAGTGGGTCCTTATCAAAGCCCCATCCGTAGTCAAATCCTAATAGTCCAAACATCGGTAAGAAGACTCTAACACCAAACCCAGCAGATCGCTGAAGGTCAAATGGATTAAAGTCTGCTATTCTTCCCCAGGTATTTCCACCCTGTAAGAACGTGTGTATATAGATTGCAGAATTCGGATTAGTAGAAATAGGATATCGCAATTCTACGGTAAACTTGTCAAAGACTGCGCCACCACCATTATCATTCTCTCTGAAATCCGTCTGCTGATACCCTCTCAAACTTAGGATATCCTTACCTGTAATACCTACCGACTGATTATTTAGACCATCACCACCTAACTCAAATCTTTCGAATGGAGAAATGCCTATGTCACTATTATAAGACCCTAAGAACCCTAATTTTAGATTTGTAGCTATGACAAACTTGCCTACTATATTAAAATACCACTCTGCGTCCAATCGCCATTTGTGATATTCCAGAAATTCGAACTTGTTGGCAATAGCCATCTCTTCTACAAGCCTATCTAATTCTACATCTGAAGGTGGATTTCCTGGACCTCTTTCTATTATATAATCTGCTATTGCTTCATCTGCCTCTGCTTGAGAAGGTACAAAACTGGAATTATCCTTTCTAAAGAGTGAATAAGGAGGCGTCAACTGTACAGAAAGAGATATTCTAGATCCTCTACGTGGATAGATTGGGTCTGCCACTGAACTTCTCGTAATCGTCTGATTAATACTGAAGTTCTTGAAATTACCATCTGTCACATTTATAGGACGACCATCCGCTCCTACAACGAAAAATCTCCCGAATGCATAATTATCCAAACTGATGAATTCAGTAGTCAGCGTTGTATTGATACTGAAGAAATCATCTGGCCATTTTAGCTGTGTCCCTACCCCAGCAAACAATCTAGTAATCTTCAGAATACCTTGATTGGATATTTCCTGATCAAATGCTGAATGCACAGCTCCAACTGTAAGTGACGTCGGTTTCTTGCCTCCAAGCCAAGGCTCAGTAAATGACAAATTATATGACCTGAAGAATCGACTATTGGATTGTGCTCTGACGGAAAGTCTCTGTCCATCGCCCTGCGGTAATGGACTCCAAGTAGACTTATCCTTTATATTGCCTAACGAAAAATTATTGAATGTCATACCTAGTGTGCCTATCACACCCCCTGCTTGTCCACCATAGCCGGCAGATAGCTCCAGCTGATCAGATGGTCTTTCTTCCAAGTTATAATGAATATCCACAGTCCCATTTTGCTGATTGGGTCTAGGTTGGATGTCCATCGTTTCTGGATTGAAGTATCCTAAATTAGACAGTGATCTCTGCGATCGTATAATATTAGTTCTACTAAACTTGCTACCAGGCGTTGTTCTTAGTTCCCTTCTTATCACGTGCTCATGGGTCCTGTCATTACCTGTTATCACGACATTATCTATAGTCGCTTGTGGACCTTCATAAATCTGCATTTCCAAGTCAATCGCATTATCAGAAACAGCGACTTCTACAGGATCTACATTAAAAAATAAGTAACCATCATCTAGATATAATGAAGATACATCTCTACCATCTAAACTAAATGACAATTGGTTTTGCAGCGTTTCTGGGTTATAGACATCCCCAGGTTTGATACCCAAAACTTGGACCAATTGCTCATCTGAGTACTTTGAATTACCCTTCCACGATATATCTCTAAAAAAGTACTGGTCACCTTCATCTATCGTCAAAAACATGATAAGATTCCCATCAGTTTTTCTGACTATAGAATCATTACTGATGACAGCATCTCTGTATCCATTACTATTATAGAAAGCAATTATATTCTCCTTATCTATTTTAAAATCAGAGGCTACATATTTGGATTTTTTGAAAATTGTTCCAATCTCTTTTGTATCCTTCATCTTACGCTTCAACTTCTTATCCGAGAATTTTCTATTTCCCAAGATGACTATGTCACTAATTTTGACACGTTCTTTTTTGTCTATTTCAAAAACCAGTCTTACCCCATTATCCTTTAGTTCATCTTTGACTTCTTTGATTTTTACCTTTGCGTCTAAGAATCCCCTCTCTTTATAATCCTGCTCGAGTTTCTGAATCGTTAAATCTTTTAGGTCATCTGTAACTATTGACCCTTTGACAAGAATGTCATCTATAATGTCTGTGAGATCAGGATGTTTGGTTTTTTTCTCTCCTACTATACTATATCTGGACAGGGTAGGTCTCTCAGTCAGAATAATTTCAAGAAAAATCAATTCTTCTTCTACCTTAGTCTGGAAAATCTGAACATCTTCGAAGAGCTTAAGCTTCCAAAGTGCTTTTATGGCTTTAGGGATGTCATCTCCAGGAATTGTTATCCGTTTGCCTTCTCTTAGTCCTGCAATCGATTTTATGGCATTACGGTCCCGGTTTACCGCTCCTGTAATGGTGATATCTGCAATATTGTACTCGTTCTTGCCTGAGTAGTCATATACTGGCAAATCTATCTGAGCATATAATCCCGTGCTGAATATACTTATAAGAAACAGCGTTTTAAGAAATGGAGATCTCATCAAGGATTGAAATTTTCTGACAAATAACAAAAATAGGTTTTTAATAACCACGACTTCAAAAGAATGTAATTCTAAGGGGATTAGTACCGCCCTTATTTTCTTTAACGATAATTTAAAGAGAATTAGTCACTTCGGATGTCGTCTGAAGCCAATTTGGCTTATTATTGGATTTGCTCAGAAGTCTTGCCAAATCTTCTTTCTCTTCTCTGATAATCCAAAATAGCCTGATATAGCTCACTTTCTCCGAAATCAGGCCAGAATATATTTGTAAAATAGAACTCTGTGTAGGCAATCTGCCATAACAGATAATTACTCACTCTATGTTCCCCACTTGTCCGGATAAGTAACTCCGGGTCTGGTATGCCTTTGGTCGTCAAATGTCCAGAAATCAATGCTTCATTAATGTCCGACTGATCTAGAACACCAGTTGTTATCTTCTCCGAAATCACACGCATAGCATTTGTTATCTCCCATCTGGCACTATAATTCAGTGCTAGAGTCAATGTCATCCTATCGTTATCCTTGGTTTTTGAAATGCCATCCATTAGGGCTTTATAAGTAGATTGGGGTAGTTTACTCAGGTCGCCTATCGCATTGAGTTTAATCCCATTTTCATGCAGTGCTTTAATTTCCCTCTTAACAGTCTCCACCAGCAAAGACATTAAGGCGGTTACTTCTGTGACTGGTCTGTTCCAGTTTTCGGTAGAAAATGCATACAAAGTCACATATTCTACACCAATCTTAGAGGCTGCTTCTGTGATAGTCCTCACCGACTTCACACCTACACGATGGCCAAATATGCGAGGTTTCCCATTGCGCTTAGCCCACCGACCATTACCATCCATGATAATAGCTATATGCCGAGGCAGTCTATCTTTATCTATTTGGTTTGTAATGCTATCCATGTCGTTGGAGAATCAATGCGAAGAACAAAATAAATCATTTCCAAAGATTATTCTCCTGATAATTCGGTCTAGAGGGCATCTTTTATAAGTTCTGTCTTATAAGAGAAGGATTCTGTCAGAAATTTGATCTTCAAGAGAGTACGCTTATTTACTTTACTTTTGGTATATAGACTTACCTAACTTTTTACAAAATTTAGTTATGAAGACAGTATCCAAGTTTACAACTCTCCTCCTTGCACTTTCACTTTGCATCTCTTGCAGTACAGACAAATGTGCCTCTAAGGAAGATTTTCTACAAACCTTCGATGAGTTCAGTAATGAATTCAAATCCTTGAGAACGGAGATAACTGATAACGAAAGTGCAGACTTTGAGAAAAGGTTTATGGATATTATTAAATCTTGCTACAAGAAGCACAGAGCAGATTTGACGCTTGAAGAAAGGCAAGAATTCTGGAAAAGTGGCCTTCAGTATTATGTAACTACCTTTGATTTGGATGATAAATCTAGTCTGACAGCGGCTTTGGACGACCCATTCAATGTCTATGTTAAAGATGAAGTGATGGATGTAATCAAGGAATCAGGATTTTCATATCTGAGCTCATTGCAGCAGGTTGTAGACATAGAATTGCCAAAGTTATTGGAGTTATTTTCTTCAGAAATCAGCAAACTTAGCGAAGAACTCCTAAATCTACTCCAATAGGATTTGTATTCTAGATTTCTGTTATGTACACAATAGTGCTCACATTTATAACAGCATTTCTGATGACATTTTTTGGCATTCCTACTATAATAAGGGTCGCTAAAAAAAATCATCTTATGGATCGTCCAGGAGAAAGGCGAGCCCATTATGTTAGCACGCCATCTTTAGGCGGCATTGGCATATTTGCAGGAACAGTCTTTGCTATTGTAATGTGGACTCCCATTCACCAATTTGTAGGTTTGCAATATATCCTCTCAGCATTTTTTATAATCTTCTTGGTTGGTGCCAAAGACGATATAGACCCCATCTCAGTCAATAAAAAGTTGGTAGGCCAAATATTGGCCGCGAGCATTATAATCCTGCTGGCAGACATCAGGATAACCAGTCTTTGGGGGATATTAGGTATTGGCACTTTACCTTATGCGCCTAGTCTGTTTATTACTTTATTCTTTATGTTATTGGTCATTAATTCTTTCAATTTTATTGATGGCATTAACGGCCTAGCGGGTAGTCTAGGCATTTTGATTGCCGTCACCCTAGGGACTTGGTTCTTTCAGGTAGATAGAATAGAAATGGCCACGATAGCTTTTGCTCTCTCAGGGGCCTTATTGGCTTTTCTCTACTATAATTATACACCAGCCAAGATATTCATGGGAGATACTGGCTCATTGTTATTGGGTCTAATAGTCTCCATTCTATGTATTAATTGTCTTGAAGGGCATCTAACGCTTTCTGACAGACATCCGTACGCTTTAGGCGCTCCTGTGGCCTTCGTCATTGGTATAATTTTTATCCCAGTTTTTGATGCGGCAAGAGTATTGACGATGAGACTAATGAAGGGTAAAGCACCACATAAAGCTGACAGGAGTCACATTCATCACCTACTACTCAGAGCTAGCCTATCTCACATGCAAGCAACAGCCATACTCATTGCAGTCAATCTCTTCTTTATAGCGATTGTATTTCATTATCAATATATCGGAGATGTGGCGTTGATATTTCTGATTCTTTGTTTGGGGATGCTTCTTAACGCAGTCTTATTTATAATTTTAGCTGCCAGAAAAGAAGTGTTATCTCGACACAGAGCTAGGTAATTCTTCTTGTGTAGTAAAAGTTTCTTTTATATTTAATCATTAAATTATCCGATTATGAAGCATCTTATTACATATAGCTTACTTTTTCTTAGTTTTTCCATATCCTCACAATCTAATTGGGAAGGAATAATGGAAATGAACTCTGCCAGAAGTTTTTCGGCAGAAGTCTTTCAAAAGAATGGAAATGACATGAATGCTTGTATAGAAATCAATGGTGTAGCGCATCATACCCTAGCCGCGGCCATTGTGTCAGATGCAAATGGCATTGTAGATTTTATCCTCGGCAGAGACGATACCGACCTCTCAGTCATATGCAATGATTGGACTATTCTACAGTATGCTATTAAGTATGGAGATGAAGAATTAGTCAAAAGACTCCTTCAAAGTGGCGCTGATCCCAATCAAGAAAGTCTTAGTGGCCTGACGCCGATAGAATTAGCTAACAAACTTGAAAAACCAATTATTGTTGGTTACCTAAAAAGTCTCGCTAAATAATTTCTGTAAACAAATCCAAATATCTGCCACTTGGCTTTTCTATATGTATTTCTTGGTGGTGGAGCAGGCGCCATGGTTCGATATGCAATATCTACATGGATAGAAGTGCCGGAGAAAGGATTTCCCACTGCGACGCTATTAGCTAATATTATCAGCTGTGTCATCTTGGGAACTCTCATGGGCATTGTTATTCAGAAAGGCCTTTCTAATCGTATAGTGTGGTTTGCCATGACTGGGTTTTGCGGCGGCTTTAGCACCTTCTCTACCTTCTCAGCTGAATCTTATAGACTGATGGAAGTGGGTGAATACAAAACGGCTTTATTATACATTCTAGCCAGTCTAATCATCTGTTTGTTTTGCATACTGCTCGGTATAAAATTTGGCACAGCGTTATCGAAATAGGCTTCATCATATTTGATTAGAATTAATTTGTATCCTTGCAGGACACTATTACTATCCTACATTTTATGCCTTCAAATAAATCCACTTCTCAGTATATAGACATCTTAGGAGCCAGAGAAAACAACCTCAAGGATATAGATGTAAAAATTCCTAAGAACAAGCTGGTAGTCATTACTGGCTTAAGTGGGAGTGGTAAGTCCTCATTAGCATTTGACACCTTGTATGCAGAAGGACAGCGGAGATATATGGAAACCTTCTCTGCTTATGCCAGACAATTTCTGGGTAAAATGGAGCGACCAGATGTAGAGAAAATAGATGGCCTAAGTCCTGTCATTTCCATAGAACAGAAAACGACTTCTTGGAATCCAAGATCCACAGTAGGCACCACTACAGAAATCTATGACTTCCTGAGATTATTATATGCTCGTATAGGTAATGCTTATAGTTTTAACACGGGCAAGAAAATGGTCCAGTATTCTGATGTAGAAATCATAGAGAAGGTTCTTAAAGAACTTAAAAACAAAAAAATATGCATACTGGCTCCAGTCATTAGAGCTAGGAAAGGGCACTACCGGGACCTATTCGAACAGACAAGAAAAAAGGGATATACCAAAGTAAGGACTGATGGTAAAATTGTAGACTTGAAACCGGGACTCCAGTTAGATAGATACAAGGTACACGACATCGAAATTGTGGTGGATAGGATTAAGGTCAGCAAAGAAAAAAGAGAACGGATTACAGACTCTATCGAAATTGCGTTCAAACAGAGTCCTGACTTTATTCAGATTCTGAATGTAGATACAAATGAAATCAAAACATTCTCCAAGAGACTGATGTGTTCTGATACAGGTATTTCTTATGAGAAACCTTCCCCCAATACTTTTTCTTTTAATTCACCCTATGGCACCTGTCCTAAGTGCCGAGGCTTAGGAGAGTGCCATGATGTAGATATGACCAAAGTCATCCCAGATGATTCCAAGAGTATCAATGATGCTGGCATCGTGCCGTTTGGAGAAGTCAGAGACAATTACACCTTTAAGCAACTCAGAGCTATATCCAAAAAATATAAATTCTCCTTTTCTACACCTATTAAAAAAATTCCAAAAAAAGCACTTAACCTCATTCTCAATGGCGGAGAATCTGTGGATGTAGAGATGAGTTATTCAAAGCATGACTTTGTCTACAACCTGGCCACGGAAGGGCTATTAAATATGATACACAGGTGGCAATCAACCTCCACATCAGAAAAAATCCGTCGATGGGCTGAAGACTTCATGACGATTATCTTATGTCCTGATTGTGAGGGCTATCGTCTCAAAAGAGAATCTCTCCATTTTAAGCTTGGTGAAAAGCATATTGGTGAATTGGCTACCATGGATTTAAATATACTGCATGATTGGATGTCCACGCTGCATAAGCATCTAGATAAAAAACAAAATATCATCGCTAAAGATATCTTGAAGGAGATTAAGATGCGATTAGAATTTTTGTTAGATGTAGGGTTAGACTACCTGTCACTCAATAGGCCTACTCGAACACTTTCAGGTGGTGAATCGCAGCGAACAAGATTGGCTACACAAATAGGCTCACAATTATCTGGTATAACCTACATAATGGATGAGCCCAGCATCGGTCTGCACCAGAGAGATAATCAGCGACTCATCACTGCCCTTAAAGACTTAACCACTATAGGCAATACTGTCGTCGTTGTAGAGCACGATAAAGATATCATGTTGGCCTCCGACTATCTCATAGATTTAGGGCCTGGAGCTGGCAAACTTGGTGGAGAAATTGTAGATGAGGGTGAGCCAAAGGTTTTTAAAAAAGCAAAAGGAATTACAGCAGCTTATCTCAATGAAAAAAGAACGATAGAAGTACCGAAAGAACGACGCAAGGGAACTGGTAAAAAACTAACACTGAAAGGTGCTGAAGGTAATAACCTACAGAAAGTAGATGTCGAAATTCCGCTCGGGACTTTTACATGTATCACTGGTGTATCAGGAAGTGGCAAGTCTACACTGATCAATGAGACCTTATATCACATACTGAGACAACATTTTTATAAGAGTATAAAAAGACCACTTCCGTATAAAAGTCTCAAAGGTCTAGAGCATATAGATAAAGTCATAGAAATAGACCAATCCCCTATCGGCCGAACCCCACGATCTAATCCAGTAACGTATATCGGTGTATTTACAGATATCAGAAATATTTTTGCTAGCCTGCCAGAGTCTAAGATACGAGGATATAAGCCAGGAAGATTTTCATTCAATGTCAAAGATGGGCGCTGTGATACCTGTGAAGGGGGAGGGATGAAACTCATAGAAATGAATTTCTTACCTGACGTATATGTGGAGTGTGAAGAATGTCTAGGCAAAAGATACAAAAGGGAAACGCTGGAAATAATGTATAAAAGCAAATCCATTGCCAATGTACTGGATATGAATGTGGATGAGGCCGTAGAATTCTTCAAACCGATTCCTAAAATCTACCGCAAACTAAAAACCCTTCAAGACGTAGGGCTAGGTTACATTACGCTGGGCCAGCAAGCCACCAGTCTATCAGGTGGAGAAGCCCAACGGGTAAAACTATCCGAAGAACTATCTAAAAGAGATACTGGTAATACATTCTATATACTAGATGAGCCGACAACAGGCCTTCACTTCGAAGATATAAAGCAACTACTAACAGTCTTACAAAAGCTGGTGGACAAAGGTAATACAGTCGTGGTTATAGAACATAATATGGATGTCATCAAAGTCGCTGACTACATCATAGATGTAGGTCCTGACGGTGGCCGTGGCGGCGGCACCATTGTTGGTGTCGGCACGCCTGAAGCAATTGCAAAAATTAAAAAGAGTTATACAGGGAAGTTTTTGAAAATGGAGTTAAAGTAATTTATCCATAGGCTTCAAAATCTTTCTTTAGTTATTCTTGTCTGAATAGATAGTTAGAACAAATGCCAAATAATGCTTACTGCACTATCAACTTTTTTATAGACTTCATCTCTCCCATTCTCATCTGGATAAAGTACATACCTTTATCGAAATCACTCTTGTTCAATGTATATTCTCCTCCAGAAAAAATTTCTTGCTTAATTAATTGGCCACTAGAAGATAAGACGTTAACCTCTACTGATCTATTGCCTGGATTATCAAATGAAATCACTGCAGTACTTTGCATAGGATTAGGACTTAGTTTAATATTTTCAAAAGTAATGTCCTGAGTAAAGGTGCCTTCCTGGAATGGATCAGACCACTTTTCTTCAGTAAGAAATGACTCGTCAGTAAATGTTCTGAGAAAAGCAACAAGAGACGCTTTCTCATCATCATTAAACTTAAATCCACCATCTGGGATAATAAATGACCAGCTATTAGCCTCTACTTCTTCAGAATAAAACTCTACTACTTCCTCGAGACTAGAGAATCGACCATCATGCATATATGGTGCAGTCATTTCTATATTTCTTAGGGTAGGCAATTTAAATAAGTCATCAATGTTTGTCCACTCCCCTGTACCAGCATCATCTTCATCTATAGGCAGGCCATTATTAAATATGAATGGAAAAAACTCAAATACTGGTTCTTCTATTTCTATTGGTATTCCTCCAAGTAGTGCATCCAACTCATTCCCCTGAACATGGCACGAAGAACAATTAGAAGCAAAGAGTTCCAGACCTTCCATTTCAGATTTTGTGAAGCCAGCAAAGTCTCTTACAGCTTCCTGATCAAATCTTGAATTAAATGTAACCATAGACTCAATAAATTGAACTAAGGCATCCACTACTTTATCTTCATTGATTTCATCAGAACCATAAGCTTTCTCAAAAAGGGATGGGTAATAATCTATAGAAGATAGCTTACCTACAATCTCAATCATATTTGCCCCAATCTCATTCTCGTCCGTTAGTGGTAGAATAATCATTTCATGTAAATCTTGCCTACGCATATCCCAGGCAAAGGAGTGATTATTAGACCATCCTAAATCATTGAGATGCATGGAATTTCGCTTTGTCAATGTGCTAGTGCCTTCACTAAAATCTTTGTTTTCTGTAAAAGATAATGATTGATCATGGCAAGTGCCGCATGAAATATTCTCGAGTGCCGAAAGTCGTGCATCATAGAATAGCACTCTACCTAATGTTGCTTTATCATCTGTGATTGCATCAAAAGTAGATACATCTATTCCCCCTGACTCATAACCTAAATGCCCGTCATCACTAAAATCTGATTTCATGAGATGTTCTGGAATATCGATGCCAGAATAATTGAATGGAATAGAAGGCAAATCAGGAGATTCGTTAACCATCGTCATCACAAACAAAGATGTCCTGTCTGCTGTGAAATTTGATAATAATACGATTATAGTACCTAGAACTGAGAAGAGAATAATTTTGGATTTCATAATGATGTTAATTGTTAGCTATAAATGATGATACCATTAAGATAAACCATCGGATTTAAAATGTCGTATAATTGACAAATTATTTTGCGCATCATTAAGATACTAATCCCTTGGAATCAACCATCCACAATTAAAATTTGATATCCCTCAATATCCTATCAGCCAGCACCTTTGCTGCTGCTACAGCCAAAGTAACTTATTGGCCACTCACTAAAGAATGAAAGAGATGCGACCTCGAGTTTTGGAAAAGACTTGACAATATTTTCGCCTACCTTTGCCTACTTTTTAAGAAAACTTCAAAGGTTTAGAGATGAAAATTCTGATAGTAGGAGGCGGAAATATGGGTCTCACTTATGCTAAAAGCTTGCTTAATGCCCACATCGTCAATGAGGAAAGTCTCATGGTATTAGAGAAATCTGAAGAAAAAGCAGTCAAAATAGAATCGCTTAATGTAGGCACCGTTTTCGGTGAGCCTGGAAACTATATCAAGGAAGCTGATTTAATCATACTCGCTGTAAAGCCTCAAGATTCCAGCGTACTATTCGAAAAAATCAAAGGGTATATAGACCACCAGCAAGTAGTCTTGTCCATTATGGCAGGCATTCCAATAGAGAAAATATCTCACGCTGTCGGATCCAAGAAAATCATTAGAGCCATGCCCAATCTCCCTGCTCAGGTTGGGTCAGGAATGACAGTGTACACCTCTTCTGAGGATGTGACCAGAATAGAGCTCGTTATGGTACAGAATATTCTAAATTCTACTGGAAAGACCATCTATGTAGATGAGGAAAAGCTCATAGATGCCTCTACTGCTATTTCTGGGTCTGGACCTGCTTATGTGTTTTTTTACATCCAATCCCTCATCGATACAGCTCAGAATTTAGGCTTTAACAAATCTGAATCCGAGCTACTGGCTTATACCACCTTCAAAGGCGCTATAGATCTTTTCAATAAAAACAACTTCAGTTGCGAAGAGTGGATATCCAAAGTGGCTTCCCGTGGTGGTACCACTGAAGCTGCACTTAATTCTTTTAAATCAAACAACGTAGCTCAACAATTAGATCAGGCATATGAATCTGCATTCAATAGAGCCAGAGAATTAAGTAACTGAGAATAAGTAACACTCAAGAAATCTAAGTAATAGACCAGCATCAGTCAGTCCTAACTGTTATCATTTTAATGAACTGACTTGTCTTTTGTACTTTTGCACCTCATTTTTAATGAATAATATCATGGACTTTAAGAATCTCGTTTCGCACTGCAAAGAATATGGTTTCGTCTTCCCATCGAGTGAAATCTATGATGGGTTATCTGCAACCTACGATTATGGCCCATTAGGCGTAGAACTAAAAAACAACATCAAGCAATACTGGTGGAAGAGTATGGTGCAAATGCATCAGAATATAGTTGGATTGGATGCGGCCATATTTATGCACCCCAAAACTTGGAAAGCATCAGGGCACGTAGATGCCTTTAATGACCCAATGGTAGATAACAAGGATTCTAAAAAAAGATACAGAGCAGACCAACTCATAGAAGGATATGCAGAGAAAATAGAAGCCAAAATTCAGAAAGATGTTACAAAAGCAGCTAAGAAATTTGGTGAGGCTTTTGATGAAAAGCAATTCAGAGAAACCAATGGTCGTATTCTGGATCGTCAGAAAAAAATAGATCATGCCATCAACACCATGAACCAGCATTTGAAAGATGGTAATATGGAAGGGTTAGGCGAACTCATCAATGAACTAGAGATTGCTTGCCCAGAAAGTGGCTCGCGTAGCTGGACTGAGGTCAGGCAATTTAACCTGATGTTCTCTACTCAATTAGGTGCCGTTGCTGGCGAGGATGGAAAGATATATCTGAGACCAGAAACTGCGCAAGGAATCTTTGTCAACTTTCTTAATGTTCAGAAATCCACGAGACAGAAATTACCATTTGGTATTGCTCAGATAGGCAAAGCATTTAGAAATGAGATTGTTGCCAGACAATTCATATTTAGGATGAGAGAATTCGAACAGATGGAGATGCAATTCTTCGTCAAGCCTGGAGAAGAGATGAAGTGGTATGATTACTGGAAGCAGACTAGACTAGAATGGCATAAAGCACTCGGCACACCTGCGGAAAATTTAAGATACCATGACCATGATAATCTAGCGCATTATGCCAATGCGGCGGTAGACATAGAGTTTAAGTTTCCTTTTGGTTTTAGAGAACTAGAAGGCATCCACTCCAGAACAGATTTTGACCTAAAGAGTCACATGGAGTTATCTGGTAAGAAGTTACAGTACTTTGACCCACAAGCTAACGACAGTTATGTACCCTATGTCGTAGAGACTTCTATCGGCTGTGATAGAATGTTTTTGTCTCAAGTAGCTGGGGCACTACAAGAAGAGATAGTGCCTGATGCAGATGGAAAAGATTCTACACGTACAGTTATGAAACTACATCCATCTATAGCACCAGTAAAAGCAGCTGTTCTTCCACTTCTCAAGAATAAGGAAGAATTAGTGAAGGCTTCTAAAGATGTGTTCAAAAAACTCAGTGGATATGTGAATTGTCAATATGATGAAAAGGATGCCATAGGTAGACGCTATAGAAGACAAGACGCCATAGGTACTCCTTATTCTATAACAATCGACTTTGACACTTTGGAAGACAACACCGTGACCATCAGAGATAGAGATACTCTAGAACAGAAGAGAGTTAAGATAGATGAGGTAGGCCCTATCGTTACAGAAAAATGTAATGTTCATAACATCCTATAAATAAGGACACTGAAATGAGTAAAATAAATCCCAAAAAGAAAACCCTCATTTTTGATTTTGGTAATATTCTGCTCAATCTAGACTATAAAGTTTGTTTCAAAGCTTTCCATGATGTTCTCGGAATAGACTTCTCTAAAGGACTACCTGAGAGCACTAAACAACATCTCTTTCGTTATGAAAAAGGAGAGCTCAATACAGAAAGCTTTTTATGGCACCTACAACAATTCAAGCCAGATGCTGAAATCAGAGATATTATAGCGGCATGGAACAGCCTTCTTGTTCCTGTCCCACAATATCGGTTTGATATGATAGCAGCACTTAGAGATAAATACAATGTGGCTATGTTAAGCAACATTAATGATATGCACATGAATTGGATTCACAGCGACCTCAAGAAGCGACTGGGGCTAGAAGATTTCAGCAGCCAATATTTTGATAAAGTATTTTATTCTCATCTCATCGGACATAGAAAACCCGACACCAACTGCTATGAATATGTGCAGAAGGAACTAGGGATAGCTGATGGTCAAGACATCTTGTTTATTGATGACATGCAAGAAAACATCGATGCTGCTCTAGATTATGGGTGGCGTGGTGTGGTGCATGATCCTAAGGAAGAGATCGTGGAAAAGATAATAGAGTATAGTTCTCTTCTTATCTAAGCTTTCTGACTCTTATAACACCCGTCCCATTTAAGACATCAAATTTCGTGAGAAAAAAAGCCAGACTGTGTCTGGCTTTTTTTATATTTCGAATTAGATCTTATGCATTCGGTGCAGCGCCTCCTACCATATTGACATCCATCGTCGGATATGGTATACCGATACCTTGCTTATCAAATTCTTTCTTCACATTCTCTTGCATGAAATATAATGTATCCCAGTAATGCTCACTTTTACAGAATGGTCTCGTATTCAGGTTCACTGAACTATCACCAAGTTCTCCTACAACCACACCTTGAGCTGGGGCATCCAGAATGTAAGGACAACTCTCTCCTACCTGTAGAATAACGTCTCTTGCTTTGTCTATATCATCGCTATAACCGATTCCAAATGTAAGCTCTACACCTACTTCTCCTTGTCCAGATATGTTAGTGATATCATTACCTGTAACATTGCTATTGGCAATAATTATTCTTTTATTATCCAAGGTCTTCAGCGTTGTATTAAATGCGTTAATAGCATCTACTGTACCTACAGTTCCACCTCCACCTATTTTCACTAAATCTCCTACTTTAAATGGCTTAAATATCATAAGCATCACACCTGCTGCGGCGTGGCCTAAGGTTCCATTAAGAGCCATACCTATACCCACCATCAATGCACTAAAAATGGCAACAAATGAGGTAACATTTATTCCAAACATAGCCGCCACTGAAAGTAGTAGCATAATTTTCAGAGCAATATTTAATAAAGAGGCGACAAATTTACTGAGTGTTTCATCCATACCAGAACGTGCTATGCCTTTCTCTGCCACACGTACAATTCTCTTTATAATCCATGACCCTATGACTAGAGTGATAATCGCTAATGCGACTTTAGGGGCATACTCTATAGCCATACTGATTCCTTTATCAGTATAACCAGCTATTGCAGAAACATTTTCTTCCATTTAATTTTAAGTTTTGAATTGGTAATAAAAAAATGCAAAAGTCTCATCTTTTATAAGACATTACATATTTATTACCTTATTTAATTGTTAATTATGGATTAAGAGACGCTATTGGAACAAGAACTTGAAAAATTAAGAAAATACTGTGTCTATCAGGACAGATGCCATTCAGAAGTGAGGTCCAAATTGTTATCTATAAAAGTATATGGAGATAATCTGGAGGAGATTATGGCCATTCTAATCCGTGAGGGTTTCTTGAATGAAGAAAGATTTGCACGTTCTTATTGTCGAGGAAAATTCAGAATTAAAAAATGGGGTCGACAAAAAATCCGACAAAATCTAATTTTCAAAAAAGTGTCCGAATATTGTATTAAAAAAGGTATGGAAGAGATAGATGAAGAAGAATATCTAAATACCATGAATGAGACTCTACTAAATGCAATGCACAAATACACCTCATTTTCTCAAGCTATGCAAAAGGATAAGGCTATCAAGTATACTAACTCTAGAGGGTTCGAATTACCACTCATATACAATGCCATAAGAGAGATAGAGCTTGATTGTGACTTTTAGTCATTGTATGATTACCTTCTTATCAGCACAAATCGTTGATCACAGCCATTATCTGGAATATTCAGGATTATGTTGTCATCCTCGAGGCTGAAAGCCAGTGGTTCTGAAAATTGCAATAATCCAGTTTCATTGCTTTCATTGAGTGTATATGAAGCCATAGCGAACTCTAATGAACTGACATCATCCCCAGATTCTATAGTTGCCGCTTCTGACGTGAAGGTTATAGTCAGGTTGCATAATACATCTGTCAATGTAGCCAATGGTACACAGTTATTGCCATCTATTGTTGTAAGGGGGGAAATATTCTCGTCTCGAATACAATTAAATATTTCACTAGACTCTAGAATCCATGTGCCCAATATTCTATCAGAAAAAGCGTCTTGTCCACAAGACCAAAAGACAGATATTAGAAGAGTGAATAGTAAGGCCTTTAAGGACTTCATAGCTGATTATTTAGTTATCACAATGTAACAAAAAAAAGCCCAGACGATGACGTCTGAGCTTTTGGGATCTTATTTTATAATTTTAATATCTAATACTAATTGAGATAGCCTCTCCTGAAAATGATGCCTTTTTTAGCATCATATCCTGGCTTGACACCTCTGTGTATAAGTGCTTGTTTGTAATCAAAGACTCTACTATCTATAATGTAGATCTTACAGCCTATTGCCTTATTCAACTCTTCGTGACTATTCCTCCATAAATAAGCTAGCTCTTGTGCCGTGGTATTAAAATCTTTAGGCCACTTTTTGCTAATTACGATTTCAAGGGTGAATATGCCATTCGAAAAGTTAATCAGTTTCGAAGAAAGCCCATATCCAACCCGATAATACATATCGGTTTCCATAAAGTGCTTTCGATTGATTTCTTCTATATTCATAGCATATTTGAGGGTACACAAACTATGCCACAAAGCAGGTGATATAAGTAGCTAAAATAATATGTTTAACAAGCTCAAACCCCCTATTTTACTTGGTTTATACAGATTGGTAGAAGTTGTATTTTGGTAATGCATTATCTATAACGTATTGAAATAGTAGTCATTATGGTCTAACTATCTATAGGCATCTGGTTATATTAGCCTCTAAATGAAACGACAATAAAATGGAAGAATTAGGAGGTGTATTAATCTTAGGGATTTTAGCACAATGGGTCGCTTGGCGAATAAAAGTGCCGGCTATCCTACCTTTGCTGATCATAGGCTTAGTCGTAGGACCATTTTCTACATTTTGGACTGCAGACGGTCTCAAGCTTTTAGACCCTGTCTGGAATGAACAGCTAGGTCATGGCCTATTCCCCAAAGAGCATTTATTCCACTTTGTAGAGCTAGCTATTGGTCTTATCCTATTTGAAGGAGGTCTTAGCTTGCAACGTGACGAACTAAAAGGCGTAGGACCCTCAATAATCAATCTAATTACCCTAGGTTCCTTAGTCACTTTTGTAGGAGGAGCCATCCTGGCCCATTTTATCATGGATTTACACTGGGCTTTGTCATTTCTGTTTTCAGGACTCATTATCGTAACTGGCCCTACAGTAATAGGGCCTATCCTTAGAAATCTCCCACTTAAGCGAAACATATCAGCTATACTTAAATGGGAAGGTATCTTGATAGATCCTATAGGGGCTTTGGTAGCTGTTTTAGTATATGAATTTATACATATCTCTCATAGTGCGGAATTTGGCGGTGGAGGTGCCTTTACTGAAGATGCCTTTAAGCATTTCTTACTTATTGCTCTAGTAGGTACAGCGCTTGGTTACTTCTTAGCACATCTGTTGCGGATATTTCTTCAGCGGCATTGGGTGCCTCACTATCTATTGACCGTATTTACATTGGCCTTTGTTCTAGCTGCCTTTGTAGGCAGCCATAATCTGGTGCCTGATTCTGGGCTACTAACTGTAGTGGTTTTAGGTATGGTAGTGGGTAATATGGAAATGCCCCATAAAAACGAAATTATCTATTTTGGAGAGTCTATAAGTATCTTGTTGATAGCAGTCCTATTTATCCTTCTATCCGCCAGTATGGACATTAAGGACCTCGAGTTACTCCTAGACTGGAGAGTAGGCGTCCTATTTGCTGCTATAATCTTTGTCCTTAGACCAATTGGTGTATTTCTCAGTACTATGAAATCCAGCTTGACTACTAATGAAAAACTATTTATCAGTTGGGTAGGTCCTCGAGGGATAGTCGCCGCAGGAATTGCCTCCCTATTTGGAAGCAAATTAGCTGCAGATGGAATAGCCGGCGCAGAATATATTACACCACTTGTCTTTATGGTAGTATTAGGCACGGTTATACTCAATGCCACAGGAGCTGGTCTCATCGCCAAAATGTTAGGCGTTCTTCTTGAGAAAAGTAATGGTATACTAATGGTGGGTGCTCATAGAGCTAGTCGACTAATAGCCAAGTACCTTAAGGACAATGGAAAACATGTGATTCTTATAGATAGTAATACTGGCAACATAGATAAGGCACATGAGGAAGGCATACATGCCTATACTGTAGATATATACAAAGATGACTTAAGAAATAATGCAGACCTCAATGATGTAGGGATTCTTATGGCTATGACGGGAAGCGCAGAGGTAAATCAGTATACTCTAGATAATCTAACTAAGGACTTCGGAGAGAATGGAGCTTTCAGGTTAACTTCAGTCAATGAGTTACAGAATCCAGATACAGCGGCTAATGATAATCTATTCTCTAAAAAAGATGACTTTATCAATTTACTTGAAGTTGCTAGGGACTATCCTGCTATTTCAGAAATAGACATTAACAGCGCTGAAGAACTCAGTAACATATTGACCCAGATTAACGAACAAGAGAAAGCGATTCCTCTATTTATTAAGAGAGATGAGACGGGAGAATTTGATATCGTATTATCTGGCATTGGTATCCAGGAAATAAAATTTTCTGAAGGAGACAAGCTCATATTCTTGGGGAAATTCAACAAATCTGTAGAGACTGCCTAAACAAATGAAAATCAGAACGCTGCTCATACTAATATGTTGGAACTTTGGTTTCATTGTATGTTCTGCTCAAAATGATAACTGTAGTCAGTTAGGTGTTTGGGTGTGGCATATAGAACAAACCGGAATGACCCATGCACAATTAGCAAATAACCTCAGCAACAGGGGTATACAAAGGGCCTTTGTTAAGGTAGCCGATGGTACCAATAACCCTGACAACTGGCCTGAAGTTACAGATAGACAATTGGTCTCAGACTACAAGGACGAGGGCCTTAGTATCTGGGGTTGGTCATACAACTATCCTACTTCAGATTTTAATCTACAGGCAGAAGCGCTTTATCAAGCGGCTGCTACTGGGTATGATGGCTTTATAGTAGACGTAGAGATGGAGTTTGACAATAAGCCTCAGGCATTGGACGACCTGTTTTCTGCATTTAATGAAGCAAAATTGAGAGCTATCGAAGATGGTCATACGACATCTGACTTCCAGCTTTATTGCACCACATGGGGAAATCCAAAAGACCATTTATTCAGTATATCTTCCATAGATCCATATGTGGATGGCTTTATGCCTCAGACTTATGTAGAATTTTGGGGTCCTTCATTTGTCAGTGATATTTCCTTCTGGATAGAAGAAGGAAATAAAGAATATGCAGAGTTAGGAGCCACAAAACCTATTCATCATATTGTATCTACAGTGACGGGAGTTATGACATCAGATCTTATAGATGAGTTTATAGAAGCATCAGGGGCTGAGACAAGCATATGGAGAGTACCAGGCTCGTCAGTACCAATTTCAGTGTGGGAAGATTGGAATGAAGTAAATTGGTCTCGTAGCTTCTGTATGCCTTCTTCTACAAACAGTATTCTAACCCAAAAAGATAATATTACAATTTACCCCAATCCTACGTCGGGTATGCTATACCTTAATCGTCCTGTAAGTGGGTATATAATTTTAAACCTATTCGGAAGAGAGGTTTTGAAGTCAAATCAAATGATTGATTTCATCGATTTGTCTTCTTTGCAAACAGGATTATATCTATTACAGATTAATAATAGTCACAATACCATCAAGATTATAATGCAATAAAAAAAGCTATGCCAATGAGGCACAGCTTTTTATTTATTATTGTCAAATCGTAGTTATTACTCTTTTGTGAGTCTGATAACTTTGATTGTTTCTTGTTTTCTATCTAGAAGCCTTACCAAGTAAAATCCGTTCTCTAATTGGGACACATCATGTATTTTACCTGCTATATGACTATCTGAATATATGTTCTTACCTACAATGTTGAATATAGCGATAGTTCCTATATTTTCATCATTATCTACTTGGAATCTATCTACAGTAGGGTTTGGGTATAATACCAATCCTTCGCCATATTCTACAGAAGCCGTACTAGATGAAGATTCCGCTAGAAATGTAATTACAGCCTCCTGAATAACTTCAGGGTCATTAGAATCACATTCTTTTATTAATCTAAATACTATATCATGCTCTCCAGCCACACCATTAGCCTTAACTTCCACTTTAAACCAAGAAATAGACTCTCCTGACTCCATAATGTTTACTCCACTGCAAGGTGCAGATTCAGTACCATCAGGATAACACAAATTAGCATCACAAATAGACAATACCCATTCTCTAGGCACATCTCGTCCCTTCTGAATATCCCAATAAAATCTTGCTTGATCTTGTCCTATATTGGTGACGTTGAACTCATATTTGATATCTCCAGTAGAAGGACCTACCACATCTACCTGAGTAGCCATCTCCAGCTCTTGGCCGGATAGTGCTCCACTTAGCAAAGTGATAAAGACTATTTTACTAAAAATTTTCATAGAGTTCTTATACCATACAAATATAGGACAATAAAAACTGAGTTTCCCCTTTATATGATGTTAAGTTATTACAATAAAAGTCTAATAATTCCTTAATTCTATCCAAGCCGACATGTAGTTGATATTAGTCAGAGCAATATCTGGACTATCTGCTTCACTTAACAATGCTGATTCTCCGTGCTAGAACACCATCTAAAGTCCTGATAATCAAGGTGTAATTCCCTGATTGCAGTCCTTCAACATCCAATTCTTTATCCATGCGGCCTCCTATTGATTCTAAAGACTTTTCTAAGACAAGTTGGCTAGCCATATTATAAATTTCAATAATGTATTTTTCATTAGACACCCCTTTAGCATTCAAATACAGATTTTTAGATGCTGGATTAGGATAAATTTCCACTTCTATATTAGAAAGTTCTTGTGATGTAGCACTTACAAAATTTAGAAAATCCTCCTTTGCTGCCACAACCTCTCCCGACTCTGCATCTATTACAAAAGCTACTAATGTTATATTTCTCTCCACAAAGACCGAAGGCAAAATATAGTCGACCTCAAATGAGGTCGATTCCCCTAAATTAAGAGTCTCGAAAGAACCAATAATCCCATCAAAGCCCCCTACTACATCCCTAACTACATCATTGTATATAATTTGCTCTTGCGGAAAAGGATCAGGGCTTCGCTGCCAATCTACACCATCTACGCCTACCAATGGCACATCAAAAGCATCTTGACTGAAGTTATTTGCCTGTGCAAAATCCGGTGAAGTACCCCTTATCTGATTTTCTATAACATAAAGACCAAATCTATAGTCGTCTGCACCCATTCTAGTCAGTGCTTCTGCCTCGAATTGCACTACCAATTGTCTAGCAACGGGATCATAAGTATTCGTAAAATCTAAAATTGTAGGACTAACTGCAACTGGTCCAAATTCATTATTGACAAAGTTGATTACTTCGCCTGGCAGTGCAGAACCAAGTCTATTGACAGCCAGTGAAGGATATCCTGCGAATCCATCTATATTTTCTAAGCCTATACTCGCCACCAGGCTTTCCATGGGATCCTGATCATGGACAGAAACGACAATAGCTTCAGGAATTAAAAAATTGATGAAGAGTTTCTCAGTGAGACCTTCAGGACACCAACCACAAGCTGTACTCGTCGCTTCCTCCACAAATATTGTCCTTTCTTCAGGGTTCATTATTGGGATCAAAGTGTGATTAGGTGAGAACCCTACTTCAGTACCTTGATTAGTCAATAGCCGAATATCAAAATCGATGCGCTCTGCATTACCTAAGAACATTGGGTTGAATACAAAGGCATCTGATTCATTTGGATTTAGAGTGAGGTTAGTTAAGCTAAATTGCTCTAAGGGGTTTCCACTCTCTTCCAATTGTAACATCAGTTCTGTAATAGTTTCAGTACCTGTATTAGAGATAACTACCTCAAAGCTGATATCACTTATATCTTGATACCTCGGACATCTCAGACTGGACAATTCCGCCGAAAATCCACTGGCTTTTCTCATGACTAGGATGTCATCCAAGGCAAGTGCAAATTTGTCGGTGCCATTTTGCTGATACCCTATGTGTATTGCTCTGCCTGCATACGCTTCTAAGGATATTTCTCTTAACATCTGACTAGGAGATTCATCTGTAATCTCTACAGCTAATTCTGTAAAGTTCATCAGTTCATTCCCGCTTGTAGATATCCAAACACTATAGGACTCCAGTCTAGTATCTTCTCCACTTAAGGAATTCGCAATCCAACTTAAGGTTGCGCCTTGGTCAGGCACTTCTACTACTGGTGTGATAAGCCAATTATCCGCTGTCCCACCTCCCAGGAAGGAAGAGACACCAATAGCTCTGATATCGTTAGGCCCATTGACTGGCACTGTAGAAAATCCACCACCTAGTCCTTGGAATGTAGGGTCTAGAGGTAGCATATCATTATCTATGGTAACCAATGGATCCAAAAAATTATTCTGGAAGTCGACAAAAAGAAGTGTATCCTGGGACTGAATCTCACCGACAGTAAGCAGCGCTGAACACAACAAGTAGTATAAGTGTCTGTATGACATTTGGATCTGCATTGACAGAGGTTTTTATAAAATTAATAGATTATAATTTTCTTCACTTCATATTTATCTCGTAATGAGATTTTTAGCATATAAATTCCTTTTTCAAGGTCTCTTAGAATAACCTGAATCAGACTATCAGTATTTGTATCTATAGACCTTAACTGCTGTCCACTTAAGGAGACAAGTGTAAGCTTTGCATTATCGTGCACTTCATTCATCCCTACATAAAAAACTCCGTTGCTTGGATTAGGGAAGATGGAAATCTCCTCATCAAGAATATCAAGGTTGTCAGTACTGGTCAAGTTACTAATACATGCATCAACTTCGGGCTGCCAAAAATCAAATGACGGCGGCTGAGGAATGCCTATCTGCACCACTCTTACTTCTGAATCAGCTACATTCTCTGGATTTGGACATAGCATAACGAAGTAAGGTAATTGACCTGCATTAAGACCATGTATGTCATTAAAGTGAAGACGATATAATTCATTTTCAGGCGTAAATGCCACTTTCGGATAAGTAGCTCCCCATCCCAAACTATTGACCACATCGGCATCATCTGAGGGCTCTATATCAATTCCAATAACCTCCAAATCTCCAGTGCCACTTCCATTTTCTTCATACCAAGCATTGAGCAAAGGTGTTGTGATTTCACAGGGAGTGCACCATGAGGCAAAAAAGTCTAATACCACAGTCTTATTCTTGGATAACAGCTGATGAATATTTACTTCCTCTCCCTTAGACCCTATGACTTCGTAGTCAGGAACTGACGGAAAAATGCTTACCTCAGATACTACAGTCTCAGGAAAGCTGCTGACACCATTCGCCATTATTTTGGAGATGGTGTATTGTTGCTGCTCGCCTACCTCAAAATCTAGAAAAGTAGTTGATTGTAATACAAAGGATTGGCCAGGAAACAAATTAAAAACATGGTTTTCTTCAAAACTTCCACTCTCAGTTTCTATATCAAATGAAACCTCAGTAATCATCTCACTACCCACATTGAAAACTTCTAATAAGACTTGTTTGGGTCCTGATAACCCTGCATCGATATCAAATCCTGCTTCCAAAAAAGTAGTATTCGTCAGTGCCACATCTACAACTCTCAGGTCTAACGGGATACTAGTCCTGACCCTTATCTCATCTAATGAGATTGCGTACTTATTGACAGAGTTATTTCTGAAAGCGATATAAATTTCTTGACCCTCATACGCTGCTAAATCTACAAGTCTCAGCGTAGGCTTTGCTTCCTCGGCTTGAATCTCAGTAATCGGTGAAAAATCACCCAAGTCTGTGCTATTAGAAGAAATCAAAACTTGATATCCATCACGAAAACTAGGATTTAGCGCCTCTGCCTTCCATTCCAATATTGTCTCAGGAAGGATTTCTATAGCCGGCGTAATAAGCCAATCATCCGCTTCACCAGTCGGATTAAGCCAAGATGGACTTATCGCAACTGAATTTTCGTCGGATACCGTCATTATTGTCCATTGTGAAGGAGAAACAGGAATACCTAATTCCTCAACTAAACCATCTGCCACATCTATACCATCATTATCTATAGACACCATACCACCCAAGCCATTTTCAAAATCTTGCTCGAATAAAACTGTAATCTGCGCTTTTAGATTTGCGATGCTGAATATAAATGCAACAATAAATAATGCAGAGGTCAATCTATTCCTATATACTTGATTAATCATTATTATAATATATTAATTTGTGTGCATTAACTGATTATAATATACTAACAATGGTAATTAAAAATATGCTTCCATATTGTTGTAATAATAATGCCTACATGACCTTTATTCGTACTTTTCAATTATTAAAGTCATAAATCTTTAAACATTACAACCTATGTATTATTTTTTTTATTTAATTCATTTTTCAGGACAAAAACACAGCTTACACAACTCTTTATCTATCTAACATGAAAATAGTTATAATTGGAAACGGCATAAGCGGCATTAGTTGTGCTCGCTGGTGCAGGAAACTAGGAGATGATGAAATAACTGTAGTCTCTTCTGAAACAGACTTCTTCTATTCCAGAACTGCCTTGATGTACGTGTACATGGGACATATGCGAGCGGAAGATGTCAAACCATATGAGGACTGGTTCTGGAAGAAAAACAGAATTGATTTATTAAAGGCCCATGTCACAGATATTAATTGGGATAATAAGTTACTAACAACTAAAAATGGTCAGAAGATTCAATACGACAAGCTGGTGTTAGCCCTTGGTTCTAAGTCCAATAAATTCGGTTGGCCAGGTCAAGACTTGAAAGGGGTAGGAGGCCTCTACCATTGGCAAGACTTAGAAAATATGGAGGCATACACTCCAGGACTTAAAAGAGCAGTGATATGCGGAGGTGGACTCATAGGTATAGAGATGGCAGAAATGTTCAGGTCAAGAAATATTGACGTAACAATGCTTGTAAGAGAATCATCATATTGGAATAATGTCCTGCCTAATGAGGAATCTGAGATGATTAGCAGACACATCAAGCACCATCATATAGACCTAAGATTAGGTGTCAACCTCGGAGAAATCCATGATGATGGCACAGGCACCGCCAATGCAGTGACGATTAAAGAAAACGGAGAGAAAATCTCATGTGGCTATGTAGGTCTGACCGCTGGTGTTAGTCCTAACATAACCTTCTTAAAGGAAACCGGATTAGAGATTGGCCGAGGAATAAAGGTCAATGATAATCTTGAGACCAATATCACAGATGTCTATGCTATTGGAGACTGTGCAGAACTTTCTGAACCTAAACCTGGCAGAAGAGGTGTAGAAGCGATATGGTATACAGGTAGAATGATGGGTGAAACGGCAGCTTATAATATAACAGGACAGAACGTGCCCTATGACCCAGGCATCTGGTTCAATAGTGCTAAATTTTTAGATATTGAGTATCAGGTGTACGGTGAAGTTCCAGGAAAAATGCCAGAAGATATGGCCACCATTTACTGGGAGCATTCTGATGGAGAAAAGGCCATCAGAATAAATTATGACAAAGAGAATAAACATGTACGGGGCTTTAATCTAATGGGAGTACGCTACAGACATGAAGTATGTGAAAAATGGCTTGCAGAAAAAACACAGGTAGAAGACGTGATAAAAAATCTAGGACTCGCCAATTTTGACCCAGAATTTTATGATGAGTATGAGCAGGAAGTCATCAGCCTTTACAACAGGCAAGAAGGAGCAAATATTAGTCTCAAAACCAAAAGAGGATTAGATAAAGTCCTTTCATTCCTAAAAAGATAATCTCTTAATCAATGAAAATATTACAGACAATTGGTAGCATACTTGTTATAACAAGTATTCTAGTATTTATAGCGATGTTAGGGCTGGGTACTAAATCAATAAACGTTAATAAACTACCTGGCAATAATGAACATCAGAAGGCTGCGATTACACAAGCAATTAATGAGCTAGGCGCTAATAACAAAGACGTAAATCACATTGGATTCGTTTCTTTAGCTTCTGAGGTGATTGATAAAGCGAATGATATTCAAGAAGCCAGATTTAAAGAAAGTGGGGCGCCTGACGGAGTAGGAGAATGGGACTTCAGATTTGGTGGCAATGCAACCAGTTTCAAACAAAAATTAGCTTCTACCGCCATTGCTCAGGGCCCAGTACAAAGTAATCCTTGGTTGTTCTTTTTCTTAACTTTTGGATTAGCTGTCCTAGGTGGTTTGTTTTTTATTCTTCCAAAATTTAAAGAAAGTGCAGGCATCAAACATGATGGCATATATCATAGTAGCCTAACCAGCGGACTCAAATTTGGCCTAAGATCAATAGTGCTTACGGCAGGAGTGATTGGCACCCTGGTTTATGGATTTGTAAAAGAGGGTAATTTGTTTTGGCCATTAGTCACGACAGTTGTAGCTATGCTATTTATCTATTTTGTTTTTATCCGTGAAAAGTCAAAGGGAAAAGATCCACAGCGATCAGCCTCGCCTGTAAATACAGCTTGGCTAGGAATAATAGCTGGCATATTATTAGTAGGATTCTACATCTTACTTTATTGGAGACCAGAATACATACAGAATTGGGTTAGCATGGTAGATCCTGTGAGTGAAATGCTGAATGGTGGCAAGGCGAGCAGATGGTTTTTGTATGGACTGCTTTACACTGTGATCATGGTTGTGATGGGTGTCCGCATGTTAGCCAAATACCAGCATAACAAATACCAAAGAGTCAGAACCTATTCAGTCATGTTCTTTCAGACTGCATTTGCATTCCTGATACCTCAGATGTTAAGTAAGTTGAATGCAGCCAATGCATATGATAATCCAATCCCAGCTCCAGATTTGAAAAATATGTGGCCTTTAGATTACTCATTCTTCTTCAACTATAGGTTGGACGAGATGGTAGCTAATGGATCCATTGGAATATTTATGCTAGTATGGGGTATTGCGCTTTTTGTGATTGGTGTTCCTGTCTTTGTCTACTTTTTTGGGAAGAGATGGTATTGTAGTTGGGTATGTGGATGTGGCGGATTGGCCGAGACGCTTGGTGATCCTTTCAGACAAATCTCTGATAAAAGTCTAAGAGCATGGCAATTCGAGAGATACATCATCCATGGTGTAATGGTTGCCGTAGTACTGATGACTTTAGGAGTTTTGTATACCTATTTTTCTGGAAGCTATTCCATACTTGGTATCAATACAGAGTCATTGAAGAGTTGGTATGCCTTCTTCATTGGGGCAGGATTTGCGGGAATCGTTGGTACAGGATTTTATCCTTTAATGGGTAATAGAGTATGGTGTCGATTTGGTTGCCCTCTAGCAGGATATCTTGGCCTCATTCAAAAATTCAAGTCTAGATTTAGAATTACTACTAATGGTAGTCAGTGTATATCTTGTGGGAACTGTTCTACTTACTGTGAGATGGGGATAGATGTTAGATCATATGCTCAGAAAGGTCAAGACATCGTAAGATCATCTTGTGTAGGATGTGGTGTATGTGCTGCAGTATGCCCAAGAGGTGTGCTTAGATTAGAAAATGCAGCAGGTGATGTGGATACAAGAACTGTAGAAGAAAGAACAGTACATATCAAAGATATGATAGTATAGTATTAAACAAAAAAAGAACTCAATAGTGGAAGGAGTTAGCAAGTATCTACTGGAAGCTTTTATAGATGCAGCATTGAGAGAAGATGTTAAAGATGGGGATCATACCTCTCTGGCCTGCATAGACCCAGATGCTATGGACACCGCCAAGCTCCTCGTTAAAGACGACGGTGTTATAGCTGGTGTCTCTTTTGCAAAGCATGTCTTTAGAAAGTTAGACCCTGAATGCAAATTTGAAGTCTTCATAGAAGATGGCAGTGCCGTAACGTATGGTGATATTGCTTTTGAGGTGACAACAAGTTCACAAGTGCTACTTAAAGGAGAGCGATTGGCCTTGAATACAATGCAGAGGTTGAGTGGTGTCTCATCTATGGCGCGCAAATTCAAAGCGTTGGTTGCTGATCTTCCTGTTACCATCCTTGATACGCGTAAGACAACACCTCTGATGAGATTTCTCGAAAAGTGGGCAGTACGTATAGGAGGCTGTACAAATTACAGAGATGGCCTCTATGATTGGATAATGATTAAAGACAATCACATCGATGCTTGTGGGAGTATTACAGAAGCCGTAAGCAGAGTCCATAAATACTTCAAGGAGAATAATAAAGAACTTGGAATTACTGTAGAGGTGAGAAACCTTACAGAACTGGACGAAGTGCTGAAGGCAGAACCAGTCACAAGAGTTATGCTCGATAATTTTGAATTAGATACATTGCGTCAAGCTGTCAAGATTATAGGTGACCAGTGTGAATCTGAAGCCTCAGGAGGCGTGAATCTTTCGACCGTAAGGTCTATAGCTGAGACAGGCGTAGATTTTGTTTCTGTTGGTGCATTGACACATTCAGCTGGCTCTCTCGACATGAGCCTCAAAATCAAAAAAGAAGCTTAATACTTCCCGCTTCACTATCTCGCTACAAGATAAAAAAATGAGGTCGTTCAATAAATAATTTTGAACGACCTCATAAATTAAAAGGGTGTTGAATCTTTAGTTTAACTCGGATAGCTCATTGTCAAAAACAACACTAACAGTGTAGAAACAAACAACACCAACCAAAATCTCAAATCGGCGAGAATTTTTTGGCCCTCCTCCTCAATCATGAGCAAGTCGATTTTTGGTTATTAAACAAATAGAGTAATGTCAACAAGCACAGTCCAAAAAAGATACCATAACAATTATAGTATATATGATGTATAACCCACTTAATTAGGTGATTATTAGGTAGTTATGATATGTTAATTATATACAAACTGTAGTGGTCTGATCTGACTAGTATTACAAGTAGAACATATGACCTATGTGTGATATAGTATAGCAAAAACTATCTGAAATATACCGAATCTATTTAGATGAAGATTGCGGCCTTAATTAAGGCCAGAGGCCAGAATCGCTTTATTTATTTTCTTTACCAGTGACGGACCACTATATACAAGGCCTGAATAAACTTGAACTAGATCTGCGCCTGCAATGAGCATATCTATGGCGTGCTTTGCCTCACATATGCCTCCAACACCAATGATTGGAATATCCTTATCCTTAGACCTAATATAAGAAACCACCTCCAGTGCTCTTTGTCTGAGAGGAAGACCGCTTAATCCCCCATTACCAATTTCTTTGATTTTGGTATCCGATGTGGAAAGGCCATCTCTCTTTATAGTTGTATTAGTGGCTATAATCCCATCCACTTTTTGTTCTTTCACTATGTCCAACACATCATCTATCTGTTCTTCTCCCAGATTAGGTGAAATCTTCAGAAAAATAGGTATCGAATGCTTCTTTTCAGAACGTAGACTTATGATATGTGATAACAATTTGGTGAGGGGTTCTTTGTCTTGAAGTGAACGTAAGTCTGGGGTATTAGGAGAGCTCACATTGACCACAAAGTAATCTACTAAATCATACAGTTTATGAAAACAAGCTTCATAATCTAAGTAAGCTTGTTCATTCGGCGTCTTCTTGTTCTTTCCGATATTGCCACCTATGATTAGTTGACCTTTACCGTACTTTTTGAGTCTGGAGACCATAGCATCCACTCCCTGATTATTGAACCCCATCCTATTAATCAGTCCTTTATCACCAGCCAACCTAAATAACCGAGGCTGGGGATTTCCATCTTGTCCAATTGGGGTAACAGTACCTATCTCAATAAAACCAAATCCCAGAGCTGACATAGTCTTATAATATTTCCCATCCTTATCAAACCCCGCTGCTAGACCTACTGGGTTAGGAAAGCGAATACCTGCAACCGTTTTCTGAAGTTTTTTATCTGTACAAGAATAACGATGCCTTATAAGAGAACTTAGTCCAGGAATAGCCAAAAAGAATTTAAATAGTTGTGTACTAAGATTATGTGCACTTTCGGGTGCAAGCAGAAATAATAGAGGCTTAATAAGCTGATACAATTCTTTATCTTATTTCGCCGGTCAACTTATCCAAATCTCTCACAAGTAACCTTTTTCTATTAAATGTGATTATATCTGAGGTTCTCAATTCATTGAGCACCGTTGTAACCGTCTGTCTTGAGGTAGCAGTCAAATTAGCTATTTCTTGATGGGTAATAAAATTTCTTACAACCCACTCATATCCTACCCTCTGACCATTCTTTTTAACCAAATCTGATAGATATTCAATTATTCTACTTCTTGAATCCTTAAATACAAGGGATTGAAGTCTGTTTTCCATTTCTAGGACCTTAGATCCCATTATCTTCATAAAGAATATACTGAGTGAACTTCTATCTCTGATGAGGTTCTTCATGGTGGAAGACTGTATACAACAAAGCGTAGTGTCTTCTACGGCTATTGCATAGTCTCTTCTAGTACTCTCACCTATAAGTGATAATTCACCAAACACCTCTCCTTTGCTCAAGATGGCTTTGATTATCTCTTTTCCATCATCTGAGGCTGATCCAATTTTCACTCGACCATCACTGATAAAATAAATTAACTCACTCTTATCCTCAGGAAGATAAATATACTCGTTCTTTTTAATGGCCTTTTTGGCGTTCTCATTTAGAGCGATATGTTCCCCTAGTTTGTTCGAGCAAAGAATGTTACCCAAGTCAATACCCTCTAGATACCATATTGGTTTATCGTTCATCTTGATGCTATTTAAGTAAAAAAATTATCACTTGTAGACACCTATCTTATATGTAATAATCAAGCGATAGAATTAATCACCGAGGTTTGAGATTAAACTCATTTACTAGTTGTTCAAACATCGGGTTCTTTTGCTTAAACACTTCATACTTTTCTTTGGTTGTGAAATGTTTAATTTTTTGTGGGGCTTGATAGCCAGGAAATGCACTCAAATCGACTATAAATCGAATAATTAAGTCTTTTTTAGGAAATAAATCCCTGATTTTTTCAGTCATCTCCATTTCCTGGCGGATAAGATCTTTGAAGATTTCTGTAGGTGTTTTAATGTAAACAAGGTTTCCTTCTAAGATTATTTTGCAGTAATCGATGGCAGATTTCAGGGAATTAGATTTTGTTTCAGACTTTTTATCTAGGAATACCTTATAAATTTCTTCAGGTGTAAAAGGCACATCGATTAACATCTTTTCATTATTCTCCTCTTCTATAGAGGCGACCAGTTTATCGAGATCTACTGAAATAGTAGGTGTCGAAATCCTAGATGTCCCAGCTAATTTAGTTGAAGTGGGTGCCTTTGTTTCGTTTCTCTCTTTGGTGGTTCCGCTTTTAGCGGTCTTCGCTGGCGCAGCTTTTACTTCTACTTTTGGCTTGTGGGGAATTTCAGTCTTAGATATTGCGGGAGTTGGAGTCGAGGGTACAGAATCAGAAGGGAGATCATAGACATCTTTCTGTTTTGGTGAAGCTGTTATTGGGCTATTGGTTTTTTTTTTATCAGTAAGACGTGTCATATAACCAATCTTACTTAGTGCAATCTCTAAGGTCAGTCTCTTATTCTGAGACCTTGGTAAGCTCATATCCGCTTTATCTAGAAGTGATAGAGCTGAAAGAAGAAAGGAAGAACTGGTAATGCCTGATTGATTTTCATAACGCATACCCAGACTTTCTCCTACATCAATTAAGGCTGCAGTCTTTGTATCCTTTATAAAAAGTAACTGGCGTAGGTGTTCCATCAAACCAATTACAAACTGTTCTACATCAAATCCTTTTTTTATAATATCATCCAGAGTGACCATAAGACCTGGCAAATCTTCTTTTAGAGCTGCATCCACTATCGTAAAATAATAATCATGGTCTAGTACATTAAGGCTTTCAGCCACGGACTTATAAGTAATAGTACCGTCTACAGAACTGCTAATCCTATCATAGATGGACAAGGCATCCCTCATTGCACCATCTGCCTTTTGAGCAATTAAATGCATTGCATCGTCATCCATTTCACGCTTTTCTTTACCTGCAATCTGCTGTAGTTGAAAAACAATATCTGAGACCTTTATCCTTTTGAAATCAAAAATCTGACAACGAGAGAGTATAGTCGGTATTATCTTATGCTTTTCTGTTGTGGCTAGTATAAACTTAGCATATGGTGGCGGTTCTTCGAGTGTTTTCAAGAAGGCATTGAACGCAGCTTGACTCAACATGTGGACCTCATCTATAATATAAATCTTAAAAGCACCTTGTTGGGGTTGGAATCTCACTTGGTCATTAAGTGACCGGATATGCTCCACACTATTGTTAGAAGCGGCATCTAACTCAAAGATGTTGAAGGAGGCATTCTCTTCCAATGCTTTACAGGCACTGCACTCTCCACAAGCTTTGAAATCATCGCTTAGATTCTCGCAATTCAAGACTTTAGCAAGGATTCTTGCCGAAGTTGTTTTTCCTACACCTCTAGGACCAGAAAACAAGAATGCATGAGCTAGTTTATCTGTTTTAATCGCGTTTTTTAAGGTGGTTGCGATATGATCCTGACCTATTAAGTCATCAAAGTGCTGAGGTCGGTATTTTCTAGCTGATACTATAAAACTCATGGTCCTGAAACAAGTGAATAGCGAATATATTACATATGAATCTATATAAAGTGAGATGTTAGAATTTCGCCTGAATTGTTTGAAATTTCTTCTAGCTACTCAATATAACCCTAAAACTAAAAGTGACAGCTACTTTACATTTTATGACCTGAAACAAAGATTGGCTAGGTATCTGCGTTAAATGTAGGATTCAAGTAGGGGGAAAGTATAGGTTTTGTTGTCCAGATAAAGAATTCACCCTTTTTGCACATGCACCTGAGAATAAGGACAAAGTCACTTTTAGACTACTCTAAGAAACTATTACCGTTACTGGCTTTTCTATTTGTCTTCCATAGCGGATACGCTAATGGAGATTTCAGCTTTTCGGTATTTACAATAAATGAAACATGTGATCTCGATAATGGTGAAATAATCATTACCGTGACTGGAGATACCACTGGTGTAGAATTTTCTATAGATGGTGGTATAAACTTCTTTAGCATAACCCATTTCCAAAATTTGCCAAGTGGTGATTATCTGGTATTTGGACGATCGGCAGATTGCCGCCCTTCACCAGAAACTGCACAAATAGCACGGCAACCACCTCCCACTGTATCCATCAACAGTGAATGCATAGATGGATTCAATCTAATATCGCTGACACCAACTATTGTTGGAGGAGTCGTTCCTTTTACGTACATGTGGGAAGGGCCAAGTAACTCATCAGATGAGATACTTTCGATGGTAGAACCAGGTGAATATCATCTGACTATTACAGACAGACTTGGTTGTTCGTTCAGCGATCATAGTATCATTCCTCAATGTTGTTTATTGGATTTACTATGCGACCTAGATGCCCCTATAGTCTCTTGCGAGAATACTTTTCCTGATGTAGACCCGATACTGACAGACCCTACGACATCTACTGATGTTATCACAACAGCACTAGCGGATATAGGTATTTCAGTAAATAGTGGACAATGCGGTGCGCTCTCTGTTTCTGTTTTGGATACAGAAGATGGACCATCTGATTGTTCCAATGATACGCTATACATCTTAAGACAATATACCATTACTGACAACGGCTCAGCGCAGAGCTGTACGCAGCAACTTCGTGTGGCTAATGCCTTACCTATTGGTTTGGACAATACAGCCTCACAACAAAACCTAAATTGTGATGAAGATATACAACGTGCATTTAGTGATTGGATAGCAAATCATGGTGATATACAATTTACAGCTTGTTCTCCTGATTCACTAAGTTATTCTACCATTCCAGATTTACCAGAATTGAACAATGAATGCAATGGTATAACAGAAGTCACTTTCGTTGTAACAGACCAATGTGGGAATACTATTAGTAGTGTGGGTCAGTTCAGAACTAATGATAATGAGCCGCCAGTCATCGACTGTCCAGACAATATAGAGATTGCGGCTGAGGACCCTGCATTAGAAGAAAAAATCACGACCTGGAGAAACAATGCAACATCTACGGACAACTGCGGTGTACCTCAGATGACTGATGATTTTGCCACGTCATTGGCAGACCCTTGCGATTTAGACGAGGTCAATGTACAATTTGTTTCTATCGATGAGTGCGATAATGTATCAGATTGTATAAGAACAATAACAATATTTAGTGAGGACAATAACATACTGTGTCCCGAAGAATTAGTTATCTCCTGTGGAGATTCTAATATGGAACCCATGATAGCTGATTGGCTAGATGAGGCCGCATCAAGCCAAGGCAATATGGTAAGTAATGATTTTCTCGGGTTGTCTTCAGAAATTGCTTGTGATGAACCACAAGATGTCACGTTTAGTACGGATTCATTCTGTGGTGGTGATATTTCTTGTATATCCACCATACGTATAATAGATAATGAAAACCCTGAAATAACTTGCCCACAGAGCTTAGTCATTGATTTAGGATCAGATAATCTTTCAGCGACCTTGGATAGTTGGTTACAGAGTGCAGAGGCTATGGATTGTAATATCACTACTTTGGACAGTGATTTTAGCCTGTTACCAGAGGATTTCCAATGTTCGGATCAGATACCAGTATCATTTACAGCTATAGATGCTTGTGGTCTAGCCAGTAATTGTCAGTCAATGATTGTAGTCGAAAACACTTCGGAAATAAGAGTAGAATGCCCAGAAGCTATTTCTGTAATTTGTACAAACCCTGATTTGAGCCAGATTGTGCAGAGTCATATAGACGATATCTCTGTAGAATCAGCCAGCGACTTTGAAGTCTCTCAAAGTTTATCGCATGATATAGAACTTCTAGATTGTACAGAAACCCTGATCGTAGAGGGAGAAATCTTCGTAACAGATATTTGTGAATCTACATCCAGCTGCTTTACTTCTGTAGAAATCTTACCAGATCCTGAAATTTATATTCCTAATGTCTTTTCGCCTGATAATGATGGGTTAAATGACTGGTTTACAGTATATGGCAATGAATCTATAGATAAAGTGTCCTTCCTCATGATATATGATAGGTGGGGTTCATTGGTCTTTGAAGCCACTGATTTTCCTATCAATCAAGATAGCGAGGGATGGAATGGCAGAATAAGAAATATCGCAACTACAAGTGATGTATATACCTATCATGCAGTAATTCTGGATACTGCAGGTAATGAAATTCTACGTGCTGGCAGTGTACAACTTCTTAAAAAGTAACTATTGTGCTCCATCACGTCCTAAGAAATACCATTCAAATAAAAATTATAGCCTAAATTTGTCATAAAATTGGTATTAACTTCTTCAATTCCTAAGTTCCGATCGTTCAATCAATAGCTGAATAAGGCTGTTGATTTCTATTTCAAATTTTGCAATTCCCCACATTTACTACAACCGAAGCATATCATATAAAGGATTCTTTTAATGCTTGGTGCAGTATTTGTTGTACGAATAATTGATCTAGTAAGATTTAATTAACCATGAGACTGTTATCTATAGTATCTATCTTATTATTGATTGGTATAAACCAATTATCTGCACAGACATGCTTAGGCATTAATGTCAATTGCCGTCCTCAGCCTGCAGTCGTAGAATGTGAATGTGATATCTCCCCTATCAATCCAGCATTTATGGATTTCGAATCTCTAGGGAATGAGGATATTGTAGCCTTTGAAGGACTCGGTTTTTCTGTGACTACAACAGGAGATTGTGGTAATATTATTGTAAGAGCAAATGACAGAGAAGTACATCCCACTTCCTGTAGTGATACATTCTTTATAGAACGTGTATATCAGGTGGAATCCCTCTTTGGAGGCCCAGTCAGGACATGTATAGATACATTCAAAACAGAATTTATTCCTCCTAATTTTCTAGTTGGAGCTAGAAGTGATACAATCACTTGTCAAGTCGATGTAGCAGTTACCTTTCAAGATTACATAGACAATTTCAGTTTCACTGAATTTTTACCTTGTTACCCAGAGACTCAAATAAGATATATAAATAACGTAGACCCAGTATTGGCCGCTGGCTGCGGAGGAAATGCCTCAGTAAGACCTCTAGTAGAACTATTAGGCCCCTGTACTGCCCGTTGTGCTGATATGGCTAGAGACATAAGCAATTTTGTTGTCTTAGATACTTTCCAATCTGTTATCACCTGCCCCCCAAACCCGCCAGCTCTAGACATCAGTAATCTCATGATCGATGATATTATCACCGACCTCTTAGATGATTTTACTTTAGAATTTATGTGCATGGAACCGGTAGTAACAAATAACTACTCTATGGATAGCATTCAATTTGTGTCTTGTGATCCAGATGATCTTACAATCACAATTAATGCAGATGAGGATTGTTCTGACAATAGCAGTAGTTGTCAATTTACAGTAGAAATAACGAACAATGTTCTCCCAGAAATAACATTCATTCCAGATACTTTAAAATTAGAGTGTGGCGCTCCTGACAATGACGTGCTGGTAAATGATTGGTTAAGGATGGCACAGGCGCTTAGTTCACAAGGCATTGTCATAAATCTAAATAACACCAATGATGTAATAAACAACATTACACATACCTTTGATTTCAATGTACTAGATGATCCTATCTGCAACATGGTTTTTGATATCACATTCGAAGCCTTCGATAATTGCAGCAGAAGTATTACCCAAAATGGTGTCATCATTATAGAAGACACACAGAGTCCTAGCGTTGTTTTCTGTCCTGCGGACCTACAAGTAAATGCAGATGACACTAATAGATTCACGATAGTAGATGATTGGATTAACTCTTATGCCGCTATGGATAATTGCAATCCCAATCCAATAATATCCAACAACTTTGACAGTGGCATTCTTGGATTTAATTGTGGTAATGTAGATACGCTAATCACCTTCTTGGTGAATGATTTATGCAATGAGATTGATTCATTAGAATGTAAAGCCACCTTATCTATTATGGATAATGTCATGGACATCTTTTCGGGTGTACCTAATGACACGGTTATCCAGTGTGAGAATCCCGTAAACAGACTCGTGATAGAACAATGGTTTGCAGGTATCTCTGCAGCCAACACCTTAGGTGTTCCTTTCCCGGTAGGTAACGATATTGACTTTTTTGATGCTCAGTTCACAGATTGTACTGGAGAAGTAACTGTCACTTTCGCATTCGAAAATGATTGTGGCATTATGAGGGATACCACTGCCAGTATCCAAATCACCGATGATATACCTCCAACGATAGGATGTCCTCAACCGATTACATTCGAAGGCAGCTTTGATGAGATAGAAGATGATATAGATGCTTGGCTTGAAACGGCTAATCCCATGGACAATTGTACTGCGACCAGTGGGAGAAATTTCAGTTCGAGATTGTTTGAGAATATTTGTGATACGGATACTGTGACGCAGCCTATTACCTTTTATGCTATAGATGGTTGCGGCAACATGAGTGCAAATAACTGCTCAGTAGATCTTACTATCATATCAGATAAATCTCCTCTAATAACTTGTCCCCCACAATTGACCTTAGAATGTGGTACACCTAGCATTTTAGATAGTATCGTACAATGGTTGACCTTTGAGGGAAGTAACTTTTCTGGCACCCCTATTTCAGCGACCAGCGATTTCAATCCGACTAACTTTAATGCTGTAGTCTGTGGAGATAATACTGTAGTCAACTTTACTGTGGAAGACTTGAATTGCAACAGATCTATAAGTTGCATGTCTACGATACGAATAGAAGATACGCTAAACCCAGAAATCACCTGCCCTGGAAACATCACAATTAATTCGACTGCTCCAGATGCGCAATTCTTACTGAATGATTGGATCTTTAGCACCACATTTGGAGATAATGGGTGCAGCTCACCTGACTTTTTTACAGATCCCGTATTTGATCAAACAGGAGTTGATTTCTGTGAATTACAAACCAGTTCTAATGTACAATTTACAGTGATAGACATGTGCGGTCTTCAGAATGCGTGCATAGGATTACTGACAATAAATAATGCCCCCCCAACAATCAATTGTCCTTCAAACAATTTGAATCTGGAATGTGGTGATATAAATAACGATGCACTCATAGCAGATTGGTTAGAAGAAACTACAGCTATGTCCAATGCATTGGATGATTTATCGACAGTGGTTTCCCATGATTTTAATACCTCTTTCGTAGATACTTGTTTTCAGTCTGTGCCTGTCGTTTTCACTGTCCAAGATATTTGCGGGAAGGAGAATACATGTACAATGAACATTGTACTTTCTGACACAAAAGCACCAGTGGTCAACTGCCCTACTAACCCATTAAACTTGTTAGCAGGAGACACCTTGAAAATTCCAAAATTCGAAGCATTTCTAGAGCTGATTGCGATAGATGTAGAGGATTGTAATGAAGTGATTCTGACAGATGATTTTGATGAGAGCCAATTGGATGGATTTAGCTGTGAAGAAGAAGACTTTGATGCACGATTGACTTTTACTGATGCGTGTGGATTGATATCCAATTGCCAAATTGAAATCAGCATTCAAAATAACATCCAAACTACCTTTATTAATTGTGTACCAGGCGCAGATGATTTCACAGTAGAATGTGGTAATCCCAATTACGAATCAGAGATAAGAGAGTGGATGGCATTGGTGACCGCTGAAGATGTATTTGGACTTGCTTTTCCTACGACACCTAATCTTGATTTCAGTAATCCAGAGTTATTTCAGTGCGCTGGTTTTATTCCCATCACCTTTGAGCTTGTAGATTTGTGTGACAATTCACAGTCGTGTGCATTGAATTTGTTTATAGAAGACAATACGCCACCTGAAATTACAACCTGTCCTTCAGATACTTCATTAGTACTTGAGAGTCCAAGTTTTGATAGTGATGTAGAAACTTGGCTCCAGACTATAGTAAGTAGAGATAATTGTATCTCAAATCTGACAACGAATGACTCATATACGAGAATAACGTCTTTGGCTATGTGCCAAGCCTCAGAGGATGTTCCTGTGGTTTTCACTGTGCTAGATGGTTGCAACAATACAACAAATTGTTTGTCTACCCTGACTGTTACTACAGATAGAGTGCCTACGATTAGCTGTCCGGGTAACCTTACTGTAGAATGTGGAGATTCAGACAACCAAATGATAATCAATAATCATATTAGTTCAGTCGAAGGATTAGATCCTGATGGAAATAATTTAGACCCAGATTTCTCTTTCGACATAACAGAATTACAAGCCTTTGATTGCGATGGTGTGATACCCATTTTATTTACTATAGAAGACAATTGTAATATACAAGATACCTGTTCCCTACTTATTATCTTAGAAGATACTACGGCACCGACTGCCATCTGTCCTACTCCGATAACGGTAAACTCTACTGATCCTGATGGAAGTATGTTAATGCTGGATTGGATAGATAGCTTCACGACTTCTGATAATTGCTCTGATCCATTAGAGCAGATACAAAATGGTTTTGCAGTGCCTACCACTTTATGTAATTCTGAAGAGGAGATGAACATAGAATTCTATGCTGAGGACGCTTGTGGAATTAGAGATACTTGTATAGCAACAATTACAATCAATAAAGCAGCCCCTGAAATCACTTGTAATAATAACCTTGATATACAATGTGGAGAAGATGGGAATGATATGGTTATAGCGGCATGGATAAATAGTATTACAGCCACTAATAATAACGGGAATATTATCCCTATAACGGATGACTTTATGCAAGCTAATTTTGATAATGCTTGTGAAAATGAAATCATCGTCACCTTTACTGCTATAGACGAGTGTGGTGAACCCAGTGTAGATTGTCTACAAACAATATCTCAGGTAGATACTATTGCACCTGCTATTACACTTTGTCCTCAGTCAATAGTAATTGATGTAGAAGAACCCAATCTTATGGCATCTGTCACAAACTGGAGAGAAGGTTTCTCAGCCATGGACCTATGCAATTCTGCGAAAACCTCTGATGACTTTAATTTAAGCATAGATGCATTTGATTGTGGGTCTGCTCAAACTGTGATATTCACTGCTATCGACGAATGCGATAACATCAATACAGATTGCACGGCCAATATATCTTTTGAAAACAGAAGAGACGTAGATATAATATGTCCTGAACCTATACAAGTGAATTGTAATGAACCTGGAAGTTTGATTGAAGTTCAGCGTTTTCTTCTGGACTTTATAGCTGTATCCGAGGACCCTATATTTGATGTAACCAATAATATAGATATAGACAATCTACCATTAGATTGTTCTGATGTTATCACACAAGCAGTAACTATTACGCTGGTGGATAACTGTGGCAATACAGCAGAATGCCCCACTAGTATAGAGTATCTCCCTGCAGCTAGAGTCTTTATACCTAATATATTCAATCCTTCTCTAGGTGGAGATGATGCGTTCTTCGCGATTAGGACTAATATAGCTGTTCAGGAAATAGAGTCTATGCGTATCTATAGTCGCTGGGGAGATTTGATGTTTGAGAGAGAAAATTTTGATCCTAATGCTGAACAAGGTTGGGATGGAAGAAATAGATTCGGTAAGCAGTTACAGGGTGTGTACACTTATAGGGTTGTGTACCAGGATATCTTCGGCAATCCATTTGAAGAAATAGGGACATTGACCCTGCTCTAGCACACTCTCTATCTAAGAAAATCCAAGTCCTTTTAGAGCTGCAGAATAATCAATTCTGGATTCTTTATCGAGGTTAAAAATTCAGGTTATCCACATTCTGTGGACAAGGACTGTTTACCTCCCTAATACTTAATTCAATTCGCTTATATTTGCCTCCGATTTTATAAAAAAAGACCTGCCCTAGTATGCCTCTAGACCCGTCTATCAAGTCCGTCCTTATAATAGGTAGCGGACCCATTATCATAGGTCAAGCCTGTGAATTTGACTATTCGGGAACTCAAGCTTCCCGATCTCTACGTGAAGAAGGAATAGAAGTCAGCCTTATCAATTCCAACCCTGCTACCATCATGACTGATGAGATTACTGCAGATTTTATCTACTTGAAGCCACTCACTGTCCAGAGTCTTAGGGAGATATTGGAAGAGAGACATATAGATGCCGTCCTAGCCACTATGGGTGGACAAACGGCCCTAAACTTGGCTATAGAAGCAGGTAAGCAGGGCTTATGGAAAGAGTTTAATACTAAGCTCATTGGTGTAGATTTAGAAGCGATAGAACTTGCAGAAAACAGAGAAGAATTCAGAAAGCATGTGATTAAGCTTGGCCTTTCTGTAGCGCCATCTTTTATTGCCAATTCGTTTTTAGAAGGTAAAGATGCCTCGCAGAAAATAGGTTTCCCACTCGTAATAAGACCTTCCTACACCTTGGGAGGTACTGGCGGTGGCTTCGTCATGGAAGAGAAAGACTTTGATGAGGCGCTTAGAAGAGGTCTCAATGCCTCACCTACACATGAGGTTCTTGTGGAGAGAGCTGTATTGGGATGGAAGGAATACGAACTGGAGCTACTTAGAGATAATAATGACAATGTGGTTATTATCTGTACAGTAGAAAATTTAGACCCAATGGGTATCCATACTGGGGATAGTATAACAGTAGCGCCAGCGATGACCTTATCTGACAGAGCCTATCAGGAGATGAGAGATCAGGCCATCTTACTTATGAGAAGCATGGGTAATTTTGCTGGTGGATGCAACATTCAGTTTTCTGTAGACCCAGAAACTGAGCATATTATCTGCATTGAAATCAATCCTAGAGTATCCCGATCCTCTGCACTTGCAAGTAAAGCTACAGGCTACCCTATTGCAAAGATTGCCGCTAAATTGGCCTTGGGATATAATCTGGATGAACTTAACAATCAAATTACAAAAACCACTTCTGCTTATTTTGAGCCAACCTTAGATTATGTAATTGTCAAAATGCCGAGATGGAATTTTGATAAGTTCTATGGTTCTGACCACACCTTGGGACTACAAATGAAATCTGTAGGTGAGGTTATGTCTATCGGCCGAACATTTACGGAAGCACTGCAAAAGGCATGTCAATCCCAAGAAAACAATAGAGCTGGATTAGGTGCTGATAAGAAAGAATGGATTAAGACTGATGATATCATAGAGCGATTAGAAAAAGTCAGTGATGATAGAATCTATAGAGTAAAAGATGCCTTGCGACTCGGAGTGCCAATAAAGTCAGTCCATAAACTCACCAAAATAGACCCATGGTATCTTAAGCAAATCAAGCAGCTTGTAGATCTGGAAAATGAACTAGGGAAGTACAATGTCCCTGAAGATATACCAGAGGCATTCTTAAGAAAGCTTAAAGTAAATGGCTACTCTGATGCGCAGATTGCTTGGCTAATGCGAATAGAGGAACAAGCAGTCACGCAATACAGAAAATCTATAGGCATCGTCAGAACTTACAAGATGGTAGATACTTGTGCTGCTGAATTTGAGGCGCATACGCCTTACTTCTATTCTACATTCGATAGTGAAAATGAAAGCATTCCTTCTGACAAAAAGAAAATAGTCGTCCTCGGCTCTGGACCGAATAGAATAGGACAAGGCATTGAATTTGACTACTGTTGTGTGCACGGCGTTCTCGCCATTAAAGAAGCTGGTTATGAATCAATCATGATTAATTGTAACCCAGAAACAGTATCTACAGACTTTGATATTGCTGATAAACTATACTTTGAACCTATCTACTGGGAGCACCTACAAGAAATTCTGGACTTAGAAAAACCTGAAGGGGTCATCATCCAACTAGGAGGACAAACAGCACTCAAACTTGCAGAAAAGATAAGAGCTGCAGGATATAATATAATCGGAACAGATTATGAAAGCATGGACCTTGCAGAAGACAGAGGCCGATTCTCTGACTTACTTAAAGAATTAGACATCCCGTATCCTAAATATGGGGTTGCCAAGGATGTAGATAAAGCTATAGAGATAGCGAATGAAGTCACCTACCCAGTACTTGTCAGACCTTCCTATGTCTTAGGTGGTCAGCGGATGCGAATTGTAATCAATGATGATGAGCTAGAAAGACATGTACTTAGCATATTCAAGCATCTGCCTGAGAACAAAGTCTTGATAGATCAGTTCCTAGAAAGAGCAAAAGAAGCAGAGGTAGACGCCATTTGTGATGGTGATGATGTGCTTATAATGGGGATCATGGAACACATAGAGCCGGCAGGAATTCACTCGGGAGACAGTTCTGCAGTGCTACCTACTTACTCCCTGTCTGATGATGTCCTAGATCAGATGAAGCGCTATACACACGAACTTGCAAAAGCCCTAAATACAAGAGGACTAATCAATATTCAGTTTGCCATCAAAGATGAGAAAGTATATGTCATAGAAGCCAACCCAAGAGCTTCAAGAACGACGCCTTTTATCGCCAAAGCTTATAAGGTGCCTTTCCTTAAGATTGCCACTCATGTGATGCTTGGCCACAAAAAACTTAAGGACTTTGATGTTCAGAAGAATTTGGAAGGATATGCTATTAAGGTTCCAGTATTCTCATTTAATAAGTTTCCAAATGTGGATAAACAGCTCGGACCTGAAATGAAATCTACAGGGGAGGCTATCAGATTTATTAAAGACTTAAATGACCCATTCTTTAGAAAGCTAGATAAAGAAAGGAGTATGTATCTCTCTCGATAGATAATTGAGTGATAATAATCTAGTTATTCATGCTTCATAACCTTCTGTATCATACTGCCTTCTTCAGTCAGTATCTGAAATAGGTATATGCCTGCTGAATAAGTTGAAAGTGATAATTCATTTTCGCCTGTCTCCAAGGTTTGTTCACTTACCAACCTTCCTTGATTATCCATTATGATAAGAGTAGCTGTCTTTATGTCATCGAGATCTATCATAAGTAGATCCACCGTAGGGTTAGGATAAATCTGGATACCCTGCAAAAAATTAGTCGCTTCAGTAGATGTAACTATGTTCACATTAACCGGTACGCGGATAGAAGAACAAATATTATTATTTGGCAGAATGACAATAGACTCAACCCAAAAGATTGTATCTGAGGATACATTTACGATGAGGGTATTAGAGTTGCTAAGTAACTCTCCACCTACTTCTGAATCCCACCAAGCTATTATATCTCCTTCTGCTAACAATGTAATTGGACCTCCAGATGAAATAGTAACATCATCTACTTCTGGAGGTGGTGCAGCAAAGAGATTTATGGTGACAGTATCTGTACTTACTACATTGCCACACAAATTAGTATACGTGGCAAAATAATCTCCTGGTTCTATAACAAAAAGCAATGGATCTGTGCTACCTGTATTCCACAATAAATCTGGATTGGGTTCCACTTCTATATAAACACCAGAGCCTTCGCAAAAGAAAGTACCTCTCGGCGTCATTACATTAAGTACCTCGGCATCTGATTGTAATTCAAATGGCTGAGAAATGGCAGTACAGCCATTGGCATCGGTCACAGTAACATTGTAGAACCCCGATTCATCTACTGTTATTTGTTCTGTGACTTCTCCTGTAGACCAAAGATAGTCTGAGAATCCTCCTGGGGCGGCTATAGTTATTGTCAAAGAATCACATAAGAAAGCAGTCCCTAATATTTCCATAGATACAAACTCCAATGCACAATTATTTTCATCAACAAAAATCCTGCTATCTACTTCTGGCTGGACTATAATAGAACGTGCACCTGAAGGCCATGTAACAACCAAGCTATCTATCTCAATAGACTCCCCTAAACCAAAATGAGTATTCAGTGTACTCATAGGTCTCCACGACTGAGTAGCTCTTACTTCACGCATCTGCTTACCCCATTCGCCATATATTTCTATTCTGGAACCTAAACCATTAACATTATTTTCTGCCCCGCCTCTCAAATTGACAGTCAGATAGTGATTTATTTTAGGCGTTGTATTAATCCACATTCTATCACCGAACACCATATCTATATACCCATCATCATTAAGATCACCAAGCGCACTTGCTTCTCCTACATCACCTATCACTCTAAATGACCCACCCTCATTTAGTACCATAACTGGCGGGTTATTAATTATAATATCTACGAAACCATTATTGTCAAAATCTGCGGCTAAGGCTTCTGTTGCATTGACAGGGCTTATAGGCAATCCTGATCCTGCAATTTCATCTATGTATGTTCCATCGCCCTGATTCACTAGGTATCTATTAGCACCAGTATGGTTAATTACAAACGCATCAAAATCGCCATCATTATCATAATCCTCGAACAAGGTTATCCATGATTGTTCGTTATCATCCATACCAATCTCAGCGGCTACTTCTGTGAAGTTTCCCCTGCCATCATTATTATACATGAGATTTGTTCTTGCAATGTTTCCTGCAGGAGCCGATTGCACACATTTTGATATATGTAAATCTGTATCGCCATCATTATCATAATCCACAAATGTGGATACATAGTTACCCGGCAGATCAGCTGGTGTTTCTATTAGTGTCTGGTCTAATGTAAGGAAGCCGTTACCATCATTTCTATAAGGGTGATTTTGGTTGGTGTCATGACAAATGAAAGCGTCTAAATCACCATCATTATCTATATCAGCGATAGAAGACCTTTGTGGTGTGATAAATTCAGGTCTATGATCTTCTCTATAGAAACTACCATTATTATCAGCGTACACAAATGACACCGCAGACTGGTCACCTAAAATCATATCATTAAATCCATTGGCGTCCAAATCTCCTACAGTTATACTCCAGAATGGAATTGCGGTCATTTCCATATCAATTCTGCGATCCCTAAACTGTCCGTCGGGTTCTTGATAGCTTATCAAAATCAAGTCATTCACTATTCTTACTATATCGTCCAGATAGTCACCATTCATATCTGCGACACAGTTATTTAAGGATCCTACACTATTCTCTGATATACTGATTTCATCGAAGGAAACTTGAGCTACACCTGAGTTGGGTGCTAACATTAGACTCAATATAATTCCTACAATGATGAAACAATGTTGCAGAGTTATCACGTATTTAGACGTCATGATTATTAGTTAATTCAAGCGAACTCAGAAAATAAATCTATTAAAAGAACGATTAACATGCAGCATTAGCTGCATAAAAAATTCCCTTTGCAAATCGTTGTAAAGGGAATTTTTATCAAGATGTCTTAGAAAACATCTTGCTTGGTGTGATTCTTCTGATTACTTATCTCGGAAAGACAAAATCTGTGCTGATATTTTTCACAAAATCTCTTAAGCTAGCATCGTCGAACTTATCCAGATTGACAAACTTCCATGTCAGTCCTTCATCCTGCGACACTGCAAATAAGTTAGACCATGCTTCTACTTTCTTGGAGTTAAGGTCCAAGAAATATTTAATAGGGACCACACACTGCAACTCCCCTTCTGCCTTTATAAATTCAGGATGAGACCCCACTTCTGCAGACACATATTTCAATCCTTGATTTTCAAGATTTAAATTCTGAGTCTTGAGATCCTTCATCATAAACTCTTCTCCACCTCCTATCTCTATGATGTCCCCATGCGTTAGAGAGATGACTTGTTGATAGTCCTGGGAAACGACAGCATTCACATAATTGTTAGCATGTGAAACGAGTGCTTTTGACTCTGGAACATCTGCCAAGGGGATTAAATCGCCAACTTGGTCTTGCCCAAACAAATTAAGTGAACCAAAAAAAACAGGAATTAATAGAAGTAGCTTTCTCATTAAGTTAATCGTTATAAACGTGAGGAATTAGAAATATTATAATCCAAGTTTAATTCTTACTAAATCGCCTATGTCAGTACTCTTATCTGCGTACAAAACAAATCCAGTACTCTGGTCAAAAATGTAGTCATATCCTTCAGCTGCAGCAACTTCGTCAATAGCTTTTTGGATTTTATCTCTGAGTGGTTTTAGTAAGGTTTCGCTCTTCTCGAAAATCTTCTGCTGACTATCAGCATCAAATTGTCTTATCTGCTGTTCTTCTTCTCCTAACTTCTTAGCCTCTTCCTCTAACTGTAAGGGAGATAGCTCACCTCTACCTTTCTTTTGTTCAAGAGAAGCTAACTTCGTCTGAAAATTTTTAATCATATCCTGCCCCTTCTTCTGCAGTTGATTTCTGAATGTTTCAATATTTGAATTTGCTTCTTTTACTTCAGGAATAGATTCTACCAATGTTTGTGAATCTATGTAGCCTATCTTCTGAGCACTTAACTGAAATGTTAGTAGACAGAGTGATAGAAGTATTAGTAATCTCATTGTATTATTCATTACAATTCAGTGTTTGGTATTTCTTGCTTATTTCTAATTAATTTCTTCTCACGCCTAACTCTCGCATAATCTCTTCTGTTTTGTCAAATTCGTCATTGGCAAACAAAAGGCCTGCAGATGCAGCTTTATCGAAAATCAAATCATATCCTTTGATTCTAGCATATTCTTCAATGGCAGTGAATACCTGATCTTGTATAGGACTCACTAGTTCTCTTTTCCTTCTGAATAAATCTCCATCAGGTCCAAATCGTCTTTTCTGCAACTCTCTTACTTCTTTCTCTTTAGAGATAATCTCTTCTTCCCTTTCTATTTTAACTTCGTTACTCAGCAAGACTTGCTCAGCCTGAAGTTTGTTGTACATACTATTGATCTTATCATATTCTTGTGCGATTTCTTGACGCCATTTTGCTGTCAATTGATCTATCTCATTCTGAGCAGCTTGGTAATCAGTAAGATTCTCTAGAATTCCATTCACATCCACAACTGCAACTCTCTGTGCTTGTGAAACAAAGGAGGTCATTAGAACCAATGCCGCAATAAGTAGGTAGTTTCTGTTCATTATTTTAAAATTTGGTGCAAAGTATAATTTAAAAAGGCATTTTCCCACCAATTAGTATCATTGGGGTATTCCTTTTAACTATTGTTTAACCCGATACAGTATATAGATACTCTACCAACAGCTATAACGTAGGATAATTTGGAGACATTAGATAAAAATACCATATAAATCTTACACCTTCTACGAAGACCAGATTTACATGATTTATACGACCTAAAGTGTATTTGCCAGCGTATATAAAAGCATAAAATATAAGACTCACGCTAGCTTTCTTATGTAGGAATAAGCTATTTACTACCTGAAAACTGTAATACTCCCTGTCCTTTTCAGTTCAATTCCATCTTTCATTCTCAGGTCTAAAACATAGAGATAGACGCCTGATGATACTAAATCACCATCTACAGTTCCATCCCATAGGCCAGTATTATCTTCAGGATTATAATTGCTTAATTCTCTTACAGTACCTCCCCATCTGTCATATACTCTGAATGAGTTGATGATTTCTATATTGTCATTGCCGAAAATTCTAAAAACAGCATTTTCGTCTGACATATCTGGAGAGAAAATATTAGGAATATAGATTTGATCATTTGCTTTATCTGCGGCTGCTTCCTCTACCTCTATCGTTATGCTGGCCTGTGCTAAACATCCTAAATTATCTGTAATCAATACTAGGTAAGTGATATCACTTGTAGGTATCGCAGTGGTAGACAGACAGTCATCACAAGCCACACTGCCATCATGAACCCACTCTAGAGCAGCTATATCAGATACATCTAGATCAGTCAAAATATCTAACTGAATTTCCTCTCCTGCTTCTACCGTTATATCAGATGACTCTATTTCGAGATTAATCTCTCTTTCCATTCTGGTTACAGATAAGGTATCTGTTTCCTGGCACCCCGTCTGGATATTCATTACTGTCAACTGATATTCTCCAATTTCTGAAATACTAAAATTGAGTACAGTAGAAACAATTTCACCAGAATTGATGTCTGTCCAAGTCGCATTGTAATCCACTATTTCAGGTGAAATATCTGCAAAAACATCCACCTCCTCTTGATCACAAGTAAGTGCTATGTCTGAACCTGCATCCAAATCTATTGGGTCATAAAGTGCCGTTCTCCACATTCCAGCTACAGCCATTTCACAGCCATTGGCATCAAAAGCACTAATGATTTCGAAATCCAACGATTGCGATAGCTCTACCAATGAATTATATGAAGCTTCATCACTATTGACATTGATAACCTCTCCATTGCTCTGTAAAGTCAGACGCCAAGATGTCGAATTAGATAAAGCATTAAAATTAACTTCCTCGCCTTGACAAGCTTGATCAGGAGCACTTAAGGTAAGCTCATGATGTGGATACAAATTGAAATTATACGCTTCTGTATTGATACAGTTACCAAATATGACGTCTACCGTAGCCATCGAATCTCTAGCTGAAACTTGTATGTTATCATTAGAATCTGGCATTCCTCCATTCCATGCATAATTCAGTCGGTCCGCAATATCATTATCCGTTCCTACAATTCTTAAGGTCACAAAATCATCAGTACATGCTATAGCTGGTGTTTGTTCTACAGAAAAAACAACATCCTGAGTCACTTCTATTTCTAGGAGTAAAGGGTCACTATCACATCCATTAGTAGCGAAAATGGAAAATGTATATTCACCAGCTTCTTCCCAGACACCTGTAAAGGCTGATTCTGTTGTTCCTTTTACTCTCTCTCCTGTCGTATTATTTATCCAGTAATATTGAATATCTGACTGATCAGAAATCAATTCTAATCTCACACTATCTCCAGCACAAACGACAGCTTGTCTATTATCTGCAGAGATGACTGGAGGCAAACATACTTCTACTGCAGCGTTGACATAAGATACTCTATCAAGCTTGCATTCCTTGTTTGTAAATGAACCTGTCTCTCCATCCGAAAATGTTTTCAATCCCAGCTCACAGCTAGATTCACTGGATATAGGATTGTTGGATGCTCTTAGTGTAAAGCAAACATCCCATTTCTGAGTCATCCCATTACTACATAGCGGAAAATCATCATCACCAAATCCTAAATTCGGGTCATCGGTAGGATTGACACAACAGGCTTCAGTAAAATTAAAACAGGCATCCGTATCAGGATTGAAAGAATTTATAAATACCCATCCAGGAGGTACTGCATCTGCCGTGGTCAGATTGAGTGTATTCTCGCTATTGAGATTATAACTTACTTCATTATTATATAACCATGTCCAGGTCCCAGCTGGGTCACCTTCACATGAAGGATTGGAATTGGTAAATATTGTATTTCCTTGCGTCTCTAGTGGTGTCGTAATATTGGAGGGCACGCCGCTTAGTTCGTATGAAGTCAAATCCCACCCTTCCCCAAATAGAGGTATAATAGCGTGCAAATAATTGCACCCAACATTTTGAAATCCATCTATTGTATAACAAAAATTGACTTCCTCACCTTGCTTGTAAGGGCCGTAGGTAGGAGAGCCAGCGGAAGTGGAGACTATCCTCAACTCACTATTTATATTGCATACATTGGAATCTTCTTCTAAATCATAACATAGTTGGAATTCTCCAGAAGATCCATCTCTGGATGAAACAGCAACAAAGTATCTAGAGCCAGGCTCTATTAAGACGCCTTTCATTATAAGGCTCCCATCATAGGCTACATTGCAATCAATAAACCGCAAACTGCCACAACTACCTTCATATATAGATACAGTAGGAACTCTTAGTTCAGATGATTGTAAATCTATATCTAGAAATCTAATATTAGCATGCGTTGGAATAGAAAACCAAAATGTCTCAAATGGGCTTCCCATGCAACCTTCATTCGAGGCCTCATACATTCCAAATTTTGCGTCATTTGTATTTCCAGTCATACAGACTTGGTTGCCAAGTTCTGTTCTAAATGCATCTGCTGAATCGCAGCCATTATTACCTGAAAAAACAAAGTTTGTATAAGTGCTAACTAGGACCAGCAAGCATAATTTAAGACAAGAATTTTTTGGTCTAAAAGACATACCTGTAAGTATTGTAAAAGGTATACTCTTAGACAAGAGCATACCTTTCGGTTTTGGGATGACCTCTGACAGTCATTAAAATCAAAATCGATAAAAAAGTAAAGTCTATAGACTTATACTCATTATAATATCTCTGTATAGGGGATAGGTCTTCGGATATTAAAACGCTAGGGACGAGACCATTAATCTCAACCTTTTAAAGGGTTTCTGATTAATGACGATACAAACATATTAAAAATAATTATAATATGTTATATTTTTTATATCCTAACTAATTTGTAGAACTCGGTAGCCTTCAGTATCACTATTTTAGTATTACCATCTGCTTAGTGCTCACAAATTCTCCATTAATTTCGAGACTGTAAAAGTGATTGCCGACCATAGTTTCTGTTGGATAATAATTAAAGCTATTTATCCCGAGATGTTTGGTAGCAGGTATTCTATCAACGACCTGACCACTTGTATTGGTCACAGTGATGGCCACCTCTTTTATGCCGGTCAGATCTCCTAAGTTATATTGGATAAGGGTCGATTTAGTGTATGGGTTCTTTACATTTTGGAAGAGCTCAAATCCTTTAGGGGTTGCTTCTACATCATCAGTCGAGGTGAGAACAGTAATAAAAAAGCTCTCCGCTCCAAAGAAACTCTCTACCCCATCTGCATCTACACCTGCTCCTGAGATAATTTCATCTTGAAAGGATGTAGAAAACTGCCTTCTAAAAATACCTGCTGTCGTATCTTGGAAAGTCATAACAGTATCAAAATCATTACCACTAATACGGCGAGCTATCCGGTAATGTCTAAGATTCAATGGATCTTGGACAGACCATCTGATACTATCTCCGTCTATCTCGAAATTGAACTGAGGCGTCTCTGGGCCGGTTGCCGCAGAAGTTATACCGGTCCCATTAATTTGTGTATTACGAGCTAGATAATTGAAATCGACAAAGAGGCTATCTTGGATACCATCTCCATCAGTATCCATGCCCAATATATCACTAGAGGTATGCTGGTGATCACAATAAGCTGGATCGGTGACATTCGCATCTCCATTCTCGTTTGCACTCGTGAATCTCATTGCATGAAATCCTCTTTCATGAAATGGAATATGGTCACCTCCTCTACCAGATCTGTCCAGGGGTCCCATAATGGTCAGCATCATAGGTACGGATACTATAGGAAGCATTTCTTCTGTATACTGTAATTTTATCCATCGTACAAATTGCTTTGAAATATTACCTGACGAAAACATTCTTACTTGGGTACTGTCAATAGCTCCTTCGAACGGGCATGATGGAGGCGATGAAGTCTTACCGCAAGTTATCCCGCCTACTATATCATTATTGAATACTGCTTTTATCGCGATATTTTCCATACCGCAATAGGTAGCAAAAGCATTAGCACCAATCAGTCCTTGCTCTTCTCCAGTAGTTGCCATAAATAAAATGGTATGTTCATATGAGTATTGACTCATAATTCTTGCAAGCTCTATAACCAGAGCAGTACCACTTGCATTATCGTCTGCACCAGGTGAAGGACATTCTACATCACACCTGCCTTCGCACCGACTATCCATATGTGCTTCTACGATGACTATTCCATTTGCATCAGGATTGGTGCCAGGTAATATGGCGCAGGCATTCTTATGCCGATCCATATCCGTGCATACAATTTGGTCAAACTGAAAAAAGAAAGGAATCAATCTATTTTCATTCTCAGCAGAAAACTCATTATACATAGACAGTACCCAGTTTCTTGTAGCGCCCATTCCACGCGTGGCCGATAAGGTATCAGAGCTTGTATGTCTCGTACCGAAACCTTCTAATACTTGTATATATTCTCTCAGATTCGCTGGCGAAACTTGGTCTGCTATCCCTTCAAAAATAACTGCTGGATCATCAATCACATTAGTCTGCGCATATATACTTGCATCATAATTCCCCCTAAGAATACTTGGAATGGCGCTATCTGTGAATACAAAATTAGTTTGCGATGAAAGAAAACCAGCGCTCAGTAATAGACAGAAAAGTGATAAATATCTCATGGTTTAAAATTCAGTTAGCTGAAAATAATTAATCCTTCTATAAATGATTTAAAGATTTATTCTAAAATTTCATTGATTGTCATCCCACTAACTATATCAGTGTCCTGAAAAATCAAAAATTATTGGAGTTTGAATTTGACAGGTAGTGTGTATAGCACTTTTACAGGTTTACTATTTTGATAGCCTGGCGTCCAATTATCACATATGTAATTCATTCTATTGACCACCCATTGGCTAGCGTTGCCAGTCCTAGCCCTTGGATTACGAACGATGGTTACATCTGCTAAATTTCCATCCTCCTTAACTATGAATTGTATGACTGCCATACCTTCTACACTATTATTTCTAGCAAAATCTGGATAGCGCAAGTTCTTATAGATGTATCTAAGCATTTTCTCTTTGGCACACCTATCTCTTTCCTTTTCATTCTGTAGATGTTCACATCCAGGAAATCTTGGCATCCTTTCCACTACTTTGATGTCATCATCCGTTTGGGTTTGATCAGGATTTTCAATTGCTTTTGTTTTTATAGAATCCTTATCAACGGAAATGTTAGGACGCCTGCCCCAGATATCGTCAGATCGTACGTTTGTTTTCTTATTGATGTAGATACTATCAGGAGAACGGCATCCTTCAAGATTAACTTGGTCCACAATGTTAAATTTTTCTATCCATTTATCTCCTCCTGCTGAAATTACATTCTGAGCTAAATCAACCAAAGTCCGATCCTTTAATTCAAAAAGATCAGCAGGCAATGGCCCAGTAAAAAAATTACCTGCCAACAGCAACTCTTCTAATCGAGGTAAGCTATTAAGTCCTTCTGGCAAGGTGCCTTGCAAATAATTATATTCTAAGTTTATCCACACTAAATCTTTAAGTTGAGTGATAGACTCTGGCATCACGCCATTGAGGTTTGTGAATTGAAAATTAAGACCAATAATTTTTTCAGCATTTTTATCACAGCTGATATATTCACTGGTACATACATCTTTCATAGATTCAAAGACGGGAATATGCTCACACTCTTGTGGACCTATCATTAAAGCAATCACCCCATTAAGCAATCGGACTTGGCTGTCTTGGCTATGTGCAGGATTTAAGAATAGTACAAGAAGGAAAATTAGGCTAATGAATTTCATGGTATTCTATAAATGAGTCCAAAGTTGAATCCTTTAAATTAATGAATAGGGACCAAATACCTAGAAAATTAAAGTCTATTACAACAATTAGCATGGCATTCTACTAACTATTTATGGTGTTATTTCCACTGGTTAAGTTACAAGATAGCATAGGGATATTTACTCTAAGATTCTAGGTATGCCCGTTTGTTATACTTTTGGTCCTTTCTTGGGATATGCAGAATGTCCTAAAACATACTCTAGAATACCTATGTGTATCAATTCCTTTGGTATATTTAGTGCTTTATTCATCCTTAATTCTATTATTTATCGAATCTCAACCCAAAATAGACCTGTACTCTGAAATAGACATTCAGCTTTCGGAACTTAAGTCATTACTTGAGTGCTTAGATCAGACCACTTTTACTCATGTATGCGAGGATAGCGGTGCTTCTATTGGACAGCATTTAAGGCACATGATAGAGATATTTACTCTTCTAATCAATGATTATGAAGCTGCAGAAGTAGATTATTCTCTTAGGGCTAGAGATATGAGGATAGAAATTGATTTGGCGTTTGCTACGAAGAAAATTTGTTATCTACAGACTAACTACAAGAAAGCAGACAAACCATTGACTCTAAAGTCATATGACCAACCATTCCAGACCTCATATAACAGAGAGTTACTATATCAACTGGAGCATATTGTACATCACAAGGCGATAATAAAACCTATTATTAAGAACCTTTCTTGCGTAGAATTGCACGAACACTTTGGCTATGCCAGATCTACCATTAATTATAGCCAATAATTATGTGTCTTGTTTCATTTGTTCCCATAGATGATCAGATTCTCATCACTTCTAATAGAGATGAAAGTATCCAGCGTCAAGAACCACAACCCATACAGACCTACAATCATAACAACCTCAGATTAACCTACCCTAAAGATGTTGCAGGGGGTACATGGATAGCACATGACGAAAAGCAAAATGCTATGGTTCTTCTCAATGGTGGATTTGAAAATCATCGTCGTGAGCCTCCATACAGAAAAAGTCGTGGATTAATTTTTTTGGAGATGCTGTCTTCTAATAATCCTCAAAAACAGTGGTCTCATATTGACTTAGATAATATAGAACCATTTACTCTTATTTACTTTTCGAGCAAAAGAATACTGTTTGAGAATGTGTGGGATGGTCACTCTAAAACGACAACGGAATTAGATCCAACTACCAGACACTTCTGGATGTCTACTACCCTATACCAAAGAGATTATTATAATGGGATCAAAGACACATTTATGTCATTATCTAATCTTACAGGTAAGGACGTGTTTGATTTTCATAACAACTATTATTATGAAGACAACACACAAGGATTCCTTATTCCGCAAATTAGAACAGTCAGTATATCTACCATGCAGATTAGTCAAACGCAAACATCTCTGGTTAGCAAAGATTTGAGAATGATGGCATGAGTAATCTAAGCATCATATGGCACAAGTTCCGACATTGGGAGTACTGGCCCACCTGGGTCGTTTATTTCCCATTCATCTTTCTGTATCTTGGATATAGCATTCGTCTTAGATCTATTTTCTATTTTACCTCAGTCAATCCTGACATGACAAACGGGGGCGCTTTTTTAGCACCAAAGGATGAAATATATAATCGACTACCACCTGAATTTATTCCTGCCACATATACCATAGGGGTAAGACAAGATATTAATGGGCTGTGGAGTTGGATGTCTGATAATCAACTGAGTTATCCTGTGTTAGCAAAACCTAACCTGGGACTCAGAGGTGCTGGGCTCAAAGTGCTTTATTCGAAGAAGGAATTAATCGACTTTTTGGAAGACATACAATCGACTTATCTTATACAAGAATTTATAGATTATGACAATGAGCTTGGCGTATTTTTCATCAAGAATCCAGAAACTGGTGAATTTGATATAACAAGTATTGTCAAGAAAGCTTTTATCACCGTCAGAGGCGATGGTGTAAAGACGATTGGAGAATTGATGTTAGCCATCCCACGGTATGCCATGCAGTACAAAAGACTAGAAGTATGGAATGCAGATGAGCTTGGTCGCGTACTAACGGAGGGAGAATTATATGAAGTAGAAAAGATAGGCAATCATTCTCTAGGCACCACCTTTCTAGATGGTCAAGAATTTAACAACGATGACCTCAAGCAGAAAATTAAAACCTTATTATCTCAGCTATCTGGCATCTATTACGGAAGAGTCGACCTCAAGTACTCTTATGCCGTAGACAATCAAATACATAATGATTTCAAAGTGCTAGAAATTAATGGCGCCTTCAGCGAACCGGCACATATCTACGACCCTAAGTACTCCATACTCTATGCATGGAAAACCCAGTATTATCACTTTAGAAGGATGTACCAGGTATGTAAGTATAATCTGGCTAAAGGCATCCGACCTTTGTCTCTTATGGAGGGCCTAAAGAAATTTCGTGAGCACTTTAAAGTGGTAAAGGCATTTAAGGAGGCGTATTAAATTGCAGCTATCTACTAAAAAAAAATGGTCGTCAAATTTCGAGTTGACGACCATTTTTATGTTTCTAGTATAAATCTTACATACCCATTTTTGCTTTGACAAGAGCCATGACATTGTCTCCATCATTTGCATGTAGGATAGTACCTGTGCTCGTATCAAATATCATTGTGTAGCCATTTTCTTTGCCTACATTCTCTATAGTCACCTTTACCTTATCAAGGATAGGTTTATACAGTTCTTCTCTTTTAGCTAAAATTTTGTTTTGTACTTCTAGCTCATATTTCTGAATCTTTTGCTGCTCTACGCCTAGCTCTTCTTCTTTCTTCTGCATTTGAACTTGAGAAAGGAGTCCTTCTTGGGCTTCTTTAGAATACGCTTGGAATTTAGCTTCTAATTTCTTCACCATTTCCTCACCTGATTTGACAAGTTGAGCTTGGTAAGTTTCTAACTCGCTATCCGCTGCTTTTACAGCAGGTACTTCAGCAAGTAGTTCAGCAGAATTGATATATCCAAATTTCTGCGCTTGTAGTGAACTGACAGCTATTAATGCCAATCCAATGAAAAGTGATTTTAGAATTTTATTCATGTTTGTAATCTTATTATTCTTGGGTAATAGTTAATGTTCTTCACATTAACATTGACGGTAATTTCGCTGCAAAAGTAGCCTTTGGATTCGAATTATACTTTTTTTAACGTAAGATTAAGCCTCAGACACCTCATATAGCAATTATGGCTATGTGTATAATACTGCTTTTAGCTTAGCTATACCCAAAATACCGTTAGAATCCGCCGCCATATCTAATTCCTACCACCACATGGCGCCCGGCGCCACTCACACTAGACGCAAAGGGCCTATAATGTAAATCTGCGATGTTTTCTAAAGCAAAATTCAAGGTCAGATTATAAGGTAACTGGAATGAACCACCTATGCCAAATATATGAAATGAAGGAGACCCATCAGTTGTAGCCAATTCTGGATTATCCACACTACCACCAAAGTCTTCTATACGCTTCCAACCGTTATATCTATGTCGAAGGAATAGTGATATAGCGCCTTTATCAAAGTTAAGTTTTGTATGCCCATAAATCGGAGGGATGTGTCCTAGAGGTGATTCATTGCCTTCACTATCTCTAGCTAAGCCACTCTGCACATTGAATCCTGCATCAAAACTAAAATGCTTGTAACTGGCTTTTAGCTGTGCTGATAATCCCCTCACTCTGCCACTCTCTGCATTAATATTAGCGGTGACAGCCAGTGTATCTATACCATTGAAGAAAGTAGGGCTGCCGTCTGGGAGTGTAAAGTTAGAACGGACTATAGCACTGCTTAGACGGGTATAGAATCCTGTAAGTCCAATAGTTATATGTGGCGTTTGATATCCAACAGTAATTTCATTGTTCCAGACTCTTTCTGGAGCCAAGTCAGGATTGGGTACTGTAATCTCGTCACCATTAACTCTGATCTTAGCCAAATCATCTACATTAGGCGAACGGAACGCAGTACCTGTAGACAACTTGGCTACATAAGGACCAGACTTAATATTCAAACCTGAAATTCCCACAAGCGCACTGCTAATATTTGTGATACCCTCAAAGAAATGCTCAGGCCAGACTATAGGGTCTTCTCTGCTAAACAATAATGAGGTCCTCTGACCAGACCAGCGTACACCATTTATCCAAACTAAACTGGAATCTTGATTTTGCCAGTTGTGCTGAGCATATACTCCATAGTTAGTGAGTTGGCTGCCTGCGCTCGGATAACGAGTAAGTATAGGCAATATCACATCAGAACTCTCACCGAAAGCAGTAGAACTGACATCATTGTGATGCAAGTCTGCACCATAAGTCAGTTTTTGGTTTGGTGCTAAACGCTTATTTAAATCTAGCGTTACCCCATAGACATCAACGTCTTCTATCTGTGATTCTCTTATCTCTTGACCAAAGGCTCGGCTAATGCGACTTTCTTCTATATTCTGATAGGATGCAATGACGGTGGCTTTATCAAACAAAGTATTATTCGCCTTCCAGTCTAATCTAGGAGATATCAGTAATCTATCTTGCGGACCATAGAACCATTCCGCAAATCTTGGTTGCCCATTTCTAACCTCTATCAGATTGTCATATCTGGGTATGTCATTACTTGTGGAGTATTGCAAATTCAGTGTAGTTCTCCATTTATCATTTATATCAAAAACATATTTCTGTGTGAAATCCCATTGGGTATATCCTGTCCCCACCTGTACGGCATCATCAGCATTCGTAATTATTTCGTCAGCTTCACCCAAGACAGTTGCTGGTCTTACAAAAAACGAACGGCGTCCAAAATCTGGATAGGCTTCTGGTCTCACCCGACCAGCTCTGAGGTCATCTCTGGTAGAACTACTAAAGCTTGTCAGTATCCCAAATCTCCTTGTAGAGTAGGTATGGTCTATATGGTAAGCCCGCTCCTGATCTGCAGAATTATATCTTATGTAGGCATTGATATTATGCAAGCCATCACGTTCATCTGAGAAGGCGAGCAGCGGTGATTTAGTTCTATAGTGTATGACGCCACCTAAGGCTTCACTCCCATACAATAAGCTGCCTGCACCATATATGACTTCTACTTGCTGGAGTATCGCAGGGTCTATCGTTATGGCATTTTGCAGATGGCCATTTCTATAGATGGCATTATTGAGCCTGACGCCATCTACTACCAGCAGCACTTTATTCGCTTCAAAGCCTCTGAGCACTGGGCTACCACCACCCAACTGACTTCTCTGCACATAAGCCGCCGAGCCTAATTCCAATGCATCCGCACTATTCTGGACATTATGCTTGAATATTTCTTCGCCTTTAATTCTTGAAATCGCATAAGGGAGATCAATATCTCTAGCATCAGATCGGCCAATGATGACTATTTCTTCTATAATTTCATCATTAGGTATCATCTGCACTTGTATGCGTTCATCTCTTCCTGGTGCCAATATCTGCTTGTCATTATATCCCAGATATTCCAGCGTCAGCGTATCGCCCTGCGTGGCCCAGTCTATGATACAAATACCTCCACCATCACTAATGCTAGCCCCAGGTGCACTATACACATGGACACCAATCAGTGGTTGTCGCTCTTCATCTACAATGTGCAGGCTCTGCGCAGACAACATGCCTGCCCAAATACTACACAGAAGGTAGCTGTATAGAAAATGTCGTCCCTTCATTTATTTTCGAATGCTTCACAAATATTTTTCCTTTATGGTACTGCTCTATAATTCTTTTAGCGAGAGAAAGCCCTAGCCCCCACCCTCTTTTCTTTGTCGTAAATCCTGGCTCAAAGACTTTCTTTTGTTTGTTGGCAGGTATGCCTTTGCCTGTATCTGAAATATCTATCTCCACATAGGATTTGTGTTGATTGATATCAACTTCAATTTGTCCTTTTCCTTCCATGGAATCAAGTGCATTGCGTAACAAATTTTCTATGACCCAATCAAATAAGTGAGAATTGATGTGGACATTGACTGCTGGATTGGTTTTTTCTGGAAAGATGAATTTGACTTTAGCAGGCGCTCTTCTTTCCATATACTCTTTATTAATCAGCAACTTGTCCACTAAGTCCGTTTCTTTCAGCTCTGGTTTAGAACCGATTTTAGAGAATCGGTCAGCTATCAGTTCTAGTCTGGTGACGTCATTACGTAATTCATTGACTACTTCCATCTGCTCAGGGTCATTTGCAGCCGACTCTTTGAGATGCGCTATCCATCCTAGAATAGCAGATATGGGAGTCCCTAATTGGTGTGCAGTCTCTTTGGCCATACCCGCCCATACTCTATTTTGTTCTGACTTTCTGGAAGTAGAAAAGACGTAGTAACCGAAAAGCATAAAAGTGGATATAAGCAAGATCTGAACTAATGGGAATAATGAAATGCGTCTGTATAACTTAGAATTCTCATAATAGATCCATTTAGCATATCCAGTGACTTCTATGGGCTCATAACCATTCTTCAAGATATGTTCTTTCTTCTTTTGCAAAAATGATTGGTCAGTCACCTCTTCTCCGTCTGACCTATAATTGGCCCCTTTCAGTTGCCCTTGTTCATTCTCTAGGATAATGGGGATGGAATAAAAATTCTCAGTTATTTTACTCTCTATAACAAGACCATTAACATCTTCCGATGTGGATATAGATTTTATAGCATCTGCATAGAGTTCGACTGATTGGATTTCTCTTTCTGCTAAATTTTTGGCTAGATACTGGGCATAGAACATAGAGATAATCACTATTAGGAATCCCAAGACGCCTAGTAGCCATTTCCATATAGACTTGTTTTTATATATCTCCATTCAATTAAAAATCTTGCTTAATTCAGTTAAGCAAAGATACAGTCCTTAAAGGTCTTCATTTTAAACGTACACGGGTAGCCAAGAATGTATGAAAGATAGATAACTTTGATTGAAGTAGCATACAGGACGATATATAGCTAATAATGAAGCAGGTAAAGACAATAAGCGGTGTAACTCTGAATAATATTCCTTCTACAGCCAAGCAGTTATTATGCCTACTAGAGTTCAATATTGTATTACTCAAAGGTGACTTAGGCGCTGGGAAAACGACGCTAGTAAAGGCATTACTCAACCAGATGGGGAGTTCTGACGCGGGCAGCAGCCCTAGCTATGCCTTAGTCAATAAGTATTTGGTCACTGATACTTACATATACCACATGGACTTATATAGGTTACAAAATACAGAAGAAGCCATTAATCTGGGCCTAGAAGAGATGCTCTACAGTGGACATAGATGCTTCATAGAGTGGCCAGAGCTGATTCTTGATTGGATAGAGGCCCCTTATCATATAATCCATATTTCTTTGGATAGTGCGGGAATGAGAAGCATTGTTTTGACTTCTAATACAGGTTCTTTACAAAGCTGATTACTAGTACTTTGTGCTGTCAACCTACCTTCAATAGTTAAAATTATTAAATAACTGGTTTTCTGAGTATCTTGTTAGTTGCACTAAGAGGAAATACATGTCTATAGATAAGAGGAAGTTCAGTTTCTCAGAATTTTTTACAGAGGGTCAATATCAGACCCAAGCTGAAGTATTAGAAGTCAGTGAAAAATCCAAAAGCATCACTATCGGTATGCCTAAAGAAGATAGCAGTGATGAGAATCGTATTCCTATAATTCCTAATTCCATGCGATTGCTGATAGGTCATGGTCATAAGGTCGTGGTAGAGCAGGGTGCCGGCGATAGATCTAATTTTTCTGACCATGATTATGCGGAGGCAGGTGCAGAACTAACAGCAGAAAAGAAAAAGGTCCTTCAGTGCCTTGTCGTTGTCAAGGCCTCTCCACCGACTGAGGAAGAGATAGATATGATGAGTGAAGGCAGTATCCTTATCTCTCCGATTATGTTGCCTAAGATGAAAGAGACCTTTCTTCATAAGCTCAAGAAGAAAAGAATCATCGCTATTGCAATGGAATACTTGGCTGGAGAAAGTGGTTCTTTCCCACTGGTGAGAATTATGAGTGAGATAGCAGGCATGGCCTCAGTATTTACAGCAGCAGAATTACTGAGTTATGGTAAGGGCGGTAGAGGCATCCTATTGGGAGGTGTGTCGGGTGTGCCACCTGCAAAAGTGGTTATTCTAGGTGCAGGTGTCGTCGCAGAATATGCTACTAAGACGGCCTTGGGATTAGGTGCTTCTGTCAGAATTTTTGATAATGATATCTCCAAGCTGATGAGGATACAAAACCTAATCGGCAGACAATTGCATACCTCTACATTCAATCCAGTTTATCTCGGGTACCAATTATTAAGTGCTGATGTGGTCATAGGAGCTGTTCACTCTAAGACAGGTCGCTCTCCAATTCTTGTGACGGAAGAGATGGTCTCTAAGATGAAACCTGGATCAGTGATTATAGATGTGAGTATAGATCAAGGTGGATGTATAGAGACATCTGAAGTCACCGACCATAAAAACCCAACTCGCGATGTCCATGGTGTTATTCATTATGGGGTACCAAATATAGCTTCCAAAGTTCCTCGAACTGCCTCGGCCGCGATGTCCAATATTATCACACCTATCCTCATTAAGGCCGGTGAATACGGCTCATTTGAAGGATTACTATATGAAGGTCAAAGCCTAAGAAGTGGTATCTACACTTACAAAGGAGCTATCACAAATCAATACCTATCCAAGAGATTCAATATGAAGTATCAGGATATCAATTTGTTGATTGCCAGTCAGTTTTAAAAAGATAGATCTTATTAATTATTATACAACACATGAGATTATGAATAAGCTACTTCCATTTTTGATTCTACTATGTAGCTATTCAGTTTTCGCTCAGGAAAGTCAGGAAATTAATGCCAATAACATTAGGACAATACTTCCAAATGATGGACGAATGTTTTATGAACGATTTAATATTGGCCAATTCCAAGTACCCTTTGTCGACCAAGATAGTCCTGCAGCTATTACAGGAGGAGGGCTTTGGGTTGGAGGTAGAGGTGCATCAGGATTAAAAGTCTCAGCAATTATTTACGACTTAGATCCCGTTTTTGAACCAGGACTTTTTAACCAAGAAGTAGACTCGGATATGGACAGAGTGTGGAAGGTGACAAAGGAAGAAATAATTGCTCATATTCAAGATGCTTCAGATGGGAAAATAGATGACCCTATCCCAGAGAGTATAACCTCCTGGCCAGCAGCGGGAAATGATGGTCTAGAAAATATTGAACCTGAGCGATTGGCCTCTTTTGTAGATGTAGATGGAGACAATCTCTATGACCCGTTGCAATGTGATTATCCTGCTGTTATAATAAATGGAGTGGCTATTATTCCAGATGAGATTATAATGACGATTATCCATACTTCTGAGGGCAGATTTGAAACGCCTCAACTTGAAATTCATAATATTTTCTATGCTTTTAATGGTGAAGGGAATGAACTATTAGCCAATAGTCTATTCATGCAGCAAAAAGTCATAAGCAGAGAGACCGAAGATTTAGAGGAATTCAGATTTTCTTATTTTATGGATATAGATGTAGGGTGTATAGAAAATAATTATTTTGGGACTGATGTGGCTAGAAATTCTATTTTTGGATACAGTGAAGAAATTGTCGATGAAGACTGTCCTATTATTACCTACGATGACCCTCCAATATTATCATTGACGATGCTTAACAATGAGTTGACTTATTCTTCTTATTGGCCTACTAGCGCAGTAGTTGATTTTATTCCAGCAATTAATAAACCATACTTGCCTGATCAAAAATTTGGCGCAATGGGTGCAATATGGCGAGATGGTACACCATTGACAGAAGATAGACTGGGATATAATCCTGACAGTAATCTTCCACCTGTCAGGCACGCTATGTCAGGCAATCCCACTATTCCGGGAGAATGGAGCATGGTCAATGAAAATATACCTGGGTATGGTATATTGAGCTTGGCTACTCATGAAGTACCCGTATTTAGCCCAAGCGATATCCTGACCATGGATGCGGTCATTCATTTTACAAACTGTCCTGGATGGCTAGAAGATATTCCAAAGATGAAAGAAAACATCGATTTGTTACAAGAAATATATGATACAGGATTTTCTGGGGTCACACTTACCCAAGACTTGAATAATGTGGCGTTTTCAATATTTCCAAACCCCAGTTCTGGGCGATTTATCCTTGGAGCAGTGCAGAATTTTAAATCTTATGAAGTACTTACCATATTAGGAGAAAGTATTACCAATCAAATTCCGCTAATCAACAATGAAATTGATTTGAATTTGGGTAGTGGCACTTATCTCTTAAGAGTAACAGCTGCTGATGGTGGTATTAGTACTCATAAGTTTATTATAGAGTAAACTTCCTCATTAAGATTCCATTCGCAACTCGAAGCATAAAAAACACCTCGAAGTCTATCACTCCGAGGTACTGAGGTCTACTCAGATTCTAAAACATAAATACACTTCGTTAGCATCAATTAAACGTTTTTCTATCACATTGTGCTGTGACAACTGAGTCTAGATAGTCGCCGATTCATACAGACTAATTACCTGTTTGTCCTTTTTGAGTTTTGAATAACACATAATCCTAAGTTCTTTGGATTGTCTATAGCAGACATCATTATCAAAACAATAAAAGACAAAACAATGAAGAGAAAGCTCCTCCTTCTAATGATGATTGCATTTTTCAATGCATTTATTCTGGAAGAATTAGAATCCATGAAATTTAATAGTGATTTATTTATATATGGAAAAGTGACTACAGTAGACGGACAGACCTATAGTGGACAGATAAGATGGGGAAAAGAAGAGGCATTTTGGTTTGACCATTTTAATTCTTCTAAGCCAACTAACGAGTATCTTAATTATTTGACAGAGGAAGAATTGGATCAGCTAGAAGAGAATAATCGACCAGGTAAGGGTTGGTTCAGTGGTGGTAATCTATGGGGAAGAAATAATTACTACAGTGATAATACGCATGTCTTCGCCTGCCAGTTTGGAGACATCCAGCAAATCAAACCCCTCCGTGGAGATAAACTGAGGGTCACCACCTGGAATGGCATAGAATGGCAATTGGATGGAGGCTCCAATGATGTGGGTAGCTCAATCAATATCTATGAGACGGAGATTGGAAAAGTCAAAGTGTCATGGGAAGAAGTTGAACTTGTAGAATTCTATAATGAATCAAAATCAAAAGAAAGCGCCTATGGATTACCGTTATACGGGACAGTAGAGACCACTAATGGCGACTATACAGGTTACATTCAGTGGGACCATGATGAGCGATTAACAGAAGATGAACTCGATGGAGAGACTAACTACGGAGACTTTTCTATCAAATTTGGTAATATTGAAACTATTACCAGAAGAAGAAGTGGATGCAATGTGATATTGAAATCTGGTAGAGAGTTATATATGACTGGATCCAATGATGTAGACCATGGCAATAGAGGTGTCATTATCAATATTCCTGAGATAGGACGGGTGGATGTGCCTTGGGATGAATTTATTAAAATGACACTGACTGCAGAAGCACCTTATACCCAAGTCAGTTTTAAGGCCAACTCCGAACCAATTATAGGTTCTATTTCTACCGAGGATGGTCAGAAAATATCTGGGTCTATCGTTTTTGATCTTGATGAATCGGCTAAATGTGAGTTCCTCAATGGAAAGTCAGGTAGGATAGAATACTTTATTCCATTTAGAAATGTAGAAAGAATAGAACCAAGAAATGATAATAATGCATTGGTCAAATTGCGAAATGGCGAAGTTATTCTCCTTTCAGATAAAGTAGATGTTAATTACAAAAATGACGGCGTGCTTGTATTTGTAGAATCTGATAGCCCTACATACATACCCTGGTCTAATATATCGATAGTGACATTAAATTAGCAAGCATTCTTTAAATGAGAATATTGGCATCAATTCTGTGTCTTGCAATTTTAGAATCATGTAACCCATCGTTTGATCAGAATCTTTTAGTAAATAATACTACAAATTATTTTAATAGAAATGTAGACTCCATTATCATAGATAAAATGACACAATATAAGGTGCCAGGGCTGTCCATCGGTTTGGTGAGAAATGACTCGATAGTTTACATGAATGGGTATGGCGTAAAAGGCATAGAGGAAAGAAATGTCGTCACTGAAAACAGTATCTTCCATACAGCGTCTATAAGTAAAATGTTTACTGCTTTAGCAATTATGGATCTTGTGAAGAATCTTAAATTATCACTGGATGATAGACTAGTTGATGTGGTGCCAGAACTTAACTATGATGATAAAAGAGTAGAGCTAATTACAATTAAAAACCTGTTGAATCATACTTCAGGCTTGCCAGATGTAAATAATTATAACTGGCATAATAACAATCATTCAACCCATGCCTTAAAAGATTTTGTTCTTGGCCAGAACATACAGCTTGTGATAAACCCATCTACAAAATACTTGTACAGCAATCTTGGGTATGATATCATAGGTTATGTAATAGAAAAAGTTTCAGGTTCTAATTTTGATGTATATCTTAAAGAAAACATCTTAAATAAAAATAAGATGTATGAAAGTGATTTTAGATTATTCCACATTGCAGATTCTTTAAAAACGACACCCCACTCAAAACGCTGGATTAGTAATAAAGTATACGAAAGAAAAACCTACCCTTATACAAGAGAGCATGCACCTAGTAGCACCTTAAATTCTTCCACAAAAGAATTAAGTCAATGGATGATTTCTTTTATGAATGACTTAAAACACCCAGACAGCGTATATGAAAGAATGATTGAAACTTCTAATAATTCGCAAGTTGGATTAGGATTCCAATTGGGGAATATCAATTCCGTTAGAACCATTGGTCATTATGGAGGGGATAAAGGATTTCGAAGCTATCTCATAATGCTGCCAGATAAAAAGATAGGATTGGTGTTATTAGCGAATTGTGACTACAACGAAGACTTCAGACAAGAAATATTGCAGCCAATAGCGATACTAATGTTAATGCAGTCACAGCTAAATCTAGAAGATTGATTGATTGTCAGAGGATAAAACTGAGGTTAATTGATACGAAGAAATCCCGAGTCTTAACCTCATAGGCAGCAAGTATCTGTCAAAAAAAGGAGGTCTTGTTAGTTGACTTATCTCTTCATTCTTTTTCTCTGCTTTTTAGAGAAGAGATTTGATTTCCCTCTTTTATCACTTTTCTTAGTGTCAACTTGTCTTACATCAGGACAACCTTCGCCAGTTTTGCAGCTGTTTGTGAAGGTCATAAAGCCTAGACTAAGGACGAAAAACAGTAATAATTGCTTTGATTTTCTCATATTCTTATTGATTTCCTAGTCAAATTAAAACCCAATTTTACATCATAAAACAGTTATAAACCTAAAAAATTGCTAAGTCCCTAGTAAAATAAGGGGTTTTGGTCGTATTTTAATATTATAATGTTTGTTTATATGAACCAAAATTCTACATTTACCCCCGAAAAATCATTTATTTTCAAAATTAAAAAAAGCAAACATGAACAAAGGAGATCTTATAGATGCGGTTGCTAGTAAAGCTGATATCTCAAAAGGACAAGCGACTGAAGCTGTTTCTGCAGTATTTGATACAATACAAGGCTGTCTAAAGAAAGGTGATAAAGCAGCTTTTGTAGGATTCGGAACTTTCTCAACTTCAGAGAGAGCTGCGAGAGATGGAAGAAATCCAAGAACAGGAGAAACTATCAAAATTGCTGCAAAAACATTAGTTAAGTTTAAAGCAGGTAAAGCATTATCAGAGGCGATGAACTAATCGTTGCATCACTTGGATAAAAATGTAACAAAATAGAAAAGCAGGCTGAGATTTTCAGCTTGCTTTTTTTATTTCTCAAATCCCAAATCAGTTATAAAAAACACGAAATCAACTAAGTGCTATGGCTACAATAAAGGAACTCAAATCAATTGCTACTCAGGTAAGGAGAGACATCATAAGACAGACGGCAGGTGCTAATAGTGGTCACCCTGGGGGCTCACTTGGCTGTGCAGATTTTCTTACCGCACTCTACTTCAGAGTGATGAAGCATAACCCAAAATTTAAAATGGTAGGAAAAGGAGAAGATATGTTCTTTCTCTCTAACGGTCATATCTCCCCTGTGTGGTATAGCGTGCTAGCCCGATCAGGTTACTTCAATGTATCTGAACTCAAAACATTCAGAAAAATTAATTCCAGATTGCAAGGTCATCCAGCCACCCACGAAGGGCTGCCTGGTATACGAGTGGCCTCAGGCTCCCTTGGTCAAGGTATTTCTGTAGCACTAGGCGCTGCACTCGCGAAAAAATTGGATAAAGAGAAAGAACTGATTTATGTATTGACTGGTGATGGAGAATTGCAAGAGGGCCAAGTGTGGGAAGCACTCATGTTCGCTACTCATCATAAGGTAGATAATATCATAGTAACAGTAGATTATAATGGACAGCAGATAGATGGTCCGACCAGTAAGGTCATGAGTCTAGGTAATCTTAAAGCCAAGTGGAAAGCCTTTGGCTGGCAGGTGATGGAAATGGACGGTCATAATATGTCAGAAATATTAAAGACACTAGCTGCCGCAAAGAAAAACACAAAACAAGGTAAGCCCATCTGCATCCTGATGAAGACAAGTATGGGTAAAGGGGTAGACTTCATGGAAGGGACTCACAAGTGGCATGGCAAGGCAACGAATGCCGAACAAACTAAAGTGGCACTATCACAACTAGAAGAAACACTAGGAGACTACTAGTCATTTATATTCAAATAATAGAAAACCAACATGTTAGATAAATTAAAAGCCACAACCAGCAAAGCCACAAGAAACGGATTCGGGGATGGGATGACACAGCTAGGTAGACGTAATAAGAAAGTTGTTGCACTATGCGCTGATCTTATAGGATCACTTAAAATACAAACGTTCATCGATGAGAATCCAGAGAGATTTTATCAAGTAGGTATCGCGGAGGCCAACATGATGGGCATCGCCGCTGGACTAGCCACAGCCGGTAAGATCCCTTATACGACAACCTTTGCTAATTTTTCTACTGGCAGAGTCTATGACCAAATAAGACAGTCAATCGCCTATTCTCACAAAAATGTCAAAATATGTGCCTCTCATGCTGGACTCACTCTCGGTGAAGATGGTGCCACCCATCAGATACTAGAAGATGTGGGTATGATGAAAATGTTACCAGGCATGACAGTCATAAATCCTTGTGACTATACACAGACAAAAGAAGCCACTATAGCTATCGCTAAACACAAGGGACCAGTGTATCTGAGATTTGGTCGTCCGAGTTGGCCAGTATTTATGCCTAAAGGAAAATTTCAGATAGGTAAGGCCATGAAATTAAATAATGGAAAAGATGTAACCCTTATAGCAACAGGTCACTTAGTCTGGTACGCCGTGGAAGCTGCGAAAGAATTAGAGAAAAATGGCATCTCGGTAGACCTGATTAATATCCACACTATCAAGCCACTGGATGAATCAGCTATCCTCAGGTCAGTAAAGAAGACGGGTTGCTGCGTTGTTGCCGAAGAACATCAGATTTTGGGTGGACTCGGCGAGAGTGTTGCTAGTCTACTGGCAAGAAAACAACCGACACCTATGTCTATAATTGGCGTGAATGATTCCTTTGGTGAAAGTGGCAAGCCAGATCAATTGCTTAAGAAATATGGTCTTAGTCCAAAAGCCATTTACAAAGCCGCTGATAAATTGGTCAAGAATAAATCATCTAAATAGAAATTCATCATTTTATTATTTGTGCAGATTAGTCATCAAACAAGACTAACTTTGAATATCTGTTAACTAATAAATTAGAAAAAGGAAACTTATGAAATTTGGAACCAAAGCAATACACGCTGGAGTAAAGCCTGACCCAGTATCAGGCGCCATCATGACACCTATATATCAGACATCTACCTATGTACAAAAGGCACCTGGAAAGCACAGTGGATATGAGTATGCCCGTACACAAAATCCTACGAGAGACGCTTTGCAGGAAAGTCTGGCATCCATAGAGAATGGTAAGTACGGCATCTGTTTCTCTAGTGGACTGGCTGCCATGGATGCCATTATTAAATTACTCAAATCGGGTGATGAGATAATAGCTACCAATGATTTGTATGGAGGATCATATAGATTACTCACTAAGGTGTTTGCTCAGTTTGGCATTGTAAGCCACTTCATAGATATGTCAGATCCCGCTTCTATCGAAAAATATGTGAATAAAAACACAAAGTTTTTAATGGTAGAGACGCCTACCAATCCGATGCTCAATATTGTGGATATCAAGGCGGTCTGTAAGGTGGCTAAACATCATAAATTAAAAGTGATAGTAGATAATACTTTCGCATCTCCATATTTACAGAATCCATTAGATTTAGGCGCAGACATTGTCTGGCACAGTTGTACTAAGTATCTAGGTGGACACTCAGATGTTGTAATGGGTGCTGTCATTACCAAGAGTAAATCACTTGCAGATAAATTGTATTTTATTCAGAATGCTGCGGGTGCGGTGCCTGGGCCTCAGGACTGCTTTTTAATGTTGCGAGGAATAAAAACCTTACACCTAAGAGTACAGCGGTCTTGCGAAAATGCAAAGAAGGTCGCTGAGTTCCTTAAAGCACATAAGAAGGTATCTAAGGTATACTACCCAGGCTTCAAGGATAATAAGTTCTATAAGATAGCCAGAAAGCAAATGAGCAACTTTGGAGGAATGGTGTCCTTTGATTTAAAGAATAATAAATTAAGCACTGCAAAAAAAGTATTAAGTGGTACTAAGCTATTTGCACTTGCAGAATCTCTAGGTGGTGTAGAGTCCCTTATAGGGCACCCCGCCTCGATGACTCACGGCTCTATACCAAAGGCAGAGAGAATGAAAGTAGGACTCACAGATTCATTAATCAGATTATCAGTCGGTGTAGAAGATGTCACTGATTTGATTGCTGACCTGAACAAGGCTTTATCTAAGATATAGTCAGCCAATTAAACGATATTAAAAAAGCAGTCTCCGACATCCACAGAGACTGCTTTTTTATTGTTTCAAATTAATTTCAATTCAATTGCTAGCTACAGTCTACACTAAATATTAAATTGTACCAGAAACAAGACTGTACATGTTTAATTTTGTGACATTTAGAACCAACATTATTTCTGGGTGACTGATAAGAATCCATTAAATATTAAGAATTGGGCTGCAGAAGATAAGCCTAGAGAGAAGATGTTGCTCAAAGGCAAGGAGGCTATTAGTGATGCAGAACTGATTGCCATATTAATTGGTTCTGGGACAGGAGGTATGTCTGCTGTAGATCTTGCAAAAAAAATTCTTTCCACTTACTCCAATGATCTTAATGAACTAGGCCGAATTAGTATCAAAGACTTGATTAAATTCAAAGGCATCGGTGAGGCTAAAGCAATTACAATATTATCTGCACTAGAATTAGGTCGACGGAGACAGATGACACAAGTAAAGGTAAAGCCCAAAATAACATGTAGCCAAGATGCTTACAACTGTGTTTATCCAGTAATGGAAGATTTGAAGCATGAAGTCTTTAAAATTCTATTGCTTAATAGAAACAATCGAGTTACAAAAATAGAGACAGTTAGCGTGGGCGGCGTAGCAGGCACAGTGGTAGACCCGAAGATTATATTCAAAAAAGCACTCGACGAACAGGCATCATCTATTATTCTAGCCCATAATCATCCATCGGGCAACCTTAATCCGTCACAACAAGATATTGCTGTTACTAAAAAATTAATGGAGGCAGGCAAGACTCTAGAAATAAATATACTGGATCATCTCATTATATCAAACCAAGGATTCTACAGCTTTTTGGATGAAGGCCTCCTTTGAACACAATTATAAATGACCTACTATAAGAATAAGACAGTTTGGATTACGGGTGCCAGCTCAGGCATAGGCAAAGAGATGGCAATTCAACTATCTAGTATGGGTGCATCACTAATTTTATCCAGTCGTAAAATAGCCTCTCTGGAGGAAGTCTCCAAATTATGTAAGGATACGACAGTAAATCTGCTACCACTAGATCTGGAAGACCATGAAAACTTGGATAAAATATTATCCGAAAATAAGCCCTTAATCTCGGCTGTAGACGTACTTATTAATAACGGAGGTATTTCACAGAGGTCTAAAGTAATAGAAACCAGTTTCGAGGTATATAAAAGACTTATGGACATCAATTACTTTGGGACAATTAAGTTGAGCAAAGGCATATTACCTTACTTTCTTGGCAGAAATTCTGGGCACTTTGTTGTCGTCAGTAGTATGGCTGGAAAATTTGGCGTGCCAGTGAGATCAGGGTATTCTGCGTCTAAGATGGCACTTCATGGCTTTTTCGATGCCCTGAGGGCAGAATTAGCGTCTACCAATATAGATATCTCTATTATATGCCCTGGCTATATAAAAACAGATATATCCAAGAATGCGCTGACATCCGATGGCTCTCCTCAAGGCACGATGGATGAAGCCCAGAGAAATGGAATGGCGGTGGAAACAATGGTAAAAAAAGTATTGCAAGCCATAGCTAGCGGTAAGGCTGAGTACCATATTGGTGGATTCAAAGAGGTGAAAATGGCAGGTCTTGCAGCCCGATTAATGCCCAATTTGCTCCGCAAAATCATTGCTAAATCTAGGGTAACTTAGGTCTGTCTAGGTATCATATAGCTTAAAAGTCAAGAAAACAATGGTCTTAACTAATATAAAGACCAATATTTACCTTCTCGCCCTTGGATTTTAGGACATATTACCGATTTTTAGTCCCATCTAAGAATCCAATAATAAAGTAAAGAAGTAGAAAAGATATGGACATTTTTGACAGGATTAAAAGCGATCGTGGACCTCTAGGAATTTATTCCGAACAAGAAGGCTATTATATTTTCCCAAAACTAGAAGGAGAATTAAGCAATAGAATGATGTTTCAAGGCAAAGAAACCATCATGTGGTCAGTAAATAACTATCTAGGGCTGGCTAACCACCCTGACGTAAGGAAGGCAGATGCCGAAGCCACTGCCAAATGGGGATTGGCCTATCCCATGGGTTCCAGAATGATGTCTGGCAACACAGAACTTCATGATACACTAGAAAAAGAATTAGCAGAATTCATTAGCAAAGAGGCTGCTGTTCTTGTGAATTTTGGATACCAAGGAATCATGTCTGCCATAGACTGCCTATTATCTAGAAGGGATGTTGTCGTATACGATGCAGGCTGTCATGCTTGTATAGTAGACGGTGTAAGAATGCATGCAGGTAAACGCTTTGCATTCCAACATAATGATGTAGCCAGTTGCGAGAAAATGCTGGAGCAAGCCACCAAAATAGTGGAGCAGACAGGGGGCGGTATTCTAGTAATCTCTGAGGGTGTCTTTGGAATGAGAGGACATCAGGGTAAACTGAGAGAGATTATCTCTTTGAAGGATAAATATAATTTCAGATTAATGGTAGATGATGCTCATGGGTTCGGCACTTTAGGAAAGACTGGTGCTGGTGCTGGAGAAGAGCAAGGTGTTCAAGATGAAATTGATGTCTACTTTGCCACTTTTGCCAAATCTATGGGAAGTGTAGGTGCTTTCCTCGCAGGGGATAAAGACATGGTTCAGTATCTCAAGTATAATATGCGTTCTCAAATTTTTGCTAAGTCTCTGATGATGCCAGTCGTTGAGAGTGCCTTACTCAGACTACGTATGCTGAAAACCATGCCTGAGTTAAAAGACAATCTGTGGAATAATGTAAATAATCTCCAGAAAGGCCTCAAAGATGCTGGATTCGATATAGGTAGTACCAACTCTTGTGTGACACCCGTGTATATGAAAGGTTCTGTAGAAGAGGCAATGAAACTAGTACATGACTTAAGAGAAAATCATCGTGTGTTCTGTTCTATTGTAGTCTATCCAGTTGTACCTAAGGGTGTCATTCTATTAAGGCTGATTCCGACGTCAGTCCATACAGATAAAGATATCGAAGAAACGATAGAAGCTTTCAAAGCTATTCAGGTTAAGCTTGAAAACAATGCTTATAAATCTGAGATAGTCGCCTAGTGAAGAGAAGCCAATTGACGACCCCTATCATTAGTGGGATTCAACAAATAGGTATTGGGAATAACTCTGTGTATGACACCTGGTCTTGGTACAGGAAGCATTTAGGTATGGATGTCCCAGTCTTTGACGAAGCAGCTGAGGCCGAACTCATGCTGCCCTACACAGGTGGCAAACCCAGAAGCAGACATGCCATCCTTGCCCTCAACATGATGGGTGGTGGTGGCGCAGAAATTTGGCAGTATACCACCAGGAAGGGTGCACCACCCAGTTTTCAGATCAAGGCGGGTGATTTAGGTATATATATAGCTAAGTTCAAGTCGAAAGATATACACAAATCGCATGACATCCTTTCAGTGGAAAACGAAGTATCCGCAATCATGACTTCCCCTGAAGGCAAGCAACATTTCTATCTTAAAGATATTGATGGGAATTTAATAGAGATGGTCGAGTCTGACAACTGGATGTCTAAGAGACTCAGTCACTCTGGTGGTGTATGTGGCGCTGTGATAGGTGTAAGTGATATGGATAAGTCTATAGAATTCTATAATATGGTCTTAGGCTATGATACCGTGGTATATGACAAGCATGGTGCCCATTCAGACTTTAGTTTTTTTGATGATGGGCAGCCCATCAGAAGAGTTTTACTCAGACATTCAGCCCCCCGCAAAGGCGCATTTAGTAAACTATTTGGTTCCACCGAGATAGAGCTGATACAATCCACTGATAGAACGCCGCAGAAAATATTCAAAGATAGAATGTGGGGTGATATAGGATTTATTCACTTGTGCTTTGACATAGCGGGTATGGATGCCTTGAGAGGGACTTGTATTGCCTGTGATTGTGCATTTACTGTAGATAGCGGGGATTTTGATATGGGTGAAGCAGCAGGCCAATTTGCATATATTGAAGACCCTGATGGAACTCTAATCGAATTCGTAGAGACACATAAAGTGCCAATTATAAAAAAAATAGGATGGTATCTATATCTCAGAAAAAGACCTGCAGACAAAGCCTTGCCTAATTGGATGTTGAAAGCAATGAGACTAAATCGGGTTAAGGACAAATAATCTTACTATCTATATTCAGATCTACTTGTTTCCTACCAGTTTATCATTAATAGAATCTCCTATGGAATGAAAAAGTCTGACAGTAAGATATATGTAAATTCCAGGAAACAAAGCCAACCACCAAGAACTAATATTTGACCTTGCTCCACTTAATATGCTTCCCCATGTCACTTGGTCTATAGGTATACCTATACCGAGAAATGAAAGTGTAGACTCTAGCAGAATAGAACTAGAGAATCCAAAGGCAACAGAAACTATTACCGGAGATAGCGCCAATGGCAAAATATTTTTTCTGAATATATAAGTACGACTGATGCCTAAGGCTTTAGAAGCCACTACATGGTCTGATCTCTTAAGTTTAAGAATTTCTGCCCTCAAAAATCGAGTGATCGCTGGCCATTTCATTATTGCTATAATAATTATAACATTGGTGAGTGCTGCTTTTCTAAATAGACTTACCAAAACCAGAATAATAAAAATATCAGGTACTGATCTAAAAACTTCAATCACCCGTGATACAATAACATCAAATGGAATAGAAACTTTATGTTTTCCCATGTAGTCTGCATCATTTCTAACTACCAAGCTTATACCCCATGCCAAAAAGAAAAATGTAGGAAGCCATCGTATCAGCCCATTGCCATAGACAGCATAAAACAAGGCTGCTAATAATAGTAATAAGGTCACCAGAATCTGCCATCTGTATACCTTTATCGTATCATCTCCTATGTATCCACTCAAGTAGCCCATAGCTATGCCTATCAATAGCGATATTAAGGAAGCAAAGAAACCTACCTTCAATGCTACATTCGTCCCCCATATAAGTCCAGCCAGTGTATCTCTGCCAAGCAAATCCGTTCCTAACCAGTGTCTGTAATAAAGTGAGGACACATCTTGTTTATCGAAAGGACCTACACTTCTATTCTTCTTATCTATTGTCTGAGCACTATAAGGCACAGGTGTTCTCAGGCCTGACGAACATTTCTCAGAACTGACCGTGAGAGAGATGCCATTCTCCATACATATCAGATAATTATCATTAGCGATATAACGATATAGAATACCTGTAATTACAAATACTGACAACAGATAAATCTGCATTTTTGTAAGCCCTAACTGACCTGTCCAATATTTAGTGCTCAGTCTACGCAAATCTAATTTTTGGATTAACAAATCCGTATAGGATATCACCTAGCAAATAGGAAAGCGTGGTGACAAGTGCTATAATCATAGTGATTCCAAATACAACATTCCAGTCTCCCACACCTATCGAATCAAATAATAATCTCCCTATGCCAGGTAAGTTAAATATAACTTCCATGAGTACAGAACCACCAAGCACTGAGGGTATCGACTCTACAAATATTGTGACAAGTGGCAACATAGCATTAGGGAAGGCATGACGTCTCAGTATTTGCTTTTCAGTCAAACCTTTTGATGCTGCAGTCATAATATATGGCTGAGACAGCTGATCTAGAATACTGCGTCTTACTAATCTTGCTATATAAGTAATCGCAGGAAGAGAAAGACAGAGTACTGGAAGAATGAAGTTTCTAGCGTTCTTTATAATTTGGTAGAATGTAGACTCTCCTGGATAAATATCTATACCTACTGAAGGAAATATGTTCATCCAACGAGCATAGGTATCCGTCGTAAAATAAATAACCAATAAGGTAGCTATCCAAAACAGTGGGATAGAGAACATTAGATACAGCACCTGATTTATAATTTTATTGGATCTAGAGTCAGGATTTTTAGCCAGTACCAAACCTAGAAAAATGGCAATGCTGTAAGAAAATATTATCCCAAATAGGCCTAACGTAATAGTCCATAGAAATGCCTTCCCTATTTTACTACTTACAGTTTGTCCATCCATAAGTGAGTGACCCATATTTCCAAATAAGAAATTTGTAACCCACTGATGATATCTATTAGAAAATCCATTCCAATGAAATTTTGGAAGTAATAATGCTTTTATTTTATCAGACCGCGTGCTCACTGCCTGTCCATCTACAATAATCTCACCATAAGGTACACCTGACCGTAAGAGTGATTTCACTTTCTTTCTTACCGTCTCATTGCTATAGATATTGAGGGAGGATGGATAGTGGATAGGCGTAACAGAAAAATAAAAATTGGGTTTATCCATACCCAATTCTTTGTATATAGACGCATAGACATCATCATCTATATTATTCTCAGTAACTCTCATTCTGGCTAGTGAATAGACAGGGTCCTGAGGAACGTGAATGCTGAGAAAAAAAGTAATCAGGCTTATTATAACCAAGGTAGGTATAATAACAATTAGTCTAAATGCAATAAATGATTTTAAGGGTAAGGCCATGGATTATAATTGCATCAATGTGAAGTTAGCAAAAGTCACAGAGATTCTTACAACTTCAGAATGCGATGAATCATTATCATCTAGACTCAAAGGTGTTGGCCATATAACCAGGCCTTTTACTTGAGGTTGTTGCTTTAATTCTATTACTTATGGCTATCTTATCTACAGGACTATATAAAAATATACTTGGTTGGTCATCATAGAGAATTTCCTGTAATTCTTGAAATAAAGCTGTTTGTTTCTCTTTGTCTCGTTCTAATCGCAGTTTGTCTATGACGATATCTGCTTTGGGATTACTATATCCTTGAGGATTTAAGTTCGTCTTATCCACATTATCTGAATGGAATCGACCATATGGGTCATCTGTAGATGCATCTTGGCCTACGACTAGTAAAGAAATATCATAATTTAAAGCAAGCACATGTTCTTTCATCATCACAGAGTTTTCCTTTGCGACGATATTCACTTTGACGCCGGCTTCAGTAGCACTTTCCTGGTAGAGCAATGCCATGTTAGTGCTCAACTTACTGCCAGTAATATATAAGTCTATCTCGAAGTCTTGTTTCTTTCCATCTACCGTCTTATCCAAAATCCCATCATCATCAGTATCCTCCCAGCCCTCTTCAGCAAGTAGCTCTCTAGTCTTATTTATATCATGAGAGAGTGGTTTTAGATTTTCATTATAATAAGGTTTAGAGGGATGAAAATGTCCTGTGGCAGGGGTGCCTAGGCCACCTTCCAGACTTTCTATAAAGTCATTTACATCAGCAATATGAGCAATTGCTCTTCTGAGTTTCTTATTGTTCAGCAGGGGGCTTGTATTATTAATACCGAAATAATAATACCGAAATAGTTGAGGAATATGGAAGCTGAATTGCTCAGCCATTTTCTCATCCTCTCTTAGCTCTAGAAAGGTTTTGCCATTGCTAACGCGTAAGAAATCTATTTTGTCTTCCTTAAGCATATTTATAGCTGTGACCTCATCTGGGACAATACGCAAAGTTATTTTTTCAGTATTAGAACGTAAAATTGGCACCTCAGGATAAGCCTTGCCCCAGTAGTCTGGTATTCGCTCTAACTGGTAATATTGGTTAGACTCAAAAGATGAAAGCTTATACGGTCCAGCCTGGACCACATTAGTTTTTTGATTTTTAGATTCACTCAATCCCTTGAATACCTCTAGGATTTTTTCATCTTCAGAAGGGTCGATATCTCTAAATTTGTATATTTCTAAAGGAGTAATCAATCCTTCTGGATCGTATATGTGCGACGGCAAGATGCTAATTGTCGTTGCTGCTTCTAACGAAAGCATATATGAAGCATCAAAGGAGACAGAAAATTCTCTGTCATTTTTATCACCAATACTTACAGCTTTGAGTTCATCGAAAAAAGATTTCCATAGTGTCTGTTCACAGTTAGGATGATTAATGGCATTTAATGTAAACTTGACATCCTTTGCAGTAATCGGCTGTCCATCAGACCACTTCGCCTCTTCTCTGATTTCCATCAGATAGGTCACCCACGATTCTCCATTAACCTCATGATTATAAGCCTCAGGAATTTCTTTTATAATAATAGGAGATAGCTCCAATGTTTCAGGATCAAAGTCTGCAAGTGGTGTGAAAATATATTGGAATACTTCTCGGCCTATAGAACTAGGTGAAAAAATAGGATGTATCACTGATGGATCTCTTTGTATTCTAATATTTACATCTTCTATTTCTTTTACAGCAACAATCTTATTCTCACTTGGGTTTTCACAGGATAAAAGCCCAATCAGTAGACCAACAAGTAAATATTTAATAAAGTATTGCATTCTTTGCTATTAAGTATGTTAGAAATCCATGCCCAAACTGAAGTAGAATCGAGGATTACGTCTTACGCCATTCTCCACTCCCCATCCATAGTCAAATTTAAGAAAGTACCCTAAAACAGTAGACCTAACCCCAAAGCCATATCCGTATATTACAGGTGCCCTGAAAAATCGAGCATTTACAATAATTGAAGGATTATTCTCAGGACTATTGACCATTACCGTATTAAGTGTATTTTCTCTTGAGTCTGGGTTTACGCCAAACCATGCTAGTCCAGCATCAAAGAATGAAGTCAGTTGCAAATTTCTAAAGAATCCAAATGACACTCTTTCTAAGCCTATAAAGTGAGCTATGGGCAATCGAAATTCTGTATTTGTAAGTGCGAAAGTATTTCCATTTCTGATATTATTTCTAAATCCTCTAAGGTGAGGCGCTAAGACTCTAAATGCACTCTCATTTCCACTCGGCACTGGGATACCTTCCTCCTGACTTGCACCAATCCACTGCTCCACACCTCCCAAATAATATACAACCCTACGGCTACCAATAGAGGTTGCACCCGCTCCCCTAAAAGCCAATACTGCCTTTCTGAAAACAGGCAAATAATACCGAGCATCAAAACCAAAGACACCAGTGACAGATCTGGATAAATCAACATTAATTCCATCTATAAAATCTAAATCAAATTCATTGATTCCTTCAGCATATAACTTAACACGTGCACCATTCTTAATATTCAATGAAACATCAAAAGAATTATCGAATACAAATTCTGCCTTTAGGCTCAGTCGCTTCTCAAATTCAATAGGGGCTTCAAAAGAATTAATATCCGTGGCCTGTAAGAAGGTCTTATCTAAACGCAATGATGGTGTCAATCGGATGGAACTATATACACTAAAAGGATATTTAAATCGTACTAACCCTATAAAAGTCCGTCTCTCCTCTCTTAAGGCATCTAGAGCAGTGTCATCCAGCACATTGGTCACTACCTTATTATACAACGCTAATCGCTTATCCCATGTCTTAAGGTTATCGTCCATCGTGACGAAGTACTCATATCCATTGAACCTGGTAGGAATTCTCAGACCTACATTAATTTCATAGTTTTCCAGTAAATCCTTAATTACGCCTTTGAGTAATATAGAAGTTGGAATTGTATTAAAATCTGTATTCTCACCAGTAAAAGTTTCTAGGCCTTCAAAAAGAACTGAGTTATCTAATTTGGTCTGAAAGTCATCCAATCTAAATTGATTTCGATAAGCACTGGCTCTGACTGACTTATACTTAATAACTCGTTTCCCATCCAAATAACTATCTGAATAGTAGTCCTTGAAATATTTCTCATAAACTTTATCTGATAGCTCCTTGGTCTCTGTGTCCTTTAATGGTTTTAGATTCTGCTCATCAGGAAATTGGCTTTGGAACTTCATGCCTTCTTCTAGCTGCACATTATCCTGCTCATCTTTAGGAAGAAAGGGTATGACAATATTGGATTCTTGTCTCAGCGTTTTAGCCAAATTAGTTTGATACTGAGAAGTGATGGCATCTTTTTGATTTGCTAGATTAAGGTTGACGTAATTTCCGTTGTAGTAATAGTTATAAAAATGGTCTGCACTTTGAGGTACTGCATGATGCTTGATGATATTCCTTTCTGCGTTAGTCAGCGGTGTGATGTCTCCAGTGTTCAAGTCATGTTCATAGATATTCTCCACTCCAGAACTTCCCTGAATATAAACAACTGTATTGTCGCTGTTCATAAAAGGTTGTCGCTCGTTAGTGTCAGGTGTTCGAGTCAGTCGGATTAATTCCGCATCAGCTGATAACCCCATCAGCAAAAAGAGATCAAAGTTTTCCACAGGTAGAATGGTGTCTATCCTACTTTTGATAAGGTTATCCTCTGTTCTATTAGATCGGAATAAAACTGCACTTTTCCCATTTACCGTTACATATTCTGCATCCAAGTCATCGTAGAAATCTTCCGTAATTCTTGTATGGTGTCGATTATCTGATTTATAATGGTACAAATCTGAATATCCATCTGTAGTAGCAGAAAGAAGATACTCTTCAGGAGCTACATAAGATAAACTGTATACCCGATGAAAATTCTTAGTCATCTCTTCCTCCACATAACTATCATCTCGATAGTCATATCTTCTTAACCATGATATATCTCGCTTCTCATATATAATGCTCAGTTCTGGATAAGTTGGATGCCAGGCAATCAGTGGATAGTTATAATCTGGCTCTTGAAAAATATTTTTATACCCATTCTTTAAAACCAATCTTTCTTCACCAGTAGAAAGATTTCTGATATAGACCCGTTCTTTACTTTTCTCATTTACCACATAGGCTAAATAATTTCCGTCAGGGCTGATACGGTATTTACTTATCGGCACCCCTTTGTCATTCTTCAGCGAAAACTCTCCAGACTTTTCTGTGGGCGAAAACTTATCACTTTCTAAAGAATAATAATTTCTATAATAAACATGCCACTTCTCTATCACAGAATCGAATTCTTCTCCTAATACGAAATGAAAGCTATTATTCAAGCTTCTACTGATTCTCGTCAGATAGACTATATTGGCAATATTAGAACTGCCATAACTCTGTGCAATAAAGTGCCACAGACTATGACCAACTACTCTCGGATGCTCTACCGTTAAGTCTTCGAATTCGAATTTTTTCGAACGATCTATTAAGTCTCTGAATTCATCTTCTATAAATCTATCCCAAGGCTGATCAGAATAACTAATAAGCCCTTCACTAAACCAGCTAGGCAAATTAAGCAATAGGGAATTCTGTACAATCTCCTGAAGATTGGAACCAAACAAAACAGAATTCAAATAAACAGAGGAAATACCCTTTCTTATCTGGGACCTTAATAATTGGTGGTCTCCATTAAAGTATACAAGCATCTTGCTGCCATCTACTTTAGTCGTTTTTTCTTTATTTGTAAATGCCTGGTCTAAACCAATATTTGATTGCTTAAGGTCAGTCAAATCTGTGTAGACTATTATTTCAATCTTTCTACTCAGTGTATGTTCCAAGATTTTCTGTATCTCTTCATGATCCAACTCAGCCAACTGAATTGTAGGTTGGGCAATGTTTCGAGCTTTTCCATACCAGTAGGTAACAAAATTCTCTGTCTCATAGCGAGACCACTTATACTTGTCATTATGAAACTGCACTCGGTTTTTACCAAACTCCGTAGCAATAGACTGCCCTAATAAATTGCAGACAATAAAAAAACTAAATATGAGTATCTGTATTCTGAATCGCATATCTATAAAACCTAAAAACCTATATTTTAATTATTCTATCCTGATTAGGAATCTTATTGTTAGAACCTGATGAGGAAGGTAATCACTATATGTGATAGCCTGTTTATTCATGATTTGAAAAATACAGTTTTTTGGGCACACTTTTAATGATTTGTTGTCAGAGACAAGGGTCTAATCTAAGAAGCAGCGATATAATGTCATTGCTATATACTCTGGATACCTTCCTAGAGCCTTTCAGACTGGCTGGCTGCTGATAGTAAGCAAATTGATTTATCATATAAATGTACCTTTGAGCGCAACATGATTAAAAGAAAATGAAAGTCCACACCTTTACATTCAGCAGTTGGCAGGAGAACACATATATCTTATATGACGACACGAAGGAATGTATCATCATAGATCCAGGCTGCAACTCAGAACATGAAAGAATGCAGCTGGTTAACTACCTCGAAGAACATAATCTAACCCCAGTAAAACTTGTAAATACTCACTGTCACATAGATCATGTGCTTGGCAATAAGTTTGTCTCAGAGAAATATGGCTTGGAACTCACCTCTCACAAAGGAGAACAAGTCATGCTTGATAATATGGTACAAGTAGCTACCATGTATAACACTGACTATGAGCCAGGCCCCAACATTAAGCAATTCCTTGATGAAGGAGACCTGCTTACCTTTGGTAAGACTGAGTTAGCCGTATATTTTACGCCAGGACATTCGCCTGCTAGTATATCATTCTATCATGCACCTAGCAAACAACTTATAGCTGGAGATGTCCTCTTTCTTGGCAGTATTGGAAGAACAGACTTGCCTGGTGGCAATATGGAGACTTTACTTTCCAGCATAAGAACTAAGTTTTTTCCTCTGCCAGATGATGTCATTGTCTATAGTGGACATGGCCCAACGACAACCATAGGTGCTGAAAAAAGGAGCAATCCTTTTCTGACCTAAAAGAAGGCTACAAGCTTATTTTTTATTCTCTCTCCAGATTATATCTGAAACCCAGATAAACGTTGGCTCCGAATAAAGGCGCCCAAACTATAGAGGCGTCAAAGAATTCATTATTCAGTGGTTCATCACTGCCTATAATCGCATTAGGTTGTTTGTAATTAAAGATATTTTCTGCACCTAGGTAGATATCCCATTTATTTCCCCAGCGTCTGCTAATCTGTCCGTTAGTCAGAAAATAAGATGGGGAGTAGGCTTCGACCCTATATTGTTCAGGATTGCTAGAAGTATCTGGTAGCCGCTGAGCACCTCTCCAGTTGAGTGTCAAATCGAAGTGCCATTTATCATTCAGATTATAGGTTGCATTTGCAAAAGCTCTATGCCTAGATATGAGTGGTTTTTCTAATTGACTACCTTCAAATGTGCTCTGTACATCAAAGAATCTGTAGGCTACCCTCAAGTCAAGGTTATTCACCAACTCATAATCTGCCTTCACTTGAAAACTGTTGGAATAAGACTTCCCGTTAAGGTTATAAAAAGATACTTGCCTTGTTGTCTCATAGTCCACCACTATCTGATTCTCAAAATCTGTTCTGTAGGCATCTACAGCTATCACTAATTCTCTTTCTGCGAGCCTTAAGCCATGGGTGAAATTCACGCCATAATTCCATGCCACTTCTGGATCTAGTCCATAAGGAGTGGTATTTGTATCTCCGCCTCTGATAATAACAGATCTGTTAGTAGCAAATAGGCCAATATTATCAGCAAAAATATTTGCGGTCCGCTGACCTCTTCCCGCAGTGAACCTAAGGATAGATTGGTCTGACAGATTATACTTGGCATGAAGGCGTGGTGTGACAAACGTACCATATGTATTGTGATGATCTACCCTAAGGCCTGGAATAATAGACCACTTCTCGTTTGATTTGAGTGTATATTCTATATAGGCGCCTGGTACAGATTCTACTCTAGTAAAGAAACCAGCCTTATCTACAATTTCTCCTATATCATCTCTTTGGTAAGTCAAGCCCGTTCTTAGAGTATGGCCATTCGAGAAGATATTCTGGAATATCAGATTGCCATATAAGGTGTTTTCGTCTGCATTGTATCTTGAAAACCCAAACTCTGACTCTTGCTCATGAATAGATGATCCTAGTTGAAGTCCAATACTTCTTTCCGGATTGCTAGGCCAGATATAACCTACCTTACTCCATAGGTCCAGTCTTCGAATGTCTGTATTCATTCTCCAGTGAGTCTCATGGGCCTTAGAGACACCAGTAAAGTGATCATGATATCCTCCTGAATTATGGATAGAGGTATACTTAACACCAACCTGTGCCAACAGTCCAAAATCACTTTCAATCCGCCATCTGTTTGCAACAATGAAATTGTTTTCCATTGGCATATCCGTAAATCCATCATCATTTCTGTCATGAGGATGGCGAAGTGACTTGCCATGTACAAGAACCCCTGTAGAGAGTTTATCTGTTATGGAAGTTCTGAAATTAGAGTTTAGTTCTAGTCTTCCACCATTATTTATATAACCATTGACGTGTAGGATTTCATCCTGATCAGGCTTTTTGAGCTCTACATTTATCTGACCAGTTATACTTTCGAATCCATTGACAACAGAGCCAGTCCCTTTAATGAGTTGGATATTCTGAATCCATGGACCAGGAATGCTATTAAGTCCATATAAACTGTTGAGCCCTTTGACGTCTGGCATGAGCTCTCTTGTTATTTGCACATAAGGACCTGCTAGGCCCAGAAGTTGTATCTGTTTAGTCCCAGTAACGGCATCATTAAATGATACATCTACTGAGGGATTCGTTTCAAAACTTTCTGACAAATTACAGCAAGCAGCCTTGGTCAGCTCTTCTCTAGATATAGTTTCTACATTGAGCGGATTGACAAATGATATTCTAGAGGTCTTTTCTCTGTAAGATATTTCTACGACATCTAGCTCTACCCCATCAGCAAGTGTGACTTCCATAATGCCTTCTCTGATAGGCACACTCTGATCTTCAAATCCAATATAGCTAACGGCAAGTGCCTCGTGATTCTCAGGGTTTGGGATTTGGAAATAGCCAGTTGCATCCGTGGTCGTCCCTTTTGCTGTATTCTCAAAATTGATACTGGCACCAATTAATGGTACCTGGATCCCATCTTCCATAGCGAAGATATACCCCTCGACAAGCGCCACTTCAGGCCTGTATTTACAGCATTCATGGAGATTGTCGTATACTTCATCTGATGCTTGGAAATTACCATTATCGTGACCAACTTCTGCAAGCGCATTCCTGAGAAAATTGATAGAAGTCACTGATTCATCTATAATGACAACCAAGATTTTGGTATCAAAATCCCAATCAGCTGTAGAAGCAATTCCCTCCTCCAAAGCAGCCTTTTCTATTCGCTCTTTGCACATGGCACACGTACCTTTGACTTCAAAGCTGTACTCTACCAGCTCTTGAGCGCCCATAGTTACTGTTATGCTCAGAATAACAAAGAGGGTAACAAATGTTTTCATTACTATTAAAATTAGTATAAATCTACACTAAAAGGCCTGTTAATTTCCTTTAAGCTAAGGCTTGGGTCATATATTTGACTTCCCATCCTAAAACGGGGCATAAATGATTAAAGTTCTTCTTTATACATTGATTTTTTGTCTTCTTGGAAGCTATAATAGCCTTGCCCAAAGTAGAGAAGCGTTTACCAAATTGAATGAGTATGTACAGTTTATGAATGAGAGTGTGCATGGCTTAACTGTGGCCCACATCCTTTTTGTTAATTATAATAAGGACCTCAATAAGTACGTGGATCTAGATAGTCATAAAATAAATACACACATCACCAATGATGAACTGGGGGATGACATATTCGACAATCCTGACATAAATACAAGTGATGATAATAATTCTGCCATGAGTCTGAGTCGCAGTATAGCACAGTCCACTACTTCTGCTCCCGCCTCTGCAAAGAGTTTGGTCAAGCAAATGACCTCTATCCTGACAAGTATCAATTCATTACGATTCGAGATAGGCAATTTTATTTCTACTTCTGATCTCAATCAGAGAGAAAACATATATATAAGTTATGAATTGCTGGAAAAGGCCGTAAGCTACTTTACAGAGTATGATGTATTACATGATAAGCTGGCCAGAGTATTAAGAAGTGAACTGAGATTAAAGGATGATTCAGTACAATATCTCCTTAATGAAATACACGGTGCAACTGTAGAGATGATAAGGGTGCTTCGTCAAGATAAGACTGGCAATTTGGATAGTTACCTAACCAGAATAAAAGGTGCCATGGAAAATCTAGATAATGCCACTGCGCATTATACTGGGGATAATAAGAATCTTATTTCAGAGATTGGTCGACAGGTAAGAGAGATGTGTTCCTTTGTAGCTAACAATAAGTCTGGTGCCTTGCCTGATGTCCACAAACTCTATGGTAGAAGCTATTACATTCATAATCGCATCCTTCTGACTAATGTCAATAGCATAAGTCCTGGATTTGCTTCCAAGCTTAACTATTTAAATGAGAACCTCGGCAATTCTGTTCTCAATTATGACGATAGGCCTATTCTATATAAAGTCGTTTACCCTGAAAAGATAGAGGAATTGGAAGAAATAGTAGCGAATAAGATTCTCAAACCCAAAACCAGATCAGTAGAGGTCAGCTCACCCTCTGACATAGATCTCCCACCACCAGTTCCAGAAAACGATTTTGTAGACTTAGAGTTCTATGACCCAGACCTTATAGATAGAGATTCAATATCTGTAAGTTTCAATGATGAGTGGATTTTAACTGATTACAAACTCACAGAACAGCCGTACAAAGTTCGCTTAGAAATAGATCCACAGGAAGGCAATTCCATTTTCATCCTAGCCAAGAATGAAGGTATAGTGGCCCCCAATACTGTGGGATTCAAGTATAGATATAATGCAAAGGGTAAGAAAAAGACATTCTATAAGCGACTCAATAGTGGCCATGGATATGAACTAATCCTTACAATTGAGGGGCTTGGTGGTTTTTCTGATGACCCATTTCGGAACTGATAACAGAACATACTATCAAGGGCGGAGATGTATGGACCAGATTTTGTCTATATTGTAGATATACCTAGCTATCTGTACAATTTATAGCGCCATAATCGGCAATTGGAATCTAACGAATCTATAATGACGAGTCATAAGATGCTTCTTATCATAATTCTTTTGTTTCCAGCCCTATGGTTAACCGCTCAGGTGGATTCACACTATTGGACGCATCAATATGGCGCTAGGGGCCTTCTGCTAAATGGTGCAGTGATTGCCTCTGCGGAAGGTGAGACATCTTTGTTTTATAATCCAGGTAGTATAGGGATTGGAGATGATTTGGGATTTGCATTCTCCTTTTTGAGTCCCACCTATTCCAACCTACAAGTAAGAAATATTATAGGAGATGACAATCTCATAAGAGATACAGGACTAGGCTTTTCACCTGGGTTTCTAGGCATTCGATTCAAACCATTTAAATCAGAACGATTTGTGGCAGGCGTGACCGCTTTCGAACGCTTCAGAACTGAAATCAGTTTCGAAGATAGAGTCGTGGATAGAGTCAATCAAGGTGCCGAACGATTATTCAGAGGAGATTTAGATTTTTCACGAAGGATCTCAGAGGACTGGTATGGCTTAGGACTTGCCTGCTTGATTACAGATAATGTAGGAATAGGTATAACTCAGTTCTCCATCTGGCATAGCCAAGCGCTGGACTTTAGACTCAATAAGGAAATTGTTTCTTCACTTAGCCCCTCCGATGTTTTGCTAGGCTGGCAAAGAGAATTCGGTTATAATCTATCTGCCCAGTCTGGATTTGTGACCAAATTAGGACTAAGAATCAGACAAGATGATTGGAATCTAGGATTGACTTTAACGTCACCTACCTATGGTATCATACGGTCATCAGCTAGGTATACTACTGACGATTTACGCATAAATGTTGCTAATGAATCCTTTACTAATGCTTCTAATCGAAATGATGTAACCCTGCAAGACTTCAGGACACCATTATCAGTAGGTGCAGGCTTAGATATATCTTTAGATAAAGATAACGTGCTATCAATATCTATGGAATACTTTGGTCAGGTAGGGCAATATACTATATTCGAGGATATAGATGATAGTTTTGATGGCTTAGCCTCTGACTCACTGACTACTATTTCAGTATTAGAAAATAGTGCCCAATCTGTTCTCAATATTGCAGTAGGCTATTACAAGAAATCATCTGAAAACGTGACCTGGTTATTTGGTGCTAGGACAGACTTTGATCAGAACAATAATCTGAGACTTAATAATACAACAGAGTACTTAGGTACAACAGGTAATGTTTTTCATATCTCTGGAGGCGGCAGTTTCAATTATGGTCGAAACCAATTCTCTATGGGTATGGACTTGGCCTATGGCAGGCGAAATAATGGAAGCCAGATTGTAGACATATCTGACATTGATCCAAACAACTTTTTTCTATTCAACGGAAGAAATAATGTCTCTTCGAGATTCTTTGCCGTTTCGCTATTTGTTACTTATGACTTTATCTTCTCTCGTATTACTAGTGTTAAGTAAAGAGAGAAACGGATTTTATATCCCTTAAAAGCCTTATTTCATCTGTCTAAAGAAAGCCAATTTACCCTTTTGAAATGCTCGTAGTGCCTCTGTAGTAAGTCGATAGATTAGACGTAATGTCATATAATGAGAGTAACTCGATTGATTTACTGTCTTATAATCGTGGAAAACTTAATAGCCAAATTTCAGATTTTAGTTACCGTACTCATATTAACTCACGGTTTAACTGCAAGCACAGAGCCTACAATATTAATATCAGCTCAGGAAGTCGAAGTGACAATGTTTAGTGATTTAGACTTCTTCAAGTCGTCTATTTTTGATGCAGAGTCTAACAATCTAATCTTCATCACTAACCAAAAAGTCTCAGTTATACAGATATACAATGAAGGTGGCGAATTGGAATTTCAATTACCTGTAGAAGCTAGAATGGTCAAAATCAATAGGAATATATTCGGCAAAGGCTATTTTAAACTTGGATTCTTTCTAGAAGACATGATGATTCCTCAGTACACTAATGTCTTTATCAAGTAAGATAACCTGTTCAGATTATTGAATTAGGACCAACTTTCCTCTCTCCCCGTGCTTATCCAAACCATTTTCATTTTATACTAATGGATAAAGCCAGTTTTCTTAGAATTTTGATTTATATATATAAGCCAAAGAAAGTCAGGTATTTATATCAACATTCTGCCTTATATCTATAATTTCTAATTGTTAAAATTCAGCGCTCCTCCCTATATCGGCAAGTTTGGAACAAAAGTTGGTGAATTACATATGTGAAATAAATCTAATGTGTAAGATTCTGATTTAGCTCACATTACCAACAGATTCATTAACTAAACAACACCGAAGGTTAAATTTCAATTAGCTCTAGGTGAAAATCTATCTCACAATGAGGACATTTTGGATTCTTGCCTTACTAATTTGGATTCTAGGAAGTTCATTCTTCACTAAGAAATACCTTTGCCCAGCAGACAAGACAAAAAAACCTGCAGCCGCAGCAGCCGGTTCATTAGGGGCAGCAACTGATAATGGTTGCGACAGATCTCTCCTCTTTGAAGATGGAGATTTTTCTGTCTCTCTTCCTTTCAACGTAAAATTTAAGGGTAGCTCAGCAAATATCATATTCCATGATGATAAAGCTTCTGAATACGAATCAGTATTCAAGGAGGTAGCACAATACTTAGAAGATAACCCAGACAGAAGTCTACTATTAGAAGGGATATACTTCGAACAAGAAAAAAATAATACTGATGAGGAGACACTTGGTGAAGCTCGTGCTCTAAGCATGCAGCATTATCTCTCAAGTAATTATGACATTGATAATACTCAATTATTGAGTTCATCACGCCATTCAAGAGATTTACAATGTGCTTACGATGTAGGAGCAAAAGAAGTTCTCTTAGGCATTGTTGCTTCATTCGGAGAAAAAATATAACCACCATAATTCATTATTAAATATCTAAACCGATAATATCATGTGTTTAATATTACCACTCATCATAACAACTATCGCTGGTCTTCTGGGATGGTTGGCAGGGAATGCGAAATTTTTGGACGCTTCAGAATACACAAATAAAATTTCGAGCCAGACCTTAGAAATATCTAACCTTCAGAAGCAATATAATTCTGAAGTAGATAAATATAAAGCACTTGATTCTAAGTATTTCAATATCAAAAGAAAGCTAGATAGCAGACCTACTAATCCGGTAAAAGAAGTAGAAGTGATTAAAGAAGTAGAAGTAGTGAGAGAAGTACCCGTAGAGCGCATCAAAGAAGTAGAGGTAGTCAAAGAGATAGAAGTCATCAAGGAAGTACCTGTAGAAGTCATCAAGGAAGTAGAGGTTATCAAAGAAGTAGAGGTGGTCAGAGAGGTAGCAGTCACTAAAGAAGTAGAGATTATCAAGGAAGTAGAGGTAGTGAAAGAAGTACCCGTAGAAATCATCAAAGAAGTAGAGGTTATCAAAGAAGTGAATGTAGAAGTCATTAAAGAAGTGCCTGTAGAAGTCATCAAAGAAATAGAAGTCATAAAAGAGGTACCTGTAGAAGTCATCAAAGAAATACAAGTAACGAAGGAGGTAGCCGTCCCTAAGGAAGTAGAAGTGATTAAGGAAATACAAATCACAAAAGAAGTGCCTGTAGAAAGAATCATAGAGAAAGAAGTCATTAAAGAAGTGATAAAAGAAGTAGAGGTAGAAATCATCAAGGAAGTAGAAGTAGAAGTGGAAGTGATTAAGGAAGTACCTGTAGAAATCATCAAAGAAGTGCAGGTTATCCAGGAGATAGACATGAGTCAACTTCAGGAAATGATGGCTCAGACAATGAAGCTCAGAAGAAGTGAGGCAAGCGAAACTAGCCGAACTAGACTAGATGGAGAAATCAAAGAGGTAGACAGAAGAAGAGTTGTCAGTGCACCTCCTGTAGTACCAACGCCTGCACCAGAACCAGTAGTTGTGACACCTGCAAAGCCAGATGACCTCAAAAAGATAGAAGGTGTCGGACCTAAAATCTCAGAGTTACTGCAGAAAGCAGGCTTGACAACATTTGCAAAAGTAGCAGCTAGTACACCAGAAGAAATAAAAGCTATTCTGGAGGCTGCCGGTCCAAGATATCAAGTTCATAATCCAAAAACATGGCCTACACAAGCTGGCTTAGCTGCGAAAGGCGATTGGGATGGACTAAAAAAGTTACAAGACGAACTCAATGGAGGCGTCTAAAAGATGAAAAGGTGTATAAAAACTGGGGAGAAAGCTTTCCGGTTGAATTTAACAAAAAAAGGACTGTCCAATTTTATTGGATGGTCTTTTTTAGTTTATACCATTCATCGTTAACTTGGGAGATATAAATCTAAAGTCATGACGTTGAGATATTTGTTTTTAGTCACTTTCCTGCTGTTCTCTCATTATATGCAAAGCCAGGAGATGGCTTCCTCACCTAAAGTAAAAGAAGGCAGTGGACCTTATTCTCAACTGATAATCAGAGGAGCCATTCTTATAGACGGTACAGGTGCTCCACCCATCGGACCTGTAGATATTGTAATAGAAAATGATATCATATCTAACATCAGAAGAGTGGGGTTTCCAGGTGTGGCGATTGACTCTACACGAAGACCAAAACTCAAGACAGCAGGTCATGAAGTGGATGCCAATGGGTCTTATGTAATTCCAGGAATGGTAGATATGCATGGTCATATAGGTGGTCTTTCTCAAGGCACTACACCAGAGTATGTTTTCAAATTGTGGATGGGTCATGGTATTACAACCATACGCGAACCATCCTGTGGCAATGGACTTGACTGGACGTTAAAGCATAAAGCACTCAGTGAATCCAATGATATTACTGCGCCTCGGATTATGGCTTATACAGTATTCGGGCAAGATAGTAAATCACCTATTTCTACCCCTGAACAAGCCAGAGATTGGGTCAAAACCAATGCAAATAAAGGTGCTGATGGAATTAAATTCTTTGGCCTTGCTCCAAAAATTTTTGATGCCGCTTTAAGAGAAAATAAGAAACTAGGGCTCCGCTCTGCATGTCACCATGCGCAGCTTGATGTCGCTAGGTGGAATGTCTTACACTCTGCAGAAGCAGGCCTGACAACAATGGAACATTGGTACGGACTCCCCGAAGCACTCTTCCATGACAGGACGATCCAAGACTACCCATTAGACTACAATTATCAGAACGAGCAGCACCGTTTTGAGGAAGCGGGAAGATTGTGGGTGCAAGCCGCTGAGCCCTACTCTGCTCATTGGAATAAAGTGATGCAGCAGTTGCTGGATTTAGATTTTACCATAGATCCTACTTTCAATATATATGAGGCCAGCAGAGATTTGCACAGGGCCCGCCGTGAAGAGTGGCATGAAATATACACACTGCCAAGTCTATGGAGATTTTATTTACCTAGTAAGATATCACATGGTTCCTACTGGCACTTTTGGGGTACAGAACAGGAAGTAGACTGGAAGGATAATTACAATCTATGGATGACCTTCGTCAATGAGTACAAAAATCGCGGTGGCCGTGTGACAGCAGGGTCAGATTCAGGCTTTATATATAAATTGTACGGATTCGGATACGTGAGAGAATTAGAATTGCTCAGAGAAGCTGGATTCCATCCATTAGAAGTTATAAGATCGGCAACCTTGTATGGTGCCGAGGCACTTGGCATGGATGACATAATAGGTAGTGTGGAAGTAGGTAAAAAAGCAGACCTAATTATTATAGATGAAAATCCTCTGCAGAACCTAAAAGTATTGTACGGAACGGGGGCAATCAAGCTGACTGAAGATAATGAAATCGTCAGAGTAGGCGGTGTCAAATACACAATCAAGGATGGAATTATTTATGATGCAAAAGCTTTACTAGATGATGTTAGAAAGATTGCTGATAAAGCCAAAGCAGAGGAAGACTTCAAAATTAACCAGCCAGGGATGGATGAGTTCTTTAAACGTCTAGGAAAGTAGCTTAGAAGGTTACTCCTAGGATTTCATGTAAGGTTCCATCCATAACTTCCTTGGCTCTGTTGAGGAGTGCATCGTCTCCATTCTCTACTTCCCAATAAGCATTGTCATGCCATGTCTGGGCGGCAACCCACGATTTTAGATTCCATATGACTGTCTCTGGAAAGTTGTGAGGGATTACAAGATTGCTTGCTTCTATGGTCAAGTATTCTCTTAAATCCTTCAACATATATGCCTCTCTTATTCTATCGTCCACATAGGCCTTTACAGTATTATACTCCTGCTTTAGTTGGCTTCTATTTTTGTCTGTGTAATCTGTTGCAAATTTGTACAGTAGCCCTCTTTCATTTAGTTTGTTCAGTAACGCATAGTCTCTTTTATCTTGCCATTCATAGAATATGTCAGGAATGATGCCTCCAGATCCTGCTAGAATCTCCCGTCCATTCATGCTTTTTATTCTCAATGAAGCTGGGACCTTGAGGTCTCTGGTCATAGAATTGGCATGGAGCTCAGTCTTATATGGTGTCATCCAATCATTATTATCATCACTAGTTCTCTGTAATAGTCTACCTGTGGGTGTATAGTATCTTCCTACAGTCAGCCTGATTGTAGACCCATCTCCCAATTTGTAAGATTGTTGGATTAACCCTTTCCCATATGTGCTTTTACCCACAACGATAGCTCTATCCCATTCTTGCATGGCTGAGATAAAAATCTCACTCGCTGATGCCGTCTTATCATCCTGCAGTATTACTAACTTCCCTTTTTCCCAAATACCTCCAGGTCCTGAGAAGCGCTTATCTTTAGGAAAATTAGTGCCTTCAGCAAGATGGATGACCTTGCCTTCGTCCAGAAAGATATCTGCTAACTGTATCGCTTGTTCTTTCACTCCACCATAATTACCTCTCATATCCAAGACCATCTTTTGCATACCCAGTGACTGGAGATACTTTACTGTAGGAACAAACTCTTCCATTGTTTTCAATGTAAATCGACCCAACTTAATATACCCCACATTCTCAGTAAGCATGTAACCTGCAGTCACACTCAGGAGGGGTAGATTATCTTTATGGAATACAACACTTTCTATGATACCTGATTTTCTGAGTACACTCATATCAAATTCATTGATTTCCGGCAAGTTGATGGCGTCATTGATTAGGTTAAAACCACTCCCGCCAATAGCAGAATTCCCATTTATCTTAAGAATTCTATCCCCTTTTACTAAGCTTGCCAATTCAGCAGGACCACCATCATTGATATAAGTAACTATCGCTGTATCTCTTATCATATAAAAATTGAAACCAGCAGATTTGCCCGTAAGGCCTTTATCATTCGCTCTTTGCTTATCCGCTTCTTCCTTTGATTGGTAACTAGAGTATGGATCCAGTTCCTTAACTATCGCCCTGATAGCTATATTCGCCATACTTTTGTTGTCCACACTATCTACATAGTTTTTATCCAGATAGTATAGCAACCAATCTAATTTCTGACCCTGTTCCCCTGCTGAGTAGTTATCTACCTGTCCAGTGAGATAGAATGGAAAGAGAAGCAACATTGCATATAGAAATTTATTTAGGTGCATGACTTTCAGTTTACGTGATGTATAAGCAAAAGTAGGTCTTCTGAGGATAAGAAGAAGAGACAGGACTGATATGCAGCAACAATGATATACAACTTTCCTTTTTAAATCATCTCCTTTCTACATAATGTCTACCACGTTTCATTAGAATATAGCCAAAGGTATATACCTAGGTTTCTTTATATCCTTACTCTCCATCCATTTGAATTGTAAATTGCCTATAGTCAAATACTTCATTATCTTTGTATCAGATAATAAATTAAGAAATGATGTTGAGGAATATTTATACCTCCAGAATAATGCTTTGTCACTGATGAGATAGTTATTTCTATACTTTAAATAAAATATAGTTGCCTTGTCATAGATTCTGACAAGGCTTTTTTTATGCTATGAACCTAATCAACCTCTATATCAAATCATTTTCAGGTCTACGTAGAGATGTCTGGTATGTGGCCCTCATCTACCTGGTTAATAGGTGTGGGGAGATGGTCATTCCATTTATGAGTGTCTATCTCTCACAACAGCTTGGCTTCTCCAAGATACAGACTGGAACGGTGTTATTTTGTTTTGGCTTAGGCGCATTGATTGGATCTAATATAGGTGGGTATTTGAGTGACATCATTGGCAACTTCAAGGTCATGGCAATCAGTTTATTTGGCATGGGGTCAGCGTTTCTAGGCATACTTATGTTTAAAAGTTTTATTCCACTTTGCTTGTGGTTGATTGTCACAGGTATATTTTCCAGTATGTTTAGTCCTGCTGCATTTAGTGCAGTTAGTGTATGGGGCGATAATAAAAACACAACCAGAGCTTTTTCGTTACTAAGAATGGCGATTAATCTTGGGGTAGCTATCGGACCTGCTGTAGGTGGATATTTGGCAGCCAGTGTAGGCTATAACCTGCTATTTATAGTAGATGGATGCACCTGCTTTCTTGCTCTTATTACTCTATTTATTGTGCTTGGTCATCGCAATAAAAAACTCAAACAGAAAGAAAACAAAACATCAGGTACAGCATCACCGTATAAGGATAAAATATTGGTACTGTTTCTCTTCTTCAATTTGATAAATATGATTGCCTTTTTTCAAATCATATTTTCAGTTCCTGTATATTTCAAAGAAGTCGTTCAGATGGATGAGAAACTTATTGGTGCTTTTTTTACCGCCAATGGCTTACTAGTATTTCTCCTTGAAATGCCAATCGTCTATAAGATAGAACAAGCCAATAATTACTTCAAACCGATGGTCGCAGGAGCCATATTAATCGGAATGGGATACATATGCCTCAGTGTATTTCATGACCCGCTCTTAGCTATTATACTTTACAGTCTGCTTATCGCAATAGGAGAAGTCATTAACTTCCCCTTAATTCCATCTTTAGCTATGCGGAGAACTGACGAACAAAATCAAGGAAAATACATGGGCATGGTATCCATGATGTTTGCTGTCGCCTTCTTACTCTCACCGATTCTAGGTTTACCAGTTGTAGAATATACGGGATACACAAATTATTTCATTATTGCAGCTTGTCTTTCTGCTTTATCAGGAATCTGTTTGCACTTTCTCAGAAAACATTTCAAAGAAGCACATGCCACCTAACAATCTAAATACCCTTCTTAAAAGAATAAAAAAATGTCAGGAGTGTGCTGCACATATAGAACCACGTCCAGTGGTATCCGTTAGCAAGACCAGTCGTATATTGATTATAGGACAAGCACCTGGGACCAGAGTACATATGACAGGCATCCCGTGGAACGATAGAAGTGGAGATACGCTGCGAACATGGATGGGAGTCACTACCAAGGAATTCTATGATAACCAGACCATCGGAATTATGCCCATGGGATTTTGCTACCCTGGCAAAGGTAAATCTGGAGATTTGCCTCCTAGAAAGGAATGCGCCCCATTATGGCACGAACAAATATATTCACATCTGGACAACATAGAACTTACCCTTCTTATAGGTCAATATGCACAGCGTTACTATCTCAATAAGAATCGTAAAAAGACTCTTACAGATACCGTTAGGAGTTATCAGGAGTACTTACCAGACTACTTTGTACTCCCTCATCCTTCTCCTAGAAATATCGGATGGATGAAAAGAAATCCATGGTTCGAATCAGAGGTGCTTCCTGTTCTCAGGTCCTATATACACAAGAGGTAGTTTATAGATATAACCTACCATACATGTACCTAGAAACTATCGTACTAACAATAGCAATTATAGAAAAGGTAGCTCCGCCACCAGCCATATGATGCGCAGTATACGCCAGAATAGCATCTAGAAAGAATCCCGCATAGGCCCACTCTGTCAACATCTTGGACAACTTAGTTGTCACAGCAATAATACCCAGTACTTTAAGTATAGCCAATGGAATAACAAGGTAATCAGGATAACTAAGTTGCTTGAAGAAGCCCTGAACCATTTCTGGATTCCTGAAATACATTTGGGCACTGTAAGCGAATATCCCACACATGACAAAGGTGGAAATCCAATAGATTGCTTTTTCTATATTTTGGTTCATCGTAGATAATTTGTTTTACACAATATTAAAAGACAGCACACTACAAACGAAAAATAACACTTAGGGTTTAGATTCTACTTTATTTACCTAAATCCTAATAACAATTATTTTTTGTATAACAGAAGACATGGATATTGGTATAAATGGACAATATTTACTTCGTCTATGATAAGGTGTGCTCTCATATCCATTCTTTTCATAATAACATTAGTAAGTGCGGAGGCACAGACTTGCTGTTCGGCTGGTGCACCAGTGGCTTCCAACTTCGGATTGAAGACCAGTACGAAATATAAACATAGTCTCAGCTTGGCTTATCGTCATATTGGTATCAATAGACTTGTGGACAATAACGAAACACTGGTCAATGACCCGAGGACTAGAGAAAATAATATCCTTTCTCTAGGTGCCAATTACACCTTCAGTGAAAAATTCGCCTTAGGCGTCTTACTTCCTTTGGTGGCGCAGAATAGAACGACAATTAGTGAATCACAGTCAGCCTTCGGGATAGGTGATCTATCTCTGGTCGCTCAGCTAAAGATTTGGAGTAAGAATGATTGGTTACTCCAATATACACCTGCATTGAAAATGCCTACTGGTACGGAGTCCATCCGAAGTGAGAGAAATATCTTCTTGTCACCAGACATGCAGAGCGGTACTGGGTCATGGGATGTTATCAATCAATTAATACTCGTAAAAAACAGAATTTTTAATTCGGCCTTCTCTGCTAAAACAAATGTGTCGTTTCGCCTCAATGGTACAAATTCCAATTTTGCTAGTGACAACGGCGTGGGTGGCCGTTCATTCAAATTTGGCAATGAATTAAATTGGCGCACAACAATCAGCAGAGAATTCCTGGCTGGGCAGTGGTTCATTATACCAGACCTAGAATGGCAATATAGATGGGCTGACTCAAATTCAGAACAAAATGCCCCCGCTAATAACAGTGGAGGTAATTGGGTTAATCAGATTCTAGGTATTTATTTTACAAGAGATAATATTATCAGCTACAGAACCTTTATTAAGTTTCCTCTATATCAAAATCTGGAAGGCGTCCAAATCACGACAAATCTAGAATGGGGTGCACAAATAAACTATCAATTTTAAAAGTATATCAGCGATGAGAAAATTACAACTCGGCCTATTACTATTAGCAACATTTTTACTTTCTAGTTGTGGAGGAGAAGATAATCCGTCCACTGGGAATCAGGGGCGGTCCATAGAATGGTCCATTCCAGCTAGTGAGGTATTTGATGGTGGCGTAGGTCAGGATGGTATCCCTTCTATCAATCAGCCCAACTTCTCTAGCGTGGGTCAGATTAACTTTCTGTCAGATGATGACTTGGTTGTCGGTGTTATCATTAATGGCGTTGCCAAGGCTTACCCACATGAGATTCTGGATTGGCATGAGATTGTGAATGATGAGATCGGAGGGATGAGTGTGGCCATTACTTACTGTCCACTTACAGGTACTGCTGTAGGATGGGATAGAACAGTCAATGGTCAGAATGTATCATTTGGCGTGAGTGGCAAACTATTTAATACCAATCTCATACCTTTCGACAGAACAACAAACAGTTATTGGTCTCAGCTGGGCCTTAATTGTGTAAATGGCGAGTGGATTAATACTGAAATCAATTTTGTTCCAATGATAGAAACAAGCTGGGCTACCTGGAAGTCGGCTTATCCTGATTCGGAAGTGCTCAATACAGAAACAGGTATTTCAAGACCATATGGTGAATATCCATATGGGGATTACATCACCAACCATGACAATATCTTTTTCCCTGTCAGTCCATTGGATCAGCGACTGCCTTCTAAAGAAAGAGTGCTCGGCGTTATAGGAGACTCTATGGACGTAGCCTATAGACTAGCCACCTTTAGAGAAGACCAAGTAATTACTGACCATTTAGAAGAAAAAGAACTTTTAATAATAGGATCTCAATCAAATAACTTCATCGTTGCTTATGAGAATAACTTAGGCCTGACAGGCGTAACTAGCGTACCTAATAGCTTACCTGTCATCGCCCAATCTAGCGATGGTAACATGATTACAATGGATGGTCAGATTATAGAAGGTCCTTTAGCAGGCCAGTCATTATCCTCTACAAAATCCTGGATTGGATATTGGATGTCCTTTGGGTCATTCTATCCAGGCATTGGAATCTATGAGTAAAAATCGACTATCTGTAAAGGAAAGCTGTTGAGTGAACCTTACTACTAGGTGAATAAGTCTTACTTTTGTGAAAAATTGAATCCATGTTAAGTATATATCTTTTAGGTATTCCTGGTGGATATGAGTTAATTCTTATAGCATTTGTGATTCTGCTTTTGTTTGGAGGCAAGAAACTGCCAGAACTGATGAGGGGTCTAGGAAAGGGCATTAGAGAATTCAATAATGCCAAGGCCAATCTAGAATCAGAGGTCAAAGAAAGCATGAAAGAACCCAAGATAGATAAGGGCAGTGAAAAGAGTGGCTGGATAGAAAGAAACGAATAAAATCTTTCTATTCCTTTCTTTTGGCGGCGTGATCTAACTGATCATAGAAATCCTCACCATATTTTCGAATGAGTGCCTCCTTTACAAACTCGTATAGTTTTATCTTGTTCTTCTTTCCATTACTGCAGGCAGCATCGCAGATTTCCCACCTGTCATAGTTGAGGGTCTGAAAGCCGTTCATATGATTATGGCTAGTTCGAATGGGATATAGATGACAGCTTATCGGTTTGTAGAATGATATCTTCCCTTCTTTGTAAGCCTTTTGTATTCCACAGAATGTAATGCCTAAATCATCTCTACCCATAAAGACACAGGCCCCATCTTTCATCAGATTGGTTTCGGACACAGATTCTTCCTTATTATAGGTATAGAATCCTTTCTCTTTGATCGCTTGCTGGGAGGGCTCAGGGAGATAAGGTAAAATCTCTGGCAATAGTTTCTCCATAGTCAAAATCTCATCCTCAGACAACGGCGCACCATAATCCCCTTCTATGCAGCAAGCGCCTTTGCAAGCTGATAAGTTACAAGCAAACTTTTCTTGTACGATGTCCTCAGAGATGAGAATATCTTCTATCATAATCATTGCCATAAATACCTCTTTTTATAATTTCAATTTTCTTGAATTAGATTCTACTTCAGGTCACCCTTGATTTAGCTGAATAATAAGGATATTGTTTGTAATTTCCGATTTTGATATTTGAGGCATAAAATACTCTAATCTTTTTAGTCTGTCCCGTGTTAATTCACTATTGAAGTACGCATGATTAATAAGATTGATAAAGCACTAATCCTATTTTTTTAATACGTAAATTATAAACTCCCACATCAAAATATGGACAAATTAAAGAAGAAGTTCAAAGAGAAGTCTTCCAAGCTTAGAAATGAAATTAGAACTTTAAGAAAAACCCACGGACACAAGGTAGTAGACAAAGTTACCGCTGCACAAGTTATAGGCGGTATGCGAGGAATAAAGAGTATTCTCTGGGAGGGCTCAGAATTAGACGCGAATAAGGGCATTACATTTAGAGGTTACTCTATACCAGAACTAAAAAAACTTCTTCCAAGAGTCAAAAAGACAGGGAAGGAACCATTACCTGAAGGCCTCTTCTGGCTTATGTTAGTCAACGAAATTCCGACTCAAGCGGATGTAGATTGGCTAAGTAAAGAATGGGCTAAGAGAGCAAAGCTGCCTCAGGTAACATTGAATGCTGTTGCGGCAATGCCAGTCTCCACTCACCCGATGACACAGTTTATAATCGGGATTAATAGTATGCAGACGAGCAGCGAGTTCGCTAAGAGGTATGCTCAAGGGATGGGTAAAGCTGACTACTGGGATGCAACCTATGAGGATTCTATGAATCTGATAGCTCGTCTACCTAGGCTGGCTGCTCACATCTACAGAAGAGTTTATCATAATGGAGTACATATAGCCCCAAATAATAAATTGGACTGGGCAGGAAACTTTGCTCATATGTTAGGCATCAATGACTCTGAGGACTTCAGGAGTTTGATGAGAATGTACCTGACTATCCATGCAGATCACGAGGGCGGTAATGCGTCTGCACATACGGCGCACCTTATTAATTCTACATTGGCGGATGTATATCTATCCTTTGCAGGAGCTATGGGTTCACTAGCAGGACCACTACATGGTCTAGCTAATCAAGAAGTGATTAAGTGGATTTTTGGGATGACTAAGTCTCTAAAAACAACAAAGCCTACAGATGCTCAGGTAGCCAGTTATATTAATAAGACACTGAAGTCAGGTAAGGTCATTCCTGGCTATGGTCATGCTGTTCTCAGACAACCAGACCCTCGATTCACTGCCCAAAGGGTATTTGCAGAAGAATATATTCCTAATGACGATATCGTGAGTATCGTCTGGCAGTTGTTCAGGGTCGTTCCAAAAATTCTGGGTGGCTTAGGTAAGGTTAAAAATCCGTGGCCAAATGTAGATGCCCACTCTGGTGCTATCTTAGTTCACTACGGCATGAAAGAGTATAGCTTCTATACAGTACTCTTTGGCGTATCTAGAGCGCTGGGTGTATTGGCTAATTCTTGCTGGTCTAGAGCCTTAGGACTGGCCCTGGAAAGACCTAAGTCTGTCAACTCTGAGTGGCTTAAAAGTGCCGTCGGTGTTACTACTGGCAAGCCTAAAAAGGCTGCTAAAAAAGCACCAGCAAGACAGAAGAAGGCTGTAGCAAAGAACGCGACAACTAAGAAGAAGATTGTAGATAAGAAGGCACCTGCTAAGAAGACTGCTCCAAAGAAGAAGACTGTAGCAAGAAAGCCGCAAAAAGCTAAAAAATAACTAGATAGAAAAATGGAAATCAAAGAAGGATTAAAATATTCAGCAGAACATGAGTGGGTAAGAATAGAGGAGAATACAGCTATCATAGGGATTACTGATTTTGCCCAGTCAGAATTGGGTGAAATAGTATATGTAGAAGTAGAGACTGTCGGTGAGACAATTACCAAAGATGAGATATTTGGTACTATAGAGGCTGTAAAGACGACTTCAGATTTGTATATGCCAGTAACTGGTAAGATTTTGGAGTTCAATAAACAGCTGGATGAGAATGCTGGAGATCAGCCTGACTTAGTCAATTCGGATGCCTATGGTGAAGGCTGGATTATCAAAATTGAGATTTCAGATAAATCTGAACTGGAGAGCTTGATGGATCACGAAGGATATAAATCTCATATATCTTAAGTACTGATACACCAAAATTGTCCTTAATGACATCTAGCATTATAGAAGTCAAAAGACTTGAGAATAGTTGAAAGCAATTATTCCCCTTTCAGTGTATCTAGCATGTGTGGCTTTTCTCTCTTTGTCACCATCATTAGGAGGACCAGAAAGATTCTTCCAGAATGAGGACAAAGTGTTGCACTTTATCACCTATGCTGTCGCTGCTATCCTGTTTTCGATTTGGCTTGGGAATTCATCCCCATCAAGAATGCCATTTTGGCGCATTGTGTTGATTACAAGTCTTTATGGTATAATCATGGAGATTCTGCAAAGACTTATGGAAACAGGACGTTTGTTTGACATCTATGATATTGTCGCCAATATATTTGGTGCTTTTGCTGGGACAATGTTAATTTACAGGATTAATAGGTCTATTAAGAAGAATTACCCAAAAAGTAAATAAAGTAAGAGTGGATTACTTTCACTTTTTACGCTTCTTCTAGCTAGACTTATTTTATAACTTTAATAAAAAATAAGCCTATGGGTGGAATAGAATTTACAGGACTAACGTCAGGATTACTGATACTCCTCCTGTTTATCGTGATGATAGCTATCATTCTCGTCATGAGAAACATTTTCACTTCACGTACTAACTCTAATCTTACTGAAAAGTATGATGGTCACGAATGGAAATCTCCTTTAGATGCTAGGAATAAGTATCCAGATGTGAATGTTTTCAAACTCACTCGACCAATTTTCTTATTCGGTCTAGTCGCAGCACTTGCTGCCACTCTATTTGCATTTAGTTGGACAACCTATGATGCAGAAGTATTCATACCAGATGATGCCTTAGAATTAGATGACGAGCTAGAGATAGAACCGCCAAGGACAGCGGAACCACCACCACCGCCACCACCGCCACCACCGCCCGTAATCGAAGAGGTGCCAGAAGAAGAGATAGAAGAAGAAGATGAGCCTATATTCGAAGATTTGGATGTAGAGGAAGAAGATGTGGTAGAAGCAGAGCCAATCGTGGAAGAAGAAGC
>CAZQDZ010000009.1:0-119103 GCA_964591455.1 uncultured Saprospiraceae bacterium
TGACACTAGATAATCCGTGGTCTTATGATACACATATAGATGTGGTATCAATGACTGCAGAAGTATTGGGTCAAGATTTCATAGCGGCGAAGATTGGAGACTTAAACTCAACAGCAACAGTAGCAGGTGTAGTTAGTACGCCACCGACAGGAAAAGTTACAAATCTATTATTTGATGACAGACCAGTTGCAGCAGGAGAGCAAGTAGAGGTTGTATTAACAAGTACGCAAGATGTATTTGGGTACCAGTTTACAATGGATATGTCAAGCATGAGTTTGGAAGGCGTTGAAGGACAGGGTATAGATAATAGAAACATAGCTCAGTTTGATAACAAGATGACGATGAGTCATGGAAGTCTAGAGTCGTTAACAGGAGAATTAGTGACGTTAACGATGAAAGCTACAGAAGCTGGACAGTTAAGTAATTTACTTGGCATCACAAGTGATATTACTAAAGCAGAAGCTTATGTAGGAGAAGGACTAGAAGTTACAGACTTGAGATTACAGAGTAGAAGTGAGTTAGCCTATGACTTAGGTCAGAATCAGCCTAACCCATTCAAGGTACAGACACAGATAGGATATACGTTACCAGAAGCTGCTGAAGCGACAATGACATTATATGATGTTACAGGTAAGGTATTACAGATTATACAGTTGAAAGGCGAGAAGGGAGAGAATATAGTAACTGTAGATAGAGAGACACTTTCAACGGGCATCGTATACTACAAGCTAGAATCTGGTGAGTATACAGCCACAAGACATATGATTGTGATTGAGTAATCATTTTGGTTTATGAAACTTAGGGGAATGTGAAAACATTCCCCTTTTTTTATGCTATAAATTGACGGTAGGATTAGTAATTCTCATTGATATACTATCTGCCAAGAAGAAAGATAGCTGGAAGTTTGGGTAGGTCAATGGAATTAGTTTTCCACTGCTTTAGTGATTTTGTTTTTACATATTCATTCTTACCGTTTAGATCTAATGCAATACATAAAAGCAACTGTTGATTTTTAATGGAGCTTAGGATGTTGTTAACAATTCTATTGTTTCTATATGGGGTTTCAATAAAGAGTTGAGTCTGGCCCGTCTTAATTATTCTATTTTCAAGAGATTTAAGTTTTTCTTTTAATTCTTGGTCTTTTATTGGTAGATAACCATTAAATGAAAAGGAATTTCCATTCATTCCACTAGCAGAAAGGGCTAGAATAATAGATGATGGGCCATTCAAAGGTTTTACCAAGTAGCTAGCTAAATGTGCTTTTCTTACAATAGCAGATCCAGGGTCTGCAACTGCCGGCATGCCAGATTCACTTATAATTCCAAAGTCTATACCTTCGTCTATCCACTGTTCTATATCAGCAAGATGTTCGTTTCCATTTTTATCGATTTCTATGATATGAAGTGAGTCAATGCGATATGGCGGATTTGTTTCTTTGATAAATCGCCTGGCAGTCCTAGCTCTTTCTGCTACAAAGTGGGAAAGACTGTGAATGACCTGAAGAGATCGCTGAGGTATTACATCTATACTATCAGCTGAAATTGTTGTTGGTATAAGATATAATGTACGAGGGATAGTGATACTTTTATAGAATGTAAAATATATTGACTGACTATGTAAATTAGTCTGATTTATTTTGAAGACTACGCTTAATTATGACATCTACTTACAAGGTCAAAATACAACATTTCGAGGGCCCATTTGATTTACTCTTATATTTCATTCAGAGAGATGAATTGGATATCCATGATATCGATATATCTAAGATTACAGATGATTTTCTTGCTTATATACGTCAGCTGGAATCCTTAGATTTAGATATAGCATCTGAGTTCATTCTTGTTGCAGCAACTCTTATGAGGATAAAGGCTAAGATGCTAATTCCGAGAAAAGAAGTAGATGAAGAGGGCAATGAAATTGATCCAAGAAATGAGCTTGTACAACGGTTACTAGAATATAAGCAGTATAAGAGTGTTATTGACGAATTCAAGGACAGAGAGCAAGAAAGAGCAAGAAAAACCTTAAGAGGAAATGTCAATGCAGAAATCAAGGCCTTAGCAGAACATGCTTTGATAGATGTAGAATTAGAAACCCTAACTACATATAAGCTATTCAAGGCTTTCAGAACAGTCTTAGAGAGATATAAGAACGTAAAGGATAGGTACGTTCATCAAATTGTAAAGTATCCCTATACTCTTAAAGATCAGCAAGCTTACCTACGCAACTTAATTTGTAATGGTAAAGAATTCTCTTTTCATAAGCTATTTGAGAATCTAGATAATAGGATGCATGCTATTGTAACATTCCTTGCATTGTTAGAATTAATAAATGCTCAAGTAGTAAGAATGATGGATGGCTCAGAAACGAATAGCTTTTACATCCAGTTAAACATTAATAAAGCAGAGGAAGAGTAGATTTATGCTCTAAGATATGTCAGAGAGATGCGTAATTGTTTGATTTATTACATATCTAGTATACATATTTTTAGTCTAGTTACCGTGTAATATGTTCCATTCTCGTATCTTTGCGCCAAATTTCATAACCATAACCACAATATATAAATGGCGAATATTGGTCAAGTAAAGCAGGTAATCGGACCTGTAGTTGATGTTAGTTTTGCTGGAGAAAGTTCCAAAATACCAGACATCCTTAATGCTCTAGAAATCAAAAGAGAATCAGGTGAAATCTTGACACTTGAAGTTCAAAGACACTTAGGAGAAGATAGTGTAAGAGCGATATCAATGGATTCTACAGAAGGCCTCACACGAGGCATGGAAGTAATAGATAAAGGTATGGCTATTTCCATGCCTACAGGGGATGCTATTAGAGGTAGATTATTTAATGTGGTGGGAGATGCGATAGACGGAATAGGAAACGTGGATAAATCAAAGAATGCATACTCTATTCATAGTAAGCCTCCAAAGTTTGAAGATTTATCTACAGAGACAGAAGTTCTGTTCACTGGTATTAAGGTAATTGACCTTATTGAACCTTATTCTAAAGGTGGTAAGATTGGTTTGTTTGGTGGTGCAGGTGTAGGAAAGACAGTACTAATTCAGGAGTTGATAAATAATATAGCAAAGGGATATGATGGTATCTCGGTTTTTGCAGGTGTAGGCGAGAGAACTAGAGAAGGGAATGACTTGCTAAGGGAGATGTTGGAATCAGGTATTATTAATTATGGAGATGACTTCCTGCATTCTATGGAAAGTGGAGGATGGGACCTGAGTAAAGTGGACAAGGAGAAGCTCAAGGAGTCGAAGGCTACCTTCGTTTTTGGGCAGATGAATGAGCCTCCTGGCGCAAGAGCTAGAGTTGCATTATCAGGTTTGACATTAGCTGAGTACTACAGAGATGGTGATTTAAATGACCCTACTGGCGGAAAAGATATTTTATTCTTCATAGATAATATATTCAGGTTTACTCAAGCGGGATCTGAGGTGTCAGCCCTACTAGGAAGGATGCCATCAGCGGTAGGTTACCAACCCACACTTGCGACGGAGATGGGTGTGATGCAAGAAAGAATTACATCTACAAAAAGAGGGTCTATCACCTCTGTACAAGCTGTATATGTACCTGCAGATGATTTGACGGACCCAGCACCAGCAACTACATTCGCTCACCTTGATGCGACTACAGTACTGAGTAGAAAGTTAGCTTCTCTAGGAATATATCCTGCAGTGGATCCATTAGACTCTACTTCTAGAATTTTAGAAAGAAGTATAGTAGGAGATGAGCATTATGATACGGCCCAGAGAGTAATTAATATCCTCCAAAGATTCAAAGAATTGCAGGACATAATTGCTATTCTAGGTATGGAAGAATTATCGGAAGAAGATAAATTAGTTGTACTTAGAGCTAGAAGAGTACAAAGATTCCTTTCTCAGCCTTTTCATGTCGCAGAACAGTTTACGGGCCTCGAAGGCGTGCTTGTGCCTATAGAGGAAACCATCAGAGGCTTTAATATGATTATGGACGGAGAAGTAGATGAGTACCCAGAAGCGGCTTTTAACCTGGTAGGTAACATAGATGAAGCAATCGCCAAGGGTAAGAAGTTACTTGCAGAAGCTAATGCTTAATCAAAATAGGAGTAGAGTATGGAACTAATAGCACTTACACCAGAAAAGGAGCTTTTTAAAGGCGCTATTAACTCAGTAAAGGTGCCAGGAGTTAATGGACAGTTTGAGATATTAAATGGGCATGCTCCGATAGTAGCTGCTCTGGCAAAAGGCGAGGTTAGGATATTAGATGAGAAAAACCAAAGAACGACCTTTAGAATCGAAAAGGGATTTATTGAAGTAATCAATAATGAAGTATCTCTTTTAATTCAGGCAATGGAGGAGTAATCTGCTTCTCTCCCTTAGAATATATTTAGCCCCATGGATCTATCTCCTTGGGGCTTTTTCTATGTTTTCATTATTTTTAGTAATAGCTTCATATTGATATATGACAACTCTTGAACAATTAGATACAGAGATAAAAGAACTAATTCGTTCTCATAGAAATAGTGATGACATTTCTGCTTACAGTTCAGCTTTGATTTTCATGGCTGGAATATTAATTATTGCCCTACTCGTTCTCTTCATTTTAGAAGGATACGATTATAAGATGCTCATCGTAGTTCTTGTAATGTTTTGCTTATTTATGACTTACAGGATTAGGATAGGGTCTGCGGCAAAGGAGTTAGAAAAAGTAAATATTGATACTACTCAGGATGGGAGCTTTAATCCAAATAATATATTATTGAAAGTCAAGTATTTGAATGCTGGATTGAATGTCAAAAGAGCTCGCATTAAGTCTGTTAGGCAATTTTATGTATTCACTACACCGCTCTTTTTAGTCTTGATGAAAGAAATTTTGCATGGACCGCAAACGGCAAGATTTATCTTTTGGTCATTAATAATAACTCTCATTTTGAGCTACTTCGTTTGGCGAGCTTTCTTTTCGTCTGATAATGATTCCCTGGATATCGTCCACATTAGAGCGGATAGAATAGCAAAAGAAGTGAATAGTAGTTTATAACCAAGAATCTACTTCTATAATCGCATTTTCATTTACATCTCTCTTTAGTATCCCACGTAGTTTATGTTTTGCATGCTCCCTGGTGTCTTCTGTTATATAACATGCGATTGTCACTAGGCCAAAAGTTAACACCCCTAAATCATCTGTCATGCCAAGGAATGGCGTCAAATCAGGAATAGAATCTATAGGGCTAATAAAGTATGCAATCGAACCAATAATAATTTTTTTTGCCCAAGATGGGACGTCAGGGCCGTTGTAGGAATAAAATAATAGAAGAAGTATGTAGATGCTCTTAGTTGCGTTGTCACTAAGAAATTTTCTAGCGTATTCTAGTAATCTACCTATATTGAATTCTTGCATCTATAAAGACAAAGACCTCAATCCGCTAAAAAGTTTCTTTGAAGCTGCTTTTCAGACTGATTTCTAAAAAATATTGACAAAGCTTCGCATAATTTGTCTACGTACTCGGGTCTGTCATGAAGTACAACAAGGCTGGATTTCCTAATATATCTAGATAACGTCTGGTGGAGTAGTTTAGCACTTACTGAGTTGTCAAAATCCCCCGGCATCAAATTCCATAATACAACTTCCATCTTTAGCTGTTCTCTGATATATTCTATCTGTGACTTGGATATTTTTCCATATGGAGGTCTGTATAGATTAGCAGAAAGATAAGGTTGTGCTTTTTGAATGTTATCGATATACTCTTTGAGTTTTGTAGACCAACCAGATATATGGTTGTAACCATGATTACCTATCTGATGCCCTCTAGCCTGAATCTCATCAATTAGTTCAGGGTACCGTTCTGCATTTCTACCACTGCAGAAAAAAGTACCAGTGATATTGTAATTGTCGAGCAGATTAAGTAACTGTCTAGTAGAATCAGGATGAGGCCCATCATCAAATGTCCACTTTAATAAGGGTCTCTCATGACTATTCCAAATGGCTTCAGGAAATATTTTCTGAGCAATAGATGGAATGGATTTCAGATACATGCTATCTCATTTTAGGACGACGCCTTTTACTCTTACCACCTTGCTGCCTCATCATTCTCATCCCTTGCTTACCCATACTCCTTGCAGTTTTCAACTGAGCTTTATTATTTGTGAGGGCTTTTTCGAAGTAGTCTAACTGATTTTTGATATCTGCTTGTGTCACATTCAACCCTTTAGCCTGTTTGAAAAAGTTAGTCGCCGCAGTCCAATTGCCTTTAGATGCCTTGAGGTTAGCCAGCTGCATTAAGACCATTGCTTTTTCATTGTCTGAAGGTAATTTTAACGAAAGTGCCGTATTGAAAGATTCTTCAGCACTCTTATTGTCATTTTTCTGTGCCGCTATTGTCCCACTCATTATGTAATAGAATGCCCTGTTTGTAACATATAGTAGCTTAGGAAATTTAGTCAGAGATAATCTCTTCTCTGCACCACCAAAATCTCCATCTTGAATGAGCTGAGCTGTAGACATGACAGTTCCAAGAAAGATGTAACTACCTAGCATGATAATACCGAGCAGCCAAAATGGAAAAGCATACCAAAATCCCAAGGTAGAAGTAAGTACAGCACCTCCTATAAATCCAAGCGCAATGAGAAAAAACTTTAGGTATATATTTATACTGAACATCTCTTAGTCATTTAGTTGTGGAAAGGTAAAAATACTCTAATTAGTATCCTCACTTTATTAGATAATTTTCATTGCTCAATAGAATCATGTTTGACTTGGTTAGAATAGATGTACTAAGAGGAAAGACTTCTTTCATGATTGGGTAGAACGAATGATTGCTCTGCTTGTCCTCTTTGGAGATATTCATCCTATTGTATAGCATTAATGCACCAGGTTTTAGCTTTGATGCAAGCATTTGGAGGAATGACATAGACTGAAATTTTTGTGGTATTGTAGCACTCTGGAATATGTCCATTATGACTAAGTCAAACTTTTCCTCATTTGTATCTAGAAACCTCATGGCTTCTTGAGGAATGACTTCTACAAATGAGTCCATATGCGACAAGGTATATGTATGACAAAGTTGACATATTACTGGGTCCACCTCTACCGCAGTATATTCAAAGCGCTTCTGCTCTATTTTTTCTAATATGTATATAACAGAGCCTAATCCTAATCCTAAGAGTAATATCTTTTTGCCAGGTAATTTGTCCAAGTCTGTTCGTTCAAATGCCACTCTGAAGTTCTCGTATTTATCATCAAATGAATAAATAGCATCTTTGGTGACAAGCTGATGTCTTCCTTTTACTAAGAGTACCTCTAAATAGGGATTAGAAAGTGAGCTTGTTTGCTCCAGTGAAATTTCTTTCACATAGCTGAGAAGCTTTTTCCATAGGGGGTAATGCATACTCGCAGTGATTCTAAATAATATAGGTTATTCCCACTGTCTGAATGTAGCTGTAGAGTGATATATATGGCCCATAATGACCTTATCTACCTCATCCAAAGTTTTGTTTCTTCTTTCCATAACTTTCGTCATTGTATCATACGCCTTATCAAGATGATAAGAACTATAGCCCGCACTACCTCCCCAGGCATACGATGGAATGAAAGTACGTGGAAAACCACTGCCAAATATATTAGAACTTACACCTACAACCGTACCTGTATTAAGCATGGTGCTTATGCCAGTCTTGCTGTGATCACCCATAATTAATCCGCAAAACTGAAGACCTGTTTTTAGGAATGACTCTTTCTCGTAGTTCCATACTTTTACTTCTGTATAGTTGTTCTTTAGATTGGAGCAATTTGTGTCTGCACCGAGATTACACCATTCGCCTAACACAGAATTACCTAGATATCCATCATGACCTTTGTTCGAGTATCCCTGTATGACCACATTGCTGAGTTCACCACCCACCTTACTATGAGGACCTATCGTTGTGGAGCCATAAATCTTTGTGCCCATCTTAACAGTAGCATTATCACACAAAGCAAACGGTCCGCGTATAGAAGAGCCTTCCATTACTTTGGCACCTCTTCCAATATATATGGGTCCCTCAGAAGCATTCAAAGAACTGAAAGTGACTTCAGCATCCTCAGCAATAAAAATATTATCAGGGGCTATTGGGTAGTTGTGATATGAAATTGGATAGGAGGTTTTGTTATACGTAAGTAGCTTAAAGTCCTTGGCTATTTCTCTTCCATTCTCTAGAAAGATATCATATGGCCTGGAGAGAAGGTGAAGGTATTTTTCGTATTTGGTGATATCTATGCCCTTGAGCTCATCGAGTTCTTTCCCATTAATAAGATTATCGAATTGTTGGCTGTTGAGTCTAGCGGCAACAAGAGTTTCTCCAAATAGAAGTGCTTCATTTAATTCTAGTTGTTCTATCAGATTGGCGATGTTATCATTTGGAAGGAGTCTGGCATTAATCACCAGATTGTTTTCCGATATGTAGATAGGGAATTTTTCCGCAAGATAATCTTGGGTAATGTAGCTCACGCTTCCACCGATTCTTGATAACCACTTTTCGCTAATTTTTAATATGCCTACTCTAAGATCACCAATAGGCCTCGTGTAGGTCAGCGGGAGTAAGGCCTTCCAGTAGTCGTCATCAAAAAGTATAATGTTTTCACCCATATCCGAAAGTACCTATGTGCTAGCTTATATATTTTAGGATAAAAAAAAGCCCCTTGTTTGGGGCTTCACAATATTTCTTATTCGCTATCTTTTGTTTCTTCTGCACTTTCTGATTGTGAAATATCAGGTTGTCCAGTCTCTTTATTGAACTTGGCGAATTTCTTGTTGAACTTGTCTATTCTACCTGCGGTATCGACAAATGTCATTTTTCCAGTAAAGAAAGGATGAGATTCAGATGATATTTCTAGCTTTATCAATGGATACTCATTACCATCTTCCCACTGTATCGTTTCTTTGGAATCAGCAGCTGATCTTCCTAACCAAGATTTATCCACAGAGAAATCCTGGAATACAACTGTTCTGTAATTTTCTGGATGAATACCTTTTTTCATCGTTTCAGTTTATAAATTTTTCAAATAGGGGTGCAAAGATAGGGTATTCTTACCTATAAATAAAGACAACCACTAAGAATATAGCCTAGGCAAAGAAGGCATCTTCAAAGTGATCTAATTTCTTGCAATCGCCTGATTTTGTGAGGATTACCGATATAATGTCAAACCTAACTTCCCAGTTGTAATCTATAGCCTCCATATAACGCTGTGCTGCATCCATTACCAGCGTTTCTTTCTTCTCTGTCACAAATTCCGATGGTTCTCCATAGTAAGTATATTGTCGGGTCTTAACTTCCACAAAGATGAGCATATTATCCTTCCTAGCTATAATGTCTATCTCCGCTCTCTTATACCTCCAGTTAGTTTCAAGTATCTCAAAATGACATCTTAGCAGATACTTGACGGCGATTTCCTCGCCTCTTTGCCCTATTTTACTGTTAGATATCATTTTTCTTAATGTGTAGAATCGTACTTTTGGGTAGTATAAAAATAGTTAGAATATGATGGACCAGCTGATTAGTAAATTCCCTAGTCAATTGCAGGAGGCATTAGAAATTGGAGAAAATGCAATTATAAACTTCCACTCACATAAATTACTCAAGGCATATGTCGCTGGATTAGGAGGATCAGGAATCGGTGCTGATTTTGTAAAGGGTTTTGTCAGAGAGTCATGCCCTATTCCATACACAGTAGGGAAAGGATACAGTATACCTGCATATATTGACAGTTATACACTGGCTATTTGTTCTTCATATTCGGGGAACACAGAAGAGACCTTAGAATCTTTTCAACAAATACTGAAAACAGAAGCTAAGCTGGTTATTATCTCATCTGGTGGCAAATTAATAGAAGAAGCAAAGAATAGAGGACTAGATTATATTCAGCTGCCAGATAATTGGCCTTCTCCCAGAGCTTGTTTGGGTTACTCTATTGTCCAGCAATTATTTATTCTGCATAAGTTAGGATTAATCAACGGCTCTTTCAAAGCAGAAGTAAGGTCAGCTATTGATTTGATTAAGTTTGACCAAGAGGCTATTAAAGATGCGGCTAAGCAGGTAGCCGAAAGGATTCATGATAAAGTGCCTATAATTTATAGCACAGATCGTATCGAGGCGGTTGCTGTTAGGCTAAGACAACAGATTAATGAAAATGCTAAAATGCTTTGCTGGCATCATGTGGTACCCGAAATGAACCACAATGAACTGGTAGGGTGGACAGAAAAACATCCAGATAAAGCCGTCATTTATCTTAAGAATAAAGATGACCATAAGCGAAATCAGATACGAATGGATATCAATGAAAAAATTATATCTAATTATTCTGGGACCGTCATAGACATTTACTCTAAAGGAAATTCTCTAATAGAAAAATCATTATACCTCGTCCATCTAGGGGATTGGATTTCGTGGTTTCTTTCAGAGATAAAAGGCGTCGATGCAATTCAAATTGATGTCATAGATTACTTAAAAACAGAATTGGGAAAAGTCTAAAATCATAGTATGAAAATTCTCACAGGAGTGATGTTAATCGTTTTATTTTGCTCTTGCTCCATGGATGAAATAACAGACAAAGCATATCCATCCGATTATCTATTTATGCAACGATCTTTTCCCCATGGAGAAATTGATAAAGCAGCTTATAGAAAATCAGTTGCCGAGCGGCAAATGGAGAATATCAAAACACGTTCTTTTAATCAGCCATGGGAATCTATAGGACCTACCAACCAATCTGGGAGAATAACTGATATAGAAATGCCTATAGGTAGTGATTCTAGGGTGTATGCAGCGGCTGCTTCTGGAGGAATCTTTACCAGTGATGATTTAGGACAGAGTTGGAGACCAATTTTTGATGATCAGACTTCTTTGTCCGTTGGAGATATGGCTATTTCTGAAAACAATACCGATTTAATTTATGTGGGAACGGGAGAATCTAATGCAGGAGGAGGTTCACTGGCATATGATGGCAATGGCGTATATAAATCTACTGATGCAGGCGAATCTTGGCAAAACATCGGCCTTGAAAATGCAGGTTCAATAGGTCGCGTGGCCATAGATCCTAATAATGATGATATTGTCTATGTAGGTGCTATGGGTGCTTTATTCGAGAATGACGAGAATGGAGGAATATACAAAACAGTTGATGGAGGAGATACATGGAATCAGATTTTCTTCTTGTCTGATTCTACCGGCTGTATAGATTTAGCTATTCATCCTGAAAACAGCAATCTTATATATGCTGCAATGTGGGAAAGAATTAGAAGGCCACAAAATCGACAATATGGTGGAGAGACTTCTGGCATCTATCAGTCCACTGATGGGGGGGAGACATGGACAGAGCTGCGCAATGGATTGCCTACGGCAGGAGAAGACAAAGGAAGAATTGGGATAGCAATATCCGGTTCTTCACCTAATATCTTGTATGCCTTATATGCAGATGCAATCGGTAATTTGGATGCGGTGTATAGGACAGAAAATGGTGGAGCTAGCTGGGAGCAGCGATCTACAAATGGCATAGTGAGTACTTCTTTTTCTTGGTGGTTTGGAAGAATATTTGTGCACCCAACAAACCCAGATGAACTATATGCTACCAGCCTTATAATGTCAAGGTCTCTAGACGGCGGTGCATCATGGCAAACAGTTTTTGAAGATGCGCATGTAGATCAGCACGCCTTATATATTCATCCTGAGCGGGATGACATTGTATTGAACGGAAATGATGGTGGAGTATATATTACCACGCCACCTGAGAATACAGATGCCAACTTTTTAGCTGGATTGAATAATTTTCAATTCTACACTTGCACGATAGATCCTAATAATCCTGAAGTAGTTTACGGAGGGACGCAAGACAATGGCACCAACAGGAACAGCGAATTATTTCCTGAAGAATGGGTGAGAATCTTAGGAGGTGATGGTTTTAGAGTTGTGATAGAACCAGGTGATTCTGATATTATTTATGCTGAATCACAAAGAGGAAATATAGCCAGATCTGATGATGGTGGACAAAATTTTTCTAGCATACTAAATGGTTTGTCTGGCGCATTTAATTGGAATACACCAATCGCCATGGATCCTAATGATTCGAATATTCTCTACACCGGCTCACAAGAATTATTCAGAACAGAAAACAGAGGTGACCTATGGGAAACCATATCTGGTACTCTAATAAATGAAGAAGGACCTCGAGGTAATATTAGTTTTGGCACTTTGACAACTATAGATGTATCCAGCCATGATAATGATATCATTTTTGTCGGGACTGATGATGGCATGGTATGGGTGACTCGGGATGGTGGAGAGACCTATGATGACATTTCAGAAGGAATCCCAGAGAGATGGATAACTGCTATTGTTCATAATCCTCTGGATGCGCAAGGAGTCTACATGACAGTTTCAGGTTTTAGGTTTGGAGAGTCAGATTCACAGGTATTCTACTCTAATGATTTAGGGGAGAACTGGATAGAAATTGGGTCTAACTTACCAGATATTCCAGTCAATGATTTGGTTGTAGATGAACAGATTCCTGGTCTTGTTTTGGTAGCGACAGACATAGGAGTATACCTCACTTTGGACAATGGAGGGAGTTGGGATTTGTTAGGTGTAGAGCTACCCATAGTACCTATTATAGATATTGATTTACACTCAGAATCAAGGACTTTAGTGGCGGCTAGTTATGGTAGAGGAATGTTCAGATATAGTCTTCCAGAAGAAGTATCCTCCACTACAGATTTAAGTGCTCATACTGAAGAGATTTATTTTCCTAACCCCACTACAGGATTACTATCAAAAAAATCAACATCCATAGAACCTTCATTTGTAAAAGTCTATGATCAGTGGGGTAGAGTAATATTAGTCACAAAGGATGTTAATTCAATAGACCTCAATACTTATAATAGAGGTAGCTATTACATTGTGTCATTTTTTGAAGATAACGCAACTAGTAAAGTGCAGAAGATAATGTTATTATAGCCTCCTATTACAGGTCGGTTAGTTTTGATATTTCTTGATGATATCTATAAGGGAGTCGGGTGGTACTTCTGTGTCCTGATACTTGGCCACTACCTGTATGAGTTCTTCTAACATCGGTGCGGAGAACCCAAGCTTAAATCCATAGTGATGAAGTAACTCTCTTTCTTCTTCAGATACCTTTTCATCTACTTTCATTAGAAAGAGCATATGATAGATGATTTTCATCCTTTCCATTTCATCAGGAGGAACGGTAATGGACTTAGGTACACTGTCTGATTTGATAAGTGTTTCCACTTTATGGTCATTGAGACCAATGTACTTACCTACCTTAAGTAAATAGGTTAATTCAAACTCATCAAAATAATTATCCACTTTGGAAAGTTGGACAAGAAGAGCTAGTAATTCTTCTGACTGCATATCTTGTTTTCACCGTTTTTTAATCAATGCATAATTAGGTTATATCCCTTTCGAAGATATTGTCTGATATTAATCCAAAATGCAACAATCAGATATATAATGATTGGAGATCCTAAGGTGACAAATGATAGGTAGACAAAATATAGTCTTACTCTGGAGCCAGTCACTCCAATTTTTTGGCCGATATAACTGCATACACCGAACACAGACCGCTCTATAATATCTCTTAACATTTGAACCACTGTGTCTAATATAAAGAGATGATATCTGATTGTCAAACTTGTAGAGGGATTCAGTTGACCTTAATGTCGTTTTCTATCTGTGAATTCTTATCATAATAAGTGGTCATCTTGGCGTCGTAGACAGTTATACTAGAGATATTATTGGGGTTGCCAGTTGTAGATATTTTATCTACACATACATTAAATCCTGAAAATCCAATGATAAGAATAGTGATTAAAAAGACCAACTCTCTAATTCCTAAAGCGAATGGCTGTGCCTTTTCTATTTCAACCTTGTTTTTGTAAGTAACTCTTGATGAGGATTGCATATAGTCGATTTTGGGTTTTGACTATTACAAATCTATGCTAAATAAAAATGGTAGGAAATACTTGACGAATATTTTTACTATTTAAAGTGCACAAATTCAGTTGATTGTATGCTATTTATAACAAATTAATCCTTTATGCACTTTATAGAGTACGTCAGGGGTATATTAATCCCATTGATAGGGAAGAGATATTCCTGTTCCGCCCTTTTGATTTCCTTGCCAAAGATCTGATATGGGGAATAATCATATTCACGAAAGGTATCTACTCTAAATCCTTGATTTATCAATGCCTGGATAATCTCCGCTAGATGATGCTGCCAGAAATATTCTTCTAGTTTTATGTCGCTCTGTCTGTCAGCATAGGTACCTTCTTCTATTTCCTTAGTGGGTTCTCTTTCGTAGAAGTATTGATACCCAAGTTTATAGTCATTCCAGTCAAACATATACATTGTCGGATGAAATTCTACCATATAGAACATCCCCCCGCTTTTGACCCTGGCCGCCATCTGGGCTGCCCATTTGTCCATGTCTGGTAGCCACCCTAGCACACCATATGAAGTAAATACCAAGTCGAACTCATCATGGACATATAGGTCGATATCATACACATTACATTGGACGAACGTCGCATTGAGGCCCATTTGGTCATTATATCTGCGAGCCGCATCTATGGCTTTAGAAGATAAGTCTATCCCAGTGCATTGAGCCCCCATACGCTGCATAGACAAGGTATCCTGGCCAAAATGACATTGACTGTGGAGTACAGTTTTACCTTTTAAGTCAGGGAGTTCAGATAATTCAATCTTTCTCAAGGAGTTTTTGCCTTCTAAAAACTTTGTCATTTCATAGAATTCACTGTCTACATGAACACCTGTCTTGGCATCCCATAACTTTTGGTTGGCGGCGAAGTATTTTTCGTGCATAATTTTTCTAAATCAGTTACATTGCAAAAGATGAATGCAATTATCCATATTTGTAATAACAAGATAAAACAATACTATGCCTGAAGAAAAGAAACCCAAGAATCAAGTCAATATAGAGCTGCCTGAAGAGGTGTCTGAAGGAGTATATGCTAATCTGGCGATTATCTCACACTCACAATCGGAGTTTGTGGTAGACTTTATCAGGATGGTACCTAATGTACCTAAGGCGAAAGTGAAGTCCAGAGTCATACTCACACCACAACATGCTAAGAGATTACTCGGCGCTCTTCAAGACAATGTAGTAAAGTATGAAAAGCAATTTGGTGCAATTACTATCGGCAAACAAAATCCATATCCACCACTCAATTTCACACCGACTGCCCAGGCATAGGCTGAAGAAAAAACCTCCCAAGCTATATAGCTGGGAGGTCTAACTGACATTGCCCTGTCATTACAATATCCTTTTTACTTTAGGGTATTATATCTAGTTAAGTGCTTGTTTGAAATCAAGCTTAAGTTGACCTACTGCATCAGATATCATGAATTCATCACTTGGAAATGCTGCAGGGTAAGTCTTCCAGTCGCCATGACCTTTACCACAGATAGCTCGTCTGTCTCCGTTAAATGTACTTGATCTATCTTCAAACGCTATCTCTATAGATAATGGTTGATTCCTGACAGTGTGGTTATTTGTATTGTCAGTCACCCTATACTCAGAATGAAGGACTAAATACTTTTTTCTATACACTTCAGTTACTTCGGCAAAGACATTTTTATATTTTGGTTCTTTTAGTTTATTGCCTAATGTATCCTTGAGTATTTTGCCTTTTTTATCTTTGAGATATCTGTAGCCATCCTTTACCCTAGCCTTATCTGTATGATAGGAAACTATCTCTCTTTCTGGATCTATAATTAATTCTCTCACGTCTAGAATTATAGCCCTGTCTAGCGTAATGTTATCTGGCGAGGTCAGATAATACTTGTTCCAGTAATTATCCATTTGTGATATATCCAGATAATCCAATTCAGCAAGCAAACGGGAAGGGACATATGTTCCTATAGAATTTTCTATCGTTATGAGATGATGCATAATGCCCAGCTGATGTGCTTCATGCCTCATTTCATTTGTGTTTTTGTAATTCACTGCTCTATCAGAAACTTGATTGAAGTTTTTGTGTGCTGTTTTAGCCAGCCTCTTATCATTTTTGACTTTGGCTTCCTCGAGCACCTTTTCTCCTAAGTTGTAGTAATATTCTGCGCCTGCAAGACGAGCTGAAGTTATGATAGCTTCAGTGTCCACAAATTCAAAGTGTGCTACATACCCCTCTTTACTGACAAGAGGAAGTAGTGGGTCGAGCAGCGCTTGTCTCCTAGAGATATTATGAGCTACCTGCTCTACTCTGTCCCAATTTCTTGGACCAGAATTTTCATTGAGAGTGGTAATTTTATCCAGATCCCTTTGGTTCAGTTCACGGAGTGCCTTTTCCAATCCAATAACATGATCTGTTTTCTTTTTCTTCTTGCTTTCTAACTTGTTTACCGCAAATTCGAATGCGCCATCGTAGTCTCCTTTGTCTATCATCTTATTGATTGATCTACAAGAAGCTAGAATGGTAATAAGTCCGAGTGTGTAGAGAATCTTTTTCATAAGCCATTGTATTTATAAGGTGATAAAATCATAATCCTTTATACAATGATGAAAGAGACAGGCTGGAGGTTACTGAGATAGTTCCATTTATAATGAAATTAACTTACTGTGCATGAATAGTTTTTAAGGCTGTAAGGACGGGAGTGTTATCTGAGCTTAATCGCGTTTCTTAAGGATGCCAATAATCTTAGAGGCCAACTTTGCATCTTTAGGTTCTATCTCAATGGTGTATTCTTTATAGCTACCAGTGAGAGTCACTTTTATATCTGCAGAGGTCTTTAGTTTTTTCACCTTGGAGATTTTCTTTTTGAGCTGGCCTTGGATGTTAGCACTGAGTTGACTTTCCCTAAGGATACCTCCACTGGCTTTTTTTAGAAAATTGACTTTGTTGACCACTTTTATCATAGCTGCATCATATTTACAGGAGGTGAAAGTAGCACTTTTAGAAAGAGATTTTGATTGTATTTCCTAATTATCGAAATCCTTGGCAATTTCAGAATCATTCTTGATGGCAGAAAACTGTTTTTTGATTTCAAATCTTGTAAACTCTTGATCTGCTTTGAAACCATGTCCATATAAGGTGTCGCCTTTAGATGGCTGAGAGATTTTAACCGGTCTGGATGTATAGATCTCCTCTTCTCCTTCGTCCCACACTAAAGCTTCTGTGACCAGTTTGTCATTCTTTTTATTACGGAGCAGGACATTGCTTTCTACATATATTTTTTTCTCCTTATCTTTTCTTATTGCATAATCTGCTATCAGCCAACTACCAGGTTGTTTCTTTTCATTAAGAAATTCTACCCTAAGGCCATCAGGAAACTCGTCATATGATTCGCTTTTCAGGCTGTACCTCTTCATCGTAGGTGCAAGGATTCTCACTTTTACATCAGCTGAATCAGAGTATAGAATTTCTACATCTCTTGCTATTTCTGTAAGGACATCTTTCTTATCGGAGAAATTGCCATTGTTCTGACTGTCTTTACCACAAGCCAAAACGAAAAGACTACATATAGAAATAAGGAAGTATCTCAATAGTAAAATGTGTTATTTGATGACAGTAACATCACCTGCGATTGCTTGCACTACCCCGTCTATAAATAGGACTTCGGCATACCATGCAAAGACGCCTGGGTTGACCTGTCTGGTACTACTGGTGCCAAGACCTGCTCCAAATCTTCCATTCCACCCCCTTTCCATAAGGTTGTCGGCGGTGATTCCAATATCTGCATCTGTGTATATAAGGCCTCCCCATCTATCATAGATATTAAAAGTTAGGACCCTTTCTACCTGTCTTCCAAATCCTAGAACGAAAATGCTGTTATCATCTTGCGAATCGGGGGTGATGACATTGGGTTGGAAAACGGGTCTTACTATATTGGTGACAACGGTAACCCGATCCTCGGCAGTACATCCATTTTCATCTGTCACTATCACGGTGTATGTGGTAGTGCCTGGGGAAGTCACAATAGGATTAGGACAATCTACATTAACTGAACCAGGGCATTCTAGACCTTCTTCAGGAATCCAGGTATAGGTAACATCACCAATCCCGGCCATCAAGGATACATTTAAAGTATCTGAAAATCCAAGGTCTACTTCTATATCAAATCCTGCATCCACTAAGATAGGGTCCGGCTCTTCTATTGTAATTACAGTATCAGCAGTACAGCCTTTTATATCAGTAACTTGTATACTAAATTGTCCAGCAGGTAATTGATTAAATATGGTATTAGGTGAGAGGTCTCCTCCATTTATACTAAAAAGGAAATCGGGATTACCAGCTACACCGTTTGCTAAAATTTCTCCTGTTTCTTCTCCTGCACATAAAACATCAGTTGATTGTACAGCAATTTCCAAATCTTGAGGTAGATCTTCACAGCAGGATTCTACAAATACTTCAAAAGTTTCATTGACTATACAGCCTCGGGTAGTTTCTACAATTAGATTTATCAACTTATTACCAAAACTTTCGTATTCGACTAATAAAGGTCCTGGCCCCGATTCTCTTGGAGGAAAAGCACCCTCGCCGAAATTCCATGCAATTGAAGTTATAGGATCCGTTGTTGAGATAGAGTTATCTCTAAACTCAACAAGCTTGTCACATTCTATGACATTGCCTAAGGTCTCAAAAGCAAAGTCAAGTTGTGGTCCCAAAAAGCTGCCTGTGCCTCCAAATTCGATATCAAATCCAAATCCACTACGACTAAAGTTATTGACAATCAGCGCATATGCTTCACCCGAAACCATATCTACAGGCGCAAGAAAGTTATTATCACCCGGAGAACATCCTGCAAATTCATTGACATCGGTTTCTCCTTCTCTTAAGCCAGTTGGGCCAAAGCATGGCAAACTAAGATTAGTATTAGGGTCATTAGTACCTTGTTCTCCAGAAAGCATACATCTTATGGCCTCACGGTTATCGCAATCACCTAGTCCACCAGGAAGTCTGTATAACACAAAGTCTAAGTCTTCCTGTGGATCTATAGGATTAGTAGGTGTAATAGTAAAAGTTAATGTGCCTGATTCATCTGCTACCCAGGTGTACCATGTAGAGGCTTGCTCAAACTGCTGACCAGCATTCTCATCTACACATGGGCCGGTCATCTCATCTATTATGTCTCCAACATCTGAGAGATTACCGACACTAAAACCAGACATATCACAAAGGACGACAGCCTCAGGACAATCTGCTTGTGGGTCAGGAGGAGAAAAGAACTCGTCTATACAAAGCTGAAAAGCACTTTCTATATTTTCAGATTCTACCAGAAGGAAGTATCGTTGTCCTAAAGTAAGTCCATTTACAAGGTATTCCACATCACTGATCGCCCCGGGAGAACAATCAAAAAAGGTAAGATTGTTACAGCTCCCTTCGAACAGAGTAAGCTTTATGTCGAATCCGAGGTTATCATCTAATCCTGTAAATACATTGATTCTCACTGCAGATTCAAACGGTCTGAATGTAAACCAAACACCATTAGTGTGATTTATAAAACATCCTTGTGCAGTACCTTCTAAGGGCAGTCCTGGGTCAGCCGTAGCACCAACATTAGTGAATTCTAATGGTAGAGAACAATAATTATTGACAGATGGTATATTAAATGCAGCTTGGCACACATCATTAAATGGCTGCGCAAAAGCACTAATAGAAACCATTATTAATAAGGCTGTAAATGCATGTTTTACTGTCTTGAGATAGTAATTATTCATTTCTAGGTTTTATAGGACTTCAGATACTGAAAAGTTGCTCAGAATCTTAGTGATATCTTAATTAGTAAATATAGAACTCTATATTGTGTTTGCAAATTAGGTATATAATTACCTGACGACCAATTTTAGCATTTATTTAAAGTTTTTCTCCTCTCCATAACGACTTTGTCATGTTATACCTTGTCCCTACACCTATCGGAAATATGGAAGATATGACATACAGAGGGGTAGCCATTCTGAAGGAAGTGGACCTAATATTGGCGGAAGATACAAGGACAAGTAAGCATCTACTAGACAAATATGAAGTGCCTACAAAGGTTATTTCCTTCCATGCACATAACGAACATTCTAAGCTGGCGGGCCTCATAGAGGATTTGGAGTCAGGAATGAATATTGCTCTTATATCAGATGCTGGCACGCCTGGCATTTCAGATCCAGGGTTTCTTTTAGTCAGAGAGGCAGTTAAGTACAGCATTCCAGTTACTTGCCTTCCTGGAAGCACAGCGATGATACCTGCAGTAGTAATGTCTGGGATTCCTTGTGATCGATTCCATTTTGAAGGATTTTTACCTCAGAAGAAGGGTAAGAAGACAAGACTTGAGTACCTGCTTTCACTGCCGAATGCCTTTGTTATCTATGAATCGCCATACAGAGTAGTGAAGACACTTAAGCGGATAATGGAAATGACAGAAGTAGAAAGACAGGTATGTGTATGCAGAGAAATCTCAAAAATACATGAGGAGAGCATAAGAGGTCTCATGTCTGAGGTAATAGATAATTTGGAATGCAGATCATCTATCAAGGGCGAAATTGTTATAGTCGTTTCTGGAAACGTATAAAGATTTGAAAATAATTGCAACCAAATTAGTTTATGAGAGAGCAGTATAAAAAATCATCAGAATCACAAGTAGAAATCACACAGCTTATGCTTCCGTCTCATTCTAATTTTAGTGGACGAGTGCATGGAGGTCATATCCTTAATCTTATGGATCAGATAGCCTTTGCGTGTGCATCTAAGCATTGTGAGAATTATTGTGTCACAGCATCTGTCAATCGAGTAGATTTTATAAATCCTATAGAAGTAGGTGAATTAGTGACACTTATGGCTTCAGTTAATTATACTGGAAATACCAGTATGGTTGTAGGGCTGAGAGTGGAAGCGGAGAATATCCAGAAAGGTTTTGTGAAACACTGCAACTCCTCCTATTTTACAATGGTAGCCAAAGATGAAGATGGGAAAAGTGCGAAGGTGCCTGGACTCATATTGGATTCAGAAGAAGGGATAAGACGGTTTGTCAGATCCATCAGACGTATAGAGCAAGGTAAGGTTCGTGTTAAGAGATTTACCGACGCTGAATTTAAATTGGATGAACATCTCAAGTATCTTAAAGGCCGTAATCTACAGCTGAATCTATAAGCTCTACCTACTAAATATGAAGATATCTGTTGCCAGTAGCTCCCAGTGCTGCTTCTTTGACAGCTTCTGTGTAGGTAGGGTGTGGATGAGAAATTCTTGACATGTCTTCTGCGGAAGCCCTAAATTCCATTAAAGCCACTGCCTCCATTATTACATCAGCTACTCTGGCCCCACACATATGCACACCTAGAATTTCGTCAGTATTCTTATCAGATATAACTTTGATGACACCTTCTATATCCATACTGGCTCTGGCTCTACCTAGCGCTTTCATTGGAAACTTACCCACATTATAAGAAATTCCTGCAGCCTTGAGTTGTTCTTCCGTTTGTCCTACTGATGCTAACTCAGGCCACGTATAGACCACGCCAGGAATCAAATTATAGTTGATGTGTGGCTTTTGTCCGGTCATATATTCTGCTACCAATATGCCTTCTTCCTCAGCTTTATGTGCCAACATTGCACCTGCGACCACATCACCGATAGCAAATATCCCTTTTGTAGAAGTTTCCAGATGGTCATTAACCTTTATACGTCCTCTGTCATCTAGTGCCACAGATATCGATTCTAGTCCTAGGTTATCCGTGTAAGGTCTTCTACCTATGGCGATGAGACAGTAGTCAGCTTTAGACGCCATCTCGGTTTCTTCATCCTTCTTCTTATAATTGACTGTCACAGATTTTCCTTTGCTCTCTACAGTCGTCACTGCATGACCTAAATTGAACTTGACGCCAAGTTTTTTCATAGACCTTTTTAACTCTTTGGCGATGTCTTTGTCCATGCCAGGTAATATGCGATCTTGGAACTCAATAAATTCTACCTCTGAGCCTAGTCGGGCATAGACTGAACCTAGCTCAAGTCCTATCACTCCTGCACCTATGATGACTATCTTCTTTGGAAGGGTCGTAATATTAAGTGCTTCAGTAGAAGTGATAATTCTTTTCTTGTCATAATTAAAAGAAGCTGGTGTAATGGGTTTGGAGCCAGTAGCTATAATTGCTTTATCGAAAGCAACTTCTTTAGATCCATCCGTACCTGCCACAGAGAGTGTATTAGGTCCTGTAAATGTACCATGCCCATGAATGACGTCAATTTTATTTTTATCCATCAGGTATTTGACACCAGCACATGTTTGCTCTACTACAGCATCTTTCCTGGAAATCATCTGCTTGAGATCTGACTTCACTGAAGATACTTTAATACCATGCTCTGCAAAGTTGTGCACAGCATTGTGATAATGTTCTGAGCTATCTAGTAGGGCTTTAGATGGGATACATCCTACATTTAGGCATGTTCCGCCTAGGGTATTATACCGCTCTACAATTGCTGTTTTCATGCCTAGTTGCGAACATCGGATTGCTGCTACATATCCTCCAGGACCTGAGCCAACAACAACTACATCATACTTCATACAATTATCTATTTATTTGGTCCTGATTAATCATTCAGGACGACTCACTTTTTTAAAATTTATGATGGACTGGCGCCACCATCTTTATTGTCATTTCTAGACTTCCCTCTATTTCTCCTATTAGATTTTTTCTTGTTTGATGGTTTTTTATCAGGTCGCTTATCGTCATTGCTAGTACCCTTATTTTCCTTTTTATCTCTCTTATTAGTAGTCTTGGGACGGTTGCTCGTCTTTTTGTGCTTATTCCTACTTCTACCTTTATTTCTAGATTTTCTGATTGTAGGTAATTCTATTTCTCCTGTCCCATCATTGAAATCCAAATTAGCATCGTCCTCAGCTTCTTCTTTGGAAGTAGGTTCCATGTATGCTATGGCATTGATGTCTTTAATGAGAACACCTTTTTTATTAAGCTCTAATAGTTTTTTGACTTTCTCTTTATCCAAGGCTATGAGTGGGCCTCGTATATTATCCTTCTGAATACCATAATACATGATGCCTTTGAAAATGTCAGTTTTGACAAGGTTGGCATACCCACCCTCTATTTTTAAGGTATCTGCCTTTTTGGGGAAACTACCAAGGGCATCAATGTAGGTGTCCAACTCATAATTAAGACAACATTTTAGACGGCCACATTGTCCAGTTAGCTTGGTTTGATTGATGGCTAGATTTTGGTACCTAGCAGCCGTTGTAGTCACTGTTTCAAAGGTAGACTTCCAAGTAGAGCAGCACAATTCTCTGCCACATGTCCCTATACCACCGATAAGAGAAGATTCCTGACGAGAACCTATTTGCTTCATCTCTATTTTCACTCTAAACTCCTTAGCGTACATTCTTACCAGTTCTCTGAAATCTACGCGACCATTAGCCGTATAGTAGAAAGTGGCTTTTTTCTTATCTCCTTGATACTCCACATCACCTACTTTCATTTCGAGGTCCAGCGTTCTAGAGATGGCTCTTGCTCTTATCATGGCCTTATTTTCTAAAGACCGCGCTTCATTGAGCTTTTCCTGATCTCTAAAGTTGGCTACCCTGATGACCTTGTGGATGACTTTGTCTTCATGGACTTTCTTCTTTTTCATCTGAAGTCTGACTAAATCGCCGGAGAGATTGATTCTTCCGACATCATAGCCTGAGGATGATTCTACGACGACCAGGTCGCCTGTAATCGCTTTGGCGTGGGGTGGATTATAATAGAAATCCTTTCTATTTCCTTTCTTGAAGGAGACTTCTACAATCTTATATGAGAGTGGATCAGCCAAATCAAGAGTGGCTAACCAGTCAAATGAATTTTTTTTATTGCAACTGCCACTTGAACAGTGGCCTTTATTTCCGCACCCTGTAGGAGTTCCCTTTGAGGATACTGAACACGTCGAACAGCCCATCTATTTCTTGTTTTATATTGATTTTCAGACGGTTACATCTTTTTAGGAGGTAAGTCTGAAAAGTGATTTTCCAAATAAACCCGGACAAAATCCTCTTCGTCCGTTCAGTCTACTAAGGTATTGACTTCTGACTTCAAAATCCTATTTATTTCTAAAGTCATATGCATAACCAATGATTTAAGGGATAAATTTCTACCAATATAGCCTATCATCTTTTCTAAAAGTTGATGTATGGATTCAGTTTTGGAGTGGTCTATGATCTTTTGCATCTTTTGCACCACCACTTTCTCAGATTGAGTGAGACGTAGGCGAGCAGTGTCATTTGTATTGAGATATAGAAGGTATTCTCTGAAGAAATGGCAAGCATACTGTAGAAAGTGCAGTATCTCTTGCTTTCCTTTAGAAACTAACTCTGTTACAAAATCAACTATTTTTTCAGGATCTGAAGCGTAGGCTATCCTCAGCCACTCCATTAAATCTTCTGAATAGTTCAGTTTATTATTCCTACCTAGAATAGTGGCCTTGCGTATATTACCAGCAGACAGAAAGGTAAGTTCGTCAGTATCTTCTTCTGAAAGGTCATGTTGTTGCTGGATGAAGGCTTTGAGGTCTTCGTCGCTCACAGGTGGTATATTGACTATCTGACATCGAGATCTCACAGTATTGAGTACTTGATTTCTATTATTTGTAATTAGAATGATTATCGTGTCATTAGTAGGTTCTTCTATGAGTTTAAGTAATCTATTGCCCTCTTTTCCTAGCAATTCTGCGTACCAGATTATTTGAATTTTGTATTGACCTTCGAAGGTCATCAGACTTAGATTCTTTATAATCTGATTACATTCAGCCACATTGATATTAGGACTTTTGTCTACTGCATTAAGATGTAAAAGCCAATCATTGATATCTCCAAATGGCTGTTCCGAGACAAAGGCTCTCCATTCGTCCAAAAAGTGCTTACTAGTGGTCTCTGCTCTGGTAATCTTATCCTTTTTAATCACTGGGAAGGCATAATGCACATCGGGATGCATATGAGTCAGAATTTTTCTGCAACTGGAGCACTCGCCACAGGAAGTGTCAGCCTGACGGTTTTTGCATTGGAGGTACATAGTAAGTGCCATTACAAGAGCCAGTTTGCCATGACCTTCACCACCAGCAAAAAGCAAGGCATGGGGAACCCGATTGTCTGAAACCATCTTGATAAAAAATGATTTCAAGGGCACTTGACCTGGTATATCTTTAAATTTCATTTCTCCGAAGCTAAGATAGAAACTTCATCTAACTGTCATTAAGTGTCTTGGTTTTTATACGGCATGGATATAATTGTATCCTGATGTGATACTTCTAATAAAATGCTCTAAACTATTCTGAGCCATCTGTGGTGAATCCTCTACATTTGTGTTAGAATCAAAAAGTGATATGAGAGTATCGATATTTAGGAAAGCCCATTTTAATGCAGCGCATCGCCTGCATAATGAGCATTGGTCTGACGAGAAGAATAAGCAAGTTTTTGGGAAGTGCAATAATCCTCATTATCATGGACATAACTATGAGTTGGAGGTCAGATTGACTGGAGAATTGAATCCAGAAACGGGATACCTCTATGACTTAGCAGATCTGAAGCAACTCATCAAAGTGCGCATAGAAGATAGATATGATCATAAGAATCTGAATCTTGAATGCCCTGAATTTGAAAACCAAAACCCAAGTGCTGAACTGATTTGCTTTAACATCTATAAGATTCTACGAGAACATATAGATGAGAAGTTTGATATTGGAGTCAAGCTGTGGGAAACACCCAGGAACTATGTTATGTACCCAGCATAGACTATTTCATTTTCCAGTGATTACTGGAATCCATATTTGACTTTTTCTTCTTTTTTGAATACTTTTTCTGACTTGTTTTCCCAGCAGTTTTTTGCTTCTTTTTCTTAATAGCCTCTTTAAGTACTACTGTAGACTTCTTAGGAGTGGTGCTTTTCTTTTTGGTAGTGTCTTTTTTAGCAGTGGATTTTTTCTTAGCCTTTTTCATGGCCACCTTTTCCAGATTATTTATACGGTTTTTAGATTTGGCTGGATAGTCTTTGCCTTTTTTAGGTGTATGTTTTTTTGAATTTGTTTTCTTCTTGGTGAACTGGGCTATTTTGCCACCTCTTAAATCATATTCTTCACCTAAGTCAGGGATGATTACATCATTTATACCTTCTTTTTTAAGATAATTCTTGAAAGATTTCTGCACATCATATTCACCATGAACCAGATAGACTTTTTTCAATTTATGTTGGTTGTCTATAAAGTCCAACATTTCCCTTCTGTCAGCATGTGCTGAGAACGAATCCATTGTTTTAATGGTAGCATTTACTTTTTTGGTCTCTCCGAAAATCTTCAGTTCTCTCACGCCTGCTTTTAGCATACCTCCTGCAGTATCAGGTGAGCAATATCCCACTATAAGGAAAGTAGCTTTGGGATCTTCTATATTATTGTAAAGGTGATGTCTAATACGACCAGCATTCATCATTCCACTGGAACTGATAATGATAGCCGCTTTTTTCATCGAGTTGAGCTGCTTGGATTCATTGACTGATCTGATATATTTAAGACTATTAAATCCAAATGGATTAGGGTCTTCCAGCATGTATTCGTGAAGCTTATTATCGTAGCACTCAGGGTGAGTACCATAGATATGAGTTGCATTTACGGCTAGAGGACTATCTACAAACACTGGAATATTTGGCAGTAGGCCAGCTGTCTCTAATTTATCCATCATGTAGACCAGCTCTTGAGTTCTACCTATGCTAAATGCCGGAATTATAAGTTTTCCTTTTTTCTCACAACAGGCCTCTTTGACGATTTTGAGGAATGAATCAGATTGCTCTGGTGGTGTTTCGTGTTCTTTGTCTCCATAGGTAGATTCACAAATAAGGTAATCCACTTCTGGCATTTGTACCGGATCTCTGAGTATTGGTCTGTCAGGTCTTCCGATATCGCCGGTGAAGCCTACCATAGTCGTTTTGCGACCTTGCTTTACCCTCACAGTTACGCTGGCACTACCTAGGATGTGACCCTGATCTCTAAATTGAACCTCAACGTTCTTTCTGATTTGGAACCAACTATTATATCCATGTCCAACAAATCGTTCCATTGCTGGTGCGACATCATCAGAAGTATATAGTGATACTCTAAAGTCTTGGTTTTTCTTTTTTCTTTTTTTTCTCAGTTTTTGATTGTACCATTCCACATCTCGTTCCTGTATTTTGGCACTATCGAGAAGCATGATAGAGCAAAGGCTTCGAGTAGCATGGGTGCTGTGAATTGGTCCACGGAACCCATCTTTAACTAATTGGGGTATACGACCACTATGGTCTATGTGGGCATGAGATAGGATCAGGCAGTCTATGTCCTTTACGTCGAAATGCCATTTAGTATTGAGATTCCATATGTGTGATCCTTTGCCTTGAGCCAAGCCACAATCGAACAAAATCTTATAACCATCGTCTAAGGTAAGTAGATGGGTACTCCCAGTAACCATTCTGGCGGCGCCTCCAAACTTAATTTCCATACTAAATGATGTCGGTTATGTTTCTTAATACAATTCTTTTCATGCCTGCAATTTACTCATTTCAATGTGAAATAATTATTAAGCCGTTATAACGTTAATCACATTTAAGTCATGTACTTTAAATAACATTAACGAGTCTGTAACAGGAGGTGTTCATTGATATTGTATTCTATTGACATATATTCGTAATCTATGTCTACTATTAAATGCAAATAATAAACATGATTAGAAGAACAACCATTTTAGTTTTAAACCTTCTCTGGACTCTTACTTCTGTCGCCCAAACTGAGGAATATACTATCAGTGGATATATCAGTGATGAGAGTTCCTCAGAAAAACTGATTTCTGCTAATATTTTTAATGGGGATACCTATGTCGGAACTACCACTAATAATTTTGGCTTTTATAGTTTGACCTTGCCAGCTGGAAAAGTATTGCTTCAGGTATCTTATATAGGCTATGAAGATTATGAAGAGGAGATAAATCTTAATGGCAATATCACAAAGAACATCTCACTCAGTGTCTCTAATAAATTAGATGAAGTAGAAATAGTAGCCAGTGCTCAAAAAAACATAGCAGAAGAAAGCAATATGAGTACCATAGAGGTACCCATCAAGCAGATTAAGAAAGTCCCTGCACTACTAGGAGAGGTAGATATCATTAAGGCATTGCAATTACTACCAGGTGTCCAATCTGGGAGTGAAGGTCAGACAGGACTATATGTTAGAGGTGGTAGTCCAGATCAAAATCTGATTCTTCTCGATGGCGTGCCTGTATATAATGTCAACCATCTTTTTGGTTTCTTTTCTGTCTTCAATGCAGATGCAATAAAAGATGTCAAACTTATAAAAGGCGGATTCCCTGCTAGATATGGTGGAAGATTATCCTCCGTCCTCGAAATCAATATGAAGGAAGGCAATATGAAAGAATTTCATGGTGCAGGGTCTATAGGTTTAGTGGCTTCTAAACTGACTTTAGAGGGACCTATCAAAACAGATAAGACTTCATTCATCATCTCAGGTAGGCGTACATATATAGATTTGTTGGCAAGACCATTTATCAGAAGATCATTCAGAGAGGAAGGTGGCGAAGGTGACTTAGGCTACTTTTTCTATGATTTGAATGCCAAGATTAATCATATATTTTCAGACCGAGACAGGCTGTTTTTTAGTGTCTATGGAGGACGAGATAGGTTTTTCCTGAATTTTAGAGAGGATGATGAAGATTTTAGAGATTTTGGTGAATCTAATTTGGGGTGGGGTAACATCACTTCTGCATTAAGGTGGAATCATCTCTGGACGCCTAAGCTATTTAGTAATACGAGTTTGACATATACGCGTTATTTGCTTGATGTCGGATTCTTAGCTGGGAGTGAAGACGTACAGCGCTCAGAAATAGAAGAGTTTGGACTCAATTATAACTCTGGGGTGTCAGATATATCAGCAAAGATTGATTTTGATTACTTCTTGTCTCCTAAGCACTTTGTCAAAACTGGACTGGCGATAATTCATCACAGTTTTGTACCCGGTGAGTTCGATGTGCTACTTAGGATACCTGACAGTGATGGTATAGACACAACTATTGGGCAGCAAAATATTTTTTCTCAAGAGGTTAATTTGTATGTAGAGGATGATGCGAATTTAACAGATAAATTAAAAGTAAATGCAGGGTTACATTTTTCAGCATTCTTTGTCGATGATCAAGTCTACACTTCCCTTCAGCCAAGGCTAAGTGCTCGATATTTGCTTAGTGAAAACCAATCTATAAAAGCTTCTTTTGCTACCATGACACAGTTTATTAATTTGTTGTCAAACGAAGGAATTGGTTTGCCGACAGATATCTGGGTGCCATCTACTGAGAATATATTACCACAACAATCCTGGCAGGCTGCCGCCGGGTATGCATTTAAGTTAACTAGAGACTTAGATATGACAATAGAGGGATTCTATAAGCAATCTTCTAATCTGGTTAGTTTTGCTGAGGGTGAAGGATTTTTCGATGATTCGTTTCGAGATTTTGACCAGCGAGTCATCCAAGGTGACGGTGAAGCATATGGTCTAGAATTTTTTATACAAAAAAAGACAGGCAGATTTACAGGTTGGATAGGTTATACTTGGTCTAAAGCATTCAGGCAGTTTGATGAATTAAATGGAGGAGAGCGATTTCCATTTACCTTTGACAGGCGACATGATATTTCTTTAGTAGGACAATACGATATAAGTGATCGAGTGAACCTAAGTGCGACCTGGGTATACGGGACTGGAAACGCTGTGACACTGCCATCAAACTCATTTAGAACCTTTATTAGAGATGGAAATAATATTGATAACATAGAGGTAAATAACTTTGCTGATAGAAATGGCTTTAGAATGGCAGCATTCCATCGGTTGGATGTAGGGATTAATTTTTCTAAGCAGAAAAGAAAACATAAAAGAGTGTGGAGTTTTGGTGCATATAATACATACAATAGAAGGAATCCATTTTTTATAGATATTGACAGAGTTGTAATAATTGATAATCAGGGTAATCGATCTACAGAACGACAATTAAGACAGCGAAGTCTATTTCCTATAATTCCTTATTTCAATTACAGTTTTACATTTTAAAATCCAATAATTATTATGAAAGTGATAAAACTGCTAAGCATATTTGCAATGTGTCTATTCATCCACGGCTGTGGAGATAATTTCTCTCAAATTATTGAAATTGATCCTCCAGAGTTTGAGTCACAATTAACAGTGACTGGATTTGTCAATGCAGGGGAGCGATTTATGCTTCTAGGTGTAGGTAAAAATCTAAGTGTACTTTCTGATTCCAACTCTAATGATTTTGAATTGAATGATGCATTTGTTTCTATCACAAAACTTAGCAATGGCATAGAGGTTAATTCGACAGAAGATACTTTATTTAGTATAGAGGATGGTGTGTATTTTCTTGGTTTTCCTGATTCCACTTTCATAGAGAGTGGAGAAGACTACACTTTTCTCGTAGAACATCCAGAATTTGAAAATTCTGAAACGACCTTAGCTTGTCCAGAAGAGGGGGCGATACTTACTAATATTAGGTATGACTTTGAAGGAGGCCTCACCAATGATTTTGAAGAATCAAGCAGTATAAGTTTTGACATTACTGATGTGGCAGATGATTCAGGTTTTTTTCAGCTCTCTGGAAGAGTTATGCGACAAGATTTCTTGTCTTCTACTTTCAATATGGAAAGCACAGACCCTATAGCGCAAAAGGCATTTCCGAGAGATGATATTTTTATCAGTGATGAGACATTTGAGGGAGAGACAAGAACAATGACTATAAGATTTAGACGTTTTTTCTTTGACCCTGATCAAGACCAATATATAGAATTAACCCTTTCATCTATAAGTGAAAGTACATTTAATTTTTCTAGAAGTCTTCAGAGATTTGATGCAACAAACGGGGTTCCTTTTGCATCTCCTGTACAGGTAACATCTAATGTGAATAATGGACAAGGGAATATAGGCCTTGCAACACAAACTAGATATATTGTGGAATAACAATGACGTTATCGTGATCAAATTTATTCGATTATTATTTTTACTAATCACTCTAACTTCTGGTGTCTTGCACTCTCAAGTAACAGGAGTTGTAACTGATAGTAATGGTATTCCACTGGTGTACGTTAATGTTTACCTCAAAGGCACATCAACGGGAACGACTACAAATAATGATGGCAACTACCGATTGCAAATTGAAGCTGGAGATCACACCCTAGTATTTCAGTATCTAGGATATGAAATACTGGAAGAGTCTTTCAGATATGATGGTAATAGTTTGTCTAAGAATGTAGTGCTTAAGGAAAAAGTATATGAATTAGAGAATATCATAATTTCTGCCAATGCCGAAGATCCTGCTTATGCTATAATACGAAAGGCACAGGCGAGAAGAAAAGCTCATCTTAGTCAGTTTGACAATTTTGAGTTTGATGCTTATGTCAAAGGATTTACAAAGTTAACTGAGAGCCCAGATAAAGTTTTCGGTATAGAGGTTGGTGATGCTGATGGTACGATAGATTCCACAGGTGCAGGCGTAGTATATCTATCAGAATCTATTTCTAAAATTTATTTCAAGGATGGCAAATCCAAAGAAATATTGTACTCTTCAAAGATAAGTGGAGATGATTTAGGCTATAGTTTTAACAGCGCACAGGAGATGGATTTCAACTTCTATAGAAATTTAGTCGAGTTGAATAAGGGGATAGTATCTCCTATTGCCTCAAATGCACTTAGTTATTACGAATACAAGTTAGAGGGTGCCAGTCTAGATAATTTAGGACAACTGGTCAATAAGATAAAAGTGACTCCTAAGAATCCTTATGAAAAATGTTTCTCTGGATACATCTATATTAATGAGAACAGTTGGAGTATTAATGCAGTTAATTTGTTTGCCTCCAAAGACGCTACAGATCTTCCTTTTGTAGATACACTTAGAGTAGTTCAGACCCTGGCCCCAGTAGAAAAAAACATATGGGTTCCTTTGTCTAATGTAGTTAGTTTTAATGTAGGACTTTTAGGATTTAAAGCTCATGGAAGTTTTGCAGGTGTTTATTCAGACTATAAGTTTGGTCAGGTAGGTTCTGATATTTTTGATAGAGTCACTTATGAGGTTCTTGAAGAAGCGAATAAAAAAGAAGATAGCTACTGGGAGGAGGTTAGACCCATTCCACTTACGGAAGAAGAACGTGTAGATTATCATGAGAAAGATAGCATTCAAATAATTAGAAGTAGTCCTGAGTATCTTGATTCTATAGACCGCGTGACAAATAGATTCAAACCAATTGGATTATTAAATGGATATAGGCATCAGAATTCTCAATCGAAGTCAACAATTGTTTTTAAATCACCTATTACTGAGATTCAATTAAATACTATACAAGGATGGAATTCTTCCATTGATATCAGTTACGCTAAATTTTATGATGAGCACAATACAAATCGACTTAGAATTTTTGGCAGTCTGAACGGAGGATTGTCTGAGAAGAAATTAAGACCTATTCTAGGAGCTAATTATCTTTTCAATAGAGTGAATAATCTCTATTTGACTTTTGAACTTGGAGAAGATGTCACACAGTTTAGTAGAATAAATACAATCTCAGAAAGACTTAATACAATAACAACCTGGTGGTTTAGGGATAATTATTTGAAAGCCTACGATAAGCGCTTTGTCCATCTAGGAGTAACAAGACAACTTGGAATTGGATTGAGAGGTGGCATCTCATTAGATGTAGAGAGGCGGTCTCCACTTGTAAATAACTTTCTTTCACCTCAAGAAAGAATTGAACGTGGATTTACTTCTAATAATCCTGAGAGATTATATATCGATGATCCTTCTTTTGATGAGCATAGCGCTGTACTATTCAGAGCTCATCTCGTGTTTAATTTCAAACAAGAAATTTGGAAGTATCCTTATCGGGTGTGGAGACAGAATTCCGATTGGCCTACAGTAGGTCTTTACTATAAGACTGCCCAGCCTGTTTTCGGTGCAGACGTAGACTACCATTTGTTGTATTCCAGAATTGATAAACGTTGGCGAATAGGATTATATGGAAACTTAGAATTGTATTTGATTGGAGGAGCATTTTTAGGTGAGGAGAAACCAGATTATTTCATAGATTATTTTCATTTCTCGGCTGATCAGAATTTTGTAGGGCATAAGCCGAGCTATATTAATCGATATTTAAAGTTAGAGCCTTATCGATTTAGTACAACGGATTCTTTTTTTAGTGGGCATATCCAACATAATTTTGATGGATTCTTGTTGGATAAGATTCCTATAGTAAGACGACTAGGCTTCTCCTTAGCGGGTGGTTACAAGTACCTAGTTACTTCTGATAATCCATTTTATCAAGAGTTGCATATTGGGATAGATAAAATTGGGTTTGGTGCTTTTAGATTGTTTAGACTAGACCTTGTGTGGAATAAAGAGACGTGCGATACTTGTTTTCAAGGATGGGACTTCGGTCTTTTCTTTGGCTCTCAGTTTAGGATTTAAGCTCATCTATTTCTGCAGTATTTTCACTTCTGTTCTACGATTGTAGATGTGTTCTGCCTCACTGCAATTTACATTATCTGCGCAGTGATTTCTTAATTGGTTTTCTCCGAACCCTACAGCTATCATTTGATTAGATGGAATTCCTTTAGATACCAGATATGACTTTGCACTCAAGGCGCGGCGCTCAGAGAGTTTCATGTTGTATTCCGCTTTTCCACGTGAATCTGTATGTGCACTTAATTGGATTTTGATATTGGAATTACTTTTCATCACATCCAATAATAAGTCTAATTCTCTTTTGGCGCCCGTGGTAAGTACATCACTATTGTAATCATAGTATATGTTATCAAATACGATAACGGCGCCTACATCTACTTTGACATTCTTGATGACTTCTGGTGCAGGTATTTCTTTTTCCACATATACAATTTGGGTATCTACTTCATTCTGGATTTCTTGTTCCAATAAGACTTCTATATTTTTTTCATGTCCATGATTTGCTAGTATAATTTGCCAAGGTTCTTTACCAGGATGTTTAATGTCCACTAAGGTATACCCTTCAAATAATGTAAGTGTTGCGTTTCCAATTTCATTGCTCGTTATATGTCTCACTTGCTCATTGTCCTGTACATTAAATATAGCTCTATCGAATTTTGTAATTTGGTCTTCAGAGATAGGACTAAAATTCACTTGAACATCTGATAGTGATTGTCCATTAGAGGCATCTTTGATATGCAGTACAACATCATTATAAGTCTGGTTAGATAATACATAAAGAGATACTAACGAATTGTATCCAAAAATATCATCCTTACCTTGACCACTAGGTCTGTTGCTACTGTAGTAACCTGAAGTCGCTTTCGTTCCTGTTATTAGTGCAAAGTCATCATATCTAGTGTTGATTGGGTAGGGTAGCCTTGTGGGTTCAATCCAATGTTCGTTTTGTCTACTTGCAATATAGATGTCCATTCCTTTGCTTTCATCTTTGCCTTCTGTTGCGTAAAAAAGGAAACCAGATTCAGATATAAATGGAAACCAATCATTCTCATGAGTGTTTATCTCAGGTCCTAGATTGACTGGTATAGACCATTGATTATCTTTTTTGTAGGTAATGTATAAATCCATCTTACCATAACCTTCTGGCCTGTCACTAGCGAAAATCAAGTAAGAACCATCAGTACTTATAGTAGGATGAGCACTTGCTATTTGTTCGGCATTGAATGAGGCACGTTGTGGTTCACTCCAGATTCCATTCTCAAATTGGGATTCAAATATTTTGAGCTGGACTTCTTTTTCATTAGTCATATTAAATTGCCCTTTAGAATAATTAACTCTTGTGAAGAAAATTATGCTCCCATCTTGAGAGAAAGTGGCAGGACCTTCGTGGTATTCTGAGTTGATAATAGAGGAGATAGGTTGACTATTCACCAAGTTGCTAATTTTATTTATATCCGTCAGATATAAATCGAAATAAGTTTCTTTTGTTTTTTTATCTAGAATCTTTTGTCGAGGTCTGCTCTTTACGAAGACCACTTTGTCATTCCAGTAGGTTGTCGCAAATTCTGTACCGTCAGAATTTATGGATTTCTGATTATAGATTTCTACATAATCTGACCAATCATTTATTTCCTGCGAATGAATAGAAAGATAAAGTCCTTGGATTAATATCAAGATAATTATTCTCATTAATAATATCTTGGGTTTTGAATATTTTTAGGGGAATTGTCCTTAAATGCTGTATATCTTAAAAGTAACTCAAAGCTTCCATTTTCATATTCTCTCAAAGGTGTTGCAGTAAAGTCATATGATAAGGAGGCGAAAATTGAATTTGTAAAATCGAATCCAATAAGAAAACTGGCAGATTCAAAGAGAGTACTCTGTGTGCCACCTGTTCTTAGATTTATGCCTAAATGAACTTGATTATTATAGATAAAATTATTTTGAATGTCTAGATCATAGGGAATGCCTTCAACATATTTAAACAAGACACCAGGTCGCATATCCCAATATGGACTTAAGCTAAAGGCTGCTCCAGCCATTCCATAAAGTTGTCTTATTTCTTGTGAACCAGAAATCTGATCTGACAAACCAATGTCGGACCTCACTGTTCTAGGAGCACTAAGTCCAATATAATAATTGTCCCCTCTAAGAGAAAGTCCAAAACCTAAGTTGAATAAGCCTGCTGTGTATCTTACGCGATCGATAGATGGATCTAGTTCAAAACCATCAATGGCGATGAGTCCAGCTTTTGTAAAATCATTTACAAATTGTCTGTAACTAAATTGTAATCCTAGACTTAATTCTGCTTTGCTTAATTGTAAGTGGTAAGCATAGATGCCTGTGATGTCGTTTCTTTCTTGAATACCGATAGTTTCTCGATTCAAGATTATTCCAAATCCTAATGCCTTTTTGACTCTTGGCAACTCCAATATTATATTCTGAGCTGAAGGTCCCCCGATTAGGTTGGACCATTGGTCTCTAATTCTGCCAGATATAGAAAGGACCTCATCTGCACCAACTTCAGCTGGATTAAATAATGATTTTGCATTTTGAAACTGCGTAAATTGATTTGCCTGCTGTGTTATCCCTTGCACAAAGAAGGTTAGCAAGAATATTAATATGTAGCCCCACCTTATCATAGTTCCAATACTATAAATCCTTGAATTGGTGAAGATCCATCTCCTAAATCTAATATATAGTAATACGTAGAGGCAGGTAGACGCTTCCCGTTATATATGCCTCCCCAATCGTTATTATAGGGTGCCGCACTGAAGAGCTCATCTCCCCATTGGTTAAAAACTGTTATTGAATTCTGTGGGAAATTATTAGTCTGCAGACAGGGCACCATAAGTAAATCGTTGTATCCATCTCCATTAGGAGTAATGACGTTAGCCACAAAGCAATCGATATTTTGTCCTATATCTATAATAATATCAGCAGTACTACAAGTTGCCTCACATTCTAAGTAACAGATTTCATAACTCAAGCTAACTTCGCCCACAAAGCTATTTGGAGAATTAAGTAAAATACGATTATTAGCCACAGTAGCAGTACCTACTTCAGGTTGTGATAAGAGTCTCAACTGTACACTTTCACTAAATACATCATTTGCAAGAACATCCACGATAAGCGAGGATTCGAAATCCAAAGATAAGATATCGTCATTCGCCTCAATATTACTTAGCATAACGACATCGATGGTGTCAGTAAAGAAATTTTCACATTGTCCATTACTACTGCTGAGAAAAACCAAATTGCTACCTTCATTTAAGTTGCTGAGCGAAACTTCAGATGATGTAGAATTAAAAATGTTTATTTCTGGATCTTCTGCCTGCCATTCCAGAGTTATATTCTGTGGTATATTTTCAGCTGTAATGGAAATAAAGTCATTATTGCATACGTATATTTCATCATCAAAAACTTCAGCCGCTGAGTCTGGCGATTCAAAAATTACTACTTCGATTGTGTCAGTGCTAATAGATGTACATCCATTAATTTCTACTATAGGACTCAGCGATAAAGTTCTGTTGCCTGCAGTCAATAGAAAGCTAATATCAAAACAAGTACCATCAGTCTCCTGAATTGTTGTGCCCGAATTGATGTCTAAGAGTTGTAATCTATTGCCATCAGGATTATCTTCTGAGATGCAAATAGTCAGTTCGCTTTGTTCGTCAGCACATACCATAATATTGTCTGATAGGAAAGAAAGGGAATTAGGTATAGGCAGAATATTAAGTATGACAGCTTCAGAGGTATCAGTGACACAGTTTCCGTCTATAATGCTAAGACTGTAAGATCCTGCATCTGAGATTGAGACATTGGAAATTTCTAATGCAGGTTCGTCTGTTATACTGGTTCCTGTAGGTGTAAACCAAATAAATTGATTGCCATCTGCAATTTCAGATTTTATAGTTATGTCTGAACCCTCACATACATCAGGTATGGTTTCTATAATCGGAATTATAAGTTCTGATTGGATTCGAATATCGACAATCTGAGAGGTTGCAGAATTGCAGTCATTTCTCATTTGAATTACAGAATATTGTCCCGCATTATCTGAAGTGAATGCTGGAATAACAAATCGAGGTTCTGTAGTATTGACTATACCCTGAGGCGTAATCCACTGCCAAGTTACATTGGTGCCTGATACAGGATTGAGTATAGTTATTATGATTTCATCATTTATGCATGGGTCCAGATTTGTTTCTAGAATAGGTTGTTCGGGTATGTCAGTTATATTGATTGTGGTACTTAGTGGATCTGATGCACAGCTACTTTGTGATACGACAAGGGTATATACACCATTATCAGTTTCGTTTAAATTATTGATGACCGGCATCTCTTGTGATGAAGTAAAATTATTTGGACCCGTCCAAGAATAGGTGTAGTTGCCAGGAGGGAATACAGTAGGAACTAGTGTTACTGGCATTTGACCATTCATGCAAGGGAGTGAGGTATTACTTACGGCTGTAATTGTTGGCCTTTGTCCTACTATAACTGTGGTGTTAGTAGTAGCTTCGCATGAAGATAAGGTAGTAACTGTGACAGAGTAAGTACCTTCTGTAGCAAGGGTGCTTATAATTCTGCCTTGTAGTATTTCTCCATTTGGATCCTCCCATCTGTAAGTAGCGCTAGGAATAAATGAGGCGGTAAGTAAGACATTGTCTCCTTCGCAATGTGGTCCATCATTTGTAGCACCTATATTGAGGTTAGCGTCTACATTGACGACAAAAACTTCTGACGTATCCGACGAACAAATTCCAACTTCAACTACAACAGTCCAATTCCCAGATTGATTGACATTAATGGAAGGTATAAGCAAGGTGTTAGTGCTTACAGAGCTGAATAATTCCCCATTATTAAACCACAAATATCTGTTGCCATTCGTGATATTGGGTACAGTAAGTACGGCACTTTGTCCCTCACAAAAGATGGTTTCTCCATTTATAATAGGGCGCTCTGGTCTGCCTATGATAATAACCTCGGCAGTTGCAGTACTTGATATGCAGCTACCATCAGCGACTGTCAGTGTATAGGTGCCTTGATTATTTCTATCTACATTTTCTATTATTGGTGGGATTAGTTCTGCGGAAAAATAATTGTCAGGCCCTCTCCACTCATAGGAGAGATTGGGATTGGGATTAATTGCTATTAATTCTAAGTCATCTCCTTCGCATAAGGTCATAAAGGGATTATCAAACGCTGCAACCGGCGGATTGGTGATAAAAATTTCTAATGTATTTGATGGATTTGAATTGCAATCATTTCCACTGACTTCTACATAATAGAAATGAGTGCCCCCTCCTACAGGAGTAAATGCAAAACTAGGACCAGTAGTTTGACCTATAAGTGTACCGTTGGGTGATATGCCTTCGAACCAAAAATATTCTACAATCTCAGTAAAACTGTTTGTATTAAGTAAGATTTCAGTTCCAAGACAAACAGAAGAATTATTTGTGAATATGTCTGGACTATCAAACTCACTGACGTCTATATTTATGGAACCTGTAAATTTACAACCTCTTTCAGTAATTGCAGTGATTGCATAATCGCCGCTGAAGTTAGAATTTATATTTGTGATAATAGGGTTCAACTGTGTAGAAGTAAAACCATTAGGTCCTTCCCAGAGTATGTCTAGACTAGCATCCGATTCTATATTCGAAATTAGCCTAAGGGTATCCGCAAAGCATAACCCACTCTGAAAAGACAAAGTCAACGGCGCTCTTTCTAAAGTGATGGTTTGTAGACACGACGAATTATTTCCATGAATGTCAGAGACCAATACTTGATATGGAATTGTGTCTCCAATATCACTACAATTGACCTCATCTGGCCCAAATTCGATATTGGCTATCTCACAATTGTCACTGGTTACGAAACCAAGCATAGATTCGGATAGCACTATATTTTCATGACGTTCTAAGTCTACACTAATTGTAACATCCTGGCACTCCAATAGGGGCAATAAAGTGTCTTGTATACTGATAGTCTGAATACAACCTCCTTCATTGCCTGAATTATCTTGTAGCGAATAGTCAAGAAGATAATTGCCAGGCTCTAAAATTGTGCTATTATTTTCTAAAATAAATGTTGTATCTCGAGCTTCATCGGTCAATAATATTTCAGAATTAATTGCCGAATAACTCAAACTCAATCTTAGAAATGAAGTGCCATCAGTGCCTTGAGTAGACATTATATTGGAAGGTTCGCAAGGGAATGTGCCATTTCCATTATTTGAACGATTGACTATAATAAAAGAAATTAATCCATCCTGAGCCCACATACGTAAATCTTCAGTAGCAAGAGTGATTGTTGTATTTCTTACAGTACAATCTCCGTCATTTAAGGTGCTTATAATATTCCCTAGTTCATCTCTGATAAGAATTTGACTTCCCTGATCTAAGACAACAAAGTACTCTATGAATAACTCAACATTTGCCAGGTTATCAGGAATGGTTATATTATCAAAGTCAATAATAAAATCAGATGCCTGATAAATCTCTTCTGTCGAATTAAATCTGAAGGTCAATAATCCTAAATCATCAGGTTCGGTCTGAGAAAAAGTAGGTGGAATAGGACAGTTGTCACTGAAGTTTGATATTCCTTGCGGGATAAATTCAATATTGCATTCATTTTCTTCTAGATAGAGTATTTCATTTTCAGGACATTCCACGGTAGGTGGATTGCCGTCCACGACTGAGACGGTGTAAGCACAATCGGCACTATTACCTCCACAATCAGTAATTACAAAATCAAGTACGTTTATCCCTACATCTAAAGGGAGGGGAAGACCTTCTTGTGCTACATTTGTTGCTAGGTTTCCATTAACAGTCAGTCTCCAACGTGCCTGTGAATTAGTTAGACAATTATCTGAGAATTCAGGAAGTATAACACCAAAAGTTGTTGTGCATTGATTATCAAGATTAATTTCTACATCTCCAGGACACATTGTTATTGTTGGTGGAGATGGGTCTATGATACTGAAAAGTGCTTCTCTCTGAGAAATATTGTTACATCTATCAAATGCAACGAAACTTACTTGCTGGGTAAATATTGCCCCTATAGTATTGTTGCAATCAATTACATCCAATACTGGTACACTTGCTTCCAATATTACCATCGTATCCCTGTATGCTCTTGGAGGCAAACCAAGAATATTAAATTCGCTACAATTATCCTCTACTTCAGCTCCCCCAAGATTAGCTACCCAATCATCAAATAATTCTGAAATGTTTCGATTTTCACAAGTCAGTATGGTATCACGAGGAAATACTAAGAATTCAGGACCAGTAAAATCCTGAATCTGGATTACTTGTAAGAAAGAGTCTTTATTACCACAAATATCTTCTGCAATCCATTGTCTTTGTATTTGATTTTGACAAGAGGAATTAAATACGATTGAATCAGTCTTGCTCGCTGTGACAACCGAGCAGTTGTCAGCAACCTGGATAAATGCATTTACATTATCTAGGTCGTCATCACAGTCTATTGCCACAGTCGCATCCCCCTGAATAGTGGGAGAGATGGTGTCTCTGATAGAAATGATTTGGGATGTATCTACAGTATTGCCACATGCGTCAGTCGCTGACCATGATATAAATATTTCGTAATTAAAGTACTCACAGGATAGAGTATCTGTGGATCTGTTTGTGCTGTCACTTCGAGAGATATTAGAAATAATACCGTCACACAAATCTAGAAAAGTGGGAATGGTATCGGATAGAACCTGATTGCAGATTAACATCGTATCAGCTGGTGCAAAGGTTACCATAGGAGAAAGGACATCATCCATAATAGAAAAGATGCCTTCTGTACTATTAATATTTCCGCAGCCATCTTCTATTATAAAATTAACTCTCACCGACCAGGCACATTCTACCCGAGATACCATAATGTCAGTAAGGATGCTGTCATTACCTATCCCAGTATTACCTTCCGAGTCTTCCCATGTATAATTAATCAGAATTATAGTGTCACTGCAGTTGTCTTCTATTTCTGAATCTCCTCTGGAGTCTAGCCAAGCCTGCAATGACGTTATGGTAGATGTGTCACAAGGGACAGACATATTCTGGGCTTCATGAACAACATTAGGTGGTGAATTATCCGTAAAGCCAAAACTGGCAATAACATTCTCAGTGGTTCTTATGCCACAGCTATCTATAGCAAAAAATTCAACTGCTAGGCCTTCTTGATTAAGGCAACCCTCTTGCTGAATAGTGGCCAGAATGTCCAGCGCTGCCGCTAACGAAATAGTTGTAAAAATATTTGCATCTCCGTTATCAGCTTCTGCTCCTGCCATATTAGAAAACCATACAGTAAATGGGTCTATAAAATCATCTTCACATAGAATTGTCATATCTGAAGGGAGGATGGTGAAGATAGGAGGGATAGTATCTTGGTCGCTGGCGCTAACCAAATGCGGAGAAGTGGTGCTTACAAATAGCACAAATGCTAGATATGTCCAGTGTCGGTTCACAGATTAGATAACGAAAATGTAGATTTAAATGTGCTAAAACTATACCATTAAGTGCAGCTTTAGTCTTTATTCTTCTTCTGTGTACTCAGTTTGCTTCGTCAGCTTTTTGTCTTCTACATTGTCATTAAGGAATTCATTGATAGTATCCACTTCGAAATTTGTCTGCATTTCTCCGAAAGTACTCACTTTAATATCGAATCCTTTAAGTGCTTCATGGACGTCAGGTTCCCCCTTCTTTTTCATCTTTTTTGGCATAGTACTAAGTTGTATTATTAAAACTACACTATCATAAACAACTAATATAGGACATAGAATTCCACTTTAACAGTACATTTTTCATCTGAGCGGACAAAAAAAAGGACCAGTCACATTTGACCGGTCTTTGGGACGAAAAAAAAAGTACTCAGATAGCTATATAAACTCAATCTCGCTAAGAATTCTGAGTACTTTACTCTTATAATCAGCTTATTTAGCTTTTATCATCTTTTGGATACTTTGAGATCCATTGAAATCTAACTTGTAATACATGATTCCGATCGGTAGGTTTTTGCTGTCTACAGTTACAGTATTCACACCTTTGTTTCCATTCAAAAGCCTTGATTCTACCACACGACCATCTACAGTTAATATGGTAAATTGTACCTCTCCATCATTCGGTAGCGTGTATCTTATTCTTGTCGTATTGAGGAATGGATTCGGTTCGTTCTGCGAAACTTCCATTTCACTGCCAGTATTCAGTATTATTTCTCTGGATTCTAAATTATCTCCTATATAAACCTCATTATCAAGCAATGTTGGATTTAAATCCAGTTTTTCAGAGATTAATCCTGGTGTTTCAGAGACAAGAGTTACATTGATAACGTATTCTTCGCCTATTGTATTTATGTCATTAACACTCAATCTCAAGGTTTTACCTTGAATGTTAACATTGGAAGAAGATATACCCTCTCCTGAGATACTCTTGAAAGACGCATCCGTAATCGTCATCACTAATTGTAACCCTTCTATAGCCTCAGAAATATTCATCTGTAATGTAGTTTCTTGATTAGCTTCTAACAATTTGTCATCATACTTAAGCAATACTGATTTACGATTGATAGTTTCTTTAGATTTAGAATTAGCTACTGCCGTGTTGTCTACATCCCCGATTTTCACAGCTAAAAAGTCTTGGTCCATCATACTTTCTGTCATATTGTAAATATTGATGACTTCTGAATAAGACCATGGGCTCTCTATGACCATTTCTGATTTTGCATTTAGAATCTTCCAGCTCTCAGACTGAGGCAGTTCAGTATATACACCTAGGATTAGTTTCCTTAGCTCTATGAGATCCAGTCCATTAATTCGATTATCAGAATTTACGTCAGCAGCAATCAACTTAGCTGGAGAATCCAACATTTCCACACCTAAGATGTGACGCTGAATCTTAATTATGTCCACAGTATTTATGCCATTTGTATGTCCATCATCTTTAGATGCTTCTATACTGTAGTCCATTTCTAATAAATTATCTTCAAAAGCGTACGTACCAGATTTGTCTGTGAATTGAGATTTGGGATAGCCAGGGGTGTCTCCGATTAATTCTGTAGAGACATTCTCTACAGTCTCCCCCTCCTCAGTCATAATAACTCCAGCTACTAAACCTGATGTGCCACCTTCATTGTGTATTATTCTAAGAACAACCAGGCAGAAATCACTATTACCACATTCATCCCAAGCATACATAGGAATCTGAAGAAAACCATCTGCACCTACATCTGAAGTTGTAAAGATCTTTCCTGAAGTTCTAGCCTCTGGTCTCCATATGTGGATGTCACCTCCGTATTCTTCAAATTCGCCAGTCGTGCTATTGAATCCGCCATCACTATATGCACCGCTTCCACTTTGGGAACATTCTGCATTCACATCTGCAATAGAATTATTGGTATCGAAAAACCAAAAGCTTCCATCATACCACATTCTATCTGTCCGCGAGCTATACTCAGCATCGCATCTAGGGGGTGGTGGCACATCACTAAACGTAAAGAATAAATTTTCACTACTACTGCATTGGTCAAAACTGGCAACATTAAAATCAATCGCCCACAATTCTACTTCTCCGTTTTGCATGAATGTAGTACCTAAATTCAAACAATATGGCGTTGGTGCCTTATTATCTTCAATTGTGAAATAGGTTTCCGTTATAGTCTGATTAGTACATCCATCCCTAAGAATCCAAGTAACTTTATGTCTGGACTTACTGGCTGTAAATCCATCTGGTATGATAAAGGAAACGGGTTCACCATTGATAGTTCTTTCTAGATAGAATGGGTTAGGGTCACCAGAGGCAGTGAATCTTGGTGCCAGTGTACTGTACTCAAAATCAATTTTCCCATCATCTTCTAAATCAACTCTTGCTGTCCATCCCAGTAGAGGAGTAGGACATATTCCTGCGTCTACGCCTACAGCTGAGAACGAGATACCTTTGCTCTGACAAGTGCCGTCTACACTAAACACTATCTCCTCTTCTGTAGTCAGCGTAGGACGCGTCGTATCATTTATAGTGATTACTTGTGTACGCGTGTACCTTCCTTCCACTTCTCCCGTATCTGATGGCTCATCTATGTTATTCAGATCAGAATCAGTTGGGTCATAAATGCACCAATCAATTACAGACCACTCATTAAAGATTTTAACACAGGCATCTGGTAGGAATGTCAATGTATCACTATCCAGACTCAGAGCTATCAAATTACAGGTAGCGGCTATCCATGTAGGTTCCTCAGATTTAAAATCTGGGCATTCTACACGGACATCTTCAGGAAATACTATCGTAGAGGGATTAAATGCTTCTCCAGCAGGTTCTATGACGAACCATTGTTCGCAGATGGTATTACCATCTACTCGCCATTGTCTTCTTATGGCTCCAAAACCACAACCTGGGTCAAACGCAGGCACTTCTACGCCTAAGTAACCTGGTACATTTCCTTCTGTGGCCCTTTTTCTTCTTGGTTCTGTTCTTTCATTAGTATCCAGAGTATCTATAGCCAAGGGTAGACGTTCACAACTCGTCAATAAATCTGGTACACCTGTAATATTGAAATTCGATATATCATCGACACAACTTAAAGCTTGGTCTGGGGCGCAAATTAAGGCGGATCCCTTGTCTTCAAGAGTTACTGTTGCTATTCCAAAATTTTCATTCCCTTTGGAATCAGTGGCTCTAAATTCAATATCTATAACTCTGGCATTTACATCTACCAAGTCATTACAACAGAATCCCACACTTTCTCCCCAGATAGTATCTAATGGAGAACAAGAAAATGGTCTTCTTACTGCAATCTCCACACTAGAACATCCATCAAAACTTCCATTATCGAAATCTCTGGCATGCACTCGAGCCACGCCTCTATCAGGTTCATTAACGATGCCCGTGGGCACTAAATCTACTACAAGGTTTCTTGTCAGAACCACGATAGGCGGTGTGCGATCAATGATTTCCAACCTAACAGGCGTCACATTTATATTGCCGCAGCAATCTGCTGCTCTATAATGTAGGTCATAGATGCCAATAGGTAATCCTTTGATGACATATCCTTCTTCTTGCGATCCAGTAACAGTGTAAGGACTACTAGGAATGAGTACCGTATAACTTGCATTCGGATCGCATTCGTCTATGAAATGCTCTGGTTGAGGAATAGTGACGTCAGCTGTACAGCTACCTGGCGTTACACTGGCATTGATATCGCTAACAGTATAGCTTGGTGCATCATCATCTCTAGCATCAATAACCTGTGTATAATTTATAAAATCACTGTTTTCCCAGTCTAGAACTGTCCAGCTTCTTGAAATCTTACTGTTGCCTGAGCAATCAGAGCCACATCCATCAAATATCACGTCTGTATAAAATGCTCTTATTGAGCATAATTCATCTATCAATGGTTGTGCATGTAGTCCTTCAGGTCTTATACCATATAAATAATAATGGGGGTAAGCTCTCCAAATACCTTCATTACTCTCTATCACACAGTCGACATCAAATTCGTCTGGATCTATACCATCACCATCAGAGTCACGGTCTTCTGTCGTCGGGTCATCATAGAATGCCGCTATTTCAGCAGGAGAAGTCCCCGTATTACAGAGTGGTACAAGTACATTTTTCTGAGGCATCAGAATGGTATTCTTTACTGGCGTTCCATTTCCTTCTACCAATATTGGATTCCCATTAACATCTGTAATGCCAATTGGGTCAAATCTATAATACTGCGTGCATTGAATAGTAGAAGAACCGTTTATACCCTCAAATGCAATTGTCCATACTCTCTCTAGTATAGTGCTTGAAGATCCAGATATCCCACGCGTACCGTCCGTGAAAGTAACGGAAACAGGTTGGCCACAGCTAAGAGCTACATTTTGACTCAAAAAAGTGTTAGGGTCTGATGGAATTAATTGATCTAAGAGATCGATATCATAACCTCTTTTATTAGATATAGGGTCGAATGTCGTGAATAAAGGAAGTTCTGCACAGTTAAGTATACATGCTGGGTCAGACACTTCTGGGTCTGAACATGTAGCACAATCTAGATTCGGTGCACCTTTGTTCTCTATAATTATATATCCCCAACAATACAGACCCGTGGCCAAATCCGTGACATTATAAGTAAGCTGACGGCCTACAAAATTGCTTACATCGGATTGGTCCAGGACGACGCCTGGTCTCGTAAATATTTCTAACTCATAAGAGCCAGTAGGGTCTTCTCCTTCTAATAAATCAGTAGGGTCGAGTTCTATGCCACAAGTGGCATTTGTAGATACATTGACTAGATCATTACAGGCAAGCGTCTCTTCATTTGGGATGAGAAGAGAGTTATGCCCGGTAGATTCTGTTATGGGTAACAGAAAACTAGCCATGACCAGTAAATCCCTGGTCAGGGTCATAAATCGGTTCATGTTCAGATTATTGATTACAAAATCTACTGCAACATATACCATTTAAGGTGAGATACTGTCCTCATTTTCAGACATTTATTGAGGTATTTTTTAGATAAGTAATTTTCCACATGTCTATCGATTAAGCTAATGAAGGACTTATAAAATGTTAAAATATATATTGATCGATGCTTAATATGATAAGCTCTATAAGTATGGGTAGAATAGTGGATATCTAATCAATACTTAAGGATAGAATAGTCGTCAAGCTAGCGTAAAATGTCCTCTAAAAATTGCTTGCCTAATTTATTTATTGTCCTATCTTTGCCGTCCGCTTCAAAGGTGGAGTGGGTGAGTGGCTGAAACCAACGGTTTGCTAAATCGTCGTACTGGGAAACCGGTACCGGGGGTTCGAATCCCTCCTCCACCGCATACAAGAATTACTTTTCGGGGCGTAGCGCAGTCCGGTTAGCGCACCTGGTTTGGGACCAGGGGGTCGGAGGTTCGAATCCTCTCGCCCCGACATTTAAAGTACAAAGCCATCTGATAATCAGTTGATTACGGATGGCTTTTTTAAATAGGGTTCGTCAAAGAGTTCATTTCTTGCTCTTCTGGCACAAATTTTGCATATTCACATAGAATTCCGTTACAAATCTTCTACCTCACATATGTCTAAAATAGCAGAAAAAACTGTTTGGTTTGATGACTTTTTAGAAAACATCAACTCTACTATTCGTACTCATCAACTACAGATTGAAACAGGAACGGCTAATAAGGAGATCAAATCCCTGTACGAGAGTCTTAAAAATGGAGATATCATAGAACTTGCAAAATTGAATAAAGAGACTGCTGACAAGTTGTTCATTCAAGAAATCCTAAAGTGCTATTTGATTAATTTAGAAGAATTAGAAATAAAAACAAATATTATTGCATTCGATGTTTCAGACTTTGAGTTATTAGTTTGGGCTCAGATTAATCAGAACGATGATGCCATGGAAAACAATCTCTATAAATTAGAGGCCATAGTAAATTCAGAATACAGTATTTATGGATATCACGTTGTAACTACTGTTGTAGAAGATTCAGCTCACCTAGGCATTCCTAGTCATTACAAAGAATTGCAATCCTGATTTAGTGCCTCTACTTAAAGACCATTTAGACCAGGTTAACAAAAACATCAAGTTTTTAGGTTTTTTGTCTCAATCAAATGATACAGAATATTTAGACTGGAAGGTAACTGTTTGTTTTTATACTGGTCTGCATATTATAAATGCCTACTTGGCAAGCCATAGCCTTCAGTACAGAAAACACAAAGAAGTTTTTGATGTAATAAGTTTTACAAATACGACTTCAGCAGTAAGTCTTGAAGAACCCATTTATATGGCCTATCGAAAACTGTCTAACTTGTCAAGACTATCACGCTACCTTACTTCCTCCTCCGACAAAAGTGATACAACTGCGACTTCAATAAGTTCAGGAAAATACGCTAAGGCTATTAAAAATCTTGAAATTCTTTTAGTGTATTTCTCAAATAAACTAGACTATAAATTTGATACCTGCTGTATAGATTGTCTAGAGATTATCGAAGAAGATTTACAGCACTTTAGTATTGCGAACTAGTATCTTTAGTTGATGTTGTTTTTTTATATGCATCAACACAATCCTTGTATTCATTAACCAAAGTAGGCATTGACCAAAGCTCTTCTTTTACTAGATTCCTCATTCGCCAAAAAGGTAATACCATAAGGAATAAAACCTCCATTGGAAGATATCTTTGATTACTTATATATCCGATTATTATCCGTTTTCCATTCAGACCGCTTTTTGAAGTATTTAGGATTGACGATGAGAAGGCCAAAGGACTCACAGCCATATTTAGTCTGTTTAGCATGGTGAGAACCATGTGCTCTGAGGATCGCTTTAGAATATTTATTATCCAGTTGTCTGAACCACGAGAATCTCTGATGGATGTACACATCATGTATGAGGAAGTATATCAAACCATATATAGATATACCGATACCTATGTATAGTAGGAATCCCCAATTCTCCACGAACGTCCCAGCCATATAGCAAAAGGCACTAGGAGCAGCAAACACAAAGAAGAACCGATCATTTTTCTCAAAGAATCCATCCTTAAGATGAGGCTGGTGGTGATCTTCGTGCCATTTCCATAAAATACCATGCATCACAAACTTGTGAGCAAACCAAGCTACGAATTCCATAGCAAGCACAGTTGCTAATACGATACAAATATTTATGAAGATGTACATACTACATAAATACGCAAAAAAACTGGATTGTTTTGTTAGAATGGACTAGTCCAGAAATACTCTTTCCTGATTTCCTACTTCCGAAAATTGACGGATTAAATCTAATTCTATAAAGAAGCTCGTAGACTCACCGGCATCTGACTTAAAGTGTATTCGACCATTCATGGATTCTATCATGTTAGCAGCAATCGCAAGCCCCAGACCAGACCCAGAATCCTTGGTTGTAAATTTTGGCTGAAAGATTTTATTTCTCATTTCAGGAGGTATGCCTTCGCCATTGTCTTTTACCTCTATAATGGCCTTATCGTGTTTGGTATCTAGCTTAATCTCTATTTTACCTTTGCGGTCAGACGGTATAGATTCAATGGCGTTTTTCACTAGGTTATTGAGTATTCTCACCAGTTGGCTCTTGTCAGCATAGACATGAATAGGGTCTATGGGTGCAGTGAGGATAATCTCCATATCTTCTCTTTTTCTGAATAGGTTGTGCACCACTTCCAGAATATTATTGAGTTCTACTTTTGTGTTTGAAGTTTTTGGTAGTTCTGCAAAATTGCCAAAGGCTTCTGCTATTCCAGTCAGGTTATCTATTTGCTCTAACATCGTTTTAGATATTTTTTTAGATATCTGATGTGCATTTTCTGGATCTCTTTTTATGGCTTTCTCCAGATACTGAATACTCAGCTTCATTGGGGTTAGCGGATTTTTAATTTCATGAGCTACCTGCTTAGCCATCTCTCTCCATGCAGAGTCTCTTTCGTTTTTGGCCAGGATTTCAGCACTTTCTCCTAGCTTATCTACCATCTTATTATAGTTGCCAATCAGTATCCCTATTTCATCGTCTCTGTCCCAAGTTATTTGGTCGTTATTCTTCCCAAGTTTGACTTGAGTCAATTTTTGATTGAGCATGGAGAGTGGACGCGTTATGGATTGGGCTATAAATATGGATATAACACTTGCTATGAAAAATAGGAAGACATACACATTGAATATACTACCTAGAAAATCAAAGACATTAAGTGAATTACTCTCTAGTAGGCTGTTCATCTGTATCTGAGCTACACCTGCCACCTTATCTTTGAAGCGGATAGGAATATAACTTTGTCCATGATTTATGCCTTCCTCCGTGTATGCAAAGGGGTCTTGTTGCTTTGTATAAAATGCTTTAGTAAAATAATCTACACTGGATTCTTCACCGTCTATCAAGTGTACTTTGAGTTTGACATTATGTATTTCTTCGAGGTCTTTCTTGTAGTTGGATATGATTTCTACACTCTCTGATGGGGAGGAAGAAATAAGAGATCTGTATTCAAAATCCTGGGATATATTGACAAGTTTTTCCTTGGTGACCATCTTCTTCTCTTTGGACAGATAGTTATTGAGGAAGGAACTCGTAATGGATGCTATGATAACAAACGATAATAAGATAACCAGGATAAGTGATAACTGAATCTTACTATTCAGAGATTCTATATTTTGTATAAAGAGCGGCCAATCATGTGGCAAAAATTTAAATAAAAGATCTAGTAGCCCAATTAATACAATAAGTAACACGATGATACTAAAGAGGAATGAAAAGAGTGTAATGGGCTTCACGAACCCCCTGAAGGACTTTTTGGAAATAAGTAAAGTTGTTGGCGATGGTCTGTGAGTAACGTAAACCTGAGCTCCATCAAATAAAATATCTTTTTTACTTGCTTGGAGCAATTCTAGTTCATGATGTTGTATTTCCTGATCCTTGATTAAAGCTCTACCATTTTTGTAATAATTAAATGCAATCGCTGGATTTTCCGGAGAGTCATTTCCTTTTACACCAATGTATAAGGTGTTTTTATTTTGCAATTGGTATTGTAACCATACGATGTTTCTAATTTCATCGAACCAGATATAATCATCTACAACTTCCAGATTGTCTAAACTGCTGTGTTCGCTATAATTCTCCTCAAAGAGGCTAGAACCTTTCTCGTCAAAAAGTTTCAGAACGATATCATCTCTTTCCAGTTGCTGCGAGATATAGGCCTCCAAATCGCGTTTGTCATACTGCACGCCTTCTGGCAGTATAATTAATTCGCTCACCATGTGGCCTACAATAGATTTTAGGTTTGTTCTGTCTAGCTCTTTTAGAAGCTGTTGGGGTGTAGCGTGTGAAACCTGAACGAGGTAATCGTGTCTGAACTGTATTTCTTTTTTGATATCATAATTAAAAAAGAGCGCAGACAGATACATAGCAAAAAATATCCCCCACCATATTACCCAAGTAATTGTTCTGGTCCTGAGATCTACAAACAAGTCCATAAGCATGATGTAGCAAAATAGGAAGAGGGACAGAATCATTGGATTCAAATCCAGTTTTGCCACATATCCCATACTTACAGCGGCTGCTATACTCCCAATGTAAGTGGTATATAGCTTTAATTTGCTTGTATCAGTATCTTTAAAATGGCGGAATAGGGCATGTCCAAAATGAAATATGCCAAGTTGAATTAAGACGACAGAACAGAAAAGAATCAAGTCAGAGGCTGAAGTTTTACCTAGATCCTCTATAGATATAGATGAATTTTCTTCTTTGACCAGAATTTGAATAAATCTGATGTGAGAAATGAAAAAGAGCATGTGAAGAAAGGATAATCCAGCCATGACAGGCGTAGATAATTTTCCTTTGTAAGAAATTATAAACCGTTCTGTTATGAATAAAAAGATGGATAGAATGAGAACACCATCAAACATCATATCCAAGGGATGATAATGCTTACTATGAGCAAAGGATGTTACGATATCTGTAAGAGAATATCTGTCCATCCAATCTGTAGCAATAGAGGCTATTCTAATCCCGGCTATTATGAGAAGGGGTAACAACTGCTTGTTGTGCAAGCAGGTCATCAGTCCCCATAACAGAGCAAGTAAATAGCCACCAAGCAGTATATATTCTTCTGTCTTGGTCCTGAAATGTTTGCCCATGCTTACAGGCACACCCTTTATCTTATAATGACTGTCAGGAGAAGCTTTAATAAAATAATGATGGAATCCCATTTCCTGCAGATGACTTGCATCTATAGTCCCATCCTCGTTGAATGGTGAATAGCAAATCTGACCAGTAAAGGGCGAAGAAGAAAAATCAAGACAAAAATCACTTGCAATAAAGTTCTTTGTCCAAAAGATCCTTTCTTCATTTTTAAAGATTTGGACATGAAGATGCTTTTGTTCTAGTTTTTGGGCCGATAGCTTGATTTGCTGAAGGTCTTGATTGGATAGGGTGTGCTTCTCATAGAGATCGAGCATGCGATTAGATATAAGCTCGGCAGACTCATTCTGTAGTACCTCATTTACAATCGCTTGGGTGTCTTCATAGCATTCCTGAGTAGGCTGTTCTCTCATGCTTATGATGTCATACATCAATAATCCAGTGAATAGGAGAAGGGGTAATATGTATTTCTTACTGAGCATCAGCCACTTATAATCTAGATAATACCAGATATTGCAATTTACATATTAATATATATTATAATATATAAATCATTCATAATCTTTCTAGTGTAACAGGGTGCTTTAGATTTCTATCTTATTGTATCTTTGAATATGTATGTGATCTACCGCGCTACTTTTTGTAGTGAGGAAAGTCCGGACAACGTAGAGCGCCGTACCATCTAACAGATGGGCTTTGAGTAATCGAAGACAGCTAGTGTCGCAGAAATTAGACTACCACTTTTCATGAAGTGGCAAAGGTGAAAAAGTGAGGTAAGAGCTCACAGACTGCATGAGTAATCCTGCAGTGGGATAAACCTTACGGGTTGAAATGCCGTGTATACCCTGATGTTCTTTTATAGAACGTGATGTTGCTCGCATTATAAAATCAGATTTTCAGGGCGGGTAGGCAGAATAGATAAATGGTAGATGCTTCGGCAACGAAGTCACAGAATCCGGCTTACAGCATATTTCAAAATAAAAAAGGAGATGATTTATTAAATCATCTCCTTTTTAAATTTAATTCTAGCTTATAGATTAATTTTCCCCAGTCAGTGCAGCAAAATCAAACTGAACTGTGAATCTCAATGTATTATCTAAAGGATTTCTTCTATTATTAGTAGGAACAAGGTAAGATAAATCAAGACCAAATACATTGTATTTCAGTCCGACACCTACAGTCACAAACTGTCTGTCCCCTTTCCTAGGATGCTCATAGTAATATCCTGCTCTCACTGCAAATTGCTTATCATACCAGTACTCTACGCCTAAAGAATAATTCAATTCTTGTATTTCTTCTCCAACTCCCCCTGGCGCATCACCAAATGAATTAAGTGCCGCAGCAAATATTGATTGCTCTAGATAATCTGGACGTCCATCCCCATTATCATCAAATCCTGGAGTTGGATTACCATTCTCATCAACCGGATTTATCGGTGTTGGTATCAATAACTTATTGAGGTCTAATGCGACAGTGATACTGTTATACTCATCTAGATTCATTTCTAAAGCAGCACCTATACCAAGGTTTGCTGGAATGAAATCTCTATTGATATTACCTGTATAAGTCACCTTAGACCCAAGATTTGTAACAGCACCTGCGATCGTCAATAGGCCACCTTCCACTACATCCACTTCTTTTCTATATGTCAATGATAGATCTGCCGCAAAGGCATTAGCAGATGAAATAATCTGCCCAGCTACCTGCTGACCAGATGCAAGGTTGGAATGAATAAACTTCGCAGTCAATCCTGCAGATAAATTTTCAGATAACTTTCTATTGTACGATACAGCAAACTCAAATTCTCGAGGATTACCCATACCTGTAGAGCCACCATTTATATCAGTGAACGTGATGCTTCCTAATGAGAAGTATCTTAGTCCCATCCCGATAGTTTGGAGATCATCTACTTTTTTGTATCCTGTCAGATAAGCTAGATATACATCATTAAGGCCTAGGTTTCTAAGCCAAGGCGTATATGTCGCTGAAAAGCTCATATCCTTATCAATGAATGCGAGCTTAGAAGAGTTAAAATGTAGTGAGTTAGGATCTGGTGAAGTGGCTAATCCCACGTCTCCCATAGCTCCAGCTCTTGCATCAGGTGTGATTCTGAGGAATGGCACTGCTGATAATAGAACATTTGGAAGGCAATCTCCATTGGCATCAACCACACATCTTTTTACTGGGTCGAAGTTTTGGGCATTTGTAGCTGTGTTAATTGAAAACATTAACATGGTAGTTGCTACAATCAGATATAAATATCTCATAATTCGCTATTGCATTTCAGTAAGTTGGAGTAATTTGATTCTACCGTACTTACTTGTTTTTTTAAAGATAGGCATCAGAAAGAAGTTGTGTAGCTTTCTTGAGACCTACTGATTTAATATTACAAACTTATCTAATTTATAGATTTCAATCCTGATTCTGCATCAAGACTCTAATTAAACTAGACTGAAAGGGTTTTTATTTTGTTAAAAATGCCTCGAGTTGACATTTTTTTAACTAATTGATAAGTTTATGCACATGGGCATAGCCGTATCTGTAATACGACACTAATATCATACCAATTCTAAGTAAAAAAAAGACTGTTACTGGGAGTATCTTAGTTGATAATCACCATTTTCAGAACTTCACTTTCTCGGGTCTCACCTCTTTCTGGAGAAGTAACATTTATCTTATACAGATATAGACCGCTAGGCAATACATTGCCGCCATCATCACGTGCATCCCACGTTATACCATCCACCGTCCTGCCTGAAGCACCTCTGGTCTCCTGTATCGTTTTTATCAACTGACCGGATAGGGTAAATATATCGACAGAGATGTCTAAGCTGCCTCCTCTGAAATCATGATCGAATAAGAATTGTGTACTTGTAGATAAGGGGTTAGGATAGTTCAATATGTTAGATAACATGCCATCTTGATTTCTTACGACCAAAAAGTCCATTGCTTCTTCATTTGAATTATTGAGTATATCCCATGCTTTAACATATATTCTATGGGGACCTTCTTCTAACTCAGACATTTGATATGTGACGGTGCCTTCTCCAATTTTATCTATTGACGGCTCATAGAATTCATTGAGTACTATTCGCTCTTCAGTAGCTTCCAGAGTAGCTATGATATCATGTCCAATACTGGTAGTACTTAAATTAATACCATTTTCATCAGCTAAATCTACTATAAGTAAAGGTTCCACACCAGTCTCTCCTCCTGGGGTAAATGATTTGTCGTCAAAGAAGATGTCTATATCAGGACCTAAATTGTCAGATACATTATTATCCGATGTTCCACCAATTATCAACCCATCATAACATCCATGTGCATCTACAGTAGCTTCATCAGTCGCGTAGAACTGTACTTTCCCGGGACCAAATTCGAAATCTATATCTAATGGTAGCACGAAACTAATATCAAACTGACCATTTGTGACAGAAGCACTGCCTTTGTATAACACATTTTGTGTTACATCGAAAGAAAGTGGAGGACCCATTCCATCATTTACAAGTGTAGAGAGGGTTGTCGACTTATCGAAAATTGTCATGAATATCTTTCCGTTGAAATCTGTAACCGGTGTGTCATCATGGAATCTTGTTATTTCTCCCTGAAAGCTTGCTCTACCCAAGGCACCTAAGGTATCCACTTGGGTCAACACCAATCCGGAACTATCTACTGATGATCTGAGATCTTCATTATTGAATTGGTTGATAGTAACGTTATGAGAAGGTAATGCCAAGGTCATAGACGGGTCACCAATCAGTAAGAATTTTCTTGTGTTATCTACGTTGGCTGTGGTATTTTCAGTTAGTTCATTTTTCCCATTTGTCATTATATCACCTAATCTACTAGGTAACCCTTGCGTTCTTTCAAAAAGCGTTTCAAATACACTTTCAGTCAATCTTCTATTTTGACTAGCAAATACAGCTCGGACTGTAGTGAATATTGCGACTGCGCCACCGGCTGGATTCAATATCAGATGTTCGCCAGCTGAAACTAATTCTGGTTCATCGAATCCTGTAAACGAACAAGTAGCCGTGATGAATAATGGTAAGTTGTCCAAATTCGTCCAGCTACTCACATCTGAAATTTGAAGCACCCTTTCTTGTGACAACCCTCTAGGGCCACCATGCCCAAGGTAGGTGAATACCAAATTGCCATCATCTAAGGTTTCAGTCAATCTTCTATTGGCATCAGGATATCTTGCACCTCCAGGTGTTGCTTCCTGAACAAATGAATCCCAGTATATTTTATTTTGGTTTAAACAAGGATGATTATCCTCAGTATTTTCTGCTATTTGGTCAGAATCACGCAAGTGTACCGTATCCCATGCTGCATCTACGTCATCTGCACCGAAGCCAATTGTAGACCTCCAATTCCCAAATCTATTAGGACTGGTTTCATAATGGATTATTTTATTCACTACACCCATTGCTTCTTCTGCATTTTTCGAAGGTATTCTTCCTATAGCGATGTCCAAGGTGCCTGATAATCTATAGTCACCTTCATCTTCGGAGAGTAATCCGAAAAAATCATCAGTTGGGAAGGCATTTATAGGATGTAAGGAAACCATGGTCTGATAAGTAGGGATGAAGTTTTGTTGTGGGATGCCATAAATGCCCCTATAATCATATGTAGCGTCACCCATTAATAAGAGATATCTGAAATTAGCGTCTCTTTGTTTAAGCATACGCATAAAATCTCTTACGGCCACAGGATCTTGCTTACCTCCAGCAAACTCATTGTACACTTGATTGATATGCACTGTTTCTATTGTGAGCCCGTCTCTGTTACTTCGATGTTCTGCTAACGCTTCCGCAGCCTGCTGACTATCGTCGTAATATAATATGACCATATCAGTGCTGGTAATACCATGTAAATTCTGATTAGGTATCTCTCCACTAAAATTTGGTGTCATAAAAGTGCTTTCCATGTCAAATGCCATGAACTGCTTTACTATCCCTTCAGGATTAAAACCAAATTGGGCACCGCCATTTATAGCTTCATAAGAGACTTCAGACACATTGCCATGTTCTGAAATATCCCAAATGACTAGATTGTTTCCTCGGGTATCTATAGCATAACCATCTGCAGGTTGTTGTATGATTAATTTGTCAGTATTATAAATATGTATAGGAGTGGATTCTAATCTATTCCATTTGTTAGTTCTCATTTCTATATAGTCTAACCATGCCTGACTTTCTGAACTAGTAGGAGCATACTCGACTGAAATATTCTGTGTAGACCCGACCGATACAGTTTGATCTAGTGTGACTGATCTGGCGTAAATTGTTTCAGATTCACCTAAATCCACGACAGATATAGGCTGGCTAGTAGTTTGACCATTCACATTCAGGAGTACTTCACCAAATGTTTCACTTCTACCTGCAAATACCATAGATACTTCCGCGTTATCTCCTTCGACGAGGTTAGGAATATTGAATGACTCACTAAAATCTTGGAATCTCTCGTTTGTAAAAGTCTCACCAAACCATTGTTGTCCGGAGCCTTGAGTACCTATAAACTGGCCTAATAGATTTTCTCTTTCCTCCTCATGTCTGATTAATACCTGAGAGACATCTCTATATACAGGACTCTGTACTGTAGGTGTAGTCTCTATTCTTTTACCTGGTGTATTGTCTACTTTTATGTAGTAGTAATTATTGAAATCATATATATTTTTCTCAAAACTCATATCGATTGTGGAATCTCGATTTGTCTGAGTTATTTGTCTGTCAGCACCTTCTGCATAGAAGAGAATCATATCTCCACTATCAAAGCTATTGTCATTTGCGCCAGTTATAAGAATGCTGTTCTCTACTAGGTCATCTGCTCTAGAATCACTATTACTTATCGGAACTAGGCCACCTTGGTTACCATAAATATGGATATTGTTCGGATTTATATTGTTTACATCAATGCTAGTCTCATTGAGTAATTGGTCGTATGTCAACTGATAGATACCAGTTTGCGGAATAGAAATACGATATATTAATCCTTCACTGAATACTGATTCAGTAATATTTTGCGATTGAGATTGGAATGAGACAAATACACAAAATAAAATGGGAAGGAAGGTATTAATTGGTCTGTTTTGCATAACAAAGCGTAATTTAAACTTTATAAAAGTTAGTATATCTTCATGTTCACATGTTCCAAAACGAAAAGTTAATTCAAATATTTTCGAACAATAAATTCTGACTAAAATTTATTTCTATTTCTATCAGAACTATGATAATACAATATCAAAGCATTTTTGACCGATTAAGATTAGCATTTTTGATGTTATTGCTTCTAATTGTCGGGAAAGTATCAGTAGTGCAAGCTCAAGATTTGGTTTTTAGCCAAACTTTTATAAATCCATTGAATTACAATAGTGCTTTTGCAGGAACGGTCAGTTTTCCACGTTTTGCTGCTAATTACAGATTGCAGTGGCCTGGACTTAATAATGTCTACGAGTCATTTAGTGTGACTTATGACCAGGACTTGCCTGATCAAAATCTTGGAATAGGGGTCTCTATACAGACTGATAATCAAGGAAATGGCACACTGAGAACTACAAGGGCCAAAGGTGTGGTGTCTTACAATGTCGTTTTTAATCGAGATTGGCAGATTAAATTTGGCCTAGGCGTGGGATATGTAACACAGACGCTTGATTGGGATAGACTTATCTTTTTTGATCAGATAGATCCTGTTACAGGGCCTGTTGATACCAATGGCAATACTAATCTTTCTAATGAGGCTAGACCTGCAAATCTGAGCAATGGGTACCTTGACACCGATTTGGGTATCTTATTATATACTCCTCTATTTTATGTAGGAGCTAGTCTTTTCCATCCTAATGGGCCTAGAGAAGGATTTTTGGATTCTGATAATAGAACATTTTTTCAAAGCGACAGACCAGTTCTGTTATCACTTCATGGAGGCTATCAAATTGTGCTGCAGACAGATAATGAAAATAACCCCAAAACTTTCATATCACCCAATTTTGTATACACGAACCAAGCAGGATTTAATCAATTAAATATAGGAACCTATCTACAAAAAGATGCTGTTTTTGGAGGAGCTTGGATTAGACATGCGTTCGAAAATATAGATGCACTCATCTTCTCAGTAGGTGTGGACATTGGCGACTTAAAGATTGCTTATAGCTACGACTTGACACTATCGCAATTAGCACTGACAAGTACAGCTGGCAGTCATGAGATAGGAATTGTTTACGGTATTTCTAGTTTACAAAAGAAAGAATCCAAACTAAATGATTGCTTCGGTCTCTTTAGATGATTTTCGGAACAATTTGTGATATTGATAATCATGGACTTTTTGTTTAGAGAAGTGAGTTGAAATAAAGTCCGTCTAGAAGCTTTAACTTTAAATTCTAGATGCTATCAATAATAAAAATCATATATTCAGCATTTAATAAGTAATAAAAAATCAGTTAATAATGACTAAGGGCATAAAATCATTATTATTCCTATGTGTAATCATCTCATTAACATCCACTTCGTGTAAGAAGAAGGGGGGGTCAGGCGGCTCAGGTGAGCTTTCTACTTCAACAGGATGGGAATATGGTAATCAAGATTTCGGAGGATTCGAAAAGCTAGATTATGAAGGCCAAATCAATGGTCCTAACCTTGTTCTAATAGAAGGAGGCACATTCGCTATGGGTAGTGTAGGTCAGGACGTGACCTTTGAATGGAATAATATACCAAGAAGAGTTACAGTATCATCTTTCTATATGGATGAGACAGAGGTAAAGAACATAGACTGGAAAGAGTATGAGTTCTGGACTAAAAAAACTTACCAATCATACCCTCAGGTATGGAAAAATCTTCTTCCAGATACACTTGTTTGGAGAGAAGAGCTATCATATAACGAACCACTAATAAGAACATATTATAGACACCCATCATATGATGAGTACCCAATAGTTGGTGTTTCTTGGGAGCAATGTCAGGAATTTTGCCACTGGAGAAGTAATCGTGTAAATGAGATGATACTTATCCAGAGAGGTGTCCTCAATCCAAACCCTGGAGAACAGGTGGATAGTGAATCCTTTGATTCGGAATCCTATCTAGCTGGACAGTATCAAGGGTCAGTAAGAAAGAATCTAGAAGACAAATCTACAGGAGGTGAAAGAGCAGTAAGATTTGAAGATGGAATACTCCTTCCAGAGTACAGACTTCCGACTGAGGCTGAGTGGGAATATGCAGCACTAGCCCTGCAGGGAAATCAGCCTGAGACAGGAGATGAAAACATAACAGACAGAAGATTTTTCCCTTGGAATGAAAATACGCCAAGATATCAGAAGCACAATAAAAATCAAGGTAATCTACAAGCGAACTTCAAAAGAGGACGTGGTGATTATATGGGTATAGCAGGTAGCCTGAATGATGCAGCTTCTGGGCCAGCACCAGTAAGAAGATATCTTCCTAATGATTTCGGTCTTTACAATATGGCAGGAAATGTAAATGAATGGACTCAAGATGTCTACAGACAATTAACAAGTCAGGACTTATCTGATGCACAGAATCACGACTTGAATCCATTTAGAGGAAATGTCTACCAAGAGGTTATCTTGGATGAAGAGGGCAGTCCGGTAGAAAAAGATTCATTAGGATACATTAGATACAAGAATGTAGAAGATGATACTCTAGGTAATAGAGATAACTACCGTAAGAGTGATGTTAGAAACTTCCAGGATGGAGATGATAAAGAAATTGTAGATTATGGATATGGAGACTGGTCACTTATCAATGATAAATCGAGAGTAATCAAAGGTGGATCATGGGCTGACAGATTGTTCTGGTTACAACCATCTACAAGACGATACATGGACCAATATAAGTCCGATAGCAAAACAGGATTCAGGTGTGCTATGGTTAGAGTAGGAGGAGAAGCAGGTAATGAAGATTCAGGCGGACTTGAGTTCAAGGAAAAAGGAAAGAAAGTCAAAAGAAGATATAAATAATAAGAACTGCTTATTATTTAGAAAGGCTTTTATCTTGCATGAGGTAAAAGCCTTTTTTGTGTCCAATACAGTCCAACAATTATATGAGCACTATCTCGCGAATGGTGGTTTAGTGAGTACAGATTCCCGTACCATAGAAAAAGGCGCTATTTTCTTCGCTCTTAAGGGAGAACGATTTGATGGAAATCAGTATGCGATGAAGGTGTTGGATAAAGGGGCTTCCTTTGCTGTAGTGGATAGTCCGGCAGTGCCACAAGGAAACCAAATAATGCACGTAGAAGATGTTTTGGAGACTTTACAACAATTGGCTCATCACCACAGAACTGTGCTAGATATCCCGGTTATAGCGATTACGGGATCCAATGGGAAAACAACAACCAAAGAACTAATGCATGCTGTCTTATCCAAGAAGTATAAAGTGCATGCTACTAAAGGCAATCTGAATAATCATATTGGTGTCCCACTGACTTTGTTATCAGCACCTCAGAATTTGGATTTACTCATAATAGAAATGGGAGCCAATCACATTGGAGATATAGACGAATTATGCCAAATAGCTGATCCGAGCTATGGATTGATTACAAATATAGGTCATGCCCATCTGGAAGGCTTTGGGTCTTTTGATGGCGTAAAACAAGGTAAAACTGAACTCTTCAGACACTTGAAAGGCAGAGACGGTACTATCTTTTACAATGATAATGACAAGCTACTCAGCGAGGAAATTCCCGAAAACATGTTTGTTCACCCATATATAGACTGGTTAGCAGTAAGGTCAGGTAGCACCTTTTTAGATATTTCAGTTGATTATACCAAGTGGGTAACTACACAACTGGTGGGAAAGTACAATGCCACAAACATGTTATGTGCAGCTACGGTAGGACAGTTTTTTGGCATATCAAAAGAACAAATTATTGAAGCTATAACTGAGTATTTACCTACTAATAATAGGTCTCAAATTGTAGAACTTGGTTCATATACGCTAGTAATGGATGCTTATAATGCCAATCCTAATAGTATGAAGGAGAGCATAAGTAGCTTCGCTGCTATGAATACGGATTTAAGTAAAATATTAATATTAGGAGACATGGCTGAACTTGGCTCACAGACTGATTCTATGCATACAGAAATTCTGGGACACCTGTCAAAGTTTGAATGGGAAGACGTATTTATTATTGGCCCCCACTTTATAAAGGCAGATACTAATAATGAGTACAATCAATCTAAAAGTACAGACGAACTGCTCATTAGTAAGAATATAGAGGAGATTCTTAAAGATAAGATGACATTAATCAAGGCCTCAAGATCTATGAAATTAGAACAAATTGAGACCTTGATTAGAAAAATTGCGGATTAACTTAGTTTGACAAAGACACCAATGCATCTGGGAGGCTTCCAGAAGAAATCGCTTGATAATCCTTCTCAGAACAAGGTACATATTCCTTGGTAGTAGGGTTTTGGTACCACCATCTGCCTGTTTTATTACCTACCACAAATTTTACTGGTTCCTCATATAAATCAGAGTTGACCAGAAAAATGTCATTTTCTTTCTGTTTCATATTTTCAATTTCTTTATTTATTTGACCTTCTAAATAATACCATACTAGTAAAGAGATACTTTGTGCAGTCACAGGAGAGATCAACTCATCCACTGTATTTATACACATAAGCGATAATCTTTTAGATAATCCCGCAAATCTCATCAGAAGACTCATCTGATAAATATCTATGCCTGACACGAATGAATGTGGAGAGTGACTATCTTCTTTTCTTAGTACATCTATGTGAAAATGTATCCTTTTAGCACATCTTATAGCAGTCTCAGAATATGACATATCTTCTTTCAATTCTCCTAAAGAGATAGAATTGGGATTACTATGTGCTTTAAAATGTCTCTGGAAGCCGATATGGAGCTCATCATTTCTGCCAATAGCAGACAGATGCACGGTTTTAACACCTGGGACTACCAGCCATTTGCGGATATAGTTATCTTCGCCGATAACTATAGTCTTACCATCTGGAAAGATGGAATCATTATAATTATCCGACTCACTATCTATCCACCCAAAGTTAATGTTGAGATTTTGGAAAGCATTTTCTAATCTAGAAAATGGTTCTAATATCGATTGAGCTAGCTTTTTGCTAGACATTATGATATTAAATGACGCCTTACCGCAGTCTTCAGCATTTGACATGAAGTTTTCTATCAATCCTGTCTTCGCTATCTGTTCAGTTTCACTTTCTTGGCAAGAGGTGAAATGTAACCATTTAATTTTCGAATGCATGCAATTAATAATCGTATAACAAACATATGATGATTATTTTAAATTTGTAGTGTACTTGAAAATAAATGTGTTAAACATTATAATAATTGTTAATATAATATTACTTTCGTTTCTGATATAGTAACCGGGGAATTAGAATGCCCTCTTGCCAACGCTATATCCAGGGATTTAAACGAATGATTCTGAGCCTGTTACGTAAAGTAATGACATTGTTTAAATAGAATTTAGCCCTATGACAAATAAGATTAATGCAGTCTTATTGCTACTTACTTGCTTGATTTCTTCTCTTGCGATTGCTCAAATTGAAGAATTAGAGCCGATAATCCAGATTGAAACTGAGACTGGAAGCGAAGAAGTAACAAATAGTAATGACTACAACGATACTTGGAGAACACCCTATATTCAGGATGAGATGACCAAGGATCCAGACCAGAATGCAAGCTGGAAGCTCGGTGAATACAAATACAACTCTAGACCGAAAGACTCTTGGGAGGTTGGTATTCATGGTGGCCACTTCTTTATAGATGGTGATGTAGATAGACGTATTCCAGGTGGTTGGGGTGCCGGTCTACACCTCAGAAAAGCTATAAACTATATATTTTCTATAAGAGCATCTGCATTTTATGGTGTGGCTCAAGGAATAGAGAATCAGCCATGGTTCCACAGTAATGTGAGAGTTAGCGAGAATGAGTTTGGTGGCTTAGTAGAAAGTTCTTTTAATGTCCTAGATCCTGAGCAAGGAGGGGCTGGCGTTTGGTTTCCTGCGCATAGAACAACCTACATACTTGGAGACTTAGCCGTTGTATTCAACATTGGTAACTTGCTATTCCATAAAGAAAGAAATAAGTGGAACTGGTACGGTACATTAGGAGTCGGACTTGATAACCATAATACTAAATTGGACTTATTAGATGGTACAACACCATATACTGATTTGATTTCAAGAGTCGATTTTACTAGAGAAAGATTTGATACAAAGGCAGGTCGGGATGATATAGAAGCCAGATTGGATGAAATATATGATGGTGTTTTTGAAACAGATGGGTTCCAAAAGGCAGGAATTTACAGAATAGGGGATGATATTAATATCCATGTAGTCTTTATACCATCTATGGGTATCTCTAGAAAGATTACAAAAAGAATTAACCTCAGTTTAGAGCACCAGGTATTTTTATCTGATAACGATTATCTGGATGGCATCAAGTTCAGATTAGCTGGTGACCAAACAAATAACGTGGACATAAGCCACTACACTAATGTTAGACTGGGATTCAATATAGGTAACTTCGATAAAGTGACGGAGCCACTTTACTGGCTTAACCCTTATGATGCTGCCTTTAGTGATATAGCTAAGCTTAAATCAGAACCAGCACTAGACTTAACTGATGAAGATAACGATGGTGTACTGGATATTATAGATCAAGAACTAGATACACCTGAAGACTGTGCCGTAGATACAAGAGGAGTGCTGCTAGATAGTGATGGTGATGGAATAGTAGATTGTGAAGATAAAGAACCATATTCTCAGCCTGGATGTCCAATAGACGAATTTGGAGTAGCGCAGTGTGAAGAAGATTGCTGTGCATCTGAGGAAAGCATTAATAAGCTTATAGATGCTAAGACGGAGACTATGAGACAAGAATTCTTAAGTTCCTCTTCAGGAAATACTGGTGGGAGGACGAGATTAGAGACAAGAACGATAACAAATCCTGATGGAACCACTAGAACTGAAACAGTTGTAGTTCCTATTCCAGGAGGAGGAAGTGGAAGTAATAGCAGTGGAAGTAATAGCAGTGGAAGTAATAGCAGTGGAAGTGTTAGTGGTACTAGTGGTGGATCTGCTGGTAATAGAACATATAACAATGTTAGAACAGGATGTGGAGAATGGTTCCTACCTATGATCCATTTTGATTTGAACAAATCTAATATCAAACCTGAATTCTTCTCTCATCTACATAATGTAGCTCAAGTATTAACTAAGTGTCCTGAAGTTTGTGTGACCGCACAAGGTCATACTGATACTAGAAACTCTAATGATTATAATAGAGTTCTTTCATACAAAAGAGCTAAATCTGCTGTGGATTATCTCGTAGATAATTATGGTATAGATAGAAGCCGTGTAAAGTTAATGTATGGTGGAGAAGAAAATCCAATGGTAACTGCTCCTAATAGTGAAGCACATCACTTTATGAATAGAAGAGTAGAGTTCAGAACTTGTGATGCAACAGATTTTGATATGGCGCAACCAGAAGGATATATAGATTCTAGTTCTGGGCACTCGCCTAATCCAGCTAAGAATGAATATTACAACGGAAACAAGTCTTCAGGATATTAATAGACTGTAGTAACATGATATAAAAAGGGCGGTAGATTTTTATTCTACCGCCCTTTTAGTTTTTATTCGATTCTGTTTATTTAGAAGTTTATCTACCATTAAACCAAAGCATCACAGGGTTTTCAATTATAGACTTAAGCGTCTGTAGGAATGCAGCTCCTTTAGCGCCATCCACTATTCTATGGTCACAACTTAGTGTCACTTTCATCATATTACCAATGACAATCTCGCCGTTTTTGACAATTGGTTTCTCTGCAATACTTCCGACTGCCAGGATACAAGCATCTGGCGGATTGATGATTGCAGTAAACTCATCTATATCAAACATGCCTAGGTTACTGATTGTAAATGTATTGCCAGACATTTCATCTGGACTTATTTTTCGAGACTTCGCCTTTCCTGCTAACTCTTTTATCTCTGTTTTGATGACAACCAAAGACTTTCTATCTGCATTATTGATAACTGGAACCATCAAACCTTCGTCTATGGCAACAGCCACACCAATGTTTATATCCTCATGATATGTAATTGAATCTCCCCACCATGATGCATTAACCTCGGGGTGTTTTCTCAGCGCCATCGCACAAGCTTTGACGATTAGGTCATTGTATGATATTCTAATAGGAGATACTTCGTTAATGGCTGCCCTAGAGTCTATCATGTTGCCCATATTCATCTCCATAGTCAGATAAAAATGTGGTGCTGTGAATTTACTCTCACCTAATCTCTTAGCTATGACTTTCCTCATTTGAGACACAGGCTTATCACCATATATAGAAGGGTCATATGAAGAAGGTGCCAGCCCTCCAGCACTTGCCATGTTGGCTCCTCCAGAGGCTATTGCATTCTCTACATCTTTCTTGATAACTCTGCCGTGTTCGCCTGTACCTATAATTCTGCTTATATCTAGACCTGCCTCGCTTGACATTTTTTTAGCCAATGGAGATGCCTTGACTCTGCCGTCAGAAGGAGAGGCCACCCGAGTAGGTGCAGGTCGAGGTTTAACTGGCGCAGGCTTCGGTTTACTTGATTTGGTAGGTTTATGAGCCGCAGGTGCGGCAGCCGCAGGTGCTGCTTCTTTTGACTTGGCAGCTTCTTCTTTTATTTCCTTTAGCAAAGCTGAAATATCTTCTCCAGCCTCACCTATAATAGCGATGACGCCATCCACAGGGACAGGACCTTCCGGAACGCCAATATGTAATAATACACCCTCATTGAAACTTTCCAGTTCCATAGTCGCTTTGTCTGTTTCTACTTCGGCCAGAATATCTCCAGGAGAAACCTTATCTCCCACATTTTTCTGCCAACCTACTATATTTCCCTCTTCCATAGTATCACTAAGTCGAGGCATTCTTATCACTTCAGCCATGATGGATTTTTATATGACAGCCAAAAATAACCATCATATACTACATGACACCTTTATTTATACTAAAACATAACAATTAGTACACATTCTGACTCAGATTCTTACCTTATTTTTACACCTATGAATTTCTCCTCCAAAATATTGGAAGAAGCTGTCAATGCGATGAATGGCCTTCCGAGTATCGGTAAGAAAACTGCACTCAGGCTAGTCCTACATCTGGCAGATACCGATTCTCAAAAAACCAAGAGACTTATTGCGGCCTTAAATAACCTCGACCAGAACCTTAAAACCTGTACAAAATGCCATAACTACAGCGATAATCCTGTTTGTGAAATTTGTACAGATATGGTGAGAAATAAGCGTTTAATCTGTGTTGTCAGTACAGCTAAGGATGTCATGGCCATAGAAAATACGCAGCAGTTTAATGGGGTATACCATGTTCTAGGAGGAGTAATTTCGCCCTTAGAAGGCATCGGGCCTGAGGAACTAAACATAGAAACACTTGTACATAAGGTCAAAGTAGAACAGGTAGAAGAAATAATAATGGCTGTAAGTCCTACCATAGAAGGAGATACAACCATATTCTATATCTCAAAATTACTGGAAGGCACAAACACTAAAATATCTACAATCGCTAGAGGCGTATCTTTTGGTGGAGAACTCGAATATGCTGATCAGCTGACCTTAGGACGAAGCATACATAGTCGGGTTAATTACAATACTGAAGTGCCTCTATAGGTTTTATAAGAACGGGAATGGATGGATTTTTGCCTATTAGCTTAGAAATTCATGGTTTTTCCATTATGTAGCCTACCTCATGTCTGGAATTTCTATCATCATTGTTAACTATAATGTCAAATATTTCCTTCGGCAATGTTTGCAGTCTGTATTCAGATCAGATTGGAATGCTGGTGATATAGAAGTATTTGTCGTGGATAACAATTCTGCTGATGGCTCTGCCAAAATGGTGAAAGAGGTCTTTCCACAAGTAAAGCTTATAGCAAATCAGGAAAATGTTGGCTTTTCTAAAGCTAATAATCAAGCTATCCAAATGGCCAATCAACCATTTACACTCATTTTGAATCCAGACACGATTATAGAAGAAGATACCCTTAGTCAGTGTTATGCATTTATGTCTCAGCAATCAGAGGCAGGTGCAGTAGGCGTCAAGATGGTAGATGGAGGTGGTGCCTTCTTGCCAGAATCTAAGCGGGGATTCCCAAAGCCAATGACTTCACTGTATAAAATGATTGGACTCTCTCGATTATTCCCCAAATCAAAGACTTTTAATCAGTATTACCTAGGTCATCTAGATGAGGCCAAAACGCAAAAGGTCGATGTACTGACAGGAGCATTTGCTTTTGCTAGAACAGACTTACTCAAAGAAATTGGTGGATTTGACGAAGATTACTTCATGTATGGTGAGGACATAGAACTGTCATTTCAAATCAAGGAAAGAGGGTTTCAGTTATATTATTTACCTCATACACAGATTATACATTTCAAAGGAGAGAGCACAAAAAAGATAAGTTCTAGCTATTTGAAAAACTTTTATGGGGCAATGGCTATATACGCGAGAAAAAGAAATACAGGAAGTTCTTTCTTATGGTCATGGATTCTTTATTTAGCAATTGGCGTTGCAGCCGTGGCCTCCTTAATTAAGAAAGTATCCTTCGCGCAGATACGGCCAGTAATTGATATTTTATTCTTATTCCTACTGACAAAGGTTATCCGTCTCCTCTGGGCTAATTGGTATTATAATAATCCTCATTACTATGACGTACCTCTAATAGATATGATTTATTTAGGCGCTACGACCATTATCGTCTTTTGCTATTATCTCTTCGGTCATTACGATTTGAGACAAAACTTCAAGCATCTGACTTATGGGTTCGGAGCTAGTTTTCTTATTTCCTTATCAGTATATAGTATACTACCGATTCATTTGAGATCATCTAGAATCGTACTTATTATTTTACTCATACTGGCACCTGCTATTCTTACATTGACTCGAAAAATTTTCAATAGTTTATTTCGAGGTACTTTTTCATTCAATGTATCAGATGCCAGACGAGTGGCTGTTGTCGGAAGTAGAGAATCACTAGAACAATTACAACCATTGGTTAATCGGTTTTCAGGAGAAAATAGTCTGGTGGGAAGAATCAGTGTCTCTCCAGAAGGAGATGAAATAGGAAATTTGTCTGAAGTGGAAGATATTGTCCAATCGCGAAATATCAACGAGTTGTTGTTTTGCAGTAAGGATATCCAAAATAAAAATATCTTCCAGACGATGTCACAGCTTGGCAATACAGTACAGTATAAGGTAGCAGACAGTGATAACACTTCTATTCTAGGAAGTAATAGTAAAGAGCGGGTCGGAGAATGGTATGCAATGGACATTAGCTTTAGAATAGATGAGCCTTTCCATAGACGTACTAAGCGGTTTCTTGATTTGGCTTTTGGCTTAGCGATTGTCATAGGTTTTATTCCTGTTATTATATTTTCCAGGCATACAGGTATACTATACAGTAATCTACTGGCAGTACTCATGGGTCGGAAGACATGGTTGGGTTATATTCCTAGCGACGCGTTGTTGTCGGAGCTGCCCCGCCTCAAGGAGGGTGTATTGGCGATAGGAGAGCAGGATTCTGAAAGTGCTCACGACACTAATTTATATTATGCGAGAAACTATACAACGTGGATAGAGGCTGCTAATCTCGTTCGTATTTATTTTGGTAGATAAGACATCTCTATCTTAGATTACATTACTTTGTTACCTCACAAGTTACTGCTCAAGTATGACATTGATTTCAGCAATAAAAAAGGAGACAGATAAGCAATACGAAACGCTAGTAAATATGCGTCGCCATTTGCATATGAATCCTGAACTATCTTTTCAAGAGAAAGAGACCAGTGAGTATGTAACTAATATTCTAGATGAACATGGAATAAAATACACGGCTGGTTATTGTAAGTATGGTATTGTCGCAGAAGTAAAAGGTAGAAATAGAGGGAATTTGATTTATCTAAGGGGAGACATGGATGCACTTCCCATCCAAGAAAAGAATAAAGTAAATTATAAGTCTAAGCGAGAAGGTATTATGCATGCTTGTGGACATGATGTGCATACGACCTCCCTTATCGGTGCTGCTGTTATACTCCATAAGCTCAGAGAAAAGCTATCAGGGACAATTAGATTTGTATTCCAACCTGGAGAAGAAAAACATCCAGGTGGCGCCTCTATTATGATAAAAGAAGGGGCCATCAAGAATGCAAAAAAGGCCAAAATCTTAGGTCAGCATGTTCATCCACCATTGGAAGTAGGTAAGGTGGGATTTCATCCTGGAGAATATATGGCATCTGCTGATGAAATATATATAGATATCATAGGCAAAGGTGGTCATGCAGCTCTACCCACTAATTTTATAGATCCTATAATGATAAGTTCTGAGGTCATTTCTGCGCTTCATAAAGTCGTCAGTAGATATTCTGACCCTAAGATACCTACAGTCTTGAGTTTTGGAAAAATATGGTCAGATGGAGGCGCTACCAATGTTATCCCAGAGAAGGTACACTTGCAAGGTACTTTCAGATGTATGGACGAAAAAAATAGAGTTCACTTACACAAAGTCATTAAGGATGTAGTCAAGCATACCTGTAAGGCATATGGCGGCAAATCAAAAGTTAATATAAGGTATGGTTATCCGACTTTAGTTAATGATGTTGCTTTGACCAGGCAAGCTATGGCGCATGCTAAGGAATATATGGGCGATAAGAATGTCGTAGAGTTACCCAAGCGCATGACAGCGGAGGACTTCTCTTATTACAGTCAGATGATGCCTGCCTGTTTCTACAGACTAGGCACTGGCAATCAACGAAAAGGCATAACCTCCCCAGTACATACACCTACTTTTGATATAGACGAGTCAGCTTTGGCTACAGGCGCAGGACTTATGGCTTTTCTCGGTGTCATGAATGCAAAATAATGGTATACTTATACTAATTTTGGCATGTATCATTCATTTAATCAGTTAATTATACATTACAATATTTTTTAATGTATTTTAGTGTTTCGAATAGAAATAAGTGGCTTGTCAAGGCCTCTAAGGGTATTCTACCTCTCATATTTCTACTTCCAAAATGTTAATTAGGAAACTTAAAATTTGAAGACTACTTATGGCAAAGATTCTGATTGTAGATGATGAAAGAGCAATCCGCAGAACACTTAGGGATATCCTCGAAATGGAGAAATATGATGTCGAAGAGGCGGAGGATGGACTGACAAGTCTTGTAAAAATCAAACAAGACAAATTCGATGTTGTTATCCTGGATATAAAGATGCCAAAAATGGATGGCATGGATGTTATGGATAGGATGGCTGAAGTCTGCCCTGATACACCAGTTATCATGATAAGCGGTCATGGAGATATAGATACTGCAGTGGAGGCCGTAAAGAAAGGTGCCTTTGATTTTATAGCCAAGCCGCCTGATCTTAACAGATTATTGATTACTGTGAGAAATGCGCTGGATAAATCCACTTTGATAGTCCAGAAGAAAAAACTCCAAAGGAGAGTTAAGAAAACGGCCCCTGTCACTAAGATAGTAGGAAGTTCTTCTGAGATTTCTGTACTCAAGGAAACCATAGAAAAAGTAGCGCCTACAGATGCACGTGTGTTGGTCCAAGGTCCTAATGGGACTGGTAAAGAATTGGTGGCAAGATGGATGCATGAAAGAAGTAGTCGAAAGGATGGACCTATTGTAGAGGTAAACTGTGCCGCTATCCCTTCTGAATTGATTGAATCTGAGCTTTTTGGACATACCAAAGGGTCATTTACTGGGGCACATAAGGATAAGGCAGGCAAGTTTGAGCTAGCAAATAAGGGAACGCTTTTCTTGGATGAGATTGGTGATATGAGTTTGAGTGCACAGGCAAAGGTGTTGAGAGCGCTGCAAGAAAACAGAATTACAAGAGTAGGAGGAGATAAGTCTATATCAGTCAATGTTAGAATTGTATCTGCAACCAACAAGGACTTAAGAAAAGAAATTTCTAAAGGTAATTTCAGGGAAGACTTATATCATAGATTAGCAGTTATAGTCATGAAAGTACCTTCACTCAATGAAAGAAAATCTGATATTCCTGAATTAGTCAATCATTTCAATGGTATGATTTGTAAGGAATATGGTATCACAGAAAAGGAGTTTGATTCATCAGCTATAAAAGAGCTGGAGCAGATAAATTGGACTGGAAATATCAGAGAACTTCGTAATGTGGTAGAGCGATTAATTATATTAGGCAAAGAAAAGATAACAAAGAAAGATGTTATAGATTTTGCTGTTTCAGTATCCAATAAGAGAAATAGTCTAGAAGATCTATTCGAAAAGTATGACACATTTGCAGAACTGAGAAATCATCTGGAGAAAGAATACGAACAATACAAAGGCGTAGTAGTCTAAACGCCATTTAATTGTATAAGAAATAATACCTAAAATGACAAAGAATTTGAAGCAGTGGACGCAGCTTAAAGGCGAGAACTCTTGGACAATGTTTAAGGTGCTTGCAGAGCTTGTAGATGGTTTTGAAAGGCTCAATAAGATTGGTCCATGTGTGGCTATCTATGGTTCAGCGAGAACTAAGCCGGATGAAAAATATTATAAAGAAACGGTAGGCCTAGCTCAAGAGCTAGTCAAGGAAGGATTTGGAATTATTTCAGGAGGTGGACCAGGCATCATGGAGGCTGCTAATAAGGGCGCCCACTTGGAAGGTGGTGTTTCTGTGGGATTGAATATAGAATTGCCATTCGAACAAGGAGGTAATCAATATGTAGATAAAGATAAGCACATCAATCACAGATACTTCTTTATACGTAAAGTGATGTTTGTTAAGTACTCTCAAGCACTCATTGCTATGCCAGGAGGCTTTGGCACTTTGGATGAATTGTTTGAAACGATTACACTTATACAAACCAACAAATTGACTAAAGTGCCCGTTATACTCTATGGGTCTGATTATTGGAAAGGACTCAAGGACTGGATAGAGGAGACTGTGTTAGGCAAATTTGGAAATATATCACCTAAAGATATGGATCTTATTCCCCTTGTCGACACAAAAGAAGATGCGATTAAAATCATACACGATTGGTATACTACTTCTGAGAATAGTTTGGAACCAAACTACACGCTATAGAGAAGTTAATCTCTGAGCAGCCAGCGTATGCCTACCCTAAGATTCCAGTCAAACTGAGCATGATTCTGAATCAGAAAGTGCTCTTGCGGTAAGAAGAGATCTACAACGTTTTCTGCTTTTACAAACATTCGAAATTTGCTAATTTGGAAGTTTGCATAAGCTTCCACATAAGGATAGGAGTCAAAATCCTCTCCAGTAGGATAGAAGCTACCTGTTATAGGAAGAAAAGCCAAGCTTTCGTCTGACTGTATATTATAATACAAGCCGCCAAACCGCGCTAAAAGTCTCTTTTTAAATATTGGAAATTGCACAAATAAGTCATGTGTGGAATATATACGCGGCAGTCGAAAAACATTGTCTGTAAATTCCTGTATGATACCTGAATTTTCCATCCCTATAAACTTCCAAAAGAACTGATGTTTCCCTATAATTTGTATATACTCTGTACTCCCTGCTGACTGAACTGGAAGCGCTGTACTCTCGTAAAATATTGGATTAGTAATGATCCCAGAATTGAACGCTATAGATAATCCTATTTTATCATAGGCGGCCAAGCCCCCGATTTGAATTTCATTTACTTTAGAAAACATATTGGTGAATACTGGCAGAGAGGTAACATCTACTGAACGTTGTATCAGGGTAGGGTCATACCTTGAGATGACAAGTGACGCTTGAAGGTCTAGACTTTTTGCTGCTTTAAATTTTAATTCTGTATCCAATAGTAAGTTTCCAGAATTTGACCCTATCCCGAATTCCAGTCTCCCATCCAGCTCTGCAATCCGCCCCACCTGAACAGTAAGCTGCGAAAAAAGCGTAGCGTCATGTACCGATTGGACATCTGTGTCAGTTCGGAAACGTGACCATTGATGCAGAATCCCTACATTGATATTTAAGTTGCGATAGTTAAAATTGATATCGCCTATATTTTTTATTTTATGAAAACCCAAAAAATAACGGACACCTCTTTCGTCCGTGATATAATTCTGCGGATAGACTAGGGTGTCAGCTCTGAAAGTAAGCGTCTCATCACCATAGATATAAAAGCCATGTTCGAACATTACTTGATGGTGTACTTGGAATCGATTGCCAAGTATGGAAAAGAAATTATCTAAGTAATACTTAAAGTCTTCGTGCCTCGTGTCAGCATCACTAAGAGGCGTGGGGAGTGAGCTTCGGATTCTAGAGTTGAAATTAGTACTCCCACCATTATGCTCCTCGTTATGGTTATTTGCTAAAAAAGTAAAAAATGTTTGTCTGTTTTTATCAGGTCGCTGCTTCCAGATACCTACACCAAAAGCTGTGCTCCTTGTCGCTTGATTATTATAGAATCCAAGTTGGTTGATTCTATCTAGGTTAATTGTAAAGTTGACATCATTGGCAAAATTGGTACTAAACCTTGCGCGAAACCTGGTATTCTCATCACCATCTACTGGAGTGAAGGTATAATCATTGAATGCAGAATGTCCTATTTTATAATAAGTGAAATCACTTATCTCCGTCTTGTATAAATCATATTGGTGAAACCCAGGATCAGTGAGTATATCTTTCTTTATTCGATAGATTAATGGAAATTGGGCTGATCCCAGATTCCCTAACGTATAAGCGCCTGTGTCGAAATTTCTTGCTCTAGAGTATATCTCGATATCTGTAAGTGAAGTATCACTAAAGGTCTTAAGTTCCCGTATGTCAGTCAAATGAAAGGACCTTATCGTAACGGTATCTTCTGGAATTATCTCAACATCTAATTGAGAGTTTGGTCTAGAAACAGGCCGTTCTTGCTGCCCATGAAGCAAGAAGCCGTATGCTAGAAAAAAAAACAACCATGTATACTCTCTCTTAATGAGCAATCAGCAATTTTTTTGTCGAGATAATATCTGGTGTCTGTATCTTAAGATAGTATTGACCTGGTTCTAGCTGAAGATTAAATTCATTTGCAATAGGCAGATTTTGAATATGTCTACCTTCTGCATCCAGGATACTCATCTCATATACATCTGCCGGCAGATTCCCTTGGATATTGAAAGATCCATTAGAAGGGTTTGGATAAATCTTCCACGCTTCACTCAGTGACTGATCTTCAGTGCTGACTGTGCCACCACCCGATAGTTCATTTATACCTCCTATGACAAACAAACCTTCTTGCATGTCTGATACCAATACATTTCCTGACGGCAAAAATGGATACACACCCCATGCACCCTCAAAAGTACCTCTATGTGGTATCTGTGAAGTACTAAACTCGAGTACTCTTCTTATATTTTCTAAATCTGATATATCCCATACTTGTAAACCGTCATAATAGTAGGAGCTAAAAAGATAGTCACCATGGATAATTTGATTATGAGGAATAGAAAATGGATTTTCGTTGCCTGCGTCTATGGTGTCCAAAACGATTATATCAGGTAACTGTGTGACATCCATCACTTTGAGATCCATATCATGATCTTCATCTGCCAACACATAAGTATTGCCATCCTCTGTCAACCATCCTGAATGGTTGTAACCTGATTGTGGATATTCTTCAGGTTCCAAAGCACTCAGTAATATGGGGTTAGCTGGGTCAGCAAAATCGGCTATAACAAAACCTTCTGGTCCACAATTGAGATAGGCCGTGTCATTTCTGACGAAGGCATCATGTACTTGAGTGAGTGCAAAACTTTCTATGGTCCTGAAATCCTGAATAGCTTGAGGATTGAGAGGGTCAGATAAATCAAATAACCTTAGAGGAGTAAAAGGAAGGGTAGCCCCAGCTGATATACAACTATACATTATTGCAGCTGAGGTGTCTATGAATATATTATGACTACGTCTAATTAATTCTTGAGAATCATAGACTACGGTTACTGAATCAGGTAATGTAGATAAATCCATTATCTGTAGCGTGGATCCTGCACCTTCATCGGCTACTGCGTAGAGATAGCCATTGAAATCGTGATAATCTCTGTGGATAATTTCTGGACTTGATACCTGACCGGGAATCATAAAGAGTTCTTGAAGATCTTCTTGAGGCTCGGTGACATCAAAAAAGTGTGTACCTAAGGTAGTCCCAATGATGGCATATTCTCTTCCATCCTGTGCGATTCCCCATATTTCGTTATAAGCATTGTTAAATCTGGATGAACCTGGTATGTCGGAATCAAACCATCGTCCCAGCAAGGTGCCTTCTACAACCTGAGCAGAAGTATCACTATTTATGGCCACTATAAAACTTAACAGAAAGAAGAGTAATGTTCGACTTTTAAGCATGATTATCATTTATGCTGTAAAAGTAATTGTAATTAAACTTACAATGAACATTTACTTTCTCACCTGGTATATTCTCGGACGAATTAGCTTCTCAGAATGACGTTAACGAATTAATGGATTTGTATAACTATCTTTGCGCTTGAAAAAATCCAAAGGTTTCTATAGCCATCTAAACGATTGGCAGGCATCTTATTAATTTTTTCCTCTTACTACTAATGTTACATTAATTACTAAACAATAATTTGGGCACTATGAAACTTAAAAAAGTACATGCTCTTGAAAAAAAAGCAACAGAGGTATGGATTGTATCTCCTGATCTTCATTACGATACAGAAAATGATGTCTTCAAGAATATTGTCAAGCACAATCTTCACAAAGGGAAGAAATACAGATATATCGTACCGGCTACAACCTCTGTCAATAAGCATATCACAATGTATCAGAAGGATCAGACGATACCAAAAGACTTGACAGACGAGATGTTTCTAATATTGCAGCCATCAGAATTCAACCCTTTTCTGAATGAGTTAGCTATTTATAACCCAAAAAGTAAGTCACCTATCGCTTGTCTTTCAGTATGGAAAGATTGTGACTCTGATGATGAGGTTATTAAAGTAGATGCAGAAATGACCAAAGTGCTTATCTCTAAGTTTAAGAGCATATGGAAGAAGTATAAGCGTACTAATCCATAGATATAAATCTTAAGGGATTATGGCTTATTCTAAGGGCTATAATCCCTTTACCATGAGCCACCCCCGCCTCCAAAACCGCCTCCTGCGCCACCGCTGAATCCACCGCCACCACTACCAGACCCTGAGCTAGCAGGCACACTGTTAAATACCGATTTGATTTCTGGTACATTAAAGTCAGAGTAAAACTGGCCCACTCTTTTCTGTTCTCCTGCACCATAATTAGGGTGATGTGAATCATACCCAAACCAATATGGACCTGAGGTCTCTATTTCCTTCAGTTTGTTGGTCCATTCCTTATCTACTCCCAAGGCTATAGCATATGGATAGATGCCGTGGAGATAATTTGGATCTTTCGTCAGTAGCCTATTAATTATACTTGGATCACTATTCTTTAAATGCTGCTTCAATCCTTCCAGATGGTTATGGAGCTTGATGCCTGCTTGACTCAGTTTCGGTCTCCAGAAGTATATGGTGAATATTGAAACAGAAAGGACTATCAAGGCTATCCCTGCTAGTAAATCTTTCATAACAGCTATCATCAGTACCCCACCAATTAAACCTAAAACACCTAATAGGAGTAACCACCAACTATGGAATAATCGACGTTCTCGTTCATCATATAATTGTGCATCTATAATTTTCTCCTTTAGCATACGTGATACACTCGCAAGCGGGTGATATATTTTCTCTTTTAGTTTAGATAACTCTATATAGTTGCCAGTTGCAAAAATGGAATCAAATACTTTGTGCTGATAATCAGGGCTTTCTGCTGGAAGCGGCGCCACTTTCTCAAAATATGTTGTGTCCACTCCCTTGATGACCTTTAAATATCCTTTATTTCCCCAATAGGGTAGAAGGGCTATCAAGTCCTCCGTATTCACTGTCCTATCATGATAGGCCCCTACAAGTGCAGGAGAAAATCCTTCAGGAGGATGATGTTGGTTTTTGATATTTTCTGATAAGCCCTCTTCTCGCTTTCTATTCTGTATGAATGAAGCCAGTAATCCAAATAAAACTGTTATTGGCAGGACCCACCCTTTCTTCTTAGAGGATTCCGCCCAACTATAAGGGTTGACTGGTGGCTGTAGATAATCCACAGGTAATCTCATAGCAAAAGTCACATTGCCATTTGCTGGAATGGTGGTCAAAGAAGCGCCTGCAGCACTATGCCCATAGGATTCTATGGAGACGTGTTTGTTGCGTTCACCAGATTTCCCAGTCATCATGAGTATGTCTTCATCTCTGATGTCCAAGTCCGTGGGCCATGAAATCTTATAAGTTAAGTTATCAATGGAGGTGTCCCAGTCTGTTATCAGATTGTACTGAAAAGCAATATGGTCCTCTTCGAAGATAAAGGTGTTGTCCAGTTTGTATTCTATTTCATAGGTATGCTTCCCTGTAATCCATTTGTCTTCTTTTCCGATTCTGATAACGTTGTTATTGCCTTCGGACAACATCTTATGTTTATGGTCTTTCACGGCTACATCAGATAGTTTTACACGCTGACGTTGGCCATTGATTGTGTAATACTTAGGCACATTTCTAAAGATGCCACGCCTCTTTTCATTGAAAGAGACAGAGATGACCTCTTTTATATCTACATGACCTTGATTACTGACTTGTATATCAACATCATATGAATCGATGGTGTAGTCTTGAGCAATTAAGTTGGCACTAAGAGATAGCACGGCCAGAGATACCAAGAGATATTTCATGCTAGTAAGATTTAATTCTGGTGGAGAAAAAAGAGTAGATAAGCGAGACTTTGTCTCGCTTATCTGAGTTTTTGATTTGGATTAAGCGTCCAATCTTTTTTGTGTTTTAATTTGCTTATTCTTCTCTTTCATCGCTTCTCCTATCTGCTGAGAGGCTATAAATGAGGTTGTCATTTCAGAGAGCATGTCACTACCGGCATTAGGAGAATTAGGCATGAGAATCAGATTGCTATTCGTACTTTCTCCCATAGATTGTAAGGTGTCATAGTGCTGGGTGACAACAATAAGCGCCGAGGCCTCTTGACTATTAATGCCGACGTTATTCAGCACCTCTACACTCTCTTCTAATCCTTTAGCTATCTCTCTTCTTTGGTCAGCGATACCTTGACCTTGCAGTCGCTTACTCTCGGCCTCCGCTTTTGCTTTAGCTACGATTCTTATCCTTTCTGCCTCCCCTTCATACTCCGCTGCTATTTTCTCTCTTTCGGCAGCATTGATACGATTCATCGCCTCTTTTACTTGAGGGTCAGGGTCTATATCTGTAACCAGTGCTCTTACAATTTTATAACCATAATCATTCATCGCATCTTGTAGTTCATCTTTGATGGCATTGGCGACATCATCTTTTTTGACAAAGACATCATCTAGTTTCATCTTTGGGACCTCTGCTCTGACTACATCGAATACATAAGACGTGATTTGATCATGTGGATTTTCCAACATGTAGAAGGCTTCATAAACTGAATCATGGATTACGAGAAATTGGACGGACACTTTCAATCTCACAAATACATCATCGAAAGTCTTAGTTTCTACATTGACATCCAATTGGTTTGTTTTAAGGTTGACTCGTCCTCTGACCTTATCTACGACTGGTATTTTGAAATGTAGACCGGCGCTTTTTACACTATGAAATTTACCTAGTCTTTCTATTATAGCTGCTGACTGTTGTTTTACTGTAAATAAGCCAGAACTTATAATAATAAGTAATATGAATAGAAACGGAATGTAAGCAAGAAATTCTGAAGGCATTTTGTTAGTTTTTTGATTCGTTTGATAAACTATTCTGGTAACAAATGAATGTGTTAAGTTAATTCAAATATTGTTACTTATATCTACCAAAGCTGATTTAATCCCTACGAATGGCGTATAATTATGGAAATAGATTCTCCTTCGAATCTTGCTTTTTCTAGATAGATTGATTTAACTACAGCCAAACTACGAATTTCGTACCTTGGAGCCTTGTAATACCTGAATTTGAATAATCCAAAAAGTATCATTTTGACATATAGATACATATACCTATCGATAATGGCCTGCATGCTAGGAATCGCAGCCTGTATCAGCGATACTACCACCAAAGGAAAAGGGACAGTACCCGCCCCACAAGTTGCCAAAGCGAATACTTCCCAATCCTTGAATAATACCAAGAGTCAGACGGCTAACAGACCTACAGAAAACATGACTGTAAATATGGATGGGAAGAAGATTTCTCCCAATGCCGCAGTCCAGCGTGATGTAAGAGCCAATGCAACACCCAAAGTGAACCTAAATGAAGTCAAGAAGCCAGTGCAACAAAAGGCGCCAAAACGTGTGCCGGACCAGGTGCCAGAAGGATCACTGCCATCTACTTGTGATTTGATTACAGCAGACTATGTCGCAGAAGTATTAGGAATGGTAGCCCCACGAGATATTTTTGTCAAGGATGGCTCAGGGGCTAACCCGTATACGGCAGATTCGAGATCTTGCTTTTTCAAATGGGAACATAATGGCGAACCTAATGCTGGCTTGCTAGTACAGATACAGAGGAATTCATTTCCTGATGAATTCCCAGATTGGGCTTCATATTACATAAGCTCCAAGAAGCAACAAGGAGATAAGCTACCGGATGAATCTGTCACCTATAGATATAAAGATTTTCCTGGTTTGGGTGTAGATGGTGCTTATAACTATGATTTAGCAAGATATATCTGGCGTACTAAATCTGGTTACATTTTTATGATCGCCTTCAATCTTCCTGCTTCTGCTGAGCCAGAACAGCTGTTATGGGCTGAAAAATTAGGCAAGGTTGTCAACAAGAACTTTGAAGCATTTCTAAAGAAGAAGAAATAAGCAAAGATGCTTAAGTCAATTAGAGTAGAGAATTACGCGATTATAGCAAACGTTCATCTCGATTTCGATGGGCAGCTTAATATCATTACTGGAGAAACAGGGGCTGGAAAGTCTATCCTATTAGGTGCGCTGAGTCTAATAATGGGGCAGCGAGCTGACAGTAAGGTTCTATTAGATAAGGAGAGTAAATGTATAGTGGAGGCCGCCTTTGCAGCCTATCCCAAGAGTGTAGATGGCCTTCTTGCTGATAATGATTTGGATCAGGAGAAAGAACTTATCATCAGAAGGGAAATAGTGCCGAGTGGTAGATCCAGAGCTTTTATCAATGATACACCTACCAATCTGGATGTCTTGCAGCGAATAAGTATGGAACTTATAGACCTCAATAAACAATTTCAGATTACAGATATCCAGCGCAAAGATTTCCATCTAAATCTGGTGGATGCACTTGCAGGTACTGATAAGCTCCAGGACCAATACGTCAAACTCTTTTCTAAATGGCGATCTACCCGAAAAGAATTAGAGGAAGAAAGAAAATTAGAAACTGATCAACTTAAGGAGGTAGACTTCATGCAATTCCAATTAAATGAGTTTGTCAAAATAGGCCTTACCGATGGTGAGCAAGAGACCTTAGAATCCGAAGCCACCGTGCTGGAAAAATCTGATGAGATTTCGGCATTAATGAATGAAACTAAATACAAACTAGCCGATGGTGAAGAAAGCATTAAGGAGTTACTTTTAACCCTATCTAAAAAATGGGCTGCATTCAATGGTGTTAGTCCTCAGATATCAGAAGGCTACGAATTATTAGAATCCATTCAAGAAAATATAATCAGTCTATCGGATATATCACAAGGCATCGCAGAGAATGTAGATACTGATCCAATCAGACTATCGGAGATGAGGACTAGACTAGATGGAATATATTCCTTGCAAAAAAAGCATGGTGTACAGTCTATTATGGACCTTCTAGGTATTCAGACCAATCTCGAACAAAAGTTAGCCAGTATCAATGGCCGTGAAGCCCATATAAAAGACTTGGAAGCCCAAATTAGTGAGATGACAAACGAGCTGGAGAAACTGGCAGACAAACTCACTAAAAAGAGGAAGAAGGTGTTTAAGAATTTGGAAAACGAGGTCAACACAAAATTGGTTGCTTTGGCGATGGAAACAGCTGAGATAAAAGTCTCTCACCTGATAATGGAGGAGCTTAAATCTTACGGCAAGGACGATATCACTATTCTATTTAAAGCCAACAAAGGGTCCGATTTTCAGGAAATCAGAAAGGTGGCTTCAGGTGGTGAAACGTCACGACTTATGCTGAGCATCAAAGCGACTGTAGCAAAAGCAATGTCACTTCCTACAATGATATTCGATGAAATAGATACAGGGATTTCTGGAGAGGTGGCAGGTAAGATGGCTGATATCCTTAAAGACCTTGCAGCTAATCATCAGATGATTTGTATCACCCATACTCCGCAGATTGCTGCCAGAGCAGTAAAGCATTTCCATGTATATAAACAAGAAGAGAAGAATCGAACCGAGACACATGTCAAAGTCTTGGAGGATGACGATAGGATTACTGAAATCGCTAAAATGCTCAGTGGTGACCCACCAAGTACTTTTGCACTAGACAATGCGAAAGATTTAATGACAACGCGTCAATTGTAGTTGAAAAACTATCTTTAGCAATCCAAACCAACTTAGTCTTATGGCAAATAATTTATTGAAAGGAAAGAAAGGTATTATCTCAGGTGCGCTAGATAGTGAGTCTATTGCATGGAAGATAGCTGAGAAAGCCCACGCAGAGGGCGCAGAGATTGTTCTTACTAATGCCCCAGTGGCACTGAGACTAGGTTCTATAAATGAATTAGCAGAAAAAACGTCTAGCATTGTAATTGCTGCTGATGCGACAAATACCGAGGATATAGATAATCTATTTGACCAAAGTCTGGAGCTGTTTGGTGGTAAAATGGACTTTGTGCTTCACTCTATAGGTATGTCTCTTAATGTGAGGAAAAAACGAGGTTATACAGATATCAAGTATGACTGGATGCAGAAGACGTTTGATATCTCCGCAATCTCTTTTCATAAAATGATGCAATCTGCTTACAAGAAAGATGCTGTAAATGAATGGGGGAGTATTGTCGGTCTTTCATACATAGCCGCCCAAAGGACATTTCCAGATTATAATGAAATGGCTGAATCCAAAGCACTATTAGAATCATTTGCCAGAAGCTTTGGCTACCATTGGGCAAAAAAGAACAAAGTTAGGGTCAATACTGTAAGTCAATCCCCTACGATGACTACAGCCGGGAAAGGTGTGAAAGGGTTTCAAGAGTTCTTTTCCTATGCAGAAAAAATGTCGCCGATGGGAAATGCGAGTGCAGAGGCCTGTGCTGATTATTGCATCATGCTATTCTCAGATTACACAAAGTATGTAACTATGCAAAACCTATATCATGATGGTGGATTCTCTAATATGGGTATGGCACCTGAAGTACTTCAAGCTTAGTCATGTTCTGGAAAAAGAAAAAGCCACAATACTATTCACCCCAAATCACTGATGACAATTTCAATGAAATTGTAGCCAAGTCAAAGATTCCTGTCTTATTGGATTTCTATGCAGACTGGTGTGGGCCATGTAAGGTTCTAGGTCCAATCATAGATGAATTATCAGAGGAGTACCAAGACAGAGCACTAGTGGCAAAGGTGAATACCCAAGTCAATCCTCAATTGAGTGCCTACTTCAAAATCAAATCAATACCCACGATGATTATAATTCATCACGGCGCTTTAAGAGAGAGATTCCAAGGATTGATTCCAAAACCTAATCTAGAAGAGATATTGGAAGAGTACATTCGCGGCGACCATGATCATGTGAAGTCTGGAGAAGAAGAATAGCGAAGCCTTTCGGACTCAAATTTTATTAACTTATCCTTATTCCAAAATAATACTTCTAAGTAACTAAACCCTGATTTATAGCGGTTTAACTCCACTTGTTTACCTGATCGCATGTTAAATTTTGAGTTTAACATGTGTAAAACGTCCAATCTAGGTGATATATAGCCTAAGGGCCTTACTAAACATTGATATTATGATTATTTATAATATATATTGCCCTGACTTATAGTGTAACAACAACCACTTTTATCCCCAAGTTCTGATTCTAATGAAATATATATTATCAATTTTATTATGCTTGTCTATAGCATGGACGATTCAGGGCCAAATCTATACAGATATGGCTATGGATACTACCATGACATTTGAAGAGATAGTGGAGGACGCTGAGGCTTATTTTGATATTCATGGTAGAGGTCAACATACAGGATACAAGGCCTTTAAAAGATGGGAATATCGGATGAAGAGATGTTTGGATGAACAGGGTTCACTAATCACTAATGCACGATCTTACAGAGCCCATCTAAAATGGCAAAAAGAGAAAGCCGCTGATGTGGTCCGATCATCTCCTCAGAATAACTGGGTAGAATTGGGACCAACACAAACAACTGTGACCCATGGCTGGTCATCCCATATAGGCAGAATTACCTCAGTAGCAATAGATGAAAATAATTCAGACCATATACTTGTAGGGTCACCTACTGGCGGGATATGGAAATCCGAAGACGGCGGCGCCAGTTGGCTTCCCATCTTTGATGACCAATTGATATTAGAGATATATTCATTGGCCATAAGCCCCTATAATGCTAACACCTACTATGCAGGTACACGAGGTGGAGGACTAATGAAATCTACAGACGCTGGGCAAACTTGGTATGTAACTAATGGTATCAATGCCAGTACTAATATTATAGATATAGCTATATCACCTACCAATCCAAATGTTTGTTTGGCAATCAATTTGGGAGGAAATATATTTCATTCATTTGATGCTGGTGAAAGCTGGGTTGTAGCCTATCTCCATACGGAAACGATGTATGATATCGAATTCAGGCCTCAGGATGGTAATCATGTCTATGCTTCAGGTCAGGGTATAATATTACATTCTTCGAATCAAGGCTGGTCATGGACTGAGTTGACTGGTGATTGGCAGAATCACACCTATGTAAACCCAATCATGCTAGCCGTAACGGATGATGATCCTGATTATCTGTATGCTCTAGAAGCAAATAATGGAGGATTTGGTGCCGTGTACAAATCTGAGGACAATGGAAGCAGTTTCTCTGTTATGTCAGATGATAGTGCTAATAACAATAACATCATGGGCTATGATCTCAATTTTAATGGAGGTCAGGCACCAAGAGATATGGCAATCGCCGTCAATCCAAATGATAAGGATGAAGTACATATAGGTGGGATCATGACTTTTAGGTCATTTGATGGCGCGGCCACTTGGGAACAAACATCCCATTGGTTACACACCAATCCCTTGCCATTTATACATGCTGATGTAGATCAGATAATTTATTTACCTGGTAAGATTTACTTTGCGACTGATGGAGGGCTATTTACTTCTGACGATAGTGCCACGAGTTTTGTGGATTTGTCTACAGGATTGGGTATTCGCCAATTCTATAGGATTGATATCAGTGAAGATGGAACCCTCATCGCAGGCGGAAGTCAGGACAATGGTACTGGCAGATATACAGCTACTGGTGGTTGGCTTAACTTTGTAGGAGCCGATGGAATGGAACCTCTGATTGACATAGATAATAAGGACACCATATATGGATCTGTCCAGTATGGTACCTTATACAGAACCTCTGATGGAGGTCAGACTTTGGATGGAGGTTTATCACAGACTCCCGGATTTGGAGAGTGGGTAACGCCGCTGGTCGCTGATCCATTGAATCATTCTACAATCTATCAGGCTAAATCACAGCTCTATAAGTCATCTAATGCGATAGCTTCGTGGGAAGTGATTTCTAATTTTAATACGAATAATCCTTTTGATACTTTAATCCAAGAGGTAGCAATTTCTCCATTGGATAATCAGCTTATTTTTGCTGCATTCGAAGAATCACTCTATAAGACGACAGATGGTGGTGATAGCTGGACTGATATCTCCCCTGCGTTCGCTTTTACTAATATCAATTATATTTCCCTGCATCCCCATGATGCCAATTGGATAGCAATGACCCTATCAGGAACGAGCGATAGAGTCGTTCAAAGTACTGATGGTGGTCAGAGCTGGACTAGCCTCATGGGCGGTCTTCCGGATACAGGAGCAGAAGCGGTGCTCTATGAAGGAGGGCCTCAGAATGGTCTTTATGTGACCATGAGTACAGGTGTTTATTATAAGAGTAGTGTCTATCCTACATGGGAGGCTATCGCGAATAATTTGCCTACTGTATTAGTGACAGAACTAGATTATAATGGTTGTGATTTGTATGCAGCAAGTTTTGGAAGAGGACTATGGCAAACGAGCCTGCTAGATGACACTCAGTTATATGCAGACTTGGATGGAGATGGTTTTGGCGATGAAAGCGTGAGCGCACCCTATTGTTCAGCACCCAATAACTACATATTGGCGGGAGGAGATTGTGATGACACTGATTCACAAGTCACTATAGAAGCAAGTTGGTACCAAGACCTGGATGGAGATGGTTTTGGTAACCCTGCGGTTGATATCATTGCCTGTAGTCCACCTGCTGGTTACGTTGCAGATAATACAGATTGTGTGGATTCAGATTCAGGTGTATATCCTGGCGCAGTGGAGTTATGTGATGACTTAGATAATAACTGTGATGGTGTGATAGACGAACAGTGTCTTGAGTGCGATGGGGACATATTATTTGTACAGTCTGCAGTCGATGACAGTTATCATGCCGGTAGCACCTTATATTCTACAGCACAATTGGATAACGTCAGTTCTAGATTATTTACGGCTGGTAATACAATAGAATTGCTTCCTGGTTTTGAGGTTAGTAATGGCGTTGAGTTTGAGGCCATTATCGAACCCTGCTATAATGGAGTTACGCCACTTAATGCCAATTTCAAAGATGAACTGTTCGTCATGGAGAGTGAAATCTACAATCGAATGAAAACAGGAGAATTGGTTAATGTAAAAGTTGTCAACGATTTTAGTGGTAGAGTAGAAACAGTCATCTATTCCAAAGGAAAGATAGACCTAGCCGTTGTACTTAAACAGCTCGACCTGGGTCAATTTGTCATCTACATAGAATCAGAGTCCATTAATTGGAACAGGACTTTTTCAGTTATGGCCTAAGCGATTATTGTCCAGATCTGATACGGTTTGCGACTACTGGATCGCCTTTGAATCCTAAACTCTCGCTGGTTCCTAAATCCTGTCTAGCTGCGGCAACATTTTTCTGATTATAAAAGACTTTGGCCCTTTCAAAGTAATAAATGCCTTTCCGCCCATTCATTCCTATCGCTCTATTAATAGCTTCCATAGCCTGAGGTGCCTCTGACCTGAAGTTGTGCAGTCGCGCTTTCTCATACCACATATCTGGGAAGTTAGGTTTCAGTGCCAGATACCTATCTATGTCTGCCAAGGCATTGGCATGGTCACCCGCCTGGTTATATATCACAGAACGGTTGAGATAAATATTGGCAAAAGTGGGATCTATTTTCTCTGCTTGATTCAGATTATTCAGTGAGTTTTTCATGTCACCCAGTTTGGCATAAGTCGCTCCTCTGTTTACCACAAATTCTACATCTGAAGGCTTGAGTTCGATGGCCTTGTTATAATTGTATAGCGCCTTAAGCAGTGAGTCCCTCTGATTGAAATTAAAATATAATCTTGCTACTGAATTATAGGGTTCTGGGTCATTAGGTTTTAAACTGATTCGCTTCGCATAGTCTCTAAGTGCTAACTGAACTTGACCTGTGTCTCTGTAATGATTAGCCCTATTGCCCCATGGTAAAGTTGAATTTTTGTAGTATTTCAATACATGTGTCCAAAGCGAAGCACTGTCTTTCCAGATTTTATTTTGCTCGAAAGTCATAAAGGCGAACCCAAGAATCACCAATCCCGACCCAATGAGACCCACCATTTTAAGTTTAGGCTTTTTAGTTATGAGTTCTTTGAGATAGTAGGCCATTATAAAGAATAATCCAATGTAGGCGATATAGGTAAATCTATCAGCAATAAATCCTTGTCCGGCACCGAGTATCTGGAGTAGCATAAAGACATTTGCGATAAAGAACGCGATACCAAAGAACCAAGCTTTCAACTTCTTAGCATAGGCATACCATAGCCCTGCAGCTGTCAGTATAAAAGTCAATATCGATGCGTAAAACATAGGATTTAAAGACGCAGGATAAGGATATAAGGGAGAAAGTCTATAAGGAATTAAAGCTTTGATATAGTAGACTCCCAACGAATATGACCCAATGAATAACCTAGTAATCCCTGTATATGCTTGTTCTTCTATAGACCCCTGTGCCTTGAGGGTCATGATATTGACGACACCTATGATTAGTGACCCGATGAAGTAAGGCCATTTAGATAGGATGTTACTAAAAGTTATTTTACTATGCTTAGACAAATAGTAATCTACCAGTATCATCGATATTGGTAAGAATACAGCCTGGATTTTAGATAACAAGGATAGAATGAACAACACCATAATTAGCGCATTTCTTCCTATACTGAATCCATCTTGCTTGCCTTTTATATATTGGAATAAAGCGGCTAGATAAAAGACCCCAAAGAGTACGTCTTTACGTTCTGTGACCCAAGCCACTGACTCTACCCTCATAGGATGCACACCAAATAGCAAGGCGAAGAATACAGCGCCCCAAAACCCTAACTTCAGTCGTATTCCGATCCAAAAAACAAACATGACGCATAAAACATGCAGTAGGATATTATTTAGGTGTCTTACGTAAGGTCTATTCTTGGCTGAGACTATTCGCTCTTCCAAAGCAAATGTCCAGATGGTCAATGGATTGTAGTTCCCTATGACGTCTGATTTGAAAATTTCAGCAGAATTGGACCAGAAGGTGGTCTTATTTACCGTGGTGACCAGTTCATTTTCGTAGAAGTTTTTGTCATCATCCCAGTTGACGTAGAGATTATCCAAAGAAGGGAGGAAGGAAATAGCGACAAAAAACAGTATGCCGAGTAAAACACCATAAGTCTTTGGGTCTCTCTTTGGTTTGTTTTTGACCGACTTTGCTGCTGCTTCTTGTTCCTTTAGTTTTTTTTCCTTTAGTGCTTGCTTTTTCTTCTTTTTGGAGCCCATAATCCGTGAATACTAATTACTTACATATATAAAATAATTAAATGTAATTAGTTTTTTACGAATAAGCGTACTTATGACAGAAAATAGAGTTGGGTAAAGGACAAAAAAAATGGTCCGATGCAGGGCATCAGACCATATATTATTTCTTTACCAGCGGTAAATACTATGCGCCAGTTTTTTTGCTGCCACATGCTTTTTTACCTGCACAACATGCTTTTTTCTTAGATTTTCCAGCACTCTGTACTTTGCCATCTACTGTATCAGCCGTCTTGATAACCTTAGCTTCTTGGTCACTCATGACTTCAGAAGGTGATAAGTTTACAAAAGCATTAGCTTCAGAATCATATTGTACCTCATCCATAGATACACTACCAGACTTCTCGCATACATTTTTCTTATAGTAAGAAATGCTACCAGAAAGAGGGCACTCTTTTCTGACGATGTTCTCATCAGTTTCTGCTAGTACATCAGCAGCAGCTAGAGCAGAAAGAACACTTGCTTCATCAACATTTACACTGGTAGTAGATGCTTCAGTAGACGCTTTTTTAGCGCATGCAGCTTTAGACTTAGAGCAGCTCTGAGCAGATGCTAGGCCTGCTGCTAGTACAAAAGCACTTAGTAACATTATTTTCTTCATTATCTTAATTTATTTGTTTTTTCAAAAATAGCCAATTAGGACCACTTGTGCTAGAAGCCTAACGACATTGCAACACTAAAACGAATAGAAACCTGAATAGTATTGTTGCCAGTCAGTATTCTTTAACAAGAATGCTCGTTAATTAGTTTAACATATTATGATAAAGCAAAATGTGTGCCTATTGGGTTTAAGGGGTTGAAATCGGCAATTGGTTTTTACTCATGGGTCATATTGTTATAGCATTATTCAACGAGCTATGTTAATTCTGTGTATTTCGACATTCAAAATTTCGCAAATGGCTCTACTCTATTTTGTATTCTTAAATAATAAATTCCTGTTGGCAACATAGAGATATCTATAGTTGTCTGAGACTCAATGGTGCTTCTCATAATTAGAGAACCGACTTGATTGAAAATCTGAATTTCATGATTGCTTCTAAGATCTTCTGATAATACAATTTCTAAACTATGTTGTCTATTAATTAATTCAATATTAGATGTTGCAATGGGCTCTTCTTCTAAACTGGTTGAATTGCATTCGCTATCCAGAACTTCTTGTTCAGATGAGCAACCTATATCATTTGAACTTATAAGAATGTTGTCAGGGAAACTTATAATTAAATTTTTTACTGAACAACAGTCGCTCAATTGAGGATTTAATACTATTCTTAATAATCCATTTAATTCGGTCACATTTAGAAGTCCTTCAATATTCTCAAGATTGTTGTTAAGTGAAATTGATACTCGACCATTAATACTTGAAATATTGGATAGGCCATCAAGGTTGCGAAGTCCATCATTGGTAAATATTCTCAAAAGTCCATTAATATTTGTAAGATTAGAAAGAGGGTCAATGTTTTGTAACGCATTATTAGAGGATATATCTAAAGTTCCATTTAGAACATTGAGATTTGAGAGGCCATTAATATTTTGTAGATTTTGATTGCCGTCAATTTCCAAAAGTCCAGTAATGTCTATAATATTAGAAAGTGGATCAACATCTTGTAATGCATTATTATCTAATAATTCTAATTGTCCTGATATATCATTGAGGTTAGAGAGTCCATCAATATTCTGCAAATTATTATTGGAGGATATTTCTAAATGACCATTTATATCATCAAGATTAGGGAGTCCATCAATATTTTCTAGATTGTCGTTGGAGGATATTTCTAAATGTCCATTTATATCGTTAAGATTAAAAAGGCCATCAATATTCTCTAGATTGTCATTGGAAGATATTTTTAAATGTCCATTTATGTCATTGAGATTGGAGAGTCCATCAATGTTTTGTAGATTATTGTTAGAGGATATTTCTAATTCACCATTTAGATTATTAAGATTAGAGAATCCATCGAGGCTTTGTAGATTGTCATTGGCGGATATTATTACTTCTCCTTCGAAATTATTAAGATTGGATAGTCCATTAATATTTTGAATCTGATTATTATCTATAATTAATTTTCCATCAATGGCAGTTAGATTCGAAAGGCCGTCAATATTTTGAAGTTCATTATTATCTTCAATATTTAGGTTTCCATCAAGTCTAGTTAGATTTGAAAGCCCTTCGATATTTTGCAGACCTCCATTTCTTATTGATAACCATCCATTAAAGTTAGTTAGATTAGAGAGTCCATCTATGTTTTGTAGATTTGAATTGCTGAGTAAGAATAAAAATCCGTCAATTGTTACTAGATTAGAAAGTCCATCAATATTTATTAAATCAAATTCGAGAATAGTTAATTCTCCATTAATAACAGTTAAACTTGAGAGACCGTCAATATTTTCAAGTTGAAAATTACTTATGAGTAAAAGTTTTCCGTCAATACTAGCTAAATTTGAGAGCCCATCAATGTTTTGAAGATTACGATTTCCTGAGATTTCTAATTCTCCACTTATAGATGTCACATTAGATAAAGCATCAATATTAGTAATTTGATTTCCTGAAATATTTACCTTGAAGGTTATATCTGTAATGCTCTGATCCCAAGCATCTACTTGTTCTTGGGTAGTTAGATTTATGTCTTGTGAATGCACATTAAAGTGACATGCGATGCATAGCAGCATCAAAAAGAAGTTGAAATGATTCATAATTGAAGTGTTGTAAAGACAAAATTAGGATAAAGAACGGAATACATCCTTGACTAAATTGAGCTTAATTTAATGTGTTGTTTCTGCCGACAGTTTATTTTTTTTAGGAAGAATTTAGAGATGTTATAACTTATCGGAAAAAGGATAGGGAAATATTATAATAGCCCCTAATAAGAGCTCTTGTTCTGTATTGAAACTGATTTTATAAGCATACATTCCAACATTAACCGCTCCACCATTTTCAGTTCTATTCCAGCCTTCGTTGGCATCATTGGGTAAGAAATTTTGATTTGTAAATACAAGATTACCAATGGTCATAGAATGTTATCTAATGACAACTTATGCTTTAGAAGTAAGCCAGTAGCTCATCAGGTTCCGGTCTAACTCTATAATTTGAGGTCAAATCGGAATGGATGATTCGGCCATTCTCATCTGTAAGTATGATTGTGGGCATGACAGTATCACTATCAAAACCAAAAACCTGAAGTCCTGTCGGCAGGCCGTTTTTAGAAAAAATATTGAGCTGCTTAGCGACGCTGTTATTCTTATCAACAAGGAATTTGAAATTGAGCTTGTGCTTATCGGCAAGGCTCCGAGAATATTTATGTGGTTGAGGGCTGATGAGAATAGTTTGTATGCCTTTGGCTTCTATTTCCTTATAGACTTGGACCAGTTCTTTGATCTGCGCCATACAGAGTGGACACCAGTTTCCTCTGTAGAACATCAAGATACTTTTTTGAGGCATGATGTCACTCGTGTCTATAGATTGTCCTGTGTGATCTTCGAGCTGCATTTGTGGCAGCAAATTCCCAGTCGCCAATGCGGCTGATGACCGGTTGTTAAATTTAGAATACCACTTTATATAGAGCCACCAACAAAGCGCTAAGACAAACCCAAGGGCGGACATTGCTTCTGCTTGTTGTTTGTAAAAAGCGATTCCCAGCAGCACAGTTCCTATGACAACTATACCTGACACTAAATGGAGATTAGGAGAGGTCCTGGCGACTGGAAAGATAAACAACCAAGCCAAGAACAGAACAAACGATAAGGATATCAGCCCTAGTGCCAGGGCGGCAAGCGGGTAACCATGTATGTATTGGTCTACGCCGATTGCTATGCCTACAAATGCAAACGTAAGATATAAGCTGAGGAAAATAGACTTAAGCAATTGCATACAAACTTATTACTTGTGGTAAAAGTACAAGGTAAGCATTTGTTCGCTTGAGCAGATAGGTTGTCTTGACTTGTGTAGGTATAAAGACAAGCTTTTATTTAATCTATTTTTTAATTTTAATTCATGGATAGCTTAGGGTTTGGCGGTGGTTGTCATTGGTGTACTGAGTCCGTATTTCTATTCCTAAAAGGCGTGGATAATGTAAGGCAGGGTTGGATTTCTTCTAAGTCACCATACGATGATTTTTCAGAAGCTGTTCTAATCGATTTTGATGCTGATATAATCTCCACAAAAACACTGATACATATCCATCTCACTACCCATAGCGCGACATCTAATCATCCCATGCGTGCCAAATACAGGTCAGCGATTTATTATTTTTCAAAAACGCAAAAGCAAGAAATTGTGTCGTTATTAGAAGAACTGCAAAAAGAATTTGACTTACCACTGGTTACAGCAGTACTTCCTTATTCTGCATTTAGAGAGAATGTAGAACAATACAGAGATTATTATTCTAAGAACAGCGGTAATACCTTTTGTGAGAGATATATAGAACCGAAAAGACAATTATTGCAAAGCCGATTTAATGCTTATTTGAAATAACTTAACTGAATAGACCATTTAGGCTACACGATTTTTTTGATAGATAGTTGATTGGACGGCCTTTAGCCATTTTAGCTAAGGAGGTTTTAAATAGCGTTAAAACAATGGCCGTTGTCTGATGACTGTAAGGAGTTGCAGACCTTCTTCGCCGGACTTTTGTGCCGCTCCTAAGGAGCTCTGTCATTGTTCAGACAGCTTCTTATTACTTAGATGTCGTCCCTAACGGGACTTTCTTTTGTCTTTTTCTAGTTTGGTGCTTGATTAGCTATTTAAAGCTGAGTTAGCGTTAAGAAATGGGTAGCGCCTAGAATTTTGTTTCCCATTCGACTATGCTCAGGGCAGCCTTTTTCATTTCAATGAAAAAGAAAACCGCCAGTAGGCAAGTACGATTAGCTAGATTCTAAATGTGGAAACTGCTCATTTTCGATAACAGTTTAGCGTTAATATCTATGTGAATCTGTAGATTTATGGTGCATCTTAGATGCGCTATTCTGTAACTTAATAGAGATGCTAGATTAAATATATCGTAATTATCTATGGATTATATACATCTATCTTTAAGGTCCATTTCTTATCCAAATTATTCAGCATCTCATCAGCAAAATTGTCTAGCATTTCTTTGGTGCCAGATTTAGATTTGATAACTTTTCCCTTTTCGTCCAAAATCGAAATAGTAAATATCTTCTCAGTTATGTTAGGCGCAGTGGCAGCGGTCATACTCGTACATGGCTCTATCGATGCTTCAAATTCTGTCCCTAATACTACTTCAAAATCAGAGGTCAAGTCAATATCAGTACCAGCCTTAAATGATACTGGAGAAGATAGATTGACAATGGTTCCTGAGCTGAGATTGATTTCTGCGTGATAGAGATTTTGTGCTAATGAATCTATGACAATATTTATACTATCACATGGTGGAAGACCTGAGCAGCCTTCATCTGCCTGACCATCACAGTTATTATCTAATCCATCACCACATACTTCTGTGGCCCCTGGAAATATATTCGCATCATTGTCATTACAATCAGTATCATCTATTACATAGCCTGAAATAGCTTGACAGGTATCTATGGAGATACTGGCATCGCCAAAACCATCCCCATCATTGTCCATATAATAAGTGGTGACGGTAAGGCCATCATCTATCAGGTTGTTACAATCATTATCCAATCCATCACAGACTTCTGCAGCTCCCGGAAATATACTGGCATCATTGTCATTACAGTCAGTATCATCTATTACATAGCCAGAAATAGCTAGGCATGTATCTATGGAGATATTGGTATCCCCGAAGCCATCTCCATCACTGTCTACGTAATAAGTCATAACGGCTAGACCTTCATCTATCTGATCATTACAGTCATTGTCTAATCCGTCACATATTTCCGTAGCCCCTGGAAATACAGCGGCATTAGTATCATCACAGTCGGTGGCATCCAAGACACTACCTGCGGGCTGTGTACAGCCATATACTGGATTATTGATATCCCCAAAGCCATCTGCATCGTTGTCTACATAGAAAGTATCGGTCTCGAATTGTACTTCAAAATCAAATCCTGACTGACTCCACCTATCATCCCACTCTATATAGTAATCCACACCTCCAACTACACAAAGGCCTATTATCTCTGAAGCCCAATTATTACCACTTCCATTGCCCAGGGAACAATTGTCATCACTGCTGGCTTCCTGTGTTAAATTCATACAATCACCTGAGTGGATAAATAATCTTGTATCCACCATCATGTCACAGGAGTTGACTGACAGTTCACCATCCACTGCTGGCGTATAGACAAACCAGTTAGCATGTCTGCCCCCATTGCTACCTCCATTACCTTGGTTGGGGCCAATAGCATTATGTATACCTGTAGTGTCTATATCAAAAGCGCTCTCACAGACATAGTTTTCAAAGCACGTATTGGGTGGAATTATTTCTAATCCCGATAACTGACAAGTCGCGTCGTTATCATCTGTGATTTCTAGGTTCAATTGTCCATCATCAATAAGGAAGCCGTTACCGCCATTATCTAGTACAGTGACCACACCATAACTGAGGTTGTCTGCATTCACATCTCCTATTATAGAATAAGTAGCTCCCAAATTTTCTCCTTCAGGATTGAGACTAAAAGTAAATGTATCATCAGAAGTATCAGAGGTGCCTTGTCCTTCACAAGTTTCTATGATGATATTTGCCTCAGTCAATAAGCAAGGGCAGTTACTTGGGTTGCTATAGAGATCCATTTCTATAAGAGAACAAGTAGGCTCATTACTGAAGGTAGCAGTCACGTCTACAGAATTGCCATCAGTTGGTTGTCCAGTTAGGATGATTCTTTGCGGGCTGCCTGTTATAGCATACGTTTGTCCGTTAACATCTATGGTGCCAGAAGTAGGAGGGCCAGTGTAGTTCACATCCAATAATCGATCATAGGTGTTTGTGGCATTGGCACAGTTTATAAAACCTGCGTCAGTGACAGAGGTGATGCTGCATTCCAAATCTTCGAAAAGATCATTCTTCCATAAGCCTCTGCCATATGTCGCAGCATAAATTATGTTATTTCTTATTTCAAGTTCTGCTACTCTTACGTTAGGGAGCGCAGTCATATAACCAGTCCAGGTAGTTTGCACATCACTCATGTAATAGATACCTGAATTCATAGCGACATATATGCCATCCGAAGCGCCACCCTCATATATGGCACACTCGGCACCTATTGAAGGTAGGCCTGAGGTTAGGTCAGTCCATGAATTACCCTGATCCGTAGTTTCCATGACTTTTTCGGTAGACCCAGATAAAACGATCAACGCCTTGTCTGGATCTGTAGGGTGGGTGCTGATATAATTGACATTAGAGAAAGAAACAGAAGGCGATACATCCGACCAGCTCGTCCCACCGTCTGTCGTCATGAATACCTGATGCCGGTAAGCGGCATATATTATGTCACTATCCACAGGTGATAATGAAACCTCTACTAGATTATCATCATTAGGGTCATCTGGCGTAAAGGAGGAAATAGTCGTCCATGATCCACCACCATTAGTGCTTTTGTATAACTGAGCTTTTCCTTGATATAAAGTATTGGCTGCTATAGGGTCTTCTTCCAATGGCGATACCCAATCTCCACTCCCAGGGTTATTGGTTATAGAACTGAGGGTGTTCCCACCATCGGTTGATTTATACAGGGAGCCAAATTGGATAGAGGCATAGATTATATCTTCATCGGTTTTATCTATGAAGGTTTCCATCCCATCCGCACCGACCCAATCTACCCAAGCGCCACCATCGACAGTACCAGTACCATTATCTTGAGAACCACCAGAGACTCTATCTATGGCTGTTTGTGAAGCGCCTATTCTATAAAACTGACGTATACCCAAGCCAGTTGTTCTATCATCAAAGGTCGTTCCTTGGTCAGAAGAAATAAAAATTCCACCATCTGTCCCAAAATATATGTTTCCATTCTGATAGAACATGATGTCACAGTCTGCATGTATAAATGGAAGGGGATTGGAGATGACCCAGTGGGTCGTCTGTGTCCAAGTCTGTCCTGAATTATCTGATTTGAAAGTCATAATGCCAGCTACATGTACTTCGGTCTTATCAGTTGGGCTAACAACAATATCCATATCCCTAGGCGCTTGACCTCCAGAGCTATCCAAATTATATCCCATGATATTATTGTCACCAGCACTATCATCTGATTGTGTGGTAAATGTGGTGCCAGCATCCGTGGAAAGGTATAGAGCACCAAATCCGCCGCCATCAGCTTGTAGGACGTATAAGTAATCAGGATCATCATCTGTGACAGCCATCATCATCGCCTCATCATTTGCCCAAGGTCCTGAAATGGCGTTAAATGTGAGGCCATTGTCTGTAGATAGGTATACTTCCCCATCTCCAGAGGCGTAGATATATTCGGAATTATCAGGTTTAAACTCTAAATCGAAAATATCGTGACTTGTACTCAATACACTTGTCCAATTAAGTCCAGCATCAGAACTTCTGTAGATTTCTCCGAATATGCTTACTGCAAAGATGATATCCGCATCATTTGGATCCAAGGCCAAGGTGACAATTCGCTCATTGTTGGGAATGCCTGTGGTCGTTGTCCATGTTGTTCCAGAATCTGTAGACCTCATGACGCCTTGTCCAGAGGTGCCTGCATAGTAATGCGTATCGTTGGCATGACTTATCGTCAGTGAAAAAATGTCTATAACTGCCTCATTATCAAAGATTGGTGTCCAGGTAGCCCCTTCATCTGTTGTACGCCATACCCCTCCTGTAGGAGAACCTACAATAATATGATCTGTATCATTGATATCTAGACCTATGGAAGATACTCTTCCTAGATGTGATGACCAAGTAGATGTATTAGAAGCAGAGGTAGGCCCCATTTCTGTCCAACTTCCTGTAGAGGACCGCTGTTCTGCTTGCTGGTTTCTGAAGCCACTGACTTCTTTTCGCACCGTATAGTTGGGGATTATCTTGCCATTAGCATCTAATGATCGTCTGGTCCAGTATTCCCATCTTTTAAATTGCTTATATCCGGAGTGCTTTTCACGACCTACTTGATCGAAGTAATTTTCTGTCTCCTCTACGATTTCCTGAAAAGTTAGAACAGTATCTCTAGATAAATCGACATAAATTTGTGCATACAAGAGCTGAAAAGAACCAATAAATAAGAGAATTAGAGCAAGATTTTTCATTTGGTGTCAGTGGTTGATAATAAGGGGATAATATTTTTTGGTGTCTGAGGTACGCCATCAGGTAAGTCCGCTATCAAATATATCTTAAATTAATCATTTAATGTTACTTTGTACAATCCACTAAACGTCTTATTAATGGAATAGGTGGCTGATTGCTGAAATTAGGGGATGGTATACCAAGGAGAATGACTTTGCAAGAAACTATGAAATCTAATCACTGAAATTATACAGCTATGTATCGCATACTATTACTTTTTTCAATCGTCTTATTATTCTGTCAATGTAAATCCACTAAAGATTATATGACACCTTATGAATACGAAGGCCGATCTATTTCGTTTGGAAATGGAGGCGGATTTACTGGGAAATCAGTAGACTACACGTTGATGGATAATGGACAAATATTCCGAGGTGTAAATAAGGAAGGAAATGTAGATATGATAGAGAAATTATCAGAAAATGAGGTGACTCAAATTTTTAATACATATGATTTGTTAGGTTTTGAAAAAATGAACGTTGATAGTCCTGGCAATATGTACTTCTTTGTTCAGATGAATAACAGTGCTGAGTCTGAAGATAAAAAATTACTTTGGGGTAATTATGACGCTGGAGAAACGAAAGAGTTGAAACTTTTTTATTTGAACCTCATGCGAATAGCCAATAAAGCATCAAAGTCTTTACCCTATAAGATAGAATCCAAATAATTTACTTAAATAGAATTATTAATAAAGTTAAATAATCAGTCAATGATCCATAGACTATATCTCTCCCTATTTTTATTAATGAGTGTTTCCTTTGTATTTGCTCAAGTAAAACCCTTACCACAAGTATATCCAGGAAACTCAGTTGCGCAAAAGCCTGCAATCAAACCAGGTGTAATGCCACTAACTAAGAATAATGCTGCATTTCAGCCAAGCATTGATTATGGTAGCTACACTAATGGGACATTTTTTCATCCTTCTCTAAAATTGAAAGTAACGGCGAGTGATGACAATGGCATTCCTCAGTGGTTTAGAGCAGATGTAAAGCAAGATGCATCAAAAGGGAGAGATACAAATGTCAAAATTTGGTTTGATGAACTAGCTGGATTATTACAGCTGGATATGGATCAGAATGCATTTGAATTATACAAAGCAGAGACAGATGATTTGGGCGAGACACATCTAAGAATTAATCAGCATCATAATGGTGTGAGAATCCATGATGCAGAAGTCATATTACACGAGGAGGCTGGCATTATATATATGCAGAATGGGCGAACGATACCGTCACATGCACTTCCTGAAAATCCTACACCTCAGATATCTGCAGAGGATGCTATGGATATAATAAAGCAAGAAGTTACTGGCATCAGAGAAAACTGGAATCCGTATAGTGGCTTGATGAAAAATCAAACCCTCAATCAATGGGAACACGAATTAGTCTATTATAAGCACGAAGATCAGTATTACCTTGCGTATAACGTACTGGTATATCTACACCTAGGAGAAAGAAAGTCTATTATGGTAGATGCCAATAAAGGAGTCATATTGGATAGTTGGGATACTATCTGTCACATGGATCATAATCACAAGCATGCGCATACTTGTAATCATGACACTTCAGAAACCCCTGGTGAAATCGAAACGACAACCGCATTTACACCTGCAATGAAAGATCTCAAAACAGTATTGGATGGTCCTGCCACTGCTAATGCTCAGGATTTGTTTGGTGTCACTAGGACTATAAATACATATGATGTTAATAATGTATTCTATATGATTGATGCAAGTCGTCCAATGTGGAGGCCAGATCTTTCAGCATTACCAGATGAGCCTATCGGAGCAATTTGGACTATAGATGCTAATAACTCTCCAGTAGGTGGAGATATTCGCTTCTCTCATGTAGCTAATCAAGACAACCGTTCTTATAGTAGAGAAGCTGTATCGGCGCATTACAATGCCGGACAAGCGTATGAGTATTTTTTAAATACACATGGACGAAATTCGATGTCAGGTGATGGTCAGACTATAGTCTCATTTATCAATATCGCTGATGAGAATGGAAACTCGTTCGGTAATGCTTTCTTTAATGGAGCAGGTATCTGGTATGGTAATGGAGACAGTAATTTTTTCCCTCTTGGAAGAGCACTAGATGTAGCTGGACACGAGCTCTCACACGGCGTGGTGCAGGCATCTGCAGGACTGATATATAGAGATGAGTCTGGTGCAATGAATGAGGCTTTTGCAGATATATTCGGCGCTATGATAGATAGGGAAGATTGGCTGATAGGAGAAGATGTCGTCCGCCCCAATGCCTTTCCTAGTGGCGCTCTAAGGAATATGGAAGACCCACATAATGGGGCTCAGTTTGGAGATATATCTGGAGGCTGGCAACCAAGACATTTCAATGAAAGATTTACAGGGTCAGAAGATAATGGTGGTGTACATATCAACAGTGGTATCATCAATAATGCCTATTACAGATATGCTGTGGATGTAGGACGAAGTCAGGCAGAGCGGGTATTTTATAGAGCACTTACCGTGTATCTGACCAGATCATCTGGCTTCGAAGAGTTGAGGTTTGCAGCGGAACAATCAGCGATGGATCTTTTTGGTGCCGATTCCAGAAATAGAGTAAGTCAAGCTTTTGCAGCAGTAGGCATTGGTGAAGCGACGAACACAAATTTTGAAGAGAATTTTGATGTCAATAACGGTGGTGATTTTCTACTGGCATCATCAGAAGATTTATCAGAGCTATTTATCTTTGATTTGGTTACTGGTAACAATGTACTTCCTGGACCACTCTCTACAACACCACATCGATCAAAACCAAGTATCACTGATGATGGAAGTAGGGTTGTATTTGTAGGTATGGATAACCATATTTATTTAATTGATTTGGATTGGAGTACCAACCCGCCAAGAATAGAAGAACAAACTATAACGAGTACCCCTGACTGGCGTAATGCCGTCATATCCAGAGATGGTAACAGGATTGCATTCTTGGAGGTGGTCAGAAATCAGGGTCAGAATAATTTGATTATGGCCTTTGATTTAGAAACCCAGACGCAATCTACTTTTACTTTATTCAACCCATCATTTACTAATGGTGTAGAGACGGGTAATGTGGCATTTGCAGATGCTATGGAATTTGATCACACTGGAAATGTGCTGATGTATGATGCCTTGAATGTGATTCCAAGCAACTTTGGTGGCTCGGATGTGGAATATTGGGATATTGGATTTCTGACAATCTGGAATCCAAATTTGAATGGTTGGCCACTGACAGATGAAGTCAATAAATTATTTGGTTCACTGCCAGAGACAATCAGTATAGGAAATCCTACCTACTCTAAAAACTCGCCATTTATTATTGCTTTTGACTTGATAGAAGAAATGGCGAATGGGAATATTAATAACGCTGTGCTTGGAATGAATATAGAATCATATGATCAGGTGGTGACTCTTGAGAATGCATTCTTAGCTTATCCGAACTATAGCCGAACAGATGAGCAGATGGTTTTTGATGCACGCATAAACTCCGACGATGGGGTGGGGATAATCTCTCTCGCTAATGATAAAATAACAGCGACTTCTTCTATAGATTTATTAGGTGGCGGATTAAGATTTGCAACTTGGTTTTCTACCGGTGTCCGGGTGCTTTCTGATGTGGACGATTTAGAGGTAGTGGAAGATGCTTTCCAAGTATTTCCAGTGCCTACCAATGATGAGCTCACAATATCTTTGGATGCAGAGACGATAGTCTTTGATGATCAGGTATCATTAGAGATCATCGATACCTATGGAAGAATAGTGAGTAGACAAGTGGTTACGACTCATGATTTATCCCTCTACAAGATGGATGTGTCCGACCTGTCATCAGGTACTTATGTTCTTGTTCTGAGAGATTCACAAAAGATTGCGAGTCAAAGAATAGTAAAGCTGTAGGCTGGGTTGTCCATAGCTAAAGTGACTAAGTCTGCATTAATTATACGTTTCAATTCAATAGGTGATATCGTATTGACTTCGCCTGTCATAGATGCCTTATATGCGCATGGCTATGAAGTGCACTATCTTGTGAAGGCCAGTTTCAAGGATATGCTCATTCATGATAAGAAAATAAAGAAGGTGTGGAGCTTGGGTGATAATTTGGATGAGATCATCTCTGATTTGAAAAAAGAGACCTTTTCAGTGGTTATTGACTTGCATAATAATTTCAGGTCAAAAAAAGTCAAACGTGCCTTGGGGACAAAGTCTTTAACCTTAAATAAGAATAGATGGCAACTTTGGAAACTAACCCAGACGCCATTTAAATCCCATCGAGAGAAGCCCATTGTCCATCGGTTTTTAGATGTGATAAAACCACTAGGTATAGAAGTAGAATCACCTAAGACCAGAATGATATTGGATGAAGTTAAGTTGCCTACATCGATAGAGCTGCCTTCTGAACCATATCTTGTCATTGCAGTAGGGGCAGCGTGGCATACAAAACGTATCCCGGTAGAGACTTTAATTTATATCTGTCAACATAGCCGCTGTGATCATATAGTACTAATCGGTGACAAGCATGATCAAGCCATCGCGAAAAAGATTCAAGCCAAAACACAGCGCCAGTTAATAATCCTGACAGGACAGCTGAGCCTCAATCAATCAGCACTGGTTATCAGCAAAGCTGCCGTTGTGCTATCTGGTGATACGGGGCCTATGCATATGGCAGCCGCGTTAGAAGTTCCTATTGTAGGGGTATATGGCAGCACGCATCCAGCATTAGGCTATACGCCTTACTATGGTGACAGTACGGTTTCATTCCAATTAGTACAGAACGAAAATCTACAATGCAGACCTTGCACTAAGCAAGGCAAAAAACAGTGTCCCAAGGGTCATTTTAAATGCATGTTGGATTTAAACTCAGATGAAATCGTAAATAAGGTCAATTCTTACTTTGCTTAGCATATCTTAGTCTATGTAAATTGGAAATTAATCCATTCTTCATGAAAGTATGAATCTTTTCAGTTGTATCAATGTTAGCTAATTTATATACGGAGTAACAAAAAAAATTATCAACCTATAAATATCAATTCTTAAAATGGATAATCGACGACCACAACCAATCAATATTCCAACCAACATAGTGAAATACGCTGTTGCGTTCATTCTCATTATGATGATTTTATCTATTCTCTCATCCACGGTTTTCGTGACGATACCTCCTGGGCATAAAGGTGTGTTGTTCAAAAGACTGGGAGAAGGGGTAGTCGTGGACAAAGTATATGATGAAGGGTTTCAGATTGTAGCCCCATGGAATACTTTGGAAAAATATGATGTAAGATTTTCTGATATGAAAGAGAAGATGGATGTACTCTCTAAAAATGGGTTATCTATTAATATTGATTTATCATGGAGATACAATCCTTTGCATGATGAAGTAGGCTTCCTGCATCAGAAAATAGGTAAAGGGTATGCGAATGCGATCATACTTCCAGAGATAAGATCGGCCACCAGAGAGGTAATAGGTAAGTATTTGCCTGAAGAATTATACTCTACAAAACGTGATGCCATTCAAGATGAAATTTTTCAGATGACTAAAGAAGCATTAAAACCAAAGCATATCAACTTGGATGCGGTTTTGATTCGTTCTGTTGTATTGCCTGAGACGCTAAGAAATGCGATAGAGCAAAAGCTTCAGGAAGAGCAGTTGTCATTCCAATATGAGTTCCGATTAGATAGAGAAAGAAAGGAGGCAGAAAGAAAAATCATAGAAGCGCAGGCGAAGGCGGATGCCAATAAAATACTCAATGCGTCTCTAACTGATAAGATCCTTCAGGATAAAGGAATAGAAGCGACACTTGAACTAAGTAAATCAGAAAACACTAAGGTTGTAATCGTAGGCGGTCAAGATGGCGGCTTGCCTCTGATACTAAATAATTAAAAGTGATTCTACAAACGACGATGGTACAGATAGATTAATTTTTACCATCGTCGTTTCGTGGTATAGTAAAGTCTATCTCTCTAGTTTTGAAATCAATCATTTTCCATTCCTCTCCAGGATTTGTCATCGTTCCAGTCGCTTCTATGTTTTTGTTTTGACCAGTTATCCAGTATGAGTAACTTAATATAGCATATCTATTTTGGTCATTCATTGGTTGTGTTACACCAGACAGAAGTGGACGATTATAAATTTCAATAATGCCACCAGTTTTCTTTTCAATCGTTTTGTCATTTTTAATTTTATCCAGCACGAATTCTTCAGCTTCAGGAAAAGCACTTAAGTATTCTGGTATATTGAGTGGCTCATTATTACGGATTGATTGCCATAGTTTATTTAAGAATCTAGTGGAATTCAAAGTATGATTAACCTCAAGAAAATCTATTCCTCTGCTTTCTAAAAAGCTTTTCTCATTATCTGTAACTGGTCTTACATGCCTATCATTTTCTGAGTAAACCATTGTCATTTTAGCCCAGTTTTCAGCTTTGATTAGCTCTAAATAATTTTTCTTATCTGTTACTTCTGTAATTTTGAGTCTATTAGAAAGAACAAGATTATAGGCATCTATCATAGGAAATGAATCTGGCCAACTCCAATACTTTACTTGTTTAGGTTTTAATTGTGGCGGCGGTAATTCTTTATCAGTCTCTTGAGGTATATCATCATTATAGGACCATTGAGTTACTTCTCCTACTTCCAATTTTGAGTTTAGTTCTGCAAAGTCAGGATAGTTAAGGGTATTCCCCATTAGAAACACCTGATTTACAGGCGCAACATATTGAGCTAAATATTCCTTGCAAATTGATGCACCTTCCCAGGCACAAACTAAATTGACACTCTTGTTTTCTTTAACAAGGAAGTCTATCGTTCTTCTGAGAATTTCAACACTATTTTGAATCTCAAACTCTGCTTCTTCTTCAGTTAGTTCTCGGTTAGCATTAATGACAGATGGATTTAAAAAGTGAGCAGGCTTAGGGTATATCCCGATGAGGTTTTCCTGATTTGAGAGATCAGAGAGTACATTAGAGCGATATGAGTTTAAAGAATTTAGGCCATCTTGTATATATACAATGGCGGTATCAGCATCCCAATTATTATTGGATTTGAATAGCAGGCTATCTTCTAAAGGTAACTTGGTAGGCACATATCCGCTTGTATCGAATGCGCGACAAATAAATGAATATCCACTCACAGGTAAGCAAAATTTTTCTAAGTGCTCTATTCCTTTCGAATAATTTTTGTTTTCGATTTCCAGATAAGCTAATTGCAATCGTGTATTAATCTCATCTGGATAGGATTTTATGGTTTTACGGAGTATTTCTTCACGAATTTCAGGTGCTTCATAAAACCATTCAGAAATAGAACGCATTTCCTCTTTACTCCTATCTAAGAATTGAGATGGGTTTTGTCTATAGCGCTGCGTAAGCGACTCAAAACTATTGTTGTCCTTAAATAAGTATAATTCTTCTAGGGTTACTACATTTTTTGGACTTACCACATCTTTACATCCAAGGCATATGATGGTAAATAGTAGCAGGTAGAAAAGTGGTCTATGGTGCATGAGTCAGAAGTTATGGTCGTAATTTACCTTGCCTAAGTTAGTGAAAATTCTATTCTAGCCATTTCTGCCTTTAATATTAACTACATTTTCTCCCACCTATCCCAACACATTGATTTCATTTGGCGTCTTTATGTGTAAGTGTATATCTTTAACTCAGAAATAATCATTATGAAAGTATTTATTAGAACAGCGCTGATGGGTCTTTTGTGTTTTAGCATTGCCTCATGTAGTAATCCAGAAGAAGCGGTTTCCATCTTTACTTGTGAGGATGAGGCCTTGTTTTCTAGGACTGGGGCAAAGGGAACAGTAATTTTCCTAGACTGCTATGATGCATGGGCTATTGTGATGGATGAGAGAAATGATGCAGGAGATGCGCAGCTCATAGCAGCGACTATGGAGATGCCTGATGATTTTCGGGTAGTAGGATTAGAGGTTGTTTTTGATGCTTGTTTCTATGAATTTGATCTACCATTATTATTGCCAGACCCAGTCATTTTTGGGGAGCTATATGTTATTCGAGATTTCGAGATAGAGGCAGGGGATTAGCAGAAGTAGCTTTACTATCTATTCCACACCAAATCAGGTAGTTTCTCCTGACTTTCAACTATACCTGCAAGCTGGAGATTGTATAAAACACTACTCAGCATCTTATTAGATATCCAACCATGAATGGCCCATTCTGTGGCGTGGTACCAGCGTTCCACATCTTCCAGCTTCTGCTCATATCTTTTGCTTACCATGTCTATTGCTGACTTATCCTGCATAAAGTTATCACAGCTGTCATGAATGGTACGTAGCATCCGAATGATACCTTCTGGATTTCTTTCTAGCACGTCGTCAGTTGCTGCTATGACAAAGCACGGCCATGGTGTATAGAATTCTCCTACACGTCTTAGGGTGCCATTATCCACAAAGGGTTTGGTGGTGAATTTTTCCCAGTAGAACACATCTGTTTCTGTAGAAGAGAGAGAAGCCAGCGCGCCATCCAGATTCTTAATTATTTTAAACTGTTCTTCTGAAATTTTATGCCCTTTGGTATTGGCATCTACAATCGGCATAAGGTGCGACCCAGAACCAAATCTTGAGATGGCATAATTCTTAGTGAATATATCTTTATAGCTGTCAAGGTTGTTATTGGCGCCCGTATGTATACCCCAGCATAATGGTGTAGTGACATATATGCTGATAAGCTTGGAGGCATTACCACCGATGATATCTTTGATGATACCTTCTGTGAGTAATACACAGGCATCGATTTCCTTTTCTCTGAGGGCCTTGGTCATCTGGCCTGTTCCACCTTTGAAAGTAGTCCATTGTAAGTCTATGCCTCTGCTAGAGAAATCCCCATTTTCTATGGCAAGATGTATCGGTAGGTTAAAGTGCTCTGGTACACCTCCGAGTCTGATAACACTATTATTTTTCATAGTCTAATATGACAGGCTATTAAACACAAAAAGTTAAGAACAGTTTACATTTTTGGAGAGAAGCAGTAGGAAGATTAGATTTTCATCATAATCATCTTCTTTAATCTTTTGATGTAGTCTTCCAATAGCCACTCTCTATAGTTTCGTGTACTTTTAGATATGAGGTAACAGTACTGTTTTACTCTATAGTGAATTTCATCTTCTAGCATTCTGGCTAGCGCAAAAGCTTTAGTGATTTCATCACTATTTTCTACAATCATATTGGCGTGGATTTCTATAGACTTTTCCAGCACTGTAGAAGACTTTAATCCAGCGGCAACTATTTTTTCGTTTTCTGCCTTTATATCGAATTCGATAATTTCTGAATTAGGGAACATGGCGACCAGCTCCTTTGGCATGACATATCTAAACTTCCTTTCTATCTCTTCATCTGTGGCCAGACTGAGCAGATAGAGGTCTGGTGCTTTGAAAATCTTCTGCCAATCTACGTCGGCAGTCCACAGTCCAAATCTGGCCGCATTATTTCCTAAGTCCACAACTGTGAAATCAGATTTTGTAGGGAGCTTTCTAGAACCACGACCTATCATCTGATAGTAAAGCGTCGGCGACTTGGTGGCCCTGTTCATCATGATGGCCTCTATTGTGGGCTCATCGAATCCAGTTGTAAGAATGCCCACAGAGGTCAATATAGCCCCTGGGGTATCTCTAAACCAATCCACCACTTCTCGTCTCTCCGGCTTACCCATAGTACTATCTAGGTGCTTGATATTCTCGAAACCGGCTTCGTAGAAGGTAGCAAATACCTGTTTTGAAGTATTGATACCGTTATTAAATATCAGGGTTTTTTTCTTCTGACATCGCTCTCTATAAGCATAAAGTAATTTGTTCTGCATCAGAATATTGCCATAAAGCATCTCTGAAGATTTGACTGTATAATCGCCATTGATACCCACCTTAAGAGAACCCAAAGATACATCATAGGTGTAGGTAGTCGCTTTAGCTAGAAAGCCTTGTTCTACCAAATAGCCTATAGAAGATCCACAAATCAGCTCCTGATAGGAGTCTTTCATGGGCAGCTTGATATTAGAGGACAGCGGTGTCGCAGTGACGCCTAGAACAAACTGGTTATCGAAGTACTTAAATAGCTTCCTGAAGGAATTGTAATGCGCTTCATCTATGATTATAAGCCCAAGATTCTCGAAAGAGACTACTTTTTCTTGTAGACGGTTATTAAGCGTCTCTACCATAGCTACATAGCAGTTATGGTCATCATTCGCACTGACCTCTTTTACCTTACTGTCTATAATCATATTGGCTACGCCAAACTCTGACAGCATGGTAGATGTCTGGGAAGCCAACTCTATTCTATGGGTAAGAATTAGTACTTTTTTGCCTTTGTCTGCAATATATTTTCTGGTAATCTCAGAAAATATAACTGTCTTACCCCCGCCTGTGGGTAACTGGTATAGTAGCTTGTAGTCTGGTGGACAGTTTTGGAACCGTTCAAAAATGTGTTCCAAATCTTGAATCTGGTAATTGTATAGTTTCTTAGCTTTTTTCTCACTCATGCACCAAAAGAGTTCTCTCCGCCGAGAAGATTTTTAATCAACAAAGCGCAAAAGTAGCACTTTAATGATGAGTATCTGATGTACACACTAACATTATTAGTGAGGTTACCAACATATGTAAACTTTACTAATTCGTAAGACCCTGATGTCAAGGGCTTATAGCCTATAGTCTATATTTTTACCACTGATCCGCCGGACCATTTGCCTGAGTCTATGTTCGTTTGCTTAGGATTGCCTTTAAATTTCACAGAACCGCCAGAACTGGCATTTGCTTTTAGTTTTTCTGTAGCCCATACTTTAACACTGGCGCCACTGGATACATCGACATCTACGTCTTCTGTCTCCAGGCGAACACCGTTAAAAACAGCACCAGAACTGCCATCCACTTCTAATTCTGTGGCAGTACCATCTACTTCTACAGCGGCCCCTGAAGAGATGTCAGCTTCCATAGAGGTGCATTCCACAGATACAGATATGTTAGAACCACTAGAAGCATCTGCAATAAAATTTTTCGTTTTTATCGTGAAATCAGCATCTACCGATGCACCAGACGACGCTTCTATACTTTCTAAATCTCCACAGTAAAGCTGGATAGTAGCATGTCTGCTGCCTTGAGACCAGCTCCACCCCCTTTTGTTCTTGAATTTGATTCTTAGTTCTGACCCTCGGACTTCTACGATAAGGTCATCTATGTCTCCTTTCTTTACATGGATTTCTGCTTTGGGCTCTCCTTTTATGAGAAGGACTTCTACCCCTGTAGCTACATCGAGCGAAGTGAAATTTTCTAACTCTTGGGTTACGCGTTGTGAGAAGAGAGAGGTGAGTAATAGCAGGAAAATTAATGTGTTGGCGAGTTTCATTTGTCTAATTTTGGTAGGTTGAAGAATTATAACCTTAACATACAAGGATATTGCATGCTGCTTTAGACAATTCTGATGAAACTGTATAATAATCAGATAAGATGGGCATTTCTAAAGAGGACAGATATCATAAACTATAGACAATGAGAAAAACAGTCATTTTAGTTCTTTGTACTCTAGGGCTTAGCTTGAGTAATGTAGCATACACACAAGGGTATAAGGTGCACAGTGCTGGATATAGTGCTGGAGAGGGCCAGGGAGCATCTTATATTTTTGAGCGCATATTAGATGACAGTGTAGTGGAGTCAGGTGATTTTGGCGCCGGTGCTATTATCAATTTTAGAACACAGCCTATTGACGGAGGAGACAGGACTGAAATTATCTTAGGCGGCCGAGTTGCCTATCATCCGAGAATATCTGATAATTCAAGATTAGATCCATATGCTTTTTTTGTTTTGGGTGTAGGTTTCGAGGATATCAATAATGATCCATCGTTTATGGGCACACGCGTAGCAGAGCAAACACAGTTTACCGCCTGGGGAGTAGGTGGTGGTGTGCGGTATGATATCTTTGATAGATTCGGTGTATTTGCAGAGGGCAGTTTTGGGGTAGGTGCAGTCACTGCCGGATTATATCTGAAGGTCTTTAGATGATTTAATAAAATAGATACTCATGTCAGAGAAAAAACGTGTCAAAGGGATTGGAGGTATTTTCTTCCAGACAGATAACCCTGATCAATTAAGAGAGTGGTATGCCCGCCACCTAGGAATGGAGACCAATGAGTATGGCGCCACATTCAAAACCCGCCAATGGAATAATCCAGACAAAAGTTGTTATCTGCAATGGAGTACTATGTCTACAGGGAGTGATCACTTCAGTCAGGCACAAAGTCCTTTCATGGTTAATTATAGAGTGGACGATCTAGAATGGCTGGTCGGTGAGCTTAAAAAAGAAGGGGTGACTGTCTGTGATGAAATCGCCACTTACGATTATGGAAAGTTCGTGCACATATTGGATCCTGATGGAAATAAGATAGAGCTGTGGGAGCCAGTGGATGAGGTCTTTGATCAGTTTCACAAGGATACCAATGACAAGGGGTTGAATGTGGAATAGGGTGGTGTTCTATTGATAATTCTTCCTATAATACTTTAGCGCTTTTTTACGTACTGCTTTATAATGTCGGTCTCTGTCAGGAAATCTAAAGTACTTGTTTATAAATTTTAAGGTTGTTATGTCCTCTATGGTTTGTACAGTACTGTATGACTGGAACATATTTTCGTTTTCGATTTGCTCAAATAATGTTTTTAAAACTAGATTTCTTGTATCACCTGGGAATACTAAATCTAACCTGCCATTATTATTAGCTATAGTTATCATTCTAGATAACTGCTTTGGATAATCATTAATAAAGTAGCTTGCCAGTTTTTTTGAAACATTGTAGTTGTTGAATTTAATGATAGTCCTAGCATAGTTTATTCTTAGTGACTCATGAAATTGTAGCTTAGTATCAATGTTATTTACAAGATGTTTTTCCAATTTTTCTATCAGCGTTTTAGAAGGATTACTATACAAGTCGAATATCGAATTGAATGTACATGGTAACACTATCTGATCTAGATTTTCGATTATAATTTCTTCCTCAATCAATTTACTTTGGACGATTTTCTTCAAGATCTTCTTCATGGCCAGATATCGCTGGAGTACTGAAATTGTGTCATTCGGTTTTAATTCTAGGATTATATCAGATGCTATAAAGTAACTCTGGACGGGCTGATATTCCTTTTTTGTAAGTTCATTTACAATTGCACAAAAAGTTTTACGTGAATTTTCTTTATCCTTTATTAATTCTTCTACACATAAATCTAAATCGGCTTGTGTGATTTTTACATTGCTTGTAAGCTTATATAAACATGGAGTATTTCCGAAACTATAAGATGAGATGATGAGTAAATAATTAAAAATTAGTAACCGAAAAACTTGTTTAATCGAAACCATGGATGTTCTTTTTTAGATTGCTCATAAATGTTTGGTAAACTTTTTGAAGAAATAACGCAATTATTGACTTTTTAATATGTCGGTTTTATTTTATATTATGATTTGGCTGCTTGCAAGGAAGTCTTTTTTATATACACTACTTTATTATAAAACGACGAACCTATTTGAATATGAGGTAATAATAATGATGAAAATATTCACTGTCCTATTTTACTATTTATATCTATAACGCCATGTTGAATTTTCAATTAAGCAACGTTCATCTTTTGTCTGAAAAATAAAGTTTTGCTCTATGAATATTTTTAATGACTTAGGGAGGTCAGCTTCAATATCGTACGCTTGACTTATTACTCTCGACTGAATTACTCGACCTTCATTATTTAATTTTATTGTTATTAAACTATTTGCTGAAATTTCTCCTGAATTAGTAATTTGGGTATAGAATTCATCTAAAGTTTCTTCTTTGTTTTCGCCTATAATTTCAGCTTTCAATCCATTCCAGTAATAGTTTGCATTTGTTTCATACTTCCACATCTTCGATGTATAAGATGGAGGTAGAGGTATTGGAGGAGGTTTGTTAGGGTTTAGAATACTATGCAATTTTAAACTCATTTTTCGATTATATATTTGAGTTGGAGAACATTTGTCTATATATCTTTCATAAAACAATATATATTGTTCTCCGATTTCAAAAACAAACCCATTGTCTTCTCGTCCATTTCCTGTTAGAGAAGTGATTGTGTCACCTGGTTCAAATCTTCCAGTGTATACTTCAATAATTTTGAACTCGTTTATTATTCCTTTTGGAGATTGTTGCTGTTTGCTCAATTTTTGATTGTTCTTTGATTTTGCAATTAGTTCTACGCTGATGATGTTCTTGAAATTTGAGATAGAGGAGTCAATGGGGACATGGGCACATGGGCACTGAGAAAGAATAGCCCAGCTTTGAAAAACTAGAAAAGTTATATAAATTAACTGTCGCATATAATTAAGATTACAATTAATTCCTTTTTGGTGTTTTGATTGAAAAAATGAACACAAAGAAAGTAGTAAGTGGCAAGCCTCTTAGTAGAGGACCACGTTATCATTCCTATTGATTTTAATGAGTTTGAGGATAAAGTTATATTATTTATTGACCTCTTAATACATCTGAACTTATGTATGATGTTTCACCAGGCTGGCACACGACCATCAATCCTATCTACTATATATCAGGTAAGCTATTTTCTATTCTTGCACTCGCTTTGTTCATTTCATACATCGCGATTAAGGTATTCAAAGTTAGAAAAGAGAAATACCAGAAACCAATGAATATAGCTAATCTCATTTTCTGTGTTTTAGGGTCTTTCCTAATTGCATCCTATTTATTTCATTTCGCGAGGGTCTATTCTTCTGGTTTTTTCTCTGAGCAATTTTCATTTTTGTTGCGAGGAGCTGGTCCTTATTGGATTCTTTATATGGCGTTGATGTGGATTCCCTTATTACTTACGCAGTTGTTTTGGAGAAAGAAAAATCGTATCAATATTAATCTGGCTTTATTCATTCTTTTCATGTCTAATATGGATGTGTGGGTAGGGTGGATTTATGAATTGGTTAACTCTTTTATGAAACAATAATATTATCATTAATTTTAAGACAAATTAATTTGAACCTATGGCATCCAAGAAAGATATACTAAAGAAGATCAGAATACTTATTACTCAGAGTTTTGATACGCCAAAAGAAGCTTTTGAGTTTTTCGATAAGAACAGTGATGGCTACTTGACCAAGAAAGAACTTAAGCGTCTGGTCAAATCAGCTAAGGTCAGCAGACTACTCTCAGGATTAGTCGCTGATTCAATGCTCAAAGGGTTGGATGCTGATAAGAATAAAAAATTCGACTGGAAAGAATTCAAAGCTGCAGCAACAAAGCTAATGGACGAAAGTGACTCGACATAGAAGAGATTATTTAGTTTCCAAAGTTCTTTTCCCAATTGCTCTATTTATCATAACGGAATGGGTGACACGAACGTCTCTTTATGAAAGGAGAGATAAGCTTTGATTGTTTGTTAGCTTCCGTGTTTAATTTCTTGCAAACTCTATAAGTTGATGTATATTTCCAATGTCTCCTTTTTTTATTGCTGCAATGTATTTTGCTCTTACCTCTCCTGCCTTTACCATATTTGAATGATGCCAAGTGAATACATCTCTGTCATATACTGAACTAATAATAATGTCTGCCATTATCCTAGAATGTCTACCATTTCCATTTGGGAAACAATGAATATTGACAAGTCTATGCTTAAACCTTATAGCTAATTCATCTGGTGGGTAAGTTGCGTTTTCTATCCAATACTTTGTGTCGTCAAGAAGTGATCTTAATTCTATTGGAATTTTTATCCAACTCACTCCAATATTTTTTTCTGATTGCCTGAAATCTCCTGCCCACTTCCACGTATCAGAAAACATTTTCTTATGTAACTCCTTTATAAACTTCTCATCCAGAATTTTAGCTGTCTTGAATTTATTGCGAATTGTCCATTCAATTGCTTTCTCTATATTTCTTTGTTCGTGCTCATCTAGTTCACCTTGAGTTGTAATGGTTTTTATTAGTAACCCATTCTTCTCATCTTCATCTAATGGTGTTTGACCATCCTCATACTCAAATTCTAATCCCATAATGACTTTCGCATTTCTCTTTTAATTTCTAGGGCTAGATCATTAATGGCATTTTTTATTTGCTCATCACTATTTGCTTGATTTTCTAATTGCATATTTTGATGAGTTCTTAATACAATTCTAGTGGCAAGCTTATTTGCCTTAATATCTACCATTTGTTCGATTGAATCATACTTGGATGAAAAACCATATATCAATTTCATATCTAGAGCCTCACCTATTTGTCTTAAGGTGTTCAGAGTAATTGACCCGCTAGCTTCTCTTTCTTCAATCTTTTTTACACCTTGACGAGTCTTGTTTGATTTTCTTCCTAACTGTTCAAGAGTCATGTTTAGACTTTTGCGTATGGTATAAATCCATCCTCTTTCAGGTATTATTATTCTACGTATTTTATTGAAAGGCTCAATTTTCTTATCCAATTGATCTAATATCAGTTTGTTTTTATTCCTCATAATGCACATATAAGTAAACGTAATTGTAGACAAAGTACATGCAAAAGTAAACATATAGTATGACATATACAAGAACATGTATACACATATGGAAACAAAACTAAATCATTAGTAAACATATATGTTTACTAATGATTGAATAATATGTCGACAATAAGGTGACTAGGATATGCAGCTAAGGTTAGCACTCTCAGGATTAGTAGCAGATTCAATGCTCAAAGGATTGGATGCTGATAAGAATAAAAAATTCGACTGGAAAGAATTCAAAGCTGCAGCAACAAAGCTAATGGACGAAAGTGAAACGGCGTAGAAGAGAATTAGTCCTTGCTGATATTAATAGACACCTAAGGTTACAAGTGATTCAGTACTTAACTGACCGATCATAATACTATTGTCAGTCTGGTATTTTTTAAGCGCTTCTTTGAGTTCCTGACTAGGTGTCCGACTATTAGGAATTGCACCAGCAGAGTAGCCTCTTTCTTCTAGAGCGGCGTGAAGATTCTGCATCAGTTTTTTGGTTAATTTATTTTCGCAAATCACCTCTGCCCATGCTGTGTTTTGAGTCTCTGATAAGTCACTTGTGTTTAAGTCTAATGTGACATATTTCATAGGCGCTGCACCTGATGTGTCTATAGTTACGGATGGGGCCACAATGACTGCTGGTGTTTTCTGAAGGCACCAAACTATACAATCATCAGGATGGCTAGAGAGACAGTTTTTGTCAGCTCTTTTCTTAATCCATTTTTCAGTGGCAGGCTGTAACTCTATCTGCTCAAGCATGTGAGATGGAATACTTTCATCTATAGAAAATGCACCTAGGGTATCAGAAACTGTACCATTCGGTTGTAATGCTTTTGCATAGCACTTGCCAGGCTCAGAAGGAGGCAGATCTGTCAAATTGGTGTTTCGTAATTGAGTTGACCGAGGACCATAGGTTTTGAGGCCAGTACTGCAAGACAGAATAAAAATGAGCGATAATAATAGAAGTGTTTCTTTCATGATAATGGAAATTACAAAATTATTTGGTTCTGGATAAATTGAATATTACAAGGTCTATTTACTTTTGATATAATCTGCTGGGTCGATAGCATAATGTCTAGCTAACTTACTATATAAGCGAATACTATCCCTTGCTGCATCTGGTAGTCTATTATCTACGATTACTCCGTCTTCAGAAATTAATAAACTACTTATCACGGATAACGTATCTCTTTTCGACTTTTTCTTAGAAGCCATTACTCCAGTTAGACTATACCAATAAAGTGGGTTTTGTATGTCTTGACCAATCCAGAAATCATATTGTGTCGGTCCGATTTTATCACTCTCTAAGTGGGTTTTATAATCTTGAAAACTTGTATCCAAGGATATTATAATCACATTTAGATCTGGAGATAAGTTAGCTAACTCTATCAGTTTATATCTTGATTTGTGGCAATCTGGAAGCCTTTTTTTTGATAGTAGTTTACTTGCTAGGCTTTGATTAGCACCACATTTATAGCCCCAGAAGCTGATGAGTTTTGGCTTGCCATCGAAATCTGATATAGGAACTGAATTGCCTTCGTAATCGGTAAGGTTTCCTTCTAGTTGAGGCATCCCCTTTTGCTTCAAAGCTAATTTTTCCTTGTAATTGAACTTTGGTTTAGTGATTTGATTTACCTCATTCTTTGTGCTAGTATCCTTTTGGCTGCAACTTACAATTGTTAGCAAAGCAAGTAGTAGTGTAAAGTGTTTCATTTTATGATTGGTTGTTAATATACTTCTCAGATTTCTTCTTTCAATTTTTTATAATTTCTCATTTGAGAGATAATAAGAAAGATACACAAATGGACTAACGCATCAAAAGAATGTGATGAATAGTTAGGAATGGTCACGATTGTTATGATGTGTATTTAATTCACCGTCAGCCTAATTTGCTTACCGAACTCTTCTCTGAATATTCTCATAATTGTAGACATTCTTATGTCAGATGCATTGTTTTCAATTCTTGAAATATAACTTTTGGTAGTACCGCACTTTTCAGCTAATTGTTCTTGAGTTAATCCTTCTTTTATTCTGAGTTCTTGAAACTTAACGCCAAGTTGGAAGGCCTCATATCCTGCCTCAAAATTATCTCTAGCTTTAGTACCTTTAGCTCTGTCCTCTTCATCAATATTTTCATCGAAGGATTTTAAATGCTTATTCTTTTTCCTTGAAATATTCTTTTTTAATTCTTTCAGCTTTAGCGATTTCTGTTTTCGGTGTTCTATTCGTTTTTTTTTGAAATCCGTTTTCTAAAATTGATCCTTATCAAAAAAGCACAAGATTCTATAAGAGTTTGAGCCTTGTCTTACCCTTATTTCTCAGATGTCAACAGTGCTTGTTAGCTTCTTGAAATATTCAATTGGCACGACATCGTGATACTCAATTAGCTTAATTGTCCAGTTAACCTTGGCTTTCGCCTTTGCATCTATGGATTTATAGAAGTCCTTAAAGTAGTTTTTATATAGTTTGGCATTTCTGACCTTTTACTCTTTATTGTAGTTAGTTAATTAGTGAACATTTGTCAAGTTTGAAGCTAGTATCTATTTACAATACTTTGTCATTGAATTGAAGTTGTGTTAGGGTCGTTTTTAAACGCATCATCACCATCACTATCCAAACTCCCGCATCACCCTTTCAGATAATTCCTTATTCCATAACTAGCCAAGACGCCTTCCCCTGTAGCCGCCGCCACCTGCGCAATCGCACCTTCTCTGCAATCCCCAGCTGCAAATATGCCTTCGATAGATGTTTCTGCCAATCCCGTTGTCTTGATAAATCCTCTTTGGTTTAACCCCACTAGATCTTTGAAATTCTCAGTATTCGGAATGAGGCCTATGAAGATAAAGGCACCATCAGCAGTAAGAAGTGTCTGCTCTTTTGTCTCGTTATCTTCTACCCGCAGGCCTGAGAAAGCACCATTGTCATCCGCTACAAATTCCAATGAGTTCTTATTCATATGCGTATGAATGTTAGAAATCTTCTCTAGCTTTTCTATGTATGTTTCTGATGCCGAAAACTCGGGCATGATATTCACGATTTGTACACTTTTTACGAAGCCAGAAAGAAAGATGCCTTCTTCTAGCGCAGAATTACCTCCGCCTACAACGATAATATCCTTGTCTCTATAGAATGCACCATCACAGGTAGCACAGAAATGAACACCTGCGCCTATAAGTTCTTGCTCGCCGGGAATGTGTAGTTGCCTATAAGTAGAGCCTGTGGAAAGCACCACAGTCTTTCCCAAGTATCTATTAGTCTTGGTATGGATATGGAATAGATCATCTTCTTTGGTTATGGAGATGACATCTTCACCTGTTTTTATGGTTGTTCCATATACCCTAGACTGCTCTTCCATCTTGTCCATTAAGGAAGGCCCTGAAATAGATGTGAAGCCAGGATAGTTTTCTATCTTTTCTGTCAAGAATGCATTACCACCGATTGTCTTCTTCTCTAAGATTAATGTGGCAAATCTGTCCCGCTGTGCATAGATAGAAGTCGTCAAGCCTGCTGCACCACCGCCAATGATTATAGAATCAAATATGCGTTCTTCTTTGGCCTCATCTATTCTTAATGCCTGTCGGAGTTCTTCGTTCTCAGGTTCTATCAGAACGGTTTCATCATTGATGACTATGGTAGGTATCTTTTGCTTTCCATTATTGAGCTCTTTGATCATAGGAATCGCCCATGCATTTTCTTCTTTATCTATTTCTACATACTGAAAATTAATCTTGTTGTCTGTCAAGAATGCCTTTGACTTGCGGCAGTCAGGACACCAGTCTGCACCATACATGATGATGCGATAATCATCATTGATGCCAAGCGCTTTGGACAACTTAGCATTGTCTGGATTAGTATGGCTCTTACCATTTATAATAAGGGTAGGAATAATCCTTTTCCCATTATTGATACTTTCTACTCTCTTGGTAGCACTCTCGTCTAGATCTACATCTATATAATCATAACTAATGTTATTCTCACTGAGAAAGACTTTTGCTCTTCTGCAATCTGGACACCAATCGGCACCATACATGGTAATCTTTTCCATTTTGATATTTTGATGTTTTGATTTTGTTTCAATCAAATTTAATAAAATCATGACAGAGTCATGATTATAGGATTATATTTTAAATGAGACCACTGAATAGCGCATCTAAGATGCACCATAAATCAGCAGATTCACCTAGATATCA
>CAZQDZ010000010.1:0-119026 GCA_964591455.1 uncultured Saprospiraceae bacterium
AAAAGTAGGAATTGTACTATTTAATCATAAAGACACACTTAAATGAACTATTCCTAGAGGGGTTGTGCTAACCGCTTTGCCTCATATTAAATCAGAAAATAAAACCCTAAGGCTACCCTTTCAAAAAATGCAATTCACCTCATCCTCCACAAGGTTCTCAAATCTATACTGTACGGCTAATGGAAGTTCAAAGTCTACAGGCTCTATGATTCTTTCCACCTCAGTCAGTGAATTATTCTGAAAAGTGAATCCTACAATATTAGATCGGTCCTGATTAGGCACATAAATGACTTTACCAGTCGGGCTATCTGTCAGCGCAGATAAACACAAATTAATTTCGCCTATAGCATGATTGCTAAACTGAGATGCCTCTGACAAAGGTGTCAACTGGCCTTCAGATATTTTGGCGACTTTCAATATACCACCAATATGCGGCGTCTGTATCCAAGCTAGCTCTACTACCCCATCATTGTCCAAATCATTTATGGCGACTATATTTAACCATCGATTTCTAGACCCGATTTCTTCTACATTAGCAAATTCCACTAGGGCATCTTCTTCTATCTTATAAATGACGACTCCGCCTCCCAAGTCTATATGTGATCTAATAGCAATGATTTCTAACTCTCCATCACCATCCACATCATATAATCGCGGTCTGACATCTTCATATACATAGAGGCTATCCAGTGTAACATCCAAAATCTGGCCCTTAGCTGCAACAACCAATTGTCCTGCCTCTATCCTATCGCCAAGAATGCCATGCGCATATCTATCCGTAGGAGACGCATACTGTGCCCATACCGCCGAATCTTGACTAATGGTTATGGCCTCCTCTGGCATCTGGTTATAATTACTTTGAAATATCTCTAAGATTGTCTGACTATCTATAGGCTTATCATCGGAAGGAAAGTCGATGATAATATCCTCTTGACTAGTGCATGCACTAAATGCAATGCCAAATAGGACTAATAAAGTTACCCAGAATGGTAACAGTGTAGCAGACTTGTAATACATGAATCTCTTCTTTACTGAAGAATAAATGTAAGCATTATAGTAGAAGATCAGGCGCCTTTTTTCTTAGCGTCCTCTATACTCTTTTTAAGAGCAGACATAATATCTACAACTGGTGTATCGTCATGCTCTTCCGCAATGGTAACAATTTTCTTACCAGCTACTTTGGATTCTACCAGCTCTAATAAAGCATCTCTATACCGATCCTGAAAATTGATTTCTGTGAATGGCTTAGAAAGCGAGGTCACCAAGGTCTGAGCCAAGTCAAGTTGTGCTTGATCCACTTCCGTTTCTAACAGATTAGGGACATCCTCTATATTTCTAAGTTCGTATGGGTATCTCAACTTGTACATGATGAGACCGCCTTTGTGTTCTTTCAGGAGTACCACATCTTCCTTATCTCTAAGAATGATACGACCGACACCGGCCTTACCAGAATCACGCAGTGTCTTAGTAAATAGATTGAAAGTTTTTGTCGCCACCTCACCACCTGGTCCTATAAAATAGAAGGTTTCAAATCTTGTGGGATGTACTTCATTCAAGTCTACAAAAGCCTCTATATCTATGGCTTTAGAACTTTTGAGCTTAATCGCCCCAAAGTCCTCTTTCTCAAAAACCACATACTTGTCTGGCTCATATTCATACCCTTTGACGATGTCTGCAAAGGGGACAACTTCATCACAACTCTTACAGATTTTAGAGTAACCTATAGAGCCATTATCCTCCTTATGGAGTTGTTTGAATTTGATGGTCTTTCTTGATTCCAGAGCACTATATACATTGATAGGAATAGTAACTAGTGAAAATCTGATATGGCCTTTCCATGTGGTTCTCATCTCTATTTGGATTTGTACTAGCGTACGAGAATCAAATATCAATCCAATCTTTAATATGTTGATAGAGACTAAATCTTGGCTAGGCGTTTACCTACTTAATTATAGTGATGAATATAAAGGCATGGGAATGGATTTGGGAGTATGGGTGGCTACGTACGAACGGAATGAGTATATCCTCCGTAGCGACGAAGGGAGTATGGAGTGATATACTGTATTATCGGTAGTTCTTTATTGAACGGAATCCAATAAGTAAGGATTGGAAATTGATTTCTTACCGAATCGTTTTAGAAGTGCAATTTCATCGTTTTCAGAAATATTCTCCTTTTTGATTGTCTTTTTTACTCTTGGTTGAGCTAATCCAGGTATTCGAATTTTAAAGAATGGCCATAAATTATGACTATGGTAAACCTTATTCAAATCAGGAAATCCTGTTATGTGGCTGAGCTCTGAGTCGCTTTTAAATTCCTCTGAATAATAGAACTTCCACATATTGTCCTCCACTTCAAGAAACCCAATAACAAGTCCTTCATGCATCAATTTAAATTGATGCTGAATATTGAGAAGAGGTGCCTTTTCTGCATCATCTTCACTTTTCGCGAACCAGTCTATGATCTTTTTTATCATTAATTTGCTACTAACCTTAGTCTTTTAAACCTCTCACGAAGTATATACTCTATAAGTTCGTTCCTTTCAGGTATAAAATACTGCTTAAACTCTAAATTGTAAAGTGTTATTACCTTTTTCTCATTTTCCAACGAAATAAGGCTTGAAATTGTTCCTCTATACTCTGTATAGGAGCTATATATATCGCCAATTAGTTTAAAATGATTGATATCTGCATCGCCTTCAATACTTATGCGTGGACAGCCGTGTTGTATGTATTTTTCTATTTGCTTACCCCCTGATTGGAGGTTAGACAGTTGGGTTTTAACTCTTTCATCGCTCCAATTCCATAGTAAGCCTCTCGCTGTATCATAGATAGGAGAGAACCTTGGAGATTCCCCATCCTTTCTAATGCTTTTAATAATTCCCCAATTATAATAATGGCGGTCATTGTTGCCGATGATAGCATCAAAAACTATCATTTTGATTAGTTCCTCTTTTAACTCATTACAGCAATCTGGAAATACCGATTGTATAGCTTGAAATATGAATTGTATTGTAAACAATTCTCTTGCAGAGTTTTTGTCTTCTGCAATTTCCTTAGCCATCTCATTGTCTTCCAAATATTCACCGCAAATTTCCGCACCGTGAATTAAATTTTGAATTTCTCTATTCAGAAAGTATTGAGATAGAAATCTTATTTGCCCATTTACTCTGGCTATCTTAACATTATTCATATTTAGGCCAAGATCAATACCTATCCTATTAAGTATATATTCGATTACTGACTCGTGGGGATACCATTTTTGAGCACTTTTAGCAATGTAAAAATTCCAACTTTTAAATTTTGATTTATATACCTTACCGCCACTCTCAAAAAAGTAAGCCTTAATAAATCTCTTTGGAGCATCTCCATCTAGATTGAAGGGAATAATGCAATAGTGCTTTTCTTTTAGAATAGGAATTTTTGTTACACCAACAATTCTGCCTGATGTGTTATAGGATATTTCCTGTTTCAGCTTCTTTTTAAAATTCCTTTTCATAATTCGACTGAACTACCGATAACAAACTGCGCATATCAATCCTACCCTCTTTCCTTCTTCTGCAGCCCTTGCAAAAAGTTTCTTAGAAACTGATCCTTGCAAGGACGATATTGCTTTTGCGAAGGCTTCCGAAAGAATGCACTCAATTCGTGCTCACTAATATATAAATCGACCAGCTCATAGAGCTTCAGAATATCATGATCCTTTAGACTCAAGGCGATACGTAGTTTTCTGAATATCAAATTATTATTGAGCTGCCGCTCGGCGACCATTTCTACACCTTCTCGCTTGCCTCTTTTGTCTACGATCATTCCATTAAGAAAACTAGCTAGAGCCACATCCATCAACTTGACTTGCTTGTCCTCATCTTCTTCCTTGCGCAGCCAGTCACTGACTTCTGCTCTCTTGACAGTCATCCCACCCAGGCCAAACAACTTGATCATCTTATCATCATTATAATCGAAAGTATAACGAAGGCGTCTGAGTATATCATTATTAGTCATAGTAGGTCAAAATTAGAATTCTTATTGTCGATAATGGAATCTTGCATGTGTTAGTTAACGTCACTCTATACCTCTCCTACTAAGCCCTTAAATACTGGCTCCCGATAAACCCCACTAGAAGCCAATGAAGCAAACTCAATATGACATTGCAATACAGGGTTCATCCAAACCGACACATGGTCATCATCCGTCTTTTCTGCAAAAGCCTTTCGGTCTACAAGATGTGGTTGGAATTGCGCCAGCAGAGATTTAAGCATCGCCTCGTCAAATCCCGTCCCTACTTTACCCATATATTTCATATCTCCGGAAGCTTCTTCTTTAAGCAAATGAAGGGCACCGAATAACCTTGTCCTGTCTCCTTCTCCAGCCGTATAGCCAGCGATGTAGCAAACCTCTTGAGAGCGATGCTTAATCTTTAGCCAGTAATCAGTTCTCTGTCCGATGGCATAGGTGGCATACTTGTCTTTGGCCATAATTCCTTCCAGACCCATTTGCTTAGTAGCCTCAAATAGTCCTTTCCCATCAGATATAGCTTCGCTTAGCCTATAAGCTTCCTGCTTCTTAAGCGCCGCTTTTATCCAAGCCTGTCTTCTATGCAGCGGCTCCCTGGTTATAACTCGGCCATCATAACTTAGACAATCGTAGAGGTAACAGACTACAGGATATTTCTTCATTACATTCTGTATGGCTGCCTCTCCTTGGGTATGCATTCTGGATATTACATTGCTAAACAGCGGTCTTCCTTCCTCATCCAGACAGACAATCTCTCCATCAAAAACACCAGACTCTATGCCGAAAAAACTGGCATCTTGTAGCTCGGGAAACTGCTTAGTTATCTCCCTTCCACTTCGACTGTATATCTTGATCTCATCATCTAACAAGTGTATAATGCCTCTTATGCCATCCCACTTAACTTCATATACATACTTATCATTTGACGGTAGATGTTTAGTTACACCAGCCAACATTGGGCTGACAGGTAGATTTACAGGGTTAGGTCTATGATTTTCCTTCAACTCAAGAATCCACTGAGAGTCCTTGGTCCGATACATTTTGTATGTTCTGTTAAATCCCTCAGCGTCCAGTTTGAACATGATTTTTTTCTCTGTCTCTTCTATCCAGATAAACGTCCCCTTGACCCACACCCACATATTACCAGCGCCATACTGACCCTTGGGAATCACACCTTCAAAGGTCAGATACTGCATAGGGTGAGGCTCTGTCTGTATCACCATCCTTTTGATCCCTTTTCTATGAGGAAATCCCTTGGGTATAGCCCAACTAAGCAGCACCCCATCCTTTTCCAGCCTTAAGTCATAATGAAGATTAGACGCATCATGTAGTTGGATACAAAATTGCTGACCACTACTTCTCACAGGGCTAATCGCCGGTTCAGGTGTATTCTTAAAGTCTCGTTTACCTAGATAAGCTTTCAACTTATTTTCTATCTCAGGACTGACTGTCAGACTTTGTGCTTTGTCATGCAGTGGTACTGCAGACTGATAAAAATCTTCCCAGGCATTACCATGATTACTTAACCAGGTTTCGTAATTGCGAATATCGATTTCCTTAGAGCTATGGATATCATCTAACGCGGACCATGGTACCGGGAATGAAATGGGAGCTTGCGGTTTACCACGTAGACTGTAGGGCGCCACGGTGGTATGCGCCATGTGATTTCTATATATATCTATTAGTATCTTGCCACCTCTTTTTGCCTTAGAAAGCTCCAGTGTCGCAATCATCTTATGGGCTTCCACAAATTGCTTAGCCATTTTTTTGACCCTATCCACCATTTCTTCATGCGTGTGATTCAGTATGATAGGCACATAGATATGTAGGCCTTTGGACCCAGATGTTTTGACAAAGGGGTTATAGCCATAGCTGACCAGGAACGCTTTAAGTTTAAGTGCTATGTCTTTCACATCAGTAAAATCTCCATCCTCAGGAGGATCCAGATCAAAAATAAAATGATCAGGGGTCTCTATTGTTTTTGTTTGCATCTGCATAGGATGCAATTCTAAGGCTGCCAGATTAGCTAAGTAAACGATGGCCGCATCATCTTTAGCTACCAGATAATTGATAGTCTCTTCACTGTGTTGGATGGGATAACTCTTTATCCAGTCAGGTGTCCAATCAGGCCGCGACTTCGAATAAAACTGTTGCTTGTGGATACCATCAGGAAATCGGATGAGGGTCAGCGGCCGATCTTTTACGTGCTGAAGAAGCTTCTGAGATATTGTGAGGTAGTATTGTATGATTTCTGCCTTTGTAACGCCAGATTCAGGAAATAGGACTTTCTCTAAATTACTCAGCTTTAGTTTTCTCCCACTGACTTCCGTGTAAATGTGCTTTGGTGGCAAGGCATCAATGTTGTGTTGGCCAAAGGTAAGCCTATTGTCTAAGACAAATTGGTGGATTTTATTGTCCTTTAAAGTCTTACTTAGGGTTAATTGTCCAATAAATGATGCATCATAACCTTCTTAATAAGTATCTAGTATATGTGATACTATTGGATTTGTGAATTATTATTAAATTGCAAAGTGTCAAATTACACTAAGTACCTTCGTATTAACAATTTATTGAAAATCAATTAGATACATTAAGGAAATGCGCCCGATTCCAAATATCATTCTGCTCTCATTGGTCTTATCATTAATGCCTATTGCCTTGTTAAAAGCGCAGTGCACGCAGCAAACTATATGCATAGATCAGAATGAGGGATTTCCTGAGCTGAATATCGGGTTTGATAGAAAAGACTTTGGTGCACCTATTTCAAATGTGAGTGAAAGTTATCAAGTTACCTTAGAATTAGAGCCTCCAAATGGATGCGAATGTATAGCCATAGAGAGTGTTGAAATAACTGTGGATTTCGATGAGATAGTTGATGATAGGGCAAATGTTGACCCAGGTTGCGTTGGACCATTAAGATATCATCTTTTGAATTGTGGAGAGACTGACCCAATTAGCTGTGATGCAGGACAAACTATAATTCGACCGTTTGATGACAATTTCCCAATACCAGATCCAATATTTATTGATGAAGGTGATGCCGATCTAAGTTTTGGTAGTTTTCTAGGGTTCGATTTAATACCTGTCTACAATGCATTTTGCACTAATGATCGTGATATAATATCTCAAGGAATATACGAAGCTGAATTTGAAGTATGCTTTACAATCACTTACAGAGAAGAACAGCCTGAAGATTTTCTCATAGTAGATGATGTTACAACTTGTACTGCGCTGACGGATATAGAAGCGCCTAGAGGATTTGAGGAATATGAATGGGAGCAGGTAAGCGGTGGTAATTTAGAATCAAATGACAGAGAATTAGAAGATGCAACTGCTGGCGTTTACAACATTTTAGTAGTAGATGATAATGGTTGTATTCAGGAAGATAGAATAGAAGTCATCGTCATACCCGCTTTTGCTATTAATGCCGACCCATTAGACACCATAACGACTTGTTCGGATAGAATAGATACCTTCTTCATAGAGACAACGCCTCGAATCAATCCACGTGACTTAGATTACGATTGGACAGGTCCAGGAGGACTTAGCGGCGATACAGATTTTATAGAACTGCTCAATCCTGGTACGTATAACATAGAAGTGACCAATGATGATGACTGTGTAGAAATGGTCTCCATAGAAGTGATAGAAATAACAACAATAGCTGCGCAGATTCAAGAAGGCAACGCCTTAAGTATATGTGACAATGGGTCTATGCTGACAGCGATTATTCCTCCTACTGACACCAGCTTATATATCTATGACTGGGGCATAGGGGCAGATACAACTTTTAATGCGGGGCCTCAATTTGCCATCAATGGACCCGGACAATACTTCCTCATACAAACTGACACAATCGGCTGTAGCACTACCATAGATAATATTACGGTCACCTTTGCTCAAGCTCGTTCTTGCAGTGATGGTGATGCATGCACCACCAACGACATGGAGATTGTGGCCTCTGATGGGACTGTCTGTGAGCCATGTGCAGGAGTGAGTTTTGATTGTTGTGTATTCAATGCCAACATAGGTGACGCCTGCGATGATGGAAATCCTGACACTGCTAATGATGTCTTAGATTCCAATTGTAATTGTGCAGGCACCTTTGAATGTCCAGCTCTGATGCTTAACATTGGAGATGCTTGTGATGACGGCAATACTGCCACAATGAATGATACCGTAGATGCCAATTGTAATTGTGCTGGTGAATTTGATTGTCCAGCATTGATATTAAATATAGGAGACGCCTGCGACGATGGTAATATAAATACAAGCAATGATACCGTGGATGCCAACTGCAATTGTGTAGGTACTTTTGAGTGCCCAGCGTTAATGCTGAATATCGGCGACCGCTGCGACGATGGAAACCCAGATACAAGAAACGATACCGTGGATGCGAATTGTAATTGCGTAGGAGAATTTGATTGTCCTGTGCTTATGATGAATATAGGTGACATCTGTGACGATGGTGATGCAAATACCGTAGGTGACATTATAGACAATAACTGTAATTGTACTGGCCAACTCAATTTCGACTGCCCTGTACTCATGCTCAATTTTGGAGCAGCTTGTGACGACAATGATCCGCTCACAGGCAATGATGTGGTGAATTCAAATTGTGATTGTGAAGGCATGCCATTATTTGACTGTCCAGCACTGATGCTTAATATAGGTGAAGCCTGTGATGATGGCAATGCTCAGACAGGCAACGATGTCGTAGATGCTAATTGCAATTGTGTAGGAGATGTGATATTTGATTGCCCAGCCCTAGGGCTAAATGTAGGTGATCAATGTAATGATGGAAACCCTGACACGAGCAATGATATGGTGGACGGCAATTGTAATTGCATGGGTGCCTTTGAATGCCCAGGATTGATGCTTAATATAGGAGACACTTGTGATGATGGCAATCCACTCACTGGGAATGATACGGTAGATGCCAATTGTGTTTGTGTAGGAGATGAATTATTTGAGTGTCCGGTACTCATGCTCGATATCGGTGATCCATGTGATGATGGTGACCCATTAACGGGTAATGATACCGTAGATATTAATTGTGATTGTATAGGTGAGCCATTATTTGATTGTCCTACGCTGATGCTCAATATCGGTGAGAACTGCGATGACGGTGACCCACTAACTGGAAATGACACTGTAGATGACAATTGCAACTGTGTTGGTGAAGCATTATTCGATTGCCCTGCTCTAATGCTTAATATTGGAGAAGGCTGTGATGACGGAGATCCACTGACTGGGAATGACACTGTAGATGCGAATTGTAACTGTGTCGGCGAAGCATTATTTGATTGCCCTGCGCTTATGCTCAATATAGGTGAAAACTGTGATGACGGTGATCCTAATACTGTAGGAGATATAGTAGACGGTAATTGTATGTGTGCAGGACAACTCGATTTCGACTGCCCTACGCTAATGCTCAATATTGGCGCAGCCTGTGATGACGGCGATCCATTAACTGACAATGATATCGTAGATACAAACTGCAATTGCGTAGGAGATGCCATTTTCGACTGCCCTACTCTGATGCTAAATATCGGTGACAGCTGTAACGATGGTGATGACACTACTGACAATGATATAGTAGACGGTAATTGTGATTGTATTGGCGACCCTGTATTTGATTGCCCTACCCTCCTACTTAATATCGGTGACGACTGCGAAGACGGCGACCCTAATACAGAAAACGACGTAGTAGATAGTAATTGTAATTGTGTAGGGACTGACATCGACCTTTGTTCTACAACAACATTAATCAATATACCATGTAACGATAGCAACCCTTGTACGGTTAATGATGTCGTTGTGAATGGTGAAGATGGATTTGTATGTATACCATGCAGTGGCACGCCAGTAGACTGCGATTCCCAATTTACCGAAGTAAGAGATTGTGATGATGGAAATCCTTCTTCTCTTAATGACATAGAAACAATCTTGTCTTGTGATGGAAGTATTTGTGTGCCGTGCCAAGGTACAGTTCCTAATACTACAATCTACATTACCAATGTAATATCCCTTGGAGAAATCAATGACAATAATTTTGGCATTTTCCCTAGTAATCCAATAGAAGTTGTGGATTTATCTATATTTGATAGATATGGCAATCTGGTGCATCGCATCACGAATACATTGGTAGATTCTAATGGACTTCAATGGGATGCTCGGGTCAATAATAACTTTGTCGAACAAGGGGTCTACGTTTACAGATTAGAATATATTCTCAATTCTGAAAACCAAGTACAATTTGGTGGGTTAACTATTATTAGATAAGAAATCCACTAAAAGCATTTGTATAATAGATGCTCGTGTGATGGCTTTAAAAATAATATGAAAACCAATGAAAGTACACTTCACTAATAAGAGTGGGCAGAACTTAGCTGCGCAGCTCGACTTACCTAAAAATGGTATTGTCAATGCCTACGCCATATTTGCCCATTGTTTCACTTGTTCCAAAAACTTAGGCGCCATAAAAAGCATCTCTCGTTCACTTACAAATGAGGGCATAGGCCTGCTAAGATTTGACTTCACTGGCTTGGGTAATAGTGAAGGAGAATTTGCAGACAGTAATTTTTCTAGTAACGTCGATGACCTACTGAGTGCCGCAGAGTATATGACCCAGCATTATCAAGCTCCCAAGTTACTCGTCGGTCATTCACTCGGTGGAGCTGCTACCTTATTTGCTGCCAACTTAATGCCCACAGTGGAAGCTGTAGCTACGATAGGGGCACCATTCGGACCAGGACATGTCAAGCACCTCTTTGACCACAAAGTAGACGAGATAGAAGCAGCAGGTACCGCCAGAGTCAATATTGGCGGAAGACCATTTACAGTGAAGAAGCAGTTTCTAGATGATATCGCTTCTGCAGACCCTAAGACAATCCTAAAGAATTTGGATGCCTCCTTGCTCATCTTACATTCACCACAAGACCGAATAGTAGAAATAGAAAATGCATCTAAATTATATCTCCATGCTAGTCACCCAAAGAGCTTTGTATCCTTGGATGGGGCAGATCATCTGCTATCGAACAAGCAAGATTCTATGTATGTGGGACATGTCATAAGTGCCTGGGCATCCCGTTATATAGAGACACCCGAGCCTTCAGAAGAAGAAACACCTGACAGAATCAAAGCACCTGTCGCTGCCATTCTAGAAGGAGATAAATTTACAACGGAATTATACACTAGAGATCACCGCTTTACTGCAGACGAACCTATATCATTAGGTGGAGATAACCTTGGCCCAGGTCCATTTGACTTGTTGCTATCCTCCTTAGGCGCCTGCACTACGATGACCCTTAGAATGTATATAAATAGAAAGAAATGGAACGTGAATAAAATCATAGTTAATTTAAATGGATCTTCTGAGAATGGAGTATACAAAATCCATAAGTCCATAGACGTAGATGGAGATATAGATAGTGTACAACTGGATAGGCTCTATGAGATATCTAAAAAATGCCCGGTGTCTAAGGTGATGCTAGGTGAGATAGAGGTTGTGGATTGGAGGGAGTGAAGGATAGGGAATTATGAATTAGGATTTTTGATTCTTGAATTAACCACCCTTTTTCCATTTCGAGCGACGTCAGGAGTCGAGAAATCTTATTCTAATGAAAAGGAAAGCAAATGCTCATTTTAGCTGCTTAAACTCCATGCTTCGTGACCCTCTAAATCCCTTTAGGGAGAACCGCCTAACTAGAACAATACCAGCGGGCTGATCGCCCCTTGAGAGGCCAGGGGTAGCAGAGCCAATTATGAATTATGAATTAAGATTTTTGATTTAAGAACGCCTGCGGGAAGACCTCCCCTTCAGGGCCCGGGGGTTGAAGAGCCAATTACTCCACCACTAGCCTCTCTGTCCAAATAGTACTATCATCAGAAAACTGAAAGAAGTAAAGTCCAGCTTCCCAGTTAGAAACAGGTAACGTGTTGTTTCCCTTTATAATGCGTCTATTGTCCACCACTTGTCCTAACTTATTAGTGACAATTAAATCCAGTTCATTTTCTGACTCTATGAAAATCAATTCGTGGGCAGGATTGGGATATATCGTTGTCTGTGAGGTCAGTTTATGAGTACTTGAAATTCCTGTCACTGTAAGATTTAGTACTTGCTCATAGCCACAGCCATTGGCATCAAGAACAGGGTTAATGTATGTCCCAGCTTCCGTGACATTCTGACCTTTCCATAGATAAGACAAGTCTGAATGATCTATAGTGACATCATATACTTCATCTGGCGTACTAGCGTTAACCGTTAAGTTTAGTGTTTTAGTAAATGAACATCCATCTGGTGATGTTCCGTTAGGATTGAAGTCATAAGGCAATTCTTCTTCACAAATTGTCACATCGAGTACAACATCTTGTACTGAATATACTTCAAGCTCATCTACACCTAAGTGGAGGATTTCTTTGGTTCCCATTACCTGCTGAAGCAAGTACAGCGAATTAGAGAGTTCTGTTTGCTCAATATGGCAGTATTACCAGATATCTACGACCTACTCCAGCGGCCACATGTACTTCTTCTCCAGGTTATTTGGAAGTGCTCTTCTGTTACGTGGACCTACTGTCTTAGGCTCTTTTTTCTTTTTACGTTTTGCCTGTTGAGGTTTATTCTTTTTGGGTTTGCCTTCATGAGATGCCTCATTTCTGGCAGGATTAGATTTCTTTGGCTTTGCTTCAGCAGTTGCCTTAGCTGTTGGGTCTTTTTGTTTTTTATTATTTCTCGGAGACTTACCTGACCTGACCTCTCCTTTTTTCTTCTTTCTATTAGCGAAGAACTCTTGCTTACGTCTTTGCTTTTCCTTCTCCCATTCCTTTTTCTCTTCCGCCGTCATAGGCTTATCGGTCTGAGGAAATGGGTTATCCTGAATCTCCTCTATTTTCTTACCGATGAGCTTCTGGATACTCTTGACATAGGCATTTTCTTCTGGCTCGCATATTGATATTGCTATCCCATCTTCTCCTGCTCTACCCGAACGACCAATTCGATGTACATAGGTCTCTGCGATATTAGGTATGTCATAATTGATAACATACTTCAGCTTGTCTATATCTATCCCTCTTGCTGCTATATCAGTGGCTACTAGGACACGAGTTTTTCCGGCTTTGAAGTCACGAAGGGCTTTTTGTCTTTGATTCTGAGCCTTATCGCCATGGATGGCATTAGACTGTATACCTTGTTTCTTAAGATTTCTTGCAATCCGATCACTGCCATGCTTTGTCCGACTAAAGATGAGTGCCTGATCTATCTTATCGTCATTGAGTATATGAAGGAGCAAATCTTTCTTACTTGTCCTATTTGTATAATACAAATACTGCTGGATGGTCTCTGCAGTAGATGACACTGGTGCCACTTCCACTTTGACCGGATTATTGAGTATTTGTCGAGATAGCTTGACAATGTTATCTGGCATAGTGGCTGAGAAAAACAATGACTGCCTTTTCTCTGGTAAGAGCTTGAGCAATTGCTTGATATCATTGATAAAGCCCATATCCAGCATCCTGTCTGCCTCATCTAATACGAAAAGCTTGATGTCATCTAGACTAATAATACCTTGACCGATAAGATCTAACAATCTACCTGGCGTTGCCACTAGGATATTGACACCTTTTTTGAGCTTTTCTACCTGATGGTGTTGTTTGACACCACCAAAGATGACAGCATGTTTCACCTTAGTGTTGGCACTATAGGCTTTGATATTCTCTTCTATCTGTATCGCTAGTTCTCTGGTAGGCGTGACAATAAGTGAGCGCAGCCTAGGTGAGTTATTATCTCCCTTACCTTCTATCTTATGGATAAGTTGTATAATTGGTATAGCGAATGCAGCTGTCTTTCCAGTTCCAGTCTGTGCACAAGCTAATACGTCTTTTCTATCTAATACAAGTGGAATTGCTCTTTCTTGTATAGGTGTAGGATGTGTATATCCTTTCTGATTGAGTGCCTTTAGTATTGGCTCTACAATCTCCAAATCTTCAAATCTCATACTTTCAATATATATAGTCCCTCTCTAATAGTTTCGTAATCTGGAGGGCTTACTTTTGTATTATAACAATGGCACAAAAGTAAATAGAATAGCTGTTAGATGTGTGTTTTATAAATAGACAAAGAAAGAGAAGACGCCTTGGAGAAGCGCCAGCGCATACATAAAGCAAAAAATTAGTATAACTCCGACTGGAAGACCTAATAATAACATGGGTATCAGCTTTCTGCTGTTCTGTCTATACCTGACAATAAACTCTGAAACAATGGCCATTCCTGCTGTAAAACCAGCAAAATAGATGCAAAAGCAAACCCAGTTATGGCCACTTTTCATCCATCTTAAATCATAATAACCTTCATCCATCCAGCACAGTATAAAGGTAAGGCTGAAGGCCACTGCCATGAATACTGCAGTTGGGTTTTGCCTATCTGTTCTGAATAATAATTTGTCTGATGTCATATACCTTTATATAAATATGGAAGTAAAACGCTATTGATTGTCATTTATTCTGAGGTCCATCAAAAATCAGTATAAACACCTATCCGTGACCGATTTACTGTCTAATTGCCGTCACTTTCGTTTTTATGTTCGATTTAGCACTATTTTTGGTGCTGTTATATGGAAGAAAATTAATTATCGAACATGAGTCCTCCATTAACAAATAAAATAAGGTATTCTGATGCTGAATTAGTAGTGTTTGATACAATCTTGGATGAGAAGATTGCCAAGGCTACAGAGAGCCTCGATTATTATCTAAAACAAATCCAAGATCGTGCAGACGCAGATGACAACAAACTAAAAAGTCTGAGTGACGCATCAGGAAGTGCAGAAAATGAACGCTTGCAATCCATGGCTGCCCGCCAATCAAAGCTCATTCAGCATCTTAATCATGCAAAAAGTCGTATTAAAAATAAAGTATATGGCATCTGCAGAGAGTCTGGTGTATTAATTAGCAAAGAAAGACTCAAGGCAGTCCCACATGCTACTTTAAGCATTAAAGCAAAACAGAAGAATTAAAGGGTGATAATCGTTCTAATAGCATAGAATAAATTAAGAAAGTCAAAGAACATTGAAGAAAACAATCTGGATTACGCTTTTGATAGTGCTCATTCTTATCATAGACCAAGCACTTAAGTTTTATATCAAAATGAATTACCCTATTGGAGGTGGTTTCAAGCTATTGGGTTTAGACTGGGCTAGGATACATTTCATAGAAAATGAGGGAATGGCTTTCGGTCTCAAATTTGGTGGAAAAGTGGGTAAGTATATCCTGTCCATCTTTCGTATAGCAATGGTTGGATTTCTAATCATGCTACTCAGAGATATTATCAAAGAAAAAACTTCCGTAGGACTGCAAATCAGTTTCGCGCTGATTATTGCTGGGGCCATAGGCAATATCCTCGATAGTGCTTTTTACGGCCTTATATTTTCTGAATCATTTTATCACCAAGGAAATATCGCTCAGTTATTTCCTAGCGAAGGAGGATATGCCCCGTTCTTGCAAGGAAGGGTGGTAGACATGTTCTATTTTCCTCTAATTAATTCTAGTTACCCAGAATGGTTTCCATGGATTGGTGGCAATAGTTTTTCTTTCTTCCGTCCTGTATTCAATGTAGCAGATAGCTCTATATCAATAGGCGTCGCTTTGATACTCCTCTTTTACAGGTCTTACTTTCTTTCTGAGGATAAAAAGAAAGCGGAACAAGAAGCATCAGTAAATTCAATGGATCAAGACGTGATTGCCGAAAATCCGCCTGAATCTCCCATCGTCTGACAAAACATTCATTTCAGATATACTTCATAAATCTTGATTAGGACTCAATGAAAGTTGGCTGATTGGTTTATCTTAGGATGCATAATTATTCTAATTAGTTTGATACAATTCTATTATGAGGCACTCCATTCCAACTCTCATTTTGATATTCTTGTCATCATTAAACCTATCTAGTCAATGTCTCATCGGTATCGATAGCAATAACTCTGATTTCTATGGTTATGATTTTTCTACCGAGTCATATACAGATCTAAGACTGAATGCCGGTCCATTTACCTTTGATACATATCTTTCTATAACAGAAGGAATTACGGATGATGAGGTGTATGTCGGCTACTTAAAAGATTCAGGCTTTGGGTCATTCGACCCAATAATCATCAAGTATAATTTGACTAGCAATTCCAGCACAGAGGTTATTTCAGAAGATATAGAGGAGCCGATTGACATTGCCATAGATGCCTCTACTCGTAAATTTTACTGGATAGATAAAGAACTGAATCACTTAGCAAGTGCAGACCTAGACGGTGCTAATCCAGAAGTTCTAGGTTCGGTAACAGATTTTCTGACTGGGTGGAATCCTGTCTTAGCTATAGATGAAATAAATCAAGTAATATACTTTAGTCAGGGAGGTCGAAGCGTTTTTAGTACTTCTATAGATAATTGGGATCCATTAGAGATTCCAACTACCTTCTCAGAATCTGCATCGAGGGTGGGTGACATCGTAATCGATGAGGCTAGTCAGTTCCTTTACTGGTCCAATAATACCCCTGACTCTAATCCCCATATAGTAAGAGTGAACCTATCTACCATGGAAGAAACCAAACTGGTAGAAGTGCCGAGTAATGAATTCGTTTTCCGACTTTCCTTATTGCAAGATAGAATTTACTGGACAGGGCAAAATTCAGTCCTTTATTCTAGCAATTTAGATGGGATGGATGTAAGAACAGAATTTGATGCAGAGCCCTTTATTGCTGATTTTGTATTGCTAGGTAAAGGGACCCCACCACCGCCGCCACCTCCCATGGACATGAGCATACAAGGAAGGTTGAATCGAGCCCAATCTGGTGATACCGTTTGGGTTGAGCCAGGTATTTATTTTGAAAATATCATTTGGCCAGAAATAGATGGTATTGTACTGAAAAGCATAGAGGGCAGTGACCAAACTATAATAGATGGCGCTGGAGTTGGACGTGTGATCACTATGCGGACAGATGAAGAAGGCGTGATTACTGCAAGTACTGTGATAGATGGATTCACACTTCAGAATGGAGATTTATTAGAAAGGTTCAGATACCATGGTGGTCTTAAAGTGACTAATGCCAATCCAACATTGAAAAATCTTGTTGTCACTGATAATGAAAAAGGAGGTGCCGCTTTAGCTTGTTATCATGGCACAATAGAGAATTGCAGGTTTGATAATAATAAAGGTATACTTGGCGGTGGTATGTGGTTACAAGTTGGGGGAGATGTTAGCATTATAAATTCCAGTTTTTCAGGGAATGTCCTCACCACTGATAGCTTGGACAATGGTATTCTAACAGGAGGAGGCTTATCTATAGATTTTTGCTTCTCAGATTATTCTTTAAGTACCGTATCTATGTCTAACTGTACTATCTCAGATAATTCTATTAGTGCGCCTGCGAGATTTGGTTGGGGAGGTGGTATATATATGGAAGCCTTAGATTCAGGTCTATTGATTATTGATTCCTCTATCATTTGCAACAATAGAGTCACTACAACAGAACTTGCAGATGGCGGTGGTATCATAGCCACAGATATAGAGATATACAATTCAGATATCAATAACAATAGGGCTAATACTGGCGCAGGCTTATATGTGATTGATTTCCAAACGGGTTTACCTTTGCCGACTATTATTGACGGGTGTATCTTTTCTGAAAATGAGATTTCAAATCCTGATTCCATAGAGAACCATTCTATTATTGAGCTTTCTAATATGAAAGATGTTCGAATGAGTAATTGCCAAATAAATTTAAATGTTGGTAAAGCTATTCAGGTCAATAATGATTCTAGATTACCGCCCGCTCAATTAGAATTGGTGCATAATACCATAGTATTTAACTCAAAGAGATCCAGCTTCAGAAATACTAATGTCAACATAGTTAACTCCATATTTTGGAATGACGGCACTAGTGAAATAGAATCAGATTCCTTGGGTCAATTATCCATTTCGCATTCTATTATTAGGGGCGGAATAGAAGGAGAGATTATTATTACAGAGGAGCCAATGTTTCATACAGGCATGCAAATGAAACTAAAAAATGACTCGCCAGGTGTTGGCCAAGGTGTATTTCTAGATTCCATTACCATTGATCTAGAAGGTAAGTCTAGACCTATCCCTCTGAATTCAAATCCAGATATTGGAGCCTATGAGATAGATCAGTCTGTGACAAGTACTTCTGATTTAAATCATGATAAAATTCATATATATCCTAATCCAGTTAACCACACTTTGACGGTTTCAAAGCGTGTGGACTTTCTGCACATCTATGATATCAATGGCATTAAACTCATATCCAATAACAACACAAATAATATTGACCTATCACTACTTTCAAATGGCATTTACATGCTAGAAATAGTCGATAGGAGTCAATCATTGACCAAAAAAATAATCAAGAAATAATTATTTATTGAGGTAAAAAATATAGCTCTTACTGAATGAAGTAGGTGGACTTAGTTTGTCTCCATTAAAATGCAAACCCTCCAAAGTTTCATAGTAGGAATTAGTATATCAATTGACTTGAAAGTCCAATAATACTATTGCCCCATGTGTATAGAAAATTGGAGGCAATCTTTAGATTTAACTAAGATAAGCTTACCAAATGTCACTAAACCAAATCCTTAATTGTGGTTACACTTCGTGTGCCATGAAGTTCCCTACCGCACGTACTGCTTTCTGCAATATGTTGTAGTTGATGTCATAATGCACAAACTTTCCTTCCTTCTGGGCATTCACAACACCAGCTAGTCGAAGGAGCCTTAAGTGTTGTGAGGTAATAGATTGTTCTATTTGCAGTGCAGAGTAAATTTTATTAACATTTATAACACCTTGGGAATCAATGTATTCTAAAATTTTCAACCTGAGGGGATGGGCTAGTGCTTTCATGAGTGTAGTCGAGTACTGAAGCTTCTCATTATTGAACCTAACCGTAGCTTTCTTCATCGGATATCCTAATTTTCTTATTGTAGTTGTAGACCTTGGGAACAAATATGGACATATATTCTCGTTAAAAAAAGTAATATGAGAAAAAAATATAATCTGTTACAGATTTAGGATGAGTGGTATACATATAAAAAAAGATGTTAATCTGACGATTAACATCTTTCGAACCAAGAGAAATATTACCCTGTTAAGAAAATATATCTTGTTGTTTTTATCCAGCTAAGTCTTCTACTAGCTTAGAAATTTGGTTGAGTCTATCGGAGTCTAGAGAGTAATAAATGAACTTTCCTTGCCTTTCTGTAAGAACCACACCGGCTCTTCTCAAAATGGCTAAGTGTTGTGACGCAACTGATTGTTCTAATCTAAGTTTGATGTAGATATCTGTTACTGTCATTGTTTGGCTATTATCCAGCAAATCGATAATTCGTTGTCTCAACTTGTGGTTTACCGCTCTTAATACAAGAACCGCTTTTCGCAGATCTGCGTAATCTAATTGAATCTCGCTATTTCCCTTCTTGAGGGTAACAGTTTCGTTCTTCTTATTTCTCATAGGTAAGTTTTAAAGTAAAGCTGATTTAATACGGATACGATATTGCATAAACTGTACCAAAACAACATTAAGATTTTATCGTATATATATACCATTGATAATCAATCAAATAACATACCTAGACGAAAAATAGATGTGAAAATTTACTTAAAAGAGTGTTTTTTTACTCTTAGTGATGTTAGGCGGCTTTAAATAAAAAGGAATAAAGTAGGCTGTATCCTCTATTTCTCCCTTTTGTAGCCTTTCTGAGGCTAAACTCGCCATATGCTTGGCTGATGCGTGAGATTGTCTAATCGTCCATTCGCCACGATTAAGGACATATTTACCCATTTTGAATGCGCCATCACCGCAAAATATCAGCTGCTCTTCCTGAGCATCGATAAAGGCACTCTCATCTAATATCTTATTCTGAGCTGGTTCTAACTCTTCTAAGAGGTGATTATAGGCTGCAAAGTAGACTTCCTGCCTTCTTGCATCTATCATAGGAATAATCTGCTTAGACTGAAGATTGGTCTCAGCGGCTATCTCTGCAGCAATAATTTGAAGTGTAGGTATGGCTAACAACGGAATATCTTGGGCGAAACATATGCCTTTAGCACATGAGGCGCCCACTCTCAGGCCTGTATAAGACCCAGGTCCCTTGCTCACCGCAACTGCTGTTAGCGCTGATATCGTGATTTGAGCTACATCAAGCACCTCCTTTATCATAAGTGTAATTTGCCTGGAATGGGACCATTCCTCAGCGGACTCCTTGTATGCTACTGTCAGCCCATCATAAGATAAGCTGACACTACACCATTTACCTGAAGTCTCCAGACACAAAATCATACCTCCAAAAAAGGCTTTTATACCTTACTTTCCTAAAATTCTACTGTATTTAGTTGGATCCTGAAGCAAAGCAATGGCTTCGTCTATTTCAGTATCATTCTTAAGTTTCTGGTAGAATTTTCCTTTCTGGTAATTAGTACGGGCAGCCAAGTTTTCTTCTATAGCCGATACTATAAGGTCTCGATGGGTATCTAATCCCATTTCAGCTTCATTTTCTATAGTATCCTCCAGAGAAGTTAACTGACTTAATAATGATAGCTGTTTGTCAGACTTCAAATTATCCTTAAGCTCTGAGATAAGGGCTGTATTCTTGCTTTCGTAGTCGAAGTCAGATTTCTTCACATACTTTTTAAAATCTTCATAATCAGAGAATTTAACTTCCACTAGCTCTTCTCCATCAATCATATGCTTCTTTTCTATACTGTTGACATAAGCAAAGATGAGGTTTTGGCGCTCTAGCTGTAGCAAAATTTCTGGTGTTCCATCATTATCTATTTTTAGATCTGGCGTGATACCACCCCCGTCTAGTACAGTTCTACCCGCTTCTGTCTTAAACTTTGCTCTTTCTTCATCAGGGATATCCACAGGCTCTCCGTCTTCATACTCCACTGACTGGATGCATCTGCCAGATGGAATATAGTATTTTGAAGTAGTGACCTTTACCCTAGAGTTGTAGCCAACATTCATTGTATTCTGCACCAAGCCTTTACCATAACTTCTCTGGCCCATAATGACTCCCCTATCCAAATCTTGTATCACGCCTGAAACTATCTCCGAAGCTGATGCAGATTTCTTATTAATCATAACAACCAAAGGAATATCTAAGTCCATAGGCGTACCTAGCGTCTTATACTTCACATCTCTTTCTTTCACTTTACTTCTGACACTAACCACATTTTTGTTCTGAGGAACAAATATATTAGACACGTTGATAGCTTCTTTGAGCAAGCCCCCACCATTATTTCGGAGGTCCAGTATCAGTCCTTTCATCTTAGGATTCTCTGCCTTCATTTTGCTGATTTCCTTTCGGATATTTCTAGATGCATCTGCAGTAAAGGTTGTCAGGACCACATAACCTATATCATCACTTACAAATCCACTGTATGGCACATTAGGAATACTGACTTGTGAGCGCTGCAGATTTACATCCCATTGTTTGTTTTCAGAAGGTCGATTTACAGTAATAGATAGCTCTGTACCAGGCACACCTCTCATCACCTGATTCATTTCATCCAGAGATCTACCCTGAGTAGACCTACCCTGTACTTTGACGATTTGGTCACCTGCTTTCAAGCCTGCCTTTACCACTGGACTATCCTGATAAGGCTCTATTATAGTGATATAATCACCTACCTTCTTGACGATAGCGCCTATCCCCTGGTATTTTCCTTCAGTATTAATCCTATAACTGGCCACCTGAGACTCAGAGATATAATTGGTGTAGGGGTCCAGTGATCCTACCATCGCATCTATGCCTACTCTCATAAGTTGAGACGGATCTAGATCATCTACATAGTTTTTGTTGAGTTCCTTGTAGACATTGACAAAAATCTCAATGTTTTTAGATATTTCGTACAGCCTGTCATTATTAACTGTAGTGGCTGAGATACCGACAACCATAATGATTATCAGTGTGGTAATTCGTAATATGTTCTTCATAAAATAAATGTGCTGTGCTTATAACGTCGAATTTTATCATAAAATTCGTCCATTTATAATTATGTCAAAAATCAGCTAATTTTTAAAGAGTCACCAGTGAGTAGATAGAAATATACTTTACTTAACGTTCTATTCGCTTCAGCAAGACACGTCCATTTTCATAAAATACCTGCTCAGTAGAATCTATGACACGGTCCTTTTCACTCTCATACAGATAATAATAATCATAGCCTGAGGTGCCAAAGTCCTGACTTTTATATGAAAGTGGTTTGAGCCAGTGCAGGTTTTGTGTTTGCTGATAGAAATCGCAGCTATTTTTCATAGTCCATGTCGCTGTAAGACTGACCGTGTCATTTTGAATAACCCTATTATCCTTAGCGATAAGCGCCATGACCTCTTTTGTATTCTCATCATAATACCACTCCCGGATACCCTCCATAGATCTCGTAGTTCTAATAAGATGATAGGCACTCATAAGACTAATTATGATAGCCAATAAATTGGCAATGGGTAAAGACAATTTAGATAATGTATTAAGAGAAAAAAGGACAACCAAACCAACAAAGGGTAAAAATATTATTGTTCTTCTATCCTGTAGATAGGCTACGTCCATCATGTGATGTTGTACTATGGAAGCTAGCGCTATAAGACCCAGAATTAGGAGTACAACCAATCCCAATTGTTTCCGCATCAGTACCCTATTTCTCATTACAGAGACCACTAATATTATAATAGCGGCTGTAATAACAAACATTAAAAGAATATTGAGGTAGTCTGCTGTCTCTTTTCCCAGATAGCCTTCGTTATACAAACTGTGTCTTAGCAGCCCTTGATAGGTATCTTTATAGAAACTACTATCTCCACCATATCTAAATTCATCAAGTTTCTGAAGCTGCCTTATTGGGTAATATATAAGTGCCGATAATACTGCACTTGCAGTAATACTTGGAATCTGACTCCGCCAAAATGTAGTAAAAGATGCTCCCTGTGTCCTGAGTCTACTATCCAGATGTACCAGTCCGTAAGTGGCTACTATGGCTACAAAAAAGAGTACGTTTATAAAGTTAGACCATACTGATAAGATAGCCCAGATTAGACTACAGACGAGAATTGTTTGCTTTGGTTTATTAAGATGCCTTAAAAAATAATAGATACTAACCATCATGCATCCCATTCCCAAGCCATAGCCTCTAGCCACTGAAAAAAAGTCTAACATATAAGGATTGGCATTTAGAATCAGAACGGCAAGAAGGCAGATGAAGACATTAGGAAAAAATGTTCTCGCCAACTTGATAGAGAATACAACATAGAGTAAATGCCCCAATGTATTAGGCAAGCGCAGTGCCCACTCTGCGTCTCCAAATAGACCACAACTTACCTTCATGAGTAAGGTATTGAGTATGTGATTATTCGCGTTATAGATTGGATTATATGATATGGTTTCCCAGACTGACAAAGGAACATAGATAAGATAAGTATACACTTCATCATGCGTTATTCCCACAATTACTGACCTATAGGTGGCATATAGAAAAATAGCTAAGCCAACTAGATAATAGGGAATAGATTTTTTGTCAATGGAAGGAAGCAATTGAATCCAACTTATTACTTTGATAAAATGTAATATATGAATTGTGAGACAATATCAGTCACTTGGTCAATTTTAAAATTCTGGAACAAAAAAAAGGTGACCTCTGCTTAGAGAGACCACCTCAATTTATATACTCTAATTTCTAACAACTACATGTTAGTCTTCGCAATCTGTATGGCAATGGCCAATAGAATAATGCCAAAGACTTTTCTCAATGTAGATGCCGTCTGTGGCGTCATCTTATCTGCTAACCAATCTATAGAACGAAGCAAGAAAAATATGATAATCGCATTGGCTATGATGCCTCCGAATATACTCAAGGTGTCAAACTCAGCTTTAAGAGATATTATGGTAGTTAAGGTGCCCGCACCCGCCAATAATGGGAAGGCTATGGGTACTATACTACCACTAGAAGTTTCACCCGCATCCTCCTTGAAAAGTTTAATTCCAAGAATCATCTCCAAGCCTATAAAGAGCATCACGATAGATCCTGCCAAGGCGAAAGATGAAATCTCAATTCCAAATAGACCTAAAATAGAGGCGCCGAAAAAGAGAAATGCAATCATAATCCCTGTGGCAAATACTGTCACTACAGAAGGACTAAATGCTACGCCTTCCTTCCTCATGCTAATCAGCACTGGAATATTGCCTAGCATATCTATGACACTGAATAAAATTACTGTTACTGATAATAATGCTGTCAAATTCATTGTACACGTTTTTCACTACTAATAATTAAATGATACTGGCTTTTAGATGATGTTTTCCATTAGAATCTCCAAAAACACATTTATACTTCAAAGTAACGCTGAATAGATATAATTTGCTCTTAATTGTATTATAATAAGTTACAATGACTTGTTTTAATTTATATTTGTGTCATTATTCATTCACACAAAGACATTGGAAAGGCATAAAAGAAACTCTGACTCAGTAGCTCACAAGAAGTAGTTGTATTGACTGCGACTTAAGGGCTATCGATGTCACTATTAGCGTATTTCATACATAGAGACCAGAAGTTTCACCATCGATAGACTTCCCATAACATCACAGTATAATTGTTGATAAGTGTTTTCTATCAAAGTGCTTATTGTAGATTAATATGACTGAGATATGACTAATTTCATGTCATAATAATTGATATTATGGCCAATACAAGCAAAATAAAACTTGACCCTTTCGACATAAGAATTGTAGACGAACTGACTAAAGATGCCAGAGTGCCCCTCATACAACTGGCCAAAAAACTGAAGGTATCTAATACCCTTATCCATCAACGAATCAAGAAACTTAAAGAGGTAGGTATTCTCAAAAAAGCAAGCTATAGTCTGGACCCACTCCTCTTAGGATATGAAACCTCTGCCTATACCCAAATCATGCTCACTAACGCCAAGCATCACAGAGAGGTAACTAAAAAATTAAAGGAAATACCCGAGATTGTAGAATGCGTCAATATCTCTGGACGCTATGCATTAATGGTGAGAATATTTGCCTACAACAATAGGCATCTCAGAGACCTGATCTATGAAGAAATACAGCCTATAGAAGGTGTAGAAGGCACCAATACAACTATTTCATTTGAGACGGCCTTTGCTAGAACTGTACCGATTGCGCTTGATGACGAAGATTGATAACATGCAGCGACTATAAGATTATTAACTTGAGAACAATTAAGATTATGTCACAACAGATATACAAAACTCAAATCTTAGAATCTTTTCCTGAATTCAAAAAATCTCAGCCGTTTATAGATGAGTTAATGGATTCCGGAAAGATTATGGATATCAAGGCCGGTAATACAATTATAGATTCTGGAGATTATATCAAGGTCATTCCATTTCTGATGGATGGACTAATCAAAATCTATCGTGAAGATGCTGATGGAAATGAAATCCTACTCTACTATATCAAAAGTGGCGAAAGTTGTGTCATATCTATTACAGCTTCTCTAAAAGGGGAAAAGAGTTCTATTAAAGCCTATGTAGAGGAAGACAGTACGTTAATTGCTATTCCTATAAAAGACTTTGAAAACCTCTTAAACAAATACAACTTATTGCACACTTTCACCTATGACTTATTCAATATAAAATACAACCAACTCATTAATTCTATTGATAGCCTAGCTTTTACAAATCTCAGAGCACGGTTATATAATTACCTTACAAATGAAGCCAAGTCAAAAGAAACCAATGTGCTAGTAGGTCTGACTCATAAAAAAATATCTACCGATCTTTCTACCTCAAGAGAAGTGGTTTCTCGATTAATGTATGCTATACAAAAAGAAGGATTAATTGATATCTCGAATAAAAAAATCACACTTCTTAAGCTAGGTGATTAATGTCACAGAATTTCTCATCCTAAATAATCCATTTTTGAAGGCAAAAATGAAATATACAATCATCGTCTCCATAATTATTGGAGCCACTTATCTTATGTCATGCAGGAAATCTCCAGCCCAAGACACTTTTCCTAAAGATTCATTTCTTGTGGATGTAAGAACTGCAGAGGAATTTCAAAGCGGATCAGTAGCCAATGCTATTAATATTCCACTTAATGAAATAGAATCAAACCTCGATAAATTTTCAGGCAAGGAACATATTGTAGTCTTTTGTAGAAGTGGAAATAGAAGCAACAAGGCAAAGAAAAAGCTTGAAGAAAATGGCATTTCTAATGTCACTAATGGCGGTTCATTGCAGGATGTAAAATCCTCAATCTCAACTCAATAAATCTCTTACAAATCAGATTCAACTTTTTTGTCCTCTGTGACCTAGGTCACAAAATCGCACAGCAGTTCCATCTATGTTTGTTTTCGATAATGATAAACTCATTTTTCTTTAGAAAATAAACATTCAATACAATGGAATATGCATTTCAGTTAAAGACAAAACTCTTATTGTCATTTGTAATCTTCAGTGGCATAATATCTGCACAAAACGTAGGTATCGGAACCAGTACTCCAGGAGCTAAGCTGATGGTTGTGGGTGATAGCGGTGCACCTGCACTTAATATCCTCAATGATGGAACAAACCCTATGAATCCAGGACTCCGGGTCAATGATAATGGTCGTGTAGGTATTGGGACAATTACCCCCGGTGCCAGATTTATGGTCATTGGACAGGATGGTGCACCTACCCTTAATATCCTGCATGATGGTGCTTCTCCCATGAACCCTGCTTTAAGAATAAATGACAACGGAAGAGTCGGCATAGGTACTACGAGTCCAGGAGCTAGATTTATGGTAGTAGGACAAGCTGGAGGTCCAACTCTTAATATACTTCATGATGGCACCAACCCGATGAACCCAGCTCTGAGAGTCAATGAAGATGGCAACGTAGGTATAGGTACCACGGCACCTACTTCTAGATTCGAAGTCAATGGTATGCTGACTGCAAGCAACTTAAGATTGACTAGTGGCGCAGCTGCTGGAGCAGTGCTGACCGCTGATGCAAATGGTGTGGCAACTTGGCAAATGCCAACAACGGGAGGGTCCTCCAGTTGGATAGATAGCGGATTCAACATATTATCTACTAACACTGGAAATGTGGGAATAGGAACTAATACGCCAGGGGCTAGACTAATGGTAGTCGGCAACCTAGGAGCACCGGCATTGAACATCTTAAATGATGGGTCTAATCCAATGAATCCTGCACTAAGAGTCAATGATAACGGAAGAGTGGGCATCGGAACAACAACACCTGGAGCCAGATTTATGGTGATCGGTCAGGATGGTGCGCCGACTATGAATATTCTCAATGACGGCGTTAACCCAATGAACCCTGCGCTCCGTATCAATGAAAATGGTAGAGTGGGTATAGGAACTACAGCCCCAGGTGCTCGATTTATGGTCATCGGTGAAGCCGGTGCGCCTACACTAAATGTTCTTCATGATGGCAACAACCCCATGAATCCTGCCCTCAGAATAAATGATAATGGCAATGTAGGTGTGGGTACAACGTCACCTTCATCTAGACTAGATGTCAACGGCACGTTGACTACATCTAATCTTAGAGTAACTAACGGAGCGGTTGCAGGTGCAGTTTTAACTGCTGATGCAAGTGGTTTAGCAACATGGCAAACACCAACACCTTCAGGAGGATCTTCAGGTTGGATAGAAAGTGGATTCAATATCTTATCCACTAACACAGGTAATGTAGGTATCGGAACCAATACACCAGGAGCTAGACTCATGGTCGTGGGCAATGCTGGCGCACCCGCTCTTAATATTCTCAATGATGGGTCTAATCCTATGAATCCTGCACTTAGAGTCAACGATAACGGCAGAGTGGGCATTGGCACAACAACACCAGGTGCAAGATTTATGGTAATCGGTCAGGATGGAGCACCTACATTGAATATTCTCCATGATGGTACTAATCCAACAAATCCAGCTATTAGAGTCAATGACAATGGTAGAGTTGGAGTAGGTACGACAGCGCCAGGAGCCAGACTTATGGTTGTTGGCGAAGATGGAGCACCTACACTTAATGTAATACATGATGGAACTAACCCTATGAACCCAGCCATCAGAGTCAATGACAATGGCAGAGTTGGCGTCGGTACTACTTCTCCAGGAGCTAGACTTATGGTTGTCGGCGAAGATGGCGCTCCCACATTAAATGTTCTACATGATGGTAGCAACCCTATGAATCCTGCTCTAAGAGTCAATGACAATGGCAGAGTTGGCGTCGGTACTACTTCTCCAGGAGCTAGACTTATGGTAGTAGGCGAAGCAGGTGCACCAACACTAAATGTTCTTCATGATGGCAACAACCCTATGAATCCTGCCCTCAGAATAAATGATAATGGTCGAGTAGGAATTGGTACGACAGCACCTAGAGCCAGAGTAGAAATAGCTGACGGTGATGTATATCTACCTAATGCCAATAATGGTATTATCATGACTGCACCGACAGGCGTATGCTTCAGAGTTACTGTAAATAATTTTGGACAACTAGAAAGTAATGAAGTCACTTGTCCTAACTAAATCGTATACAAAATGAAATACACATTAACTATAATGACAGTGTTCATTCTATGCTTTTTAGAAATGAATGCACAGTTCTATAACGATGGAGCTTTAGTAACTATTCAGCCTAGTGCCTTGGTTCACATCCAAGGTGACTTTATCAATCAAGGTGGAGAAATCACAAATGAAGGCCTAATAGAATTGGGTGGAGATTGGGTCAATACGGTGATGACTCCCCCACTTACACCTAATGCTGGGACAATAAGTCTGCAAGCGAGCAACCAATCGATTGGCGGAGATTTCCCTACCCTATTCCATAATGTATCATTGGATCAAGCGCAAAATGTGACATTGACCTCATCCATTGGAATAGGCAACAGCATAGAATTAAATGATGGCATAGTTACATTAAATCGTAATGTACTGCATTTATTAAGACCAGAACCAGAGGCACTGACCTTCAACGAAGGTGGTGTTATCGCTGAAACATCTGATAACTATGGTTTTGTAAGATGGGATTTAGGTGAGACCGCACCCAATAGTTATACGATACCATTTATCAATACTCTAGGAAATTCAGTGCCCTTGAGTTATGAGATACAAGGTAGTGGTGTAGGCGATGTAGGTTTTCTCTTGTTCTCTACTTATGGATCAGAAGAAGACAACAGCCCTTTACCTATTGGTGTAACTAACTTAAACGTGCCCGATGACAACACAGGCCTAACCTTAGTAGATAGATTCTATGTCGTAGAATCTATGGATTACACAACTAGCCCTAGTGGCATTGTGACGCTTAGTTACGATGAGACTTCAGAGATTGGTGGTAATAATACAATTGCGACTGACCGATTGGAGACTTTAGTTTGGGATACCCTAGATGGTTGGATGTCATTTAATCAAAATACTACAGCCATCAACTCTGTGCAGACAGTAATAGATAATCAATATGGCACATATACCTTATGGTCAAATACATCGACATCAGTTAATGATTTTCAGGAGTTGGAAGGATTTGTTGTATATCCGAATCCTACCACTTCTATTGCCACTGTAGAATTTATAACACCTGTAACGGACCAGGCATTGCTTAGTATAATAAATTCACTTGGCAAGAAAATCTCTAATCAATCTGTACAATTGACTGACGGCGAGATGAAAAAGATTGAGTTGAACTTAAGTGACCAACCTGACGGACTATACCATATTCTTATAGAAGGTGAAAGTCTGAGGTCAAGTAAAATGGTTATTAAACAATAATTAAAAATTGTCCAGTGAATATTAATATGTTAATATGTGACAGAGCAATAAGAGCAGTCGCAGTTTTCATAGTTCTAATATTATTTTCATTGGATTTGATAGAGGGTGGCTTGTCTATAATATTAATTTCTGTATCCAGAATAATGGGTAACACTATAGTATTTGGTACTGTCCTTTATATCAAATTACTCATTTCTCCACTTTATAAATTCTAATTAAGTTGGTTGGTTTCTTGAAGACTGTGATAAGCCTCTCCTGAACGCTTAGGAGAGGTTTTTTTTAATCATTAATCTTCCTTTTTTACATTACAAACCCTCTAAGCCACTCACTTGAGCTCCAGCATATTGTCCTGAAGCCAGGACTTTCTTTAGCGCAACCATGGTATCTTTAGGTCCTTTACTTATGGCCATATTTATAATCCAGTTAGGAATAGAACCACCAATATCTGCTCTGATAAAATAATCTACATCTATCCAGCCTTGTTCCAAAGGCGTTAAGGTGTAGGTCGCATCCAAAGAAGGCATCCTAATATAATCTGAGGCTTTAGGCATCCTATCTGGGTGAGCTTTATATTCTATAAAGACATTATTATTCTCAGCATCAAGGGAGCGCTTATACTCAATGACAGCATCCCTATCCTTAGCTGGGAAAGGAAAATCTGTTCCAATATAGAAGAAGTAATGTGTTGGCGTAATTTGCTCTATTTTGCGAGATTCGTTGGTGTTCTTTACCCAACTGTCTTGAAGTTCAAAGTCCTCGAGTGCCGCTATCAATTCTTGCATAGAAGTTTGTAACTTAGTCCTGATACGAACATCCTTGATGGCGAACCCATCCACCTTTCTTGTATACACCTCTATTCCATCATAATCTTTATGAAGATTCCAATCCTGAGCATCTAAGGACAAAAGACTTGTAGAAAACAGCACTAACACAAGAATTCGAATATATAAAATGGACTTATTCATATAAGCAAATTAGTGGGTTTAGGGGTAGGTATCAAAACTCTTTTCGCTTTTAACGCAACCATATCACATTTATATAAGTATTAATAAATGTTGACTGCATTCAAAAATGACCAAATTGGAGGTTTCTCCTTCCTATTAAGGTATTAAATGCATAAGTTTGTAGCAAATAATAATGAATAAGTATGAATCTTAAGTACCTTTTACTTCTAGCAATTTTAACATTTGGAATGGCTGCTTGCGGCGACGACGAAGAAGACCCAATGACTCCTGACCCGATGGGTTGTGATACCTCTGATGTAACCTATACTAATGGGGTACAAGCTATTCTAGACACCAATTGTACAATCTCTGGTTGTCACAATGATGTTGATTTAGCTAATGGATTCAGCATGGAGACATTTGATCAGTCGGTGGTTGCTGCCAATTTTCCTTCATTTTTTCCTGCCATTAATTTCGAATCAGGAGCTAGCCCTATGCCAAGGGGAGCTGATCAGTTAGCTCAATGTGATATAGATCTTCTTACTGCATGGAGTGATGCTGGATTTCCAGAATAAGCATAAATAGATAAAAAATATTCAAATGGGCGCATGTACTTCATGGGCCCATTTTTTTTATTTAAATGGATGTATAAGTCTAACTTTAACTATTTGAGCATCATTCAAATAAAGAACATTAACATGGAAGTTATCAATCTCAATCAGAAATTCTCACTATTCGACGAACATTGGACACCTAAAATCATAGGTCAACTAAATGGTCAAGCGATAAAACTTGCTAAAATAAAGGGTGAATTTGTTTGGCATGACCATGCTAATGAGGATGAGCTATTTATGGTCATCAAAGGTCAGCTAAAATTAGAATTTGAGGATGGTATACGCGTGGTTAATCCTGGTGAGATTCTGATTGTCCCTCGTGGAGTGCCTCACAAGCCAATTGCAGAGGAAGAGGTGCATCTCATGCTGTTCGAACCTATAGAAACCAAACATACCGGTGATGTAAATCATGCACTTACCAAAGAAAAGCTAGACTGGATTTAATATCATGTTACCCCAAAAATTCACGAACCAAATCCATTAGTTCCTGCGGCTTTTCTGCATGTACCCAGTGCCCCGCTTCTTTTATTTTCTCATATTGATGCATCGGAAATAGTTCTTTTATCTGTGTTAAATCATCCTCAGTGATATAATTGGAATTGCCACCTGCAATAAATAATATGGGTTCTTCGCTTGGACTACTACCTTCAGTAGGCGCTAATATATTCTGATAGTTATCCCACAATCCAGCAATATTAGCTTTCCAAGCATAACCTACTGTATCCACATTCCGCTTAAGGTTTTTCATTAGGAAATAGACTATACCCAATTCTAGCCCCCTGCCCACAAGCATATCTTCTACTTCTGACCGCTTCTCTATCCTAGTTAAATCCACCGCAAGCAAACTCTCAAATATATGCTGATGCCCACCTATAGCTCCTCTTGGTGCTATGTCCACTACAATGGTCTTATCCACCCTTTCCGGATACATGTGAGCAAATTGCATCACGGTTTTGCCTCCCATGCTGTGACCTATGAGGTGTGCAGACAGGATGCCTTGCTCATCCATCCAAGTTTTTAGGTCTTCTGCCAATAAGTGATAAGTGAAGTCATCTGAGTGGAATGACTTCCCATGATTTCGTTGGTCCACAAGGTAGATATGATAATTGTCTGACAACTTACGTCCAATGGTCTTCCAGTTGTCGAGCATTCCCAGCAGCCCATGTAGTATGATGACTGGGTGACCTTGTCCCATGTCTTTGAAATGGAGATAACTCATATGGCAAAGATGATGAAAAAAGAAACAATACAATCCGTTGCTGGAAATGCGAAAAACGTGCAGTTTGTTAGTAAGGCTTATTGGCTATCCTCACTCCAAATGCGAAAGAGGTGGATGAAAAATTGCAAAAACTTATACAATCATCGATTACAATCTAAAATAATGCAAGTGGTTAATTAAACCTTAAGTCCCAAATCAAATCAAAATCACAGAAGCCGTCGCCTTATTTTCAAGTTTCAAATATAAATTCACACGTAATGAGACTCATTTTAGCATCAATACTTGCTTTATTATTAGGAAATACTTTATTCGCACAGAATAACTCCGGAGAGATTGTTTATTTAGAAAAAACCAATATCCACAAAAACCTACCACCAGAAATGGAAGCGATGAAGGATAGAATTCCTGAATTCAGAGAGTCAAATAAAATCTTGTACTTCAATAGCCAAGAAGCTTTGTACAAAAACAAGCCTAAAACGGAGGCTGAAAAGGAGAAGTCACAAGAATTTAGAGGTGAAGGACGTAGAGGGAGAAGAGGTGGCCGATTTGGCGGTAGAAACAACAATAGTCAGTACTATACAAGTATCAGTGATGGTGTCTCAGTGGACTCTAGAAATCTATTTGGCAAAGAATTCCTTATAGAAGGGGAACGTGAACCATTAAAGTGGAAAATAACAGGAGAGCAGAAGCAAGTAGGTTCTTATCTGTGTCAAAAGGCTACCTTTCAAGATAGTACTCAAAATATAGTTGCTTGGTTTACACCCATGATTCCTGTAGCATCTGGGCCTAATCAATATAATGGGCTTCCTGGGATGATATTGCATATGGATTTTAACGAAGGAGCCAGACAAATTACTGCGACTGATATTACGCTTAAAGAGTTGGAATCTGGGATGATTGCGAAGCCAACAAAAGGCAAGAAGGTAACTGAAGATGAGTTCAATACCATGAGAGAAGAGAAATTAAAAGAAATGGAGGAAGAGTTCGGTGGACGAAGGGGCGGTCGATTCAGACGATTCGGTGGTTAAATAGCGATAGCTCCTTCTTACCTATTTACTAACTCAATATCTAATGACGAAAATTCTTTTCTCTTTTATTCTTGTTTGCTTGAGTATCTCATTATTAGGTCAAAGTCTGGACTTATCTGGGAAGGTTCTGGGACAGGACAAAGAGCCCCTTGTTAGCGCTACAGTTGTCGTACTATCCCAAGCGGACTCAACACTTGTGAGCTTTGGACTGACAGATGGTGAAGGAAGATATAAGATCCAAGACCTAAACTATGATGCGTATATCCTCCAAGTAACCTATTTGGGATATGAGCAATATGCTGAACCTATAACAGTGGACAGCAATACATCAGCTACCCAAGATGCTATAGTGCTCAAGTTATCTAGCAATCAGATAGAGCAAATAGAAATAGAAGGAGAACATGTACCCATTCAGGTCAAAAAAGACACCCTAGAATATAATGCTGCGGCCTTTCAGACCCAACCCAATGAGGTTGTAGAAGACCTCCTCAAAAAACTGCCAGGCGTAGAAGTGGATGATGATGGTACGATTACAGCACAAGGAGAAGAGGTGCAAAAAGTGACAGTAGATGGCAAGAAATTCTTCGGAGATGACCCTACCATAGCGACAAGAAACCTTCCTGCTGATGCAGTCAATAAAGTCCAGATATTCGACGAGAAATCTGAGGCTGCACAATTTTCGGGTGTAGATGATGGAGAGAGAGAAAAGACAATAAATCTAGAACTAAAAGAAGACAGACGTCAAGGACAGTTTGGGACTATAGAAGCAGGCTATGGTACAGACAATAGATACAAAGGCCGATTGTCTCTTAATAGGTTCTCTACCAAGACCCAGATATCAGCCATAGGTAATTTTAATAATATCAATGAACAAGGATTTTCTTCAAGAGACTTCATCAGCTTCATGCAAGGCGTCGGATTTCGAGGAGGACGTAATGGCCTTAATATCAATGATGGATTGAGCAATGGTTTTGTGACCACCAATGCAGGTGGACTTAATATCAATTATGATATTTCCTCTAAGGTAGACTTCACGGCAAGCTATTTTCTCAATGATATTTCTAATGATATAGAGAGTATTGTAGCAAGAGAAAATTTTGGGAGAGGAGCCAGTTTCTTTGATAATGAAAATTCTGTAGAATCTAATAGTTCTATTAATCACAGAATCAACACCGAATTTGAAATAGAGATAGACTCCTCTCAAAATCTTGACATCAATACAGGGGTCGTATTCAGCAATGGAGGTGCCACGTTAGATGGTCTCTCAGAAAGGTTGTCCCAAGAATTCACCACACAAAATAGTTCTGCGCAAGACTATATCAATGATGGCTCTAGCCTCAATTTTACTGGAAGGGCTACTTATAGAAAAAACTTTGGAACGATTAAGAAGCGGACTTTGACACTTCAAGGTAGTCTAAATGATACGCGGTCTGATAGTGATGGTGACTTGAACTCATTGAATACTTTTTTCGATGATTTTGGCCAGGAAGAAATTGTGGAAGATATCATTCAGAGTCAGTTACAAGATGATGACAGTAATAACTTTAGATTCCAAATCTCATATGTAGAGCCTATCAAAGCAGACCAATTCTTGGAAGCGAAATACGTCCGCTCCAATTTTGATAATGAGATAAGGAGAGAGGTGGAAGATATATTATCAGGTACCACCATCATCAATGATGACTTGAGTAATCACTACACCAGAGACTATAACTTCGACAGACCTTCATTGACTTGGCACAGAAATACAGAATTGACGCAGTTAAGCGTAGAAGCTGCCTTTCAAAATTCAGTGCTAAAGGGGGATATAATATCAGAAGGATTACTGATAGAAAACAGAGTATTTGCATTTTTACCTAGAATCAATTTCAGACATGAACTTGGTCAATCGCACAACATCAGAGTGCGATATAACACCAGTGTCAATGAACCTTCTATCAACCAACTGCAACCCGTACCTGACAACTCTGACCCAATAAACATCTATCAAGGTAATCCAGACTTAGTACCAGAGTATAGCCATAATCTAAGAGTGAATTATATTAAATATGACCAGTTTTCTTTCAGGTCCCTATTTGCTTTTGTCAATGCCAGATACACCACCAACAACATCACTAATCAGACTTTAGTAGACGATGCATTTGTGCAGACAACACAACCAGTGAATGTGGATTATGATTTTAATATATCTGGAAATATAAATTTCAGCACACCAGTGAAGTTTCTAAAAACCAGACTCAACATCGGCACGCGGCTCTCCTACAACAATAGCTTAGTTTTTATTAACGGCATAGAAAACACAAGAGAACGGGTCATCACCAATGTCAATGCCCGATGGGAAAACAGAAGAAAAAAAGTCTTTGATTGGGAGATAGGTGGTAACATCAACTTCAATACCACCAGCTATGACCTCAGTGACAGAACACAGGCTTTTGCTAACCAAAGAGTCTTTACAGACCTCACCTACAATATCAAAAACTCGGTAGCCATCAGCACCAACTTCACAGTCAATTTTTATGACGAGGAGCAGTTCGGTGAAGCGACGACTATCCCTATCTGGAAAGGAAGTATATCAAAATACCTCTTAGACCAAAAATTAGAAATCAAAGCCTCGGTCTTTGACATCTTAAACCAGAACATTGGTATCTCCCAATCCAATGGTGTCAACTTTGTAGAGAATAGTGAGATTATATCTCTAGGCAGATATGGTATGTTATCACTCATCTATGCTATCAGAGCTGGTGGTGATGAAGGTGGTGGTGGGAATCGTGGTGGTGGTCGTCCTAGAGTATTTAGATTTGGAGGAGAATAATACCATTACATGAATTCTGAAGACATCATCCAGAAGCAGGTTCTTGCTTACAATGCTAGAAACATAGATGACTTCGCAGCTTGTCATCATCCTGAAGTGGAGCTATTTAGCTTGGGAGAGAAAGTGCCTTTTGTTATAGGAAGGAAAAATCTATGGACTCGCTACAAAGAAATCTTTGACCAATCACCCAATCTTCATACTGAAGTTGTGCAGCGTATGACCTTAGGCAATACCGTTATAGACAAAGAAATCATTACTGGCCGAAATGGTGTCGACACCAAGAATTTTATTGCCATCTATGAGATAGAGGATGGGCTGATAAGGAAGGCGCATTTTGTGAGTGACTAAATTGAATTATAAATTTAAAATTGATAATTATTACAGGTTCACTTCATCATTGAAGCCGATTAAATTATTACTTCACCAGCATTTCGTTTATTGTTTCTTTTATTTTTACTGAGGCAGCAATAGAAATTCTGCCATATTGATTAACTATCCTGCGCTTATCAATTGTCCTAATCTGATCAATAGCAGCCATGCCGTTTATAGAGTCCTTTTTGATGGAAACTCTAGTGGGATATTTTCGTTTGTTACTGGTTATTGGGACTATAATTACTGTGTTGAGCTCTGAGTTCATCTCATCAGGTGAGACGATAACACAAGGTTTTGTTTTCTTTATTTCGCTGCCATCTAAATTTACGCTTACTAGTTCATACTGATTCATAAATTCTCATCTTCAAAAAAGTCTGGAGTATGGGTTTCTTCATTAGGATCATTAACCATTTCTTTGAATTTGCTTTGCCAGTCATCACGAGCCTTACCAATAGGTCTTATTTCGATATGATCCTTCTTCAGCCTGAGTTCTACAGAATCTCCTATATTGTATTCTTCTAGTAACTTTTTCGGAATTCTGATTCCTTTCGAATTTCCAACCTTAATGACGTTGATTTCCATGTTATTACTTTGTAATTACAAATTACACTGTATTGTGAACATAGTCAATAAAATGTCTGACTTACTTCATAATCTTATATGATTGGATATCGGCACAGTTGGGTAGAGGATTTTATCATCTAGAAACAGTCTGCCCACTTTTGTCTGAATCAAGATTTTTAGGATGACTGATTGATTCTGATTCATCAGAATGGAAGCAAGTAAATCTTGCTTTCAAAAGAAGGAACCTCAATATCAGTTGAGGATGGGAGGGAATTACTGCCCACTCATGCCCATTGTCTGAATTAGGATTATTAAATTAACAAGATTCCTATTTTGTGAGTGACTGAGATGGCTAAATTTTTCAATGCAAGTTCGGCCGCAGTCTCGAGCTGGCACTGAGGCATATCTGCACTAAACGGACCAGACTTCTTAGTATAGGAATGAAGGTGACTCGAACGCTAGAAAGTGATTTTTTATGCTAAGCATATGGAATCGAGGTCACAGACCTCGACTATCGGGTTAAGATGTAGTAGCTATGGCCCTGAAATGTCGTGTGAAGTCGAAAAATTGCAATTATTGTGATTAACTTAATATGAAGGATTCCATTATCAAAATTAGGATCGTCTACCATGAAGATTAGTGTACTCATTGTGTTCTCGTTGTTGACTATAAATGCAGCTTCATCTCAGTCACTTGGGTGTGCAGATTGCAGATGGATATTTGACCTCAGAAATGGTAATGGTATAACGGAGATGACTTTCGAAAAAGATACAATCATAAATAACAATATATTTAATAAGTATACATTACTTATAACTAGAATAGACTTTAATGGTACAGATACCATAAGAACCAATGGCGACCCAATTTTTCTGTCCAATCAAGATGGTCTAGTCTTATATCGATGGACACGAGAAATGACAGATACAATCGTTGATTTCAATGCAGAAATAGGTGATAGTTGGACAGTCACTGACAGGCTAAGGGATAATAAATACTATGAATATATAGTTCTAGACACTTTTAGAACTTTAATTAATGGGGCCAATTTATTTTCCATTTCTTATGACACAAGACCAGTAGGAACGTCGTTCTCATTCGTAGATACATTATATGAAACTATAGGAAGTAAATACAGTTTTATCATACCACATGATGACTATAATGGAGCTATTACTTTAAATAATCAAGGAGGCACTTTGCGTTGTTTCACCAATGATGATTTGGGTTTTGTACAATTAGATAATGCTGAATTATATGGGTCAAGCCTTTACTCTGATTTCGAATTCGACTGTGACCGCTTGACCTCTACAAATAACATAGAGGAAATACCTCAGGGTCGTCTTCACCTCTACCCTAACCCTGTCCATGATGTGCTGTATATAGAATCGGAGAGTCAGGAAGAAGGCCGTCTATTTAACCAGCAGGGTCGGCAAGTGAGGGTGTATAAAAAAACTGGGACACTGGATATGAGTACGCTGGAGAGTGGTATTTACTTTCTGAAGGTTGGCGAACAGGTGAGAAAGGTGGTGAAGATGTAGTAGCCAAGAAACTGGACTTGTCGTGAGAAGTCGAAAAATTGTAATTATTGTGATTAACTTTAATGGTCATGACATATATCACCATCCGCAATAGTGCACTATGAAGACTAGGCCAATTCTCATCTTCATGGTTTTTATGGCACAACTTAGCTTCGCTCAATCCATAGGTGGTGATAATAGTCGGTGGGTTTTTGATTTAGGCAATAGAGCCGGGGTCACTGAAATGGTATATAGTCATGATACATTGATAGACAACCTCGTGTTTTCAAAATATGAATTTGAAGTAACTCGCTTAAGTAATTCAGTTGACCTGGATACTATCAGAGAAATTGGTGAACCGCTATTTATTAGCAATCAAGACGGATTAGTTCTATATCAATGGAGACGGAGAATTACGGATACCTTATATAACTTCAATGGTGAGATTGGGAGTTCTTGGTCTGTCAAAGATTGGAGGTTAGACAGAGATTATTTGTTTACTATTCTAGATACATTCAGAACAGAAATCAACGGCAGGTCTCTATTTTCTATGTCCTATGAAATGGGTAAAGTCAACTCTCAACCATCCTTTGTAGACACTGTCTATGAGACCATAGGCAATAAATATTCTTTTATTATTCCATATGATTATTATAACACTGCAATTGGTCCAGCCAACCAAGGTGGTGTTCTCCGGTGTTTTACAAATAACAACCTTGGTTTGGTTCAGTTAGATAATTCTGAACTAAATGGAATTGGAATATATAATGACTTCGAATTCGACTGTGACCGCTTGACCTCTACAAATAACATAGAGGAAAAACCTCAGGGTCGTCTTCACCTCTACCCCAACCCTGTCCATGATATGTTGTATATAGAATCAGATGGTCAGGAAGAAGGCATGTTGTATAACCAGCAAGGGCAGCAAGTCATGGCGTATAGGAATACTGGTGTTATGGATATGAGTACGCTGGAGAGTGGTATTTACTTTCTGAAGGTAGGCGAGCAGGTGAGGAAGGTGGTGAAGATGTGAAGGGTGAAGAATGGAGAAAATGACATTTTTATGCTGAGCATATAGAATCACAACTAGGAGAGTGGCGCATGCGGGTAGCAAGAAGCCGCCGAGCAATTGCCAAATCATAGTGGGCAGAGGGAGCGGCACAGCGTAGAGCATTGATTTGGCTTGATTTTTTGCGAGCTTTTTTATCTAAGAAAAAAGCGGAAGAACTTATTTAATGAGGACTATTCTTTCACTATTAATAAATGTTGTATAACCAGCAGGGTCAGCAAGTCATGGCGTATAGAAATACTGGCGCTATGGACATGAGTGCATTGGAGAATGGGATTTACTTTCTGAGGGTAGGTGAGCAGGTAATGAAGGTGGTGAAGATGTGACTTTGAAATGTAGATCCTTTATAGCATAAGGACCGAATCCCATTTTTGATATTCTTGTATTTCTAATACAAATAGAAATAGCTAATCAAATCATAGTTAGGCTTTCCGTGACCTACAATAAATTAATGTACCTTCAGACCTCTGCACCAAATAAACCTCTGCATCCTTGACATGCACCTTAAATTACTCCTTCACAATCTTCCTCGTCACAATCTCATCCGCACCCAATATCCCTCTAAAAATGTACACTCCCGAAGGCAAAGAACTGATGTCAAATGAGAATTCTAATAGGCCCTTCTTTCTTGTCCTGTCATTATGAAATACATGAATAGTTTGGCCTTCACTGTTATCCAGAGACAGGTATAAGAAATCATTTCTTGGTAAATCCATATTAACAGTCACAATCTCAAAGGCTGGATTCGGAAAGACATCTAGATTAATATTCTCAGGTATAGGATTGGATGTAGATGACTGCTGTCTCTCAGATTCAGAAAGCGCAGCCAACCAGGAGCGCGATCTATTATTACCATCTGGAAACATACTGGAAACCCATACTATGCCTGGCTCATTAAATTGTCGTTGGCATCCGATATAATCGCCCCAGCGCTCAGTACCCCCTTGAAGCATATCTAGAAAGCCCTCCCCTTCTTTGACACTAATCCACTCGGAGGCTTCTCCATCTTGGTCAAGGTAGAGTGCCGATATCCCCGCAAAAGTTTCTGTACTAGAATGTTGTGCTACCACAATGGCATCATACTCATTGTCTTCTATTCCCGTCCATGCTATACCAGGATAACCGAGATCCAAGTCAGGATGATCTAATATTTGCCCTTTGACGATACCTGGATTATTGACATCTGGTATGATACCATGATATACGCCTGAGCTATTACGATTAGGCGCTAATGAGTTACTAACAAATTGTATGTGATCTCCAATAATAAATGCGTCCAAAATTCTCGCATCGTTCGTATATAACATAGTACCATCTATCTGTGGTGAATCAGGAGAGACACTATAATTAATATCTGATCTTAACTGTGAGAACTCCAACTCAGGATTATCCATACCACCAGTGAGCTTAACCATTATCATAGAATCATTTTCTATTGCAAAGTTGACATTGGATAATAGGTATAATTCGTCTTCTAGAGTAGAATCAGCTGACTTGACAGGATGTAAGTATCTGATATTAGTACCACCAAATTGTATCCCGTCTATCATATTCAATTCGAATGATTCTCCGGCATACGCTTTCTCTTTATCCATCTGATAGATTAGTGTCTCTGAGAATCCTGTCTGCCAAGGTTCGCCTTCTAAAATCAGATTAATCGTAAGTATGAGCTCACTATCTGTGAATGATATCATCGGATAATCAGACCATAACCCAGGCCCTTGAGGGCTTCCGTCTATAGAGTATAGATTCCAAGGTTCTCTTACATCATCGCTAGAGGAAAAGGCAACAATAATTGTACTTGTCTCACTATTAGTTCCAGCCAACCATACCATAGCATAACGATTAGATTCCGGGTCAAAAATGGCTCTTGGGTCAAATTTTCCCACGCCATTAGCTATTGACGTTGAAAATGAATTGAGAGAAAAATTTCTAATTAATGATCCATCTTCTGCTCTAAACTGGAGGTTAGAATTAACCGCGGTGATATTAGTGCCGTCATACCCTATCGCCATCGTATTATCGGTCGGTGTATTAGCTTGTCTCGGGTTAGCCTCAAATCCTATTTCTATAACTGGTGGTTCTGGCACAGATCGCTGTGCCAGATGACTACCCTCTTTTCTAGGAAAAAGTTGATTGATTTGTTGCTTGATTTCCACGATGCGGCTACCCACAGGATCAGGTGCTTCCTTATAATTAAAAACCGGAAAGAAATCATTATCGATAGACATAGGATCTACAACCGCACTAACTTCTAAGGTCCCAAGATTGTGGACTTTATAGCTCGACTGCCCCATCACAATAGTCCCTAAGGACAAAAAGAAAATAATTTCTAAGGCACAAACAATAGCTTTCATAGCAACTAAATTATTATTCGAAAAAGCAAATTTATCGAATATAATCAATCCTAACTACATTAAGATTACAAGCCTTTAAATTATGACTAATTTGTCTGTTATTTGATGACTTCGTAGAACATAAAAAGTCCAAAGGCTAGAAGAATAAAGCCTGAGAAATTAGATATGCTATTGACATATTTTGCATTAAGTCTCTTTTTGAGGGAATTGGCCAATAACACCTTAGCTGTATCTGAGAGTATTATCACGATAAGAATCGTACCTAGCAGAACCATCGCTTGGTAATGGGTAATATCTCTGCCTATAATGTAGGTCGAAATCACACTGACCCAGAAGAAAAATGTAAATGGGTTTATAGAATTTACAAGGAATCCTTTAAGCCAAAATCCAATATAGTTCTTGTAATTGTGCTTACGGATACTGTAATCAATATCAGATTTCTTGAGTATCAGGTAGAGTCCAAATCCTACCATGACAATCGCTCCAGAAATCCCCATCCAAAATCGAAAGGTATCGCTTTCTATATCATTCTTAATAGCTGAAATGAAGTTATAGAAGAGAACGAGAAAGAGTAAATCACTAATCCAGATGCCTGCTCCAACGGTTATGCCTGGCCAAACGCCTTCTTCTATTGAAGTCTGCGTTAAGGCAATGAAGATAGGCCCGAGAGAAACTGCCAGACCCAACCCAAATATCAATCCTTCAATAACGAAAGGTAGCATAAGCACTCAAGTTAACTATTTCCTGTAACCTAATTCAAATTATTATACTGAAGGAATCAGCTGATAAGGGTAGCAACTAGACGTCTCGAGGAAGCACTGTTTCTAAATTCACATAGGTATATTCCTTGCCATGTACCTAAAGCCAATCTGCCATCTACAATTGGTATTTGCACATGGAAACCAACCATACTTGCTTTGACGTGAGCGGGCATATCATCTGGCCCTTCTATCGTGTGCTTGAGGAAGGGTAAATTCTCTGGTACAATCTTATTGAAGATATTCTCAAAGTCAACCCTAACATCAGGATCAGCATTCTCATTGATTGTTAGGCCTGCTGAGGTGTGCTGTATGTATAGTTGTAGATATCCAGTGTCTGGTAATTTGGGGAGTGCTCTGAGAATTTTGTCAGTAATAATATGGAAGCCCCTTGGATGAGAAGGTAATGTTATTGAGTAATGCTTGACCATGAGGGCTATAGATTACTAAAAGGCAGTTTTTGATATAGGAGGACAATTTAGCGGACCAAAGTATCGAAGAAATCCTACACTCAAAAAATAGACTTGGTCTCTCTCAAAACCATCACCTCTCTGAGTGCCAGGCGCCCCAAAATTGGTATCTCCAGATCTATTAGATAGCGCTGCAGCTATAGGATCAGTAGGTGTTCGACTCGGGAAATTATTGCTTACATCGTCCACATAGTCATTAAATAGTCTTCTTCCTGAGAGATAGACATTAAAACTATAATCCCTATTTATATCCCACTTAAACCCAAATCCATATACCCATCCTCCTGAGGATAAGCCATAACTAACACCTTCTGTATTAAAATCTCTCAACTCGTAAGTTATACCATCCAAATCTGTCATAGGATTGAATCGGCTGAAGACAAAACCTCCAAATAGGTAGGGTGTGAAGTTATAGTCCTCACTGCCATGTACATAAGTAAAAAAGTTGAATTCAAAGGTAAAACTAGCTTCTGCGTAATTGGATCTGAAGTCTAGATTCCTATTACGTTCGAAAGAATTGAATGAATTGCTATCCGATCCTGATATCCGGCCGTAATCTAAGCCTAAGGTAGCACACAATCTTTCATTGAAATTCCTTCTAAAGGTTAGACCAGCTTGAAACCCAGGATCTGATATAGTGAACGTCGGATTAAGGTCACCAAAATAATGCGACAATCCAGCGTGCACCCCTACTTCTACACCTCTTTGGGCTTCACAGGTATGACTGTAGATGCAGCAAAAACAAACCGCTGCTAAAATTTTGAAATATGTTAAGATGCCTCTTTGATGTATCATGGATAAGGAAAACGCCAAATTATCTAAGTGTCGTATACAATTGTGTTCTAATAGTAGACTATTTGAAAACAATTTTAGACTTAAAGATTACATATAAAATGCACAATGATAGCAAGGATATCAAAATAAACGGAATTCGATGCTTGTTTCCTTTCTTACCACTGATGACGATTTGCTCTGCGATGTGGATTGTGACAGGGTCTGCATAGATATTCATTCCATAAATATCATCCTTAAACTTAGCTGAAATCACATATTGTCCGCTCTTCTTCTCATCGAGCACATATGTATTATCAGACTTCCACTCTGATAGATTGCGCCCTTCATTATTAGTATGAAAGGTGTAAGTGATATTATCCGTCCAATGGTTGGAGGCTACATAGGTTAATGTCACAGGCAATTGCGCTACCTTAACCGAAAACTCATTCTTCAAATCTTGGGCCAATGGTTTACCATTTTTATCTACTGCTTTCATAAGCATCATAGAAGGCTTATAAATAGTAACTGGGTTATCCACATCTATTTTAAGTATAGCATCAGTGCCTACTGCCCAAAGCTCATTCTTCGAAAATTTGTGCAGCTGTCCTTCTTCAAATTCTTGGTATAACGGTATGACTTTTAAAGTCCTGATTTTACCTTGATACAGTTGTGATTTATCTATGGCAATCAATGATTTCTCTGATAATATCCAAACCGAAGTCTCCGTCTGTTTTAAATCCAGGATACGAATGGGGTACATACCTAATTCTTGTATGCTTTCATCTCTGGTATTTAATAGTTGAATGCTATTCTCCTTAAACGTAACCAATTTGTCTATTAGGAGAAACTGATTAGTAGAATATGGAAATATGGAATTGTTATAGCTTGCCAGCAACGGGGTAAGCACATCATTGTCTAATCTGTAAATACCATTCTCCGCAAAAACATATTCACCGTTTATACTATATAGTACATTGTAATAACTGTCTTCTTTATGGCTAACTAATTTAAAGTCTCTATACTGAGATCTATACAGATTTGATGCAGTGGCATAATATTTCTTCTGGTCTATATTGATAAGATTTTGCAGTTGCTCCCCTTCTGGTACTGTAACATGATAATTGACACCCGCGTGATTTCGATGTATACATTTTCCTTTATTGCTATTGAATAAAAGAATCGGATTTTCGTTATGGTCGACTACTATATTTCTAGGAACTTTCTTCTTCTTGTCTACTTGCCACTTTCCTTTTTTCTTGTCCAGTTTGTAGACATTTCGTTTGTCTGTATAATATTGATTACCTCTTATCTGATAGAATGAAAGGATGTCATTTTTTCTACTGTTGTTTTTCACTGAGTAGTATTCCAAATTGTTGTTTGGGAGAATTAAAATTCTGTTAGAAGTTAGTATCCATACATTCTGATCCTTAGCTATATGAATAGAGACTAACTTTTCATCATGGGCTAAATCTATTTTAACCCTAGATGCCTTTTTGTCCTGATAAGTATACAATTCACCTCTCGTCAGACACCAAGCTTTACCATTATTATCATGCTCTATCTCTATGATTTCAGCACTTGGGTTTTCTAGTTTTAAATCAATGGCTTCTACATTATTCTGAGTTATGATGCTCAGACCTCCTCTATGGCCAACATATACAGATCCATCTCCTGATATGGATACTGTAGATGGATTTTCATCGTAAAGCCCATCCAACTTCGAATAATTTCTGACTTCTTTGTTTTCATCGACTTGGACAACGCCTCCATTCTGATAAATGAGCCACAACTCATCCTGATAAGTCCTTCCATCTTTTATTCTACTCGCTTTCGGACCAACTGACTTAGAAAACTGCCATTTACCGTGAAGGTGCTGATACATGGAAGTATTAACCAGCCACTTTATACCACTTCTAGTCACCAAAATCAGACCTTTTTCTAAATCACCAGACTCCTCTATCTTCAGTCTCTGATTTCGGTCAGAATAAATAAAGTTGCCCATTTTGAGTGGGTAATAACAGTGATTATTATTTAGTCTGGTATAAGTCTGTAGTGGCCTTCTGATAGGATTGTCTGCATCCACTTTCTTGATTAGATTGGGTACAAGATCATTGAAATCATAAATACCACCAGAGGTGACAAGATGGATATGATTATTATTTAGGGAGACTAAATCGATGAGTTCGTCCGACAAATCTACATCTACAGACTTATAGGTCTGCCCATTTAGGACGTCGAACACAGCGAATCCTAGTAGCAAAAGCAATAAATAGGTTTTCAGTCTCAATGAATACAGTATAAAATCCATATTATCTATTCAAAAAAGATACCACAAACTGTTATGGGCTAAAGATATTTTATCAATGCAAATTGTGGATTAGTGTACCAACCCTGAGAATTTTGATTCTTTAGAAGTTAAGGAGGCTAAATTTGGCAAGAAATTAACTTTAAATGCTTAAAATCGTAGTTAGTGCACGCTTTACTAAGCGTGAGCAAAAAGCAATTTAGACAAAGACAAAGTTGACCTTAAAGAAGGGGGACTTATATATAGTTGTAAAGTGCTTTGACCAGCAACTTTATTAAAGATTAAAGCCAGAGAATTCTCTGGCTTTTCTTATTTCATTCTATTAGTTAACGACGCTATATCTAGAATCTCAAATCTTCTACATGCACTCCCTTGTACTGAGAAGCATCGAATCCAAATATGCCAGCGGCAGGAATGTAGGCATCGTTGTGGGAGAGGATATTCATAGTATATCTACTGCCATCCTTTCCGAATATCTTTAATCGCTTTACATTCAATCCGTTGTCTATGACTGTCAATCTCATTTTGGAGTATTCTGAATAGGAATCAGTAGGCTTGCCTTCTATTTGTGTGACGGCAGCACCGTCTTCATCAAACTTATTGGACACAGCGAAAATATACTCACCAGAGGTATGTAGTTTAAATATATCTGACGGGGAGCTAAAGCTCGTTTCATCTTCAAAGTCAGCATCATTGATTTGTACTTCATTTAAGTCCTCCATGTAAAGCCACACTGATTCGCCATTAGAGATTAATTTCCGTCCTTCCAGATCTAATACGAAATTGTCGCCTTGCTGGATCAGCTGACCCTTCTGAGTCTCTTTTCCTTGAGCTGCCAATTCTATATCAAGGCTAAATTCAATTTTGTGTGCCTTGGCTTTTTGATAGGTATCACTGATTTGCTCTAGTAGCTGCATGGCTTCAGGGTCCGACACTTCATTAGTATCTACCTGCCCCTGGCAAACGGATATCCATCCTAGGAGCATCAAAAACATAAGTGGTAAAGTGTGAGTCAGCTTTTTCATAGGCGTCGTATATACATCAATAACTATAATAGCAGCCCAAAAGTATGTTTTGAAGCTGTTAAAAAAGCATATAAATGGGCTTGACCCAATGATCATCTATTATTTAGAATCCTTTAGGTAAAGATTTGAAAAGGTGGGAAAGGTGGCACTCCCATAATGACTATAACATTCATTCGATATCTTCTCCATTTCATACACCTTCACAAAGCGACCAAAGAATTTAGTGAGATCACTGAAGTCCATATTTCTGGAAGTGGGTTTTGGAAAGTACACCAAGTGCTTTATGCTGCCATCAGGTTTCCAAAATACATTGAGCCATATCTTTATGCCTTTGATATCGAATTCTGATTTTTCAGCTTCGACTTCCATTTCACTGAGTAACTCTACCCATTTTTGGTAGGCTAAATCCATAGAATCTTGACAGGCAGTCAATAGCGGATGCGTACACTCTTCAACTAACTCCTCATATAAGATATCATTCTGACCTATCATGAAGACGGATGGCAAGCTATCTATCTTAGTAAAGGCTGCTGAGGCTTCTACGCTTCCTATGAATAATAGAAAAGTTATGAAGACTGCTGTATTTTTAAATGTGTTCAAATTAGTATCACAATTTTAGGTATAACCTATTGCTTATAAGTCGCTAAGATATAAGATTAATATATATATGAGCTAATGACTTTTATTAAAGTTATGCACACTACGTCCCCATAAAAACGTAATATGAGGACATAATTTCGATCTATATCCTAATTAACAATACTTTGTGAGTACAACTTGATTAACTAAAGAGATATAAACACCTAATCTTAACTATGATTATAGACATCATTGCCGCTCTACTAATTGCCTTTGGATTCTATCAAGGATTTTCCAGCGGGCTTATCAAGACAGTATTTGCTACCATTTCATTACTTATAGGGATTATAGCGGCTATGAAGCTATCCGATACGGTGATGGATCTATTGGAAAGGACTTTTGGCTTGAATCAGTCTATCAGTTTTATTCTTGGCTTTGTACTGACCTTTATAGTAGTGATGTTGCTGATTAGATTTATAGGAAGCAAACTAGAAGGCCTTTTCAAAAATCTTCAGTTGGGCATCATCAATAAATTGGCTGGAGGCGCCTTGCTTTCCTTATTCTATGCCGTCTTAGTAAGTTATGGGGTCTTTGTTATGGATAAAATATCCTTACTGTCTGATAATGTAAAGACGAGCTCCATTAGCTATCCGTTATTAGAACCACTGCCGAGAGCGACTCAAGATATAGGTAAGTCACTACAGCCTATGTTTAGTGACTTCTGGGATAAGATGATAGAAACAATGGATTCTGTAGATAAGAAAGCAGAGGAACTTATCGAAGAATAAGTCCCTCCTATCTTTTATTATTTCTGATTACTCTTTAGATGCTCGAAGTAATGCATCAGTTCCATTTCAGAAGTGAAGAGTACTTGTCTTGGCTTACTACCATTAGATTCACCGACGATACCTAGACTCTCTAGCTGATCCATGATACGACCAGCCCTGTTATAACCAAGTTGGAGTCTTCTTTGGATGCTGGATGTAGACCCTTGCTGACTACCTACAATCAATTTGGCTGCTTCCTCAAACATGGGGTCTAAGTCTGACCACTTAAGATTAGAGCCACCTAATTCTGCGTCATTGTCCATAACTTCTGGCAAGTGGAATGGCTCTGCAAAGCCTTGCTGAGAGCTAATATGTTCTATTACCTCCTCTACTTCTGGTGTATCTACAAAAGCACATTGTAGTCTAACGATGTCACTGCCTACTGATAATAACATATCTCCTTTTCCTATCAATTGCTCTGCTCCTTTGCTGTCCAATATTGTTCTTGAATCTTGGAGTGAGGTTACTTTATAAGATAATCTAGCAGGGAAGTTAGCTTTAATCATACCTGTGATAATCTTTACTGATGGTCTCTGAGTGGCAATGATAAGATGGATACCTATCGCTCTGGCCAACTGTGCTAGTCTTGCTATAGGTAATTCAATTTCTTTGCCCGCAGTCATGATCAAGTCAGCAAACTCATCTATAACAAGGACGATATATGGCATAAACCTGTGCCCATCTTTCGGATTCAGCTTTCTATTTGTGAATTTCTTGTTGTACTCTTTTATGTTTCTTGCCTTTCCTAACTTTAGTAACTGGTACCGTTCATCCATCTCCATTGTCAATGAATTCAGCGTATGAATCGCTTTTTTCGTATCGGTTATTATAGGCTCTTCTTCATTAGGCAAGAATCCCAAGAAATGTTTGTCCAATGCACTGTATGGGAACAATTCTACTTTCTTAGGGTCTATCATCACTAGCTTGACCTGAGATGGATGTTTCTTGTATAATAAAGACATCAAAATTGTATTTATCCCAACTGACTTACCCTGTCCAGTCGCCCCGGCAACCAGAAGGTGAGGCATCTTAGCCAAGTCTGCTACAAATACTTCGTTAGATATCGTCTTTCCTAATACGATAGGCAAATCCATCTTCGCATTCTGGAACTTCGGAGAAGTCACAACTTCCCTGAACGAAACCATCTGTTTGTTCTTATTAGGTACTTCTATACCGATGGTTCCTTTACCTGGTATCGGCGCTATGATTCTTATACCCAATGCTGACAATGATAAAGCAATATCATTCTCCAGACTCTTGATCTTAGAGATCTTAACACCTGGCGCAGGTACAATCTCATAAAGCGTCACAGTAGGACCTATGGTCGCTTTGATTTTTGTAATCTCTATTTTATAATCCAGTAAAGTCTGGATGATGTTGTTCTTATTATTTTCAAGTTCCGCCCTGTCTATCTCCACCTTAGAGCTAGAGTAATCCGTAAGCAAGTCGACGGTAGGCGGTTTGTATTTAGATAAATCCTTGGTAGGATCATAAGGCTCGGTATCTCCTATATTTTCTTCCTGTACATACAACTTAGTGCTGTCCATATCAGGACCTTTCCTTGCTTCTACTACATCTACTGGAGGCACCTCACTAGGTTGCTCTAGCTCCAGTTCTAACTGAGGTTTTTCTGCAGTCGGTGCTTGTCGTCCTGGCCATTTAGGTGAAGGTGTCTTAGGTGTAGGCTTGGCATTTGCCGTCAAAGAATCAGGAAGGTCCAGTGAAATCTGGTTAGGATCACTACTGGAACTCCCTTCATCTTTAACATCGGTTTTTGGCATGGCCCTCTTCTGTGACACATCGGTGTCGAAGAGCCTTCTTCTGGAATCCGCTGATTTGGGTCTCAGCGTTTTCTTCTTACTGCGCACAGATTCTACACTATTAGTGAAGAAATCCATCCCTGAAAAATTTATTTTATCTGTTACACCTGCCAGAGATAATCCCTGAATCTGTAACATCGGATTGACTATCCATATAAAAGTGGCAAAACACAACAGGACCAATAATAGAACTAATCCAACCTTACCTAGGAAATTGATAAGGTAATGACACATAGAATAACCCATGAGGCCTCCCCAGCTAAACTCACTCTTAATCATAATGAATTCCATCACGACAGAGATAAAGCAGGCTAATAGAAATGCATGAAGTGCTAGGTCAAAAAATGACTTAAGTGGCGCTTTGCGGATTAAATCCAGTCCTAATCTGAAAATCAAAAAGATGAAAAAGAAAGAACTAATACCGAAACCCCAATAGAAAAAGAGATTGGATACATAAGCACCAAATCTACCCATCCAGTTTTGTACTGAAACATCACCATTGAACAATAATGAAGTGGAAAGCGTTAATACTTTATCCTGGTCATACTTCCAACTGAAGAAATAGGAAATAAATGATATGATGAGGAATATGCCTATAAAAAAGCATATCACACCTAGAATTTTTGTTATTCTCTCATCCTTAAATATTGAGCCACCAGCATTACGCTTCTTTGCTCTTTTCGGAGTCCTTTTAGCCATCGGGAAATAAAATCGGGTTTCGGATAAAATAATTAAGACAGCGCAAATGTAGGTTATATTATCATATTATGAAATATTGTAATGTGTTTTTTACTAAAAAACCGTTAATTACATATATGCATAATGTTTAATATGTTAATTCTTAGGGCTTTACGCTTCACACCTACTCATTCACTTTAGCGATATGATAACCTAGCAAGGGATATGTATAACTTTGCGGCAAATTTTAAGAATGAGTAACCACAATATCTTTATAGCGGGAGGTGGCGGTATAGGCAGGGCAACAGGATTAATACTTCAGGCTACTGACCATTTAGATTGTGAAATAACCATAGCAGACAGATATGGTGATGCAGCCAATAGCGCTGTAAACTATATCAATGAAGGCGCCAATTCCAATTTAACGAAGGGAATTCAGATGCCTGAGTCAGGCACTAGTCCAGAGTTAGAAGAAGTCCTCAAGTCTAGTGATATCATCCTCGATTGTTTGCCAGGAAGTCAAGCGCCACGATTAGCAGAGTTTGCAAAAAGATTCGGATGCCATTATGCTAATCTCACAGAATACGTCAATGAAACCGAACAGGTAACACAAATAGCCAAGCAAGCAAACAAGGGGTTTGTCTTGCAGACTGGCCTTGCGCCTGGCTACATAAATGTCATAGCGCATCACCTGTACAAACGTTTTTGTAAGAAATTCAATGTCGACAAAGTAGAATCAATAGATATGCGGGTAGGCGCCCTATCCCAAAATGTTCGAGCGCCTTATTTCTATGCCTATACTTGGAGTCCTATAGGAGTAGCTACTGAATACGTTAAGGATGCTATAGTCGTCAAGGACTATAAGACAACTTTTATTCCTTCACTATCTAAAACAGAAACTATCATCCTGGACGGGATTACTTATGAAGATGACTTCACCTCTGGGGGTGCGGCCGATTTACCATCAGCCTTAGCGGGTAAGGTTAAAGATCTGAGCTATAAGACGCTGAGATATCCAGGACATTATGATTGGGCAAAAAATATCATTACTAATACACCATCTGGAAAAGACAAGGTAGAATATCTGAATGATACTATGATGAATCAGATACCAGCCGTAGAAGATGATATCGTTGTTATCTATGCTGCCGTCAAAGGTAGAGACCAGCATAATTTTCTAAAAGCGGAAGAAGCAACCTTATTCATAAAGCCAACCCAAGTAGGTAATCACACACTCAGAGCAATACAAACGACCACCGCCGCACCACTATGCGAGGCAGCTAGAATGCTATTGACAAATGACATGAAAGGACCTATTTTCCAAAGCATGATAGACACCAAGTCCTTTTTAAATGGCCCTTATGTGAAGGCAATCTATGGTGAAATAACATGATGCCTGAATCCAAAGAAATCCTCATTACCAAACGATGGCTTACAGATATAGTCATTGGCTTTGGTCTTTGCCCTTTTGCTTCTAAAGTATATGATGATGGAAAAGTCAGTTTTGCGTCCTTAGTATTTAGTTATGATGCCATGTTAAATGAAATGAATAATGGCATCAATCAGATACTAGATGAAGCGGATATGACGACCACCAAGCTTATTGTCATCAGAGAAGGTCTTGAAGATTTCGACGACTATTTGGACATTCACTATGCATTAGAGGAAGAACTAAAAAGAACAGAATTGGATAAGATATTCCAGTTGGCTAGCTTCCACCCCCATTATGTCTTTAAGGACAAAGAGTCTTCAGCGGTATCTAATTATACAAATAGGAGTCCCTATCCTATCATACATATATTGAAGGTAGCAGATGTAAGTGAGGCTATAGAAAATCATCCTGACATTCATAACGTCGCCCCATCAAATATCAAAATGATGGAAGATAAAGGGTTAGCAGTCATTCAGAAATTATGGCATGATAAGGGATTTATCAATGGGACTTAGAAATGAATTTCCTTCCTACCTTTAGTTCGTAAACTGCTAGAGCTACTACTATTATAACTTCTATTATTATATACCCCCATCCATAAATAGACAATGAGCCTCTATGCCAAATCGCCATAGTCAAAGAAAGAATACAGTATAAAATATTGAGTGTGCCTATCGTCATCAGTCTTCTTGGCTGCAGCTCACTGTTCGATAACAACGCCAATAAGTCATACAACATGAATCCTACAGGTATACTTGATAGTATTTTTAACGCGGAAATTGGAATACCGAAGACAGACTGAAATCTAACCAGTACCACTCCAAGCATAAAAGCAGAAATCAAAGCACCTACGGCATCTAAGATGAGAAGTTTTTTGACTGATGACATAATTATCTAATTATTCTAAATTGAGCCGCATTTTGAATCTTAGTAGAGGTATACTCTAATTTTTCTACAGTGGATGAGGGTGGCCCATTATGACACCATGACAAGAATTCGTGCATCGCGCTATCATTGCCTTCTGCGTATATTTCTACTGAACCATCACTTAGATTTTGTACCGTTCCATTGACGCCAATCTGATCTGCTTTCTGTTTTGTAAAAAATCTAAATCCTACTCCTTGGACGACTCCAGTTACATTTATTTGATATGCATTGTGATTACTCATCGTTTAGTATCAGTTTTATAAAATCATCTACGGCTTGATATATCATCTGATAGACGGTATCAAAACCCCCTTCATAATAAGGATCTGGGACTTGACGGTTTTGTCCAGGGTGGGTGTAATTAAGTAGCAAAGACACTTTTTCCTTATCACTATCTGTCGGAGCCATCTGTACAATATTAGTGTAATTACTACTATCCATTGCGATGATATAATCATAAAGTGAGAAATCGACTTCGATAAATTGTCTAGATCTCTGATGAGAAATATCTATGCCGTTAGACATGGCCACCTGTATGGATCGATTATCTGGCTTCTCACCTATATGCCAGCTACTTGTCCCTGCACTATCCACTTCCCAGTCCAGTCCCATCTCTTTTATCCTAGATGCCATTATTCCATGTGCCAATGGAGATCTGCAAATATTCCCTAGGCATACCATTAGTATTTTCAATCTTGCTATTTTTTATTTAAATATATGCCATAAACTAAACTCACAAAATTCTTAAGTGTACCCAAAGTAATTGTCATTTCAATAACTACTTCAACAAATCTATAGACATCTCATAACACCTCCCTATCAATCGAGCATATAATGCATTCTTTTGCAGAACAGCTTTATTTCCGAGAATCACCAAATTTTCACGTGCTCGCGTAAGTGCTACATTAAGTTTTCTATCTATGCCTTCGTCACTCACATTACTTATCGCATCCAAAAGATTAGCTTGACTGACAGCCAATGACACAATGATACGATCTCTAGCACCTCCTTGATATCTCTCTATAGTGTCGATGGTAATATGGTCATGACTACTGAAAAAAACCTGACTCTTTATCATCGCTATCTGCGACCTGAATGGCGTAATGACGCCTAGCGCATTTTGATTAAAGTCTAATTGGTTGTCTTCATATATCTGACGCCAATGACTGGCAATTTTTTCAGCTATCTGTGCTTCATTTATATTGGTCTTGCGTGTAATATCTTGTCCTCTTGGCGTATCTATAAAAATCAACCTCTCTTGTATAAGGGTCTCTTGTATTGTATCCTTTCCCTTGATTGCAGGGGGTAGAGATAATCTTGATACACCTTCCAGGATAGACAATTTTCCATTATAAAATTCATCGCTTACGACCCTTACTATATCACGATGCATCCTGCCTTGATTTTCTAATCCGCCTATGGCCCATTCCCATCCATTGGCTGCACACTGCTTATACATTCTTTCGAAGAGGGACATTCTACTATCTACTAGACCTATCGAAACCAACTGGGAATCTTTCACCTTACTTTGGTTTGAATCCTGTGTGACCACTGCTGGTAATTGTTTATGGTCACCGATTAAGATGAACCTACTAAATTTTCCAAGCATTCCTACTAGCATAGGCTCCAGCAGTTGTGAAGCCTCATCTACAATCACAGTATCAAAATTTTTCAATGCGTACAATTCTCTTTTGCCTTGGAAGGAAGATACTGTAGAAATAAAAACACGATGTGATTCAAAGACCTCTAGGAATTCTTTCCTATTAGATAAATTCTCTGTTTTACTAGATAATAAATTGTCTTTATAACTATCCGCAGTAGAATACCTTGATCCTACTCTGATGTATGCTTTACCTATGACCGACTGTGCGGCTGCACATATTTCATCCACAGCTCTATTCGTATAAGCCAGTAACAGGATTGTTTCCTCAGTATGATGATATAGATGATAAATCATCTGAGCTATCATTACACTCGTCTTACCCGTACCTGGTGGTCCCCATAGCAAAAAATAATCCTCGCATGACAATGCCCTGTTGAGCAGAGTCATTTGTTCATAAGTCAATCCTTCTGGACTATATTCAGTAAAGGCTTTTGGTTTTTCAGGAGGTGCTGCGCATAATATCTTTAGACGGTAAGATTCATCAGATATCATATATTCATAGAGCCCGTGGAATTGTTTTCTGAATCCGCTATCTAATACATCAGCCTCAAGATTCCAGAAACGATACTTTCTGAATATATCAAAGTTCTTTTGGCGAGCTCTCAATCTTACTGTCACACCTTCTGATGAAATAGCGAGAATAGTACATTTAAATAATTGATGACTTAAAACTGAGACTTCCTCACTTTCAAAAGGGTATAAAACCGTAATATCCCCTACCCTGAATTTTGAAAGTCGATGACTAGCCTCCGTGAAAGTCAGCGTAAGAGTAGGTACTGTCGCATCTGTATCATTAGAGCTCACCTCCATATGTGATAATATGGTGAACATATCCGCCTTCTCCATCATAGGGTCTAACCACAGAGATGCTAATCCATTAGAAGTATATATACCATGTCTGCCTATCTTAGACAATTGGAATTCTCTCGAAATAAATGATATAAAATTCCTAAAGTATGACTGTTCCATTTCTGTGAGCCTTCCATAACCATCCCAAAAGCGCTTTGCATCACGTTTGAGAAATGTGTAACCTTCTGGTATATTTTTGGGGTCTAATCTGGAAAGGATATAAGCATAGTCATCATCATCCACTTTTGTCAGTATCTCTTCTAGAAGGACAATCTTATTTCTTATCCTCATAGCCTCCAGCTGCTTATCTCTCACCTTGGGTGCAAACCTGAGTCTCTTGCCATCATGCCCAGAGTACAAGATATAGTTCGTGGATTTTACTTTTCCATTATATACCGATTCCAATATGAGGTCGTAAAGTAAGGTCTGCAAATAATGATTTTGATTCAATCCATATTTATGCGCTTGATATAGGCGACCACTTTTAAGTTCTACGATATCTGATTTTGATTGGCTTTCATTATAATGATAGAGATCTAACCTTCCTTGAAGGCCAAATTCATTAGAGTAAAAACTCGGCTCCAGATAAGATCTCTCTTTTGTTATACCCGCCTCTGACAATTCTGAGGAAACTACTTTCTTCAAATTCTCAAAATGCACTTTGACCTTGGAGATACAATCCTTGACTTCTGCATCAGTCATCAAGGAGAATGCTTCAGGGGCCATCCTGAAAGTTTGCTGCATCACATCAGAAAATTGTAAAGTAGGGTTATGGATCAGGTCATCTAAAAATTGGTTGACTATATTTCCAATAAGCATATGCACTGATGAATCCGAAGGAATCAACTTTCTACCAAGATAAGCTAAGGCTGTAGCACCTGCAGTAGAAAAGCATTCTGAGATGGAGGTAACCCCAAAAAGCATATCAGGTCTAAGAACGACCGCTTTGGCAGTAGCTGGTTCGTCGTCATAGAAAGTGACATCGACCAGATTCACCACCAAAGGAAGTGTCATATATTTTTTGACTTGTTTGAGCTCCTTTTGTAATTCTGTGCTCTTAAGGGATACCATGATAACGTCATCCGGATCCTCTTTGGTTATCATAGAAAAATGTTGGACGTCATCACTGATACTCACAAGCAGTCCTTCTACTACCCTTTTGTATTCTGTTTTATGTTTTTCTCTTTTTCCTAGACTAATCGATGGGCGGAAATAATCTTTATTCCATGCATAAGTAGTTGTGGATTGCGCTATGGCATGAATAAGGTACAATCCAAAGTTTCCAAAATCCTCTACATCTTCTTCTTCCACTGCCCCCTTTTCCATCATCTTACGGAAGTAATGAGATTCAAAAATCAGACTGCCGGGTAGATTGAAATGCACTCCAGCATAAGCGATCCGTGAAAACAAGGTGGTAAATGCAATGGATTTAGACGTGGTCAATTTTTCAAAAAACAAGGAGTAACATTGGAATATTTGCTGCAACCACCTTTTGTCTTTAACCTCAACATTGGCCAAATGGCTCATTTGAACCTCGAAGAGTGCCAAGTCTAATTCTGGAATTACCATAGTCCTACCAACTTAGGAAAAAAATATGAACCACTGGACCTTAAGCAATAAAGTCTAATTGTGAGGTGCTAAATGGTATTTAAATCCAAAATTCTAAAAAATTAACATTTTAATTCTCCACATGGGGAACTAACATTTCCTTAGATATATTAAGATAAATTGTGATATCGTTGTAATAGCCTTATTTTTGGCTAGGATTGTTCCTATCTATATCGGTGTTCAATAAGTTAACTACACTCTTCCCAACCACTTTTTATTGATTACCCGACCGTAAACGAAAAACTAATATTTCAAATCTAAATACTACTAAAATGAATTTATTGGATATGGTAAAGGATCAGGTGTCTGGTTCTTTAGTTTCAAACGCTTCTAAATTTTTAGGAGAATCTGAGTCTGGTGTACAGAAAGCATTGGATGGTATTTTTCCTGCACTTTTAGGAAAAATGGCTGACACTGCTGATGACAGTAACGGACTGACTAAGTTATTTGATATGGCTAAAGGTCAGGATGATGGCATCTTAGATGATATAGGAGGACTTTTCGGCGGCGGAGCTGGAAATGTTGCTAAACTTATGAATGGAGGATCAGGAATTCTTAATCTACTATTGGGTAACTCTACAGGAGGATTAATAGACAAGTTAGCTGGCTTTAGCGGACTTAAAGGAAGTGCAGCTTCATCATTAATTAAGATGGCGGCTCCTTTCTTAATGTCAATGGTTGGCAGACACATTAAAAACAAGGCTTTGGATGCTGTAGGACTAGGTAAGTTCTTAGGGTCTCAGAGACAATATGCTAAATCTAGCATGCCTGGCGGTTTGCTTTCTGCATTGGGAGGCAGTTTCTTAGGAAAAGGCGCAAGTGCCGTTTCTGGATTAGCTAATGAGGGTATGGATGCAGGCAAAAGAGTTGTAGGCGGTGCTGCAGATGCAGCTGGAAAGGTTGTCGGTGGCGCATCTAACGCGGCAGGCAAGGTTGTCGGCGGTGCTGGCAAAGTAGTTGGCGGAGCCGCTAATGTTGTCGGTGATGTAGGTGGAGCTGCAGTTAAAACTGGAGGATCAATCTTCAGATGGTTAATTCCAGTGTTATTAGGAATCGGCGTACTCGGATTTTTCTTCAAGGATTCAATTTTTGGTGATGCTGTAGAAAAAGCCAAAGGTGCTGTAGAAAAAACGGCTGATATGGCTGGTGATGCAGCTAAAGGTGCTGCTGACATGGCTGGTGATGCTGCTGGTGCTATGGGTGATGCTGCTAAAGGCGCTATGGGTGCAGTAGGAGATGTATTCTCTAAAGTAGACGATGTAGCTCTAAAGGCGCTAGATGGTATCAAATTCACAGCTGGTTCAGCTGGTTCTCAAATGATGGACTTCGTCAAAGGTGGTTTTAAAGGTGATGGAAGATTTACATTTAAGAATCTAACTTTTGCCACAGGATCAGCAAAGATTGATGGTGCTACCGGTGTAGAGGTAGACAACATGGCTTCAATATTAAAAGCATATCCTGGTGTATCTGTAAGTGTAGAAGGCTATACAGATAATACTGGAGACGCTGCAGGTAACGTACAATTATCACAGTCTAGAGCAGATGCAGTACTGGCAAGATTGATTGCTCAAGGTATTGATGGATCTAGAATCATGGCTAAAGGATACGGAGATGCGAATCCTGTAGGAGATAATTCTACTGCTGAAGGTAGAGCAATGAATAGAAGAATAGAGATGGTTATTTCTAAATAAGAGATAATATTTCAAAAGTGATACACATCCCGGCAAGTTGTCTTGTCGGGATTTTTTTTGCCCGTGACCAAAGTCTTGAGTACCTTGAGATTGTGTATAATCATTGGAAAAAATATGCTTACTGGATTGTAATTATTACAGTCTTATTGTGCCTATCCAGTTGTCAATTGAAATCACAATCTTCTCATCTAATTATTCTCGATGAAAAGAAAGAAAAAATATCATTTCCCTTTGACCTAGTTAACGGTCTCATCATTGTCAAAGCCAAATTAGGAGGATTCAGAGATGTAAATATGTTATTAGATACGGGCGCTGAAAATCTCATCCTCTTTAACAGAGACATCAAGAAAGAACTCGATATCCCTGACGGAAAAGAAGTTGTCATTAAAGGCGCCGATTTAATCCAAAAAATTAGTGGTCAGATCTGTCGAAATATTCTCATCACACTGCCCAACAACACACCTATCAGCAGAGATTTTATCATTTTAGATGAGAACTTTTTGAATTTCAACGAATCCATCGGTGTACATATAGACGGTTTGATGGGTGGACGGCTCTTTTGGGGTTCTGTAATGGAAATTAACTACAAGAAGCGGACTATTACTTTTTATAAAAAAAATGCTTTTACTCCCCCTACCAAAAGAGGCTTCCAACGAATTCCCATCGGAATTGAAGACCACAAACCTTACATAACCAGTGAAATATCACTATTTACAGGCACTGGCGCTAAGATGAAGTTATTGCTGGACACAGGGTCTTCCTTAGGCATATTGTTGTTTATAAATGAAGATAAGGAATTTCAACTGCCTGAAAAATTTGTAGAAGGTCCTCTAGGCATAGGACTAGGAGGAGATATAATAGGCTATCAGGCTAAATTCAAATCATTGAATATCACCAACTCACTATTCTTCAATAGCGTAGTCGCCAACTACCAAGTGATTAATGAGGACCTGGACAAAAGACTCATCAATAATCGAAATGGTCTCATAGGCAATCCCATTCTGTCTCGTTTCCATGTCATTATCGATTATGTATCCTCGGAGTTATATCTCAAACCACTTAAAAACTACAACAAGAATCTGGAGTATGACAAGTCCGGATTGGTTGTCTATGCTGCAGGTAAAAATCTAAACCAATTTGTGATAAGGTATGTAATTAAGAACACCCCAGCGCACAAAGCGGGATTGCAAACAGGAGATATTATAAAACGCATCGGGTGGACACCAACAAGAATCCTATCCTTAGCCTCAGTCAATCGAAAACTGGATAAGAAAGAAGGCAAGAAAGTTAAAATGATAATCATCAGGGAGGGTAAAAAGCTAAGGAAAAGCTTCATCCTAGAGGATTATCTCAGTGTCCCAGACTTTATTTATTAAGCCGACAAGGGTTAGGTGTTATCCAGGGCGCTACTATCTATCTAAAATTCAATCGATTATACATATATTTTTTTTCTATACAAATGACTTGCATAGATTTGATGTAAGTCATTTATAATCAGTGATTTGGGTGTTGGTGAGTATTGGAAAAAGGATTAGAAAAGCATATCTTTGCAATCCTTTTGAAAAAACTCTAAAACAAGAGCATGTTCGCGATAGTAGAAATACAAGGTAAGCAATTTAAGGTGGAGTCAGGTCAGGAAATATATGTCCACAGACTTGACGCTGCGGAAGGAGATTCTGTCAGTTTTGATAATATTCTCATGACTTCAGATGGTAGTAATACCAATGTGGGTACGCCGACAGTTGCAGGTAGTGTAAAAGCAACCGTTCTTAATCATGCTAAAGGTGATAAAGTTATTGTGTTTAAAAAGAAAAGAAGAAAAGGCTATAAAGTGAAAAATGGTCACAGACAAGCTTTTTCCAAAATCAAAATAGACTCTATAGCCTAAGCTGGGGAACACATCATTTATAATCTGAAAAAGTAAAATACCATGGCACATAAGAAGGGAGTAGGTAGTACGGATAATGGAAGAGATAGCAATCCGAAATTTCTAGGCGTAAAGCTCTTTGGTGGGCAGTATGCCAAAGCTGGAAATATAATAGTTCGACAAAGAGGGACTAAGTTTCACCCAGGAAACAATGTCTATATGGGTAGAGACCATACCCTTCATGCTAAGATAGAAGGCTATGTAAATTTTGAGACTAAGAAGAAAGGCAGAACCTACGTCAATATCCTACCTATGGATGGTGATGGTGGTGCAGCAGTCAAATCGCCAAAGGCAAGAAAAGCAGAAGCACAACCAAAAGCTGCCACACCTAAGAAAGCGACTCCTGCAAAAGCAAGCGCTCCAGCTGCACCTGCTGCACCTGCTCCTAAAGCAGAAGCTATTACACCTGCTACACCTGCAGTAGGAGGAAAGCCAGATAAATTGACTAAAATAGAAGGCATCGGTCCTAAGATAGCTGAGCATCTTGGCGCTGCAGGCATTATCACCTTTTCTGATCTAGCGGCAGCCCCAGTAGGCAGACTGAAAGAAATATTAGAAGCTGCAGGCCCAAGATACAGAGTGCATATTCCTGATACATGGCCTCAACAATCCAAGTTGGCTGCCGAAGGCAAATGGGATGAACTCAAAGTGCTTCAAGATAAATTAGACGGTGGAAGACCTGAAGCCAAAGGAGGAGAAGAAGAATAAGACTTTTCAATAGTCTATTTGATATAAAAGAGGCTGTCTCATAACTTGAGTCAGCCTCTTTTTTATGCCCTAGTAATGAATCCTACTCAGCAAATTCTGTTTCATTCACTCTCTGAACACTTTGCTTTGTCACCCACCCTATTTCTTTATTCACTAAACTGACCCTGTACCACTCATCTAATTCATCAAAAATCTTGACCTTGACGCCTTCTGAAAGGGCTTCAAACTCCTCAGATCGCTCATCAGCTGCTTCATATAGCGCGGTATCCCTAACCACAATCGCCATTGAATTATCTTTCAGTTGGGCATAAGATGATCTGCCAGCGAGATGGAAGATTATCAGTATAACAGCTCCTATAATCATTAAAGAAAAGCCTTTAACTCTAAGCTTATTATCAGTCCCTAGTCTCCATTTACATACCCCAAGTACGATAACGACCCCTGCTAGCAAACTAAGTATGAACCAGATAAGCGGAGAAAGGAATCCTGAAAGACTTTTCCAAGCACGAAACAAGACAAAGTCTGGTACTTCTATCACAGCCGTATCCACTCTATCTCTTGCCAACACTAGATTCTGATTAATTAGTTTATCTGAAGGTTCTGCTAGGTGGGCTTTCTCTAGATACAATACCGCTTTACCTAATTGGTCCAGATGTAAGTAGGAAGTACCTACATTATAGAGCAATTCGGGAGAGGAATACCCCTGGTCTAATAACTTAGAATATTCTGATATCGCTGATACATAGTTGCCCTCCCCAAATGCAGCATTGCCACTTTCAAATATTTTATCACTCTGGCCTAATAGACCAGAAGCTATCATCAACCATATAAGCAAGCCACTAATTCTCATTTTGCCAAAAATAATATTTAAGCCAGAAAAGCCATATCAGTTCTGACTTTTTGCATTAGCTGATCTTCTACGGGGATCCCCACTAGGTGGCTTTTTAGGAATATCCTTCTGTAATGCGTTCTCTGCAGGTTCGTCTAGTCGTTCCATGACCTCATCTACTTCGGATTCAAATTCATCCAAACCGCCATCCTCTGGCACTTTGTCGCTGTCTCTGTTTCCGCCTCTCCTCCCAGGAGATACAGAAACTCTCATCTTGTCCACTTGGTAGGGTCTTTGGGATGCTTCCCATCTGAAACCGCTAAGCCTGAAATCAGCCTTCGTCGCCTGCTCCATCGGCGTTAGCGTGGATTCAGGTGTGGTATAATAGATTATGCTGTCCAAATCATTGTTTCCAAAATGAAAGACCATCTGGCTACAAAGCGTCAGGTTTGGTCCAATAAACGCATCATCACTGTCCTTCAGAAAGTAGAGAGACTCAGCATTGCCGATAACTTCCATTCGTTGGAGTTCATTACTATCCAGATAACTGTGAATCAGACGTCCTTTAATCTGATCATAATAAGTACCTAAATTTTCTGATATGATAAATGCATTCTTCTTGGATATTATTTCCTTGACCTTGTCATCTTTCAGCATGATACTTAAGGTGTCTCCTAGAAACTGTGTGGTATCTGACCAGGCAACAGGGTCATGAAAAAAGGTGAATGTAGAATCTACATTAGAATAATATAAAGAATCACATACCGCTTGGAGGTCCGTTTTATAGACTTCTACATTGTGGATAGCTTTTAAGTACGAGAGACTGTCAGAAGGAGCTTCTCTCACCAGGGTATCCCCTACTACATATAATGTATCATCATCCAGTTCTAATAATAAGAGTGGTTTAAGGCTATCTACAACAGCCCTTACATATTCTGTGCTATCTCTGTAATAAAGTCGTTCAGTGAAGATGGTTCTGTTTTCTACGGTGTCCCGATAAATGACATTGCCTAGAGCTTCTCCCCAGTCCACATCCTTTACATACTCTAGTGTGTCTGCTTCGAGTATGCCTTGGTCGTTGGTTATCTTGTTGCGCCCCTCAGCTTTATAATATTCAGTTTTCTTATTGTAGAATATGTGTGGCCCTTTAATCCGGGTATCCTCTTTTACATAACTACCTCGACCGATAATCGTGATATCTCCGCTCTTATCATTATATATAATCTCATCACCTCTGGCTTCGCTGACAGAGTCCTGGACGAATGCATTCCCAGTCAGTGTTACAGTACTATCTTTTTCTGATACGAGGATATTTTCTGCCTTAGCTATCTGATTACCTTCTTTGATTACTGCATTTACAGAAAAATAAGAACGTCCAGATTCCAAATCGTAATAACCATCTTCACAGTATATCCTCTTATCACCTTGCGTAATATAAGTTGGGGATAAAAAATATGCACGATCTATATCAGTATCGTAATGCAATGAGTCGCATGTAAGTTTGAAATCTTCGTCTATGATAGTTACCTGATCATAGAAGGTGGCCCACTTAGATTCTACATCATAGGTGCCTCTAATGCTCGAAAGCCGCATGGCCTCACGCGTAAGAATTGCCGTATCTCTAAATACCGCTTTCTTTGTATCCAGATTATAAACTAGGATATCAGTAAATAGCTTCTTATCACCGGACTCCAAGACGACATTATCGAATAACCTAGCCAATTTTTCTTCTCCTTGGTAAATCAAAGAATCAGAAAAGACATTGATAGAATCTTCTTGAATGATGACTACATCTCCTTTGGCCTCCAATAAATCACCATCCGTAAGCCTAGCAGATTGTGTATACATATATATGCTATCATGGACAATCTTCACATTTCCACGAAAATTCTGTATGTCACGGTCGTCCTTGACTTCATTGATAAATGAATCAGAACTTTTAAAGATGATTCTTGTCTTTGTACTGTCCTTAGGGGTTGATTCTTCGTTTGTTTTGATTGGGATATCAGCAGAGGAACTCGTACTCACCTGTGGCTGTTGGGCTAACATCTGTGTCAATATCAGCAGATGAGTAATAGTGAGGTACAGTATTTTTTTAGACAAAGGTCAGTTAAGTAATTTCACACTAAAATACACATTATCCTTCTTTATAATATGTTCGTGTACGTTTATGCTTTTTTGGTAATAGTGCACCGAAATGATGTACCCAATATTTCCCCACTTTAGCCATCCCCATTTCTTTCATATTTGGATTCATAATCATTCTACAATGGGATTCGCTTTCCATCCAGTCTTTTAAGGCTTCTTCAAAAGAATCTTGACCTTCTGCAAGATTCTCACCTACATACTGCCACGAATACCCAAAAGCATCCAATCTGTCACCTATGTCCTTCCCATCCAGCGATCTGTGACCGAAAAAATTATACTTATTCATTTCTGAGGCGTGGGCTTTTGCACTTGATTTCAAAGTTTCGCTCCATATCAACTTACTAGTCGCTTTCTGTCGTTTTCCACCACACCTACAGCCCTTCATGCGTATCTCATTGACTTTGTACAGAATATACTCTCTACTTCTTTCTAAATCTGGTTCTGGTGTATTCTGTGCATGTGTACCAGAGAACCAAAATAATAATAGCAATGTGCCTATCCCTACTTTCATATTACTCCATATTTTGTTGAGTTATGAATACTATAGCACTTAACGCCAAATTGTGATTTGAGGTTATTATTTATACTCAAATTAAGATTTTAATAATTTCTAATCTTTCGCACATGGATGAACCAGTGCATTAATATTACAAATCGGTCATTATTTGCTCATTTCTATAAACCTTCCCTTATTTCTTTTGTCTAACCACTTTGTTTCTAAATAAGGGATACTTTTACCCTTCAGTTATATAGAATTAATGAGACTAATTATACTGGTATTTTCTTTATTTTTTATTCTTTTAAATGTCGTCACTATAGCACAGCCGAGCAGTGTCGATAAAAGAAGCAAATTAGAAGGCAATCCTCCAATTACCATAAAAGGAAAAGTGATAGATTCAGAGACGGGGCAAGGGCTTGAATTTGCCACTGTATCTATCTTTACTAAGAATGGAGATCTTATCCAAGGAGGCGGCTTGACAGAAGCGGATGGTATATTCTCATTTACTTGTAGCGAGAAGGAGATATATGCGGTCGTAGAATTCATCTCATATGAATCTAGGATTATAGACCCTATCGAGATTCCAGTAGGCAATCGTATGATAGACTTAGGTGAAATCCTCTTATCTCCAGATGCCGTACAATTAGAAGATATAGAGATTGTCGCAGAAAGAAGTGAGACCACTTTTTCTTTGGATAAGAAGGTATTTACTGTAGGTAAAGATTTGGCTAACAGAGGCGGAAATGCAGAGGATGTGCTTAATAATGTGCCTTCATTAGATGTGGATATCGAAGGAAATATTTCACTTAGAGGTTCGCAAGGCGTCAGAGTCTTGATAGATGGTAGGCCATCTAGCCTTATCGGTGTTAATGATGGAAGTGGTCTTAGAAGTCTGCCATCTAACCTAATAGACAAAATAGAAGTGATTACTAATCCTTCAGCACGATATGATGCAGAGGGCATGGCTGGTATTATCAATATAGTGCTGAAGAAGAATACTGGAGGCGGCTTTAATGGCTCTATAGATGTGTCAGGCGGAATCCCTACTAATGCTGGCCTCTCAGCTAATCTCAACTATCGAAAAAACAATCTTAACTGGTTTGTTAACTATGGTATCAATTATAGAACAGGCCCTGGCGGTGGAAACACTATTCAAGACAGACTGACGGATGACGGGTCGGGTAATAATCTAGAAAGGCAAGTCACTATTCAAAATAGAGATATGTCCAGAGGAGGGTTGAGTAACAGCATCAGATTTGGAGCTGATTATTACCTCTCTGACAAAGACCAGTTAACAGGATCATTAAATTATAAGTATTCTGATAATGATAATCTAGCTGACTTGTTGTTTCAGGATTATTCTGATGCGCTCGGCAGTTTCGATTTCGAGCCACTATGGCAAAACAAAGATGAAAGTCAGTTTTTTGATTTTGACAATTTTAACAACGCCATATCTGATGAACTACTTCTTCTGACAACTTTTAGAAGAGATGATGAAAGGGAAACTGAAAGTGCATTACAGTATGACCTCAACTATGCTAAAGAGTTCTCTTCTAGAGAACATAAGCTAAATGCCAGTGTATCATATAGAGATAGAATAGAAACGGAGACAAATATTTTCACTGAAAACCAAACCTCATTTAACACAGAAGATGTATCCCTCAACCAACGTGGTGATGTCAGAGAAGATTATACCACACTAGAGTTACAGCTAGATTATATCCAACCCTTAGGTAAAGACCATAAATGGGAAGCAGGCTTAAAGGGAAGCCTTAGAGATATAAGAACGAGTTATTTGGTAGAACAAGCTGATGAGAATGGATTCTATTCTGCCCTTCCAGGACTGAATAATGCTTTTAATTATGACGAAGATGTCTTTGCCGCTTATGGTATTTATGGTAATAGAATAAATAATATCAGTTTCCAAGTGGGACTGAGAAGTGAGTATTCTATAATCAATACTATATTGGTTTCTTCTGAGGATGTACCTGAGAACAAAAGAGACTTTTTAAACTTATTTCCTAGTGGTCATGTCTCATATCATCTTAATGAAACAGATGCCTTACAGATCAGCTACAGCCGCAGAATAAGAAGACCACGTTTCTGGGACCTAAATCCATTTTTTACTTTTCAGGATAGCCGAAACTTCTTCTCTGGGAACCCTAATCTGAATCCACAGTTCACTGATTCTTATGAGATAGGTTCTATCAAGTATTGGGATGGTGTCTCCCTATCTAGTAGTTTTTTCTATAGACGTACCGCTGCTTCTATACAGAGGCTGATTACGGTAGATAATACCAGTTTTTCTACATTCCGCATTCCTGTTAATGCAGGAACAACTGATGACTATGGGTTAGATATTACAGCTTCATATACGGCACTCAAATGGCTGAGACTCAATTTCAATACCAACATATTCAGAAACCAACTGAGTTTAGAACAAGACGATGTGGCTCAGGAAGTATTTAGATACTACAGAGACGTACAAGATAATCCAGATGATTTCCAAGCATTCGAAGATAGATATAGCTTCAATCTACAGGAAACAGATAATATAACCTGGAATGCAAGAATGACATCAAGGTTTACATTCTTTGAATCAGACCTACAACTCAGACTTAATTACAGAGGTCCCAGACAATCCGCTCAAGGAGAATCTAGAGCGGTTACTTCAGTTGATTTAGGATGGAGTAAAGACTTTCTAGAGAAAAAGAACCTCTCCTTGACACTAAGCATAAGAGACCTTTTCAACTCAAGAAGAAGAGCTGGCTTGACATTTTTAGATGACTTTTTCCAACAATCAGAATTCCAATGGAGGAGCCGTACAGGTACACTTACCTTAAGCTATAGAATAAATCAAAAGAAAAAGCGTGGTGGCAATAGAGGTTCTGGCGGTGGCTTTGATGGCGGAGGCGGTGATGGTTTCTAAATCAACTGTCCTAGTGCTTTGGTATAAGTAGCTAGGTGTACGCTTTTATGCTTGCGCTGATATTGCATTATCCATCTTGGATGAGGCAATGGCTTTATTTCATCGAACCATCCATGACTATCATTAAGAGATTTTAAGTAATCATAATTCTCAGTTTTCCCTAAGCTGAAGGCGATAGACTTATTTTGAAATTGACTTATTTGGCGTGAAATGCTTTGGATAATGAAAGGTTCTATACGCTTCAGTCTGATGCCTTTGTCATAATAATTATAGTTCTTCCCTTGTGTGGTAAATCCTAAAGGGCACGCAGAAGTTAAGTAAAAGTGCTTGTAGAATATTTCTGGACCACCCATCTCTCTTATCAGCTCATAAATAAATAAGGATGACAATTCCTTCCGTTCCTGAAAATTATGCGAGATGCCACAGGCATCCTTAAGATGGTAGGCATCTGTAAAAGGTATACCTGTGATACCTGTGATACCTGCCCCTAACCTACCCGGGTTAATACCGAAAATGAATATCCTTGGAAGACTATCAGAAAAAAATGAATTATAGAAATCTGAAACAACTCTCAGTGTCTCATCATCTGAGAATGGATTAATAAGGCTAACCTTATCTAAGCTCAGAGAAGTAGAGGCAAGCGACTTGTAAAAATTAACGAAATGCTGTGCCGCAGTTAAGTGATTATTCAAAATCGATACATCAAGGTAAGCGTTAAAGAATTTGTACTGAAGGTCGCATCTAGATTTAAATTATAATCACTTGTATTGGATTCCGTGTATGATGCCACGAATGAAGGTATGATCTCACCACTCAAAATAAAATTATCGGATAACTCCAAATACACCCCCAACACAAGACCAATAGAGGGCTGGATGGTGATTTGTCTAAATCTCTGATCGTTTCGACCTTCGTCTGAATTATATAATATTGAGAATCTGTATTCTGGTCCTAAAAAATACCCAAAGTCTTCTTTTATTCTCTTTCTTGTTTCTTTACCAAATGCATACCCCAAATTAGTTCTGAAACTATTGTCTCTGGTATTAAATGCAAAAGATGTAATAATAAATCTATGGCGTTTAAAAACATTTTCGGATTTGGAAACTTTATACATCAGATTAAAGTCATTGAATCCAGAAAACTGGACTCCAATTTCTTTGGGATTAGAAAGCGTATTATCTGCCTGTGAGTGCAACATACTGGGAGAAAATAGTATAAATAAGAAAGTAAGTGCACAGGCTAGAGAGTGAATAGAATTGAAGTAATGATTAAGTGTCATGGAAAGGACTTAGATTGATTAATTGATTAGCACAAATATATTTAATAATTATGTGTCCAATTTCGAGTATAAATCCTCCGTTTAACCTACGAACTATAAATATTGTGAAGATTAGAAAAAATAAAATTGGCCGAATTCTTACGACATTAAGCTTCGCTTTTTTCATAATGGGATGTAATCAGATTGACACTTTGGAGACTGATTCAGAATTGGTCCCTTATTTTCAGATATTTGCAGACGAAGCGGCACTCAGAGGCATTGAGGTAGACTATGTAGAAGCGAATATAGAAGGGCTGCTTCAGGATATAGGAAGAAACGAGGTCTTAGGCCAATGCTTTAGAAATGAACAAAGGCCCAGAAAGGTAATCATTGACAGAGGATATTGGGAGAGAGATGATGTAACTGAAGAAGATAGACAGTTCCTCATTTTTCATGAGCTAGGACATTGCTTTTTGGATTTGGAGCACGATGATAGAATCGACAGTGAGACTAATACATGTGTGAGTATAATGCATAGCACCTTAGATGTCTGTCCTTTTATGTTTAATGATGATACGAGGGTAAGATATCTCGATGAGCTATTTTCTAAATAACAATTTGATATTTTAAAAGTATGAGACAAATATATATTATCGGAATCGTTGTAGCAGGGCTATTTTTATCGGGATGTGGAGAGGATAGTCTCAATCTCATAAGTATGGATGAATTCATACAACAAAATGGGCTAGAAGTACAAGAGACTCCATCTGGCTTGAAGTATATTATAGAAAATCCTGGCTCAGCTGAAAGACCAAATAACACCTCCCAAGTCACTGTCCAATACGTAGGAAGACGAACAGATGGTTTTATTTTTGATTCGCATCAAGGTCTTACAATAGGATTGAATCAAGTTATTCCAGGTTGGACCGAAGGTATCCAGCTTTTTGGTAGAGGAGGTTCTGGTACATTATTTATACCCTCACCTTTAGGATACGGCACGACAGGGATAGGAGCAGATATACCACCTAACGCAGATCTAATTTTTGACATCCAATTACTTGACTTCTGATACGAGACTTAGAATTCAAATCATATAGGCCTCCTCTATATCTTAGGAACGGCCATTTTAACACCATATATCCTGCTCTATTTAGAAGACAGGATTCACCAGAATACGAAAGAGAGACCATCGCTACTATTGATGGTGACTTCCTGCATTTGGACAGATTGAGTTGTCAATCTAGGCGTCTAGCCATCCTTTGCCATGGCCTAGAAGGAAGCAGTCAATCAAAGTATATCATAGGTACAGGAAATCTATTGCTGGATAATGGATGGGACATTGCGGCTATTAACTATAGAGGCTGTAGTGGCGTATTGAATCATAATCCAAGGCTCTATCATAGTGGTGCCACGGATGACATCCATGAAGTAGTGTCACATCTAGGCGATTCTTATGATGAGATTGCATTGGTAGGTTTTAGTCTAGGAGGTAATCTGGTGCTCAAATATGCAGGAGAAGGGTTATACCCGTCAGCTGACAATATTTTATGTGTGGTTGCTATTTCAGTACCTGTGGATTTGGAAGCCGGGTCAAAGCAAATCAGCAAAAAATCAAACATAATCTATGAGAAGAAATTCCTGAAGTCACTCCATGTCAAGGTGAAGGAAAAAAGTAGCCAATATCCTGACCTCATAGATCCATCCTTTATGAAATCAGTCCAATCCATTTTTGATTTTGATGATATCTATACATCTAAGCTTCATGGCTTTAAGAACGCTAAAGACTATTACAATAAGAGTAATAGCAAACAATTCTTGAACGCAATAAAAACACCTACTCTCATCATCAATGCTTTGGATGATCCCTTTCTGCCAAAGCAATGTTATCCTCAGAAAGAAGCCAACCAAAACAAATGGATCACACTACTTACGCCAAAGTTTGGCGGGCATGTCGGCTTTGTAAGCACCGCTTCACAATTCTACTGGGAGGAAGAAGTAATACATCAGTACTTAAGTCAGGCAAGTAGAATTTAAATTTTCAAGTATGGTATGCTAGTAATGGAAATAGTTATTCTATAAGTCTATAAGATTCTTTCCTAACTTATCAGAAATAGAAAAAGGTGGTAATTGACTACCACCTATTATAAAAACCTATAAGGGCTTAAATTATTTCACTGCGAAAGATACTTTCAGATTTACTCTGTATTCTGTCACCTTGCCTCTAGAAACCACAACACTTTGTTCTTGAACATAAGCTGACTTAATTCCTTTGATAGATTTAGATGCTCTAACGATCGCATTCTTAGTAGCATCTTCCCAACTCTTTGTAGAATTAGACATTATTTCTACAACTTTAATAACTGCCATAATAAATGGAATTTAATTTTAGATATTATAAAAAGTCCTAATATATAAAATATTGTTCTAATGATACTTGTTCTCGCTATCTAATCTCCCATAAAATAATATTAACCCGCTTAAAATTATCAATGCAGGGATAGGTGTGAGTATATGAAACCTTGCCGGAGGACCAGGTGGATAGAACCAAAAGTCCTGAGGCAAGGGTTGTTTGAATAAGGTAAAGTAGGCTGGATTATTATAATTATAGTTAAGTGAAAAATAACCTAGCATCCATGATATGGTAATAATAATCATGACACCGAATGGTAAATATACTTCTGGTCTCTTCCACATCTTTTGTGATCTAGACGTAAATGACCTCATGCCAAATACGAATAATATAACCAACCCAGCGCCTGCGCCAACAGCATCTAGGACTATATCATTGAAATCAAAATACAATGAAGTATTCTCCAGAATCAAGTATTGGAAAAGCTCATCTAGTCCACCTAAAAAAGCTCCCCATATCATAGTACTTGTATACCTACCTAAGAGCGGAAAAAGAAGAATGGAAAATAGAGCATACTGAATAAAGTGAACTGACTCTACATATACAACCATCAAAAAGAAAAAACACAGCACTATAAATAAAAGAGTCAATATAATTAATGGCCTTACTTTATCTCTGTCTCCAACTTGAAGATTCTGACGACCAAGCGCTATCAAGGCAATTATGATGACAGAAAATATGGATACAACTATGCCATTATATTGAGCTCGTGAGAAACTGGAAAAAATATCATTAACGGCAGCGCCTACTTCATTATGAGGCAGGACAACAAGTAGATAGTAAATGATGCATAGCGAAAATGCCAACGCTTTCCGAGCAATCAAAAAGTTGATAAAATTGGACATGTTAGCTAGCTATCAACAATTTTGCGAACGCTGTGCGCGAAGTGAATTATATCGGTTTCTAGCAGTTGAAGGTTTACTGAGGCTCTGACAAATGTATGTCTTCGATATCCTGATAATTTGGCATGAATATCATACTTGTATCTCAATGCTCCTTGAATTAATCTGGATTCGGTTCCTTCTATCTGAAATGAAACAATACCAGAAGGATTATTGACATCGGAAAATATTCTAACTCCCGGGATATCACTTAGATGGGATATCATCATTTTGGATAAAGAGGTGATGCGATCATACTTTTTCTGCGAACCTATGTCCTTGTGAAAATCTAACACAGCATCCATCGTCATTGCATTCTGATAGGCAATCGTGCCTACGTACTCAAACTTATGCAAGGTCTCTTCATCAGGATGCGGACATGGCAACAACGGTTCAATCATTGATTCCATACCATTTTTGATATATAACAACCCTGTTCCTAGAGGTGCAGACAGCCATTTATGCATACTGCTAACATAGTAATCACACCCTAGGTTTTTAATATCCTGTGGTATATGACCTACGCAGTGGGCACCATCTACGAGAACCTTTGCCTCATGCTTATGTGCCAACTGGCATATCTCCTTGACAGGCATTTTCACACCAAACTGATGAGTAATTCCCGTAACAACTACCATTACCGTTTTAGAACTGATTCTATCAGCAAATCTGGCTACAATCTCCTGATTATCCACAAGGTTCAGGTCCATAGCAACTATCTTTACCTTTATAGATTTAAGTTGCTTAAGCCTATTCAATATTGTTTTTACGTAAGGGTAAGCCCATTCTGATATAACTACTTCATCACCTTCCTTAAATGGGAAGCCTAATAAAATATGATTAATGCCTTCAGTAGAATTTCTTAGGTAATTAAGTTCTTCGGGAAAAGTGTTGAGCATCTCTGCTAATCCACGAAGAGAGGAGGTGACTTTTTCTTCTGCTGCATCTTTTACTTCATAGGGTGCAAACTCGCAAAGAGATTTGACATTCTGCATAAAAGCTTTATACACAGGAATAGGCATCACTCCAGCGCTACCAGTATTGAAGTTGGCAATACCATCTGGATTATTAAAAAATTGACTAGCTATATCTACCCACGTGCTATTTGCAGAAAGCTTATTGCTTGTGGAAGAGAGAAGATATTTTCCACCTAACCCGGCTATGGAAATATCTTTAATAAACTGCCTTCTATTGTTCATTAATAATATGATTGTTGGGTATCATTAATAAAGATGCACACTTTTTTGATGACCTTTTCATAATTCTGCGTCTAAAGTTTGTATTGCCTATTTAAGACAATCTCAATTCTTTAGTTTCAATCTTAGTTACATATATAATTTTGCGATAATATGTTTTTCGATAGCTTAAATTTTGGCATCGTGCACAATTATTGCCATATGTTTTGACTAAGCCTATATATTGTCTAAATTAGCACAATTCAATATCATTAGATGCTGGTCTCACTCTTCTCAATTTACACTTACATTATAAATTAAGTTATATGAAATCAAAATGGTGGTTTTGGGCAATCTTGCTTTTACTATATCTAGCCATAGGACTTTGGCTTTGTAATAAATTTATTTGCGGTCTTATTTAGCATCGTAATCAACAACATTTTAACAAAACGAAATGAAATATTTTTGGATATTCTTCATCCTCTTACTCATCTTAATGGCCATAGGAGCTTGGCTTTGTAATAAATTTATTTGTGGTCTTCCTGTTGCTGGGGCAGCTAGCTGTGCTGCATGGGAAGTCAGTGATGGCTCTCATGAGATTTTTAATATCGACCAAAACGTAAACTTTCGAAGGTCTAACTATAGACACTTAACGAGCTATACAAATGTGAATGCAGCCATAGACCAAGTGGCCAACTATCTTAAGGGTAACAATGACAGATTCCTAACGATTACGGGTCTATATGATACACTAGAAAATAATACACACAATCTTCTCCCCAATCTAGGGCTGGCAAGAGCTGATGATGTCAAATCTTGGCTGGAGTCTAAGCAGGTGCCGTCTAATCAACTTGATATAGATCATAGAATAACAGATGGAAATTGCTACCAGGGAGATACACTAAGACGAGGAATAGAATTGGCCTTCGGAGATAAGGTATCTAATGCAAGTAGACTGGCTGCCATCAAAGACAGGCTCTTTGGCAAACCAATGATGCTATATTTTGCGACAGGGTCAGATAATCCAAATATTACTGCTCAGCATAGACAAGATTTTGCTGACTTGTTTTACTACTTAGATAATGTATCTGGATCCAAGTTAGATGTAGATGGGCATACAGACAATGCCGGTAATCTGGCTGCCAATATGACTCTCTCACAAAACAGAGCTGATGATGTTAAAAATTACATCATGACAAATGGAGGCGTACCACTAACATCAATGGACACCAATGGCTTCGGACCTAATCAGCCTATAGCACCTAATGATACACCTGACAATAAAGCTCGTAACAGACGGGTAGAAGTAACTTTGAAATAATTCGAAAAACAAATATTTAAATATACTGCAATGACTCTCTCTATTACTACTCCATATTTATTCGCATTTGGCGCAGGTCTTTTTGGCTGCCCTTGGTGCATTTTGCTTCCTCTTCTTCTTATGCTGGGAGCTTGGCTACTCGGATGGTTTGGTGCCTGGAATTGGATGAAATCTAAATTCTCCGGTGTTAACGAAGAATTAGAATCAACAAGAAGAAAGTATAACAAACTACATACTGACTATAGCGGATATGAGTCTAAGTATAACTCGCTGAATTCTAAATATGAATCTGACAGAAATTCTTGGAATTCTAAGTTTACTACCTGGGAAACTGAAAGAAAGACTTTCACTAGCCAACTGAATTCAAAGCCAAAAGAGGTCTTCAAAGAAATCGAAGTTATAAAGGAAGTGCCTGTCGTTCAGGAGGTGGAAGTGATCAAAGAAGTGGAAGTCATAAAAGAAGTCGAGGTTGTTAAGGAAGTGGAAGTGGTCAAAGAGGTAGAAGTGGTTAAAGAGGTGGAAGTAGAAAAGATTTTAGAGAAGATCGTAGAAAAACCTGTCGAAGTCATCAAAGAGGTAGAGAAAATAGTAGAGAAGCCTGTCGAAGTCATCAAAGAGGTAGAAAAGATTGTAGAGAAGCCTGTCGAAGTTATCAAAGAGGTAGAAAAGATTGTAGAGAAACCAGTTGAGGTAATCAAAGAAATAGAGATTATCAATGAAATCATCAAAGAGGTTGAGGTAGAAAAGATTGTAGAGAAAATAGTAGAAAAACCTGTCGAGGTAATTAAAGAAGTAGAGAAAATAGTAGAGAAACCTATTGAGGTCGTCAAGGAAGTAGAGGTGATAAAGGAAATAGAGAAAATAGTAGAGAAAACAGTAGAGGTTCCTGTCGAGGTGATCAAAGAAATTGAAATTGTAAATGAGGTCATCAAAGAGGTTGAGGTAGAAAAGATTGTAGAGAAAATAGTGGAGAAACCTGTTGAGATTATTAAAGAAGTAGAGAAGATTGTAGAAAAGCCTGTAGAGGTGATTAAAGAAGTAGAGAAAATTGTAGAAAAGCCTGTAGAGGTGATTAAAGAAGTAGAGAAGATTGTAGAAAAACCTGTAGAGGTGATTAAAGAAGTAGAGAAGATTGTAGAAAAACCGGTCGAGGTTATTAAAGAAGTAGAAGTAATTAAGGAGGTAGTTAATGATAAAGAACTAAAAGAGTGGCAAAAGAAATATGATAACCTTGAGAGAGATTACGATAAGTATAAGTCTACCTGGAGTGGAAAAGCTAATAAATGGGAAGAAGAGAAAAAAGAACTTAACGTTAAGCTAAAAGCTAAGCCGAAGACAGTAGAGGTAATTAAGGAGGTCATCAAAGAGATAGAAGTTATCAAAGAAGTGCCAATCGAAATAATCAAAGAAGTAGAGGTAACTAAAACCATAGACTTTGCAGCCCTTGCTAACATGATGTCTAACATGGAAGCGGTTGAAGAATCCAGAGAAGTGGTGAGCGAAACAAAGGTTGTAGGTGAAGCTAAGACTGTGACTGGCACTGAAACAAAGAAAAAAACAGCTACTAAGAAAAAGGTAACGGCTAAGAAAAAAGCACCGGCTAAGAAGGCTACAACTAAGAAAGCACCTGCAAAAAAGGTAATAGCTAAGAAGGCACCTGCAAAAAAAGTAACAGCTAAAAAGGTTACAGCTAAAAAAGCACCGGCTAAGAAGGCAGCACCTAAAAAAGTAACTGCAAAAAAAACAGTGACAAAGGCAAAAGCTAAGAAAGATGATTTGACTAAAATAGAAGGTATAGGACCTAAGATTGCTGGGTTACTCAATGCTGGTGGTATCAAAACTTTTGCAGCATTAGGTAAAGCTAAAATTAGCACATTGAAGGGTATACTCGAAAAAGCTGGCCCTAGATATCAGATGCACAATCCAGGTACTTGGCCTAAACAATCAAAATTGGCAGCTGCAGGCAAATGGGATGCTCTTAAGAAGTTGCAAGACGAACTTGACGGTGGCAGATAGATTTAAATTTCTTTTGAAGAAAAAAAATTAAAAAATAAATGAAATATTCTAAGAAACGTGTCATCAAATCAGCTATCCCCGATAATGACCCAAATGGATTAGTGGATAGAATTCAGATTAGTAGGAATCTGACTGTCAAAGCAGTAGAAGTAAATGTAAATATTAAGCATCCGTTTACTGGTGATTTGTCAGTAGAACTTCTTGGTCCTGATGGACAAAAGAAAGCACTTCATAGCCCAAACAGACAGCCTGGAAAGAACCTTTCAAAGAATTTCAATGGTGATATGATGTCTGTTTTTACTGGGGGGAAAAGCAAAGGTGAGTGGACACTTAAAGTAATTGATTCAGGTGCCAAGGATAGTGGAACGGTACAAGACTGGACACTTAACTTACATTTGGCTAATTCAAAAAAGACAGAAGTATTCATAGATGACAATGAAACTCTAAAAAGCGTCCAAGTTTGCCACCAAGGAGGTAAGATTGCATCTATGACTGCTCACGTAGATATAGAACACAGTCACATAGGAGATTTGACTTGCACCTTAACGTCTCCTTCAGGCAAGGCTGTACATCTTCATAATAAAACTGGAGGCTCTCAAGTCAACCTTAAAAAGTCTTACTCTGCCGATGATTTAAAAGGCATGAATGGAGAGTTAGCTAAAGGAAAATGGACTATGGAAATATCTGACTCTTTGAAAGGAGATGCAGGCAAACTAGTCGCGTGGGGTATTAATGTCAAAACGACTACCGGTGCCCCTAAGAAAAAAGCAACACCGAAAAGTAATGGTAAACCAGATGACCTCACTAAGATAGAAGGGATAGGTCCTAAAATAAAACAGTTGTTAACTGAAGGCGGTATCCCGACCTTCGCAGCATTGGCAAATGCAAATCCTGAAGACATTAAAAAAATACTTACTGATGCCGGGCCTAGATTTAAAATGCATGATCCAGGTTCCTGGCCTAGACAAGCTAAATTAGCAGCAGATGGAAAATGGGAAGAGCTTGAAAAACTGCAAGACGAACTAGATGGAGGAAAATAATTATAATAAGGTAGCTTATGCTACCTTTTTTTATTTTTGCACTCCATTTTTAAAATGCAAAAAATTATATCAAAATCCACATAACAAAAGATGATAGAAAGATCTAAATTAATCAAAGAGGTATCAAAGAAAGCTGGAATATCTCTTGCGAAAGCTACTAAGGCATATGATACAATCCTCAAGCAATCTCCTACATGGAGAAGCCAATCTACTACAAAACTGGAAACTATAAAACAGAAAGCAGTTGCCGTACCTGGCAAGCAAAAAATCAAAACTGTAAAGGTGGCTCAGCAGAAAGCAGTTGTTGCTTATAAAACTGTAGAAAAGCTTAAGAAAGTAGAGGTGAAGAAAAATGTGCCTGTCTACAAGAAAGAAGAAAAAATAAAAGTAGTACAGGTCATTAAGGAAGTCCCCGTCATCCAGATTAAGGAAGTCATAAAAGAAGTCATAAAAGAGGTACCCGTGATTCAGACTAAAGAAGTCATCAAGATTAAAAAAGTGGTTCAGAAAGTACCAGTACCTGTCATCAAGGAAGTGATAAAAGAAGTCAAAGTAGAGGTGCCTGTGATTCAGGTGGTAGAAAAGGTGAAAATCAAGAATATAGTGAAGAAGGTACCTGTGACCAAAACCAAAGAGAAAATCAAAAAAGTAGAGGTCATCAAAGAAGTGCCTGTAGAGAAACTTAAAGAAGTAGAAGTGATTAAGGAGGTAGTGAAAAAAGTACCAGTAACTCTTATAAAAACAGTAGAAAAAATTAAGGAGGTAGATGTCATAAAAGAAGTCCCTGTCTTAGTACAAAAGCCGGTTATCAAAGAAGTGAAAGTCAAAGAAACTGTCCCTACGCCAGTGCTTAAAGAAATAACCAACATTAGAGAAGTGGTTAAGCGTGATGAAAAAGCGATGGCAAAACTGAAGAAGGAATTAGATGCTTTGCAGGCTAAAATCAAGAAGAACGAAAAGACTGTAGCTACAGCTAAGACTGCGGCTACTGGATATGAAAGACTACAAAAGCAAATTGCCAAATTGAAAGACGCAAACAAAGCACTCACTGGTGACTTAAATGCTTGGAAGAAAAAGAAAAATAAAGTAGTTGTTAGAGAAGTACCTGTAGAAATTATCAAGGAAGTAGAAGTCGTCAAAGGATATGACATGAAGACACTTCAGCAGATGCTTATGAAAATGTCTACAAAAGAAACCAGTAGAAAAGTTGTAGGAACTACAACAAATAGTGGTAGTGCTAGAGTCGTAGAAAGAAGGGAAGTGAAAGAAGGATCAAGGACGCAAGTAACAGCTAAGCCAACTGTCGTTACTGGCAAGACAACAACGAGTGCAAAAGCTAAGAAATCTTCTGGTGGCAAAGATGACCTAACTAAAGTAGAAGGAATCGGGCCTAAAATAGCTGAATTACTGAACAAGGCAGGTATCAACTCTTTCAAGGAGTTATCATCGAGCAAATTTGGCGCGATAAAGAAAATCCTTGAAGATGCTGGACCTAGATTTCAAATGCATGATCCAACAAGTTGGCCACAGCAGTCTACTTTAGCTGCAGCTGGAAAGTGGGATGAACTTAGAATCTTGCAAGAGAAGCTTGACGGCGGAAAATAAATAAAGCAATAAGCTTTACAATTTAGTTTTTAAAAGGCTGCTTTCAAGCGAAGGCAGCCTTTTTACGTTTAAATTGCCAATGTAATTTAATAGTTAGAATGTCACCCTTAATCTACTATATATGTGCTGCCGTTGGAGGTGCTATACTCTCATGGTTACTGCTGGGAAATAACAAATCCAGGATTAACCAGTTGGAGTTGGAATCTCGTAGTGATAAGGCTGCCATACAAGAATTACTCTCTAAATTCAATGTCTTCTCTACTGACGCAAATAACGAACTCAGGAAGAAAACAGATGAAATAAATAAGCTAAAAAGGACAACAGCTCTCCCCGAAATCATCACCTCTGCACAAGAAAAAGAAATTAAACACTGGAAAGCCAAGGCCAGTAAGTTGGAAGCCAGTTTAAAAGAAAGCCAAGCATCCATCCAATCTACTCCTAGCGATAACAACAGCGATAATAAAAGACTTAAAAAGCTTGAAGCTGAGCTAGACCAAGCCATTCTAATGCTCCAACAAAAGGAAACTCAAATCAGAGAAGCTGAGGCTAATAAACCAGATACTGACTGCCAAGAAGACTTAGAACTAGCCATGCAACAAATTGCTACCCTTAAAAAGCAAAGAAAGAAATGCCGCGCTAAAGTCAAGCAACTGAAGGCGAAGAAAAGTAAAAAAGAGATAATAGAAATCAGAGAATCAATTAACCTAGAAAAGCTATCCGCGCTTATCCAGATGGGTGAGCTGACAACAACAAAGAAAAAATCAATAACCAAAAAACAACCTAAGGCTAAGAAGAAAAAGAATGCTAAGGGTAATCACAAAAAAAATTGAGAAACTAATTTCTATCCTAACTTAGCAAACTTTTGAATCTTGGCCGTTTAGGTCTAAAGTCACCCAACTCTTCTCTACGCTTAGCTTCATACGCTGAGAAATTGCCTTCAAAAAATCTTACTTTAGAATCATCTTCAAATGCCAGAATATGTGTAGCTAATCTGTCTATAAACCATCTGTCGTGCGATATAACCAGAATACATCCTGCAAAATTCTCTAACGCCTCTTCCAGCGCTCTCAGCGTATTCACATCTATATCATTAGTCGGTTCATCTAATAACAGCACATTGCCGCCCTCCTTCAAGGTTATAGCTAAGTGAACTCTGTTCCTTTCTCCACCTGACAAGACCTCTAATTTCTTACCCTGATCTTGACCTTGGAAGTTGAACTTACTTAGATATGCTCTGGGATTTACTTCCTTGTTGCCTACCTTAATTATATCAAGGCCACCACTAATAATCTCAAACACCGATTTATCCGGCAGCAAATCTTTGTGTGATTGGTCTACGTAACTTAGTTGGACAGTAGGACCCACCTGTATAGTCCCAGAGTCTGCTTGTTCGTCACCCATAATCATTCTGAATAGCGTAGACTTCCCCACCCCATTAGCACCTATAATTCCTACAATAGCATTCTTCGGAATAGAAATACTCAAATCGTCTATAAGCACTCTTCCATCATAGGATTTGGTTACATTACTAAGTTCTATCACCTTATCCCCTAACCGTGGCCCTATCGGAATAAATAATTCCAAATGTTTTTCTTTGTCTTTAGATTCCTCGCTAGCCAATTTATCATAAGCTGCCAGCCTGGCCTTTCCTTTCGCCTGCTTGGCTTTAGGATTCATTCTGGTCCAATCCAACTCACGCTGCAACGCTTTCTTTCTTTTTGATTCCTGCTTTTCTTCCTGAGCCAGCCTATTTGTCTTTTGTTCTAACCAAGAGCTATAATTCCCTTGCCATGGAATACCCTCTCCTCGATCTAGTTCAAGTATCCACCTCGCAACATTGTCTAAAAAATAACGGTCGTGAGTAACAGCAATCACAGTACCAGGAAAACTGTCTAAAAATTTCTCCAACCAATGCACAGATTCAGCATCAAGATGGTTGGTAGGCTCATCCAACAATAAGATATCAGGCTTGCTTAGTAATAACCTACATAAGGCTACCCTACGTCTCTCTCCTCCGGATAATACCTTGACCAGCTGGTCATCAGGTGGCAGTCTTAAGCTGTCCATCGCTACCTCAAGGGTATGATCTAAGTCCCATGCATTCAAAATCTCCATCTTCTCTGCTAACTCTCCTTGTTCCACCAATAATTTATTCATCTCATCATCACTCATGGGCTCCATAAATTTATTGTTGACAGCATTATATGCATTGACAACATCCACTATTTCCTGCACACCTTCTTGGACAACCTCTTTTACTGTCTTAGTCTCATCCAATTCAGGTTCTTGTGCCAAATAGCCAATTTTATAATCCTTATCGAAAGTAACCTTCCCTTCAAAATTGGTTTCTAATCCTGCTATAATCTTAAGTAAACTTGACTTCCCAGATCCATTCAATCCCAATACACCAATCTTAGCGCCATAATAAAATGACAGCCATATATTATTAAGCACTTTCTTCTTGGGTGGGTAAGTTTTGGAAACCCCCTCCATGGAAAATATAACCTTGTTGTCTGACATATCCTTTGCTATTTAGAATTATAGCACTAAGATACTTTTCTCTTCCGTGTCACCTGTACTATAGACAAGGTATATATGAGTATAAGAGAGAATAGTTGGATAAACGTAATGATTAAAAAACGAATAGAATCTTCGCCTTTCTATCACATTTGTATACGTTGTTCATGGCAACTCTGCTGCTTAAGTCTTTAATAAAAAAGCAAAGAAATAAATTTCAATTCAAGGCAGCGTTTTTTTTGAGCTACTTGATGATTTTTACTTCAAATGAATCTCCACAAATAGGATAAAAAAAAATCTAGTCGATTTAACAGTTCGAACATAGCTAAAGGAAAGGCAGACAACTTATTATTATTCAGTAAGATATATATTAAATTTTACTCTTATAGAACTAACCTTTCTTCACATATCTCTTAGCGTGTAAGGTTTTTTTAACAGAAAAGAAAGGCAGCCTAGGACGCATTTATAATAAGCACTGCGTATAGAAAACTGAAACGAAAAAACAAGACACCTATCCTTGGCTGGTCTAGATTCAATAGACCAATATTCAATGTTTTAATAAACTTATTAGTGATGAAAATAAATATACTAATGCAAGGATTTATCGTCATACTTCTGACGATTACAGGCCTTCAAGTCAAAGCAGATAATGAAAATTTCTGTTTTGATGCAGATGTACCTGCCGCGCAAGATAATTTGAGAGCGATGTGTTTGACAGCGCCCACATTATTTTGTCCACCCACTTATGTAGGATGTCCTACTGACAATTTGGATCCCTCTATAACAGGGAACCCAATGGCACTACCGGGGGATGCCTCTTGTCCACAACCAATTGTATCATTTTCAGATGAGATTGCGACCGATACGCCATGTCTGAAGATTATACACAGAACTTGGTCAGCAACTTATCCACCTGGATCTGCGAGCATTAAATTGCATAGCACCTGCCAGCAAACGTTGTTTTTGGAAGATATTGCAGATCCTATTATCAATAACTGCCCATCGGATATTGTTTTGGATTTATCTATCAGTTGTGATAGCGTGGCTATCTGGGCAGTTCCGACTGCAGCGGATGACTGCGGTATTCAGTTTTTTACAACGACGCATTTTAGTGGTGAGACTTTTTCTTCTGGAGTGACTCCTGTAACTTATACTGCTCAAGATTTATGCGGAAATACTTCTATCTGTACTTTCAATGTGACAGTTACAGGGAGTTGTTGTTCTGCGCCAGTAATTACTTGTCCAGCAAATTTTACGAGCTGTCCAGTAACAGGAAGTATCGATCCATCTAGTGCTGGTGTAGCTACAGTCGTAGCCTCTGACCCTTCTTGTCCTACAGTATCTATTACATTTACAGATGCAGTTGTGTCCACGGGGCCATGTGCTGCTCAGCAAGAAATAGTAAGAACATGGACTGCTGATGATGGGGTTGCTTCAGCTAGTTGCACCCAAAATATTTCAGTAATAGATGATATAAATCCTATCATCTCTAATACACCTAGTAATATATCTGTATCAGGTTCTGGAGTGAACTGCCAGGTGGCGGTCACTTGGACGGCGCCTAATGCCACTGATAATTGTGCCATTGCTTCATTTAATTCATCACATAATAGTGGTGACTTATTCTCAGAAGGTGTGACTACGGTGACATATACCGCAATAGACAATTGTGGCAACAGTGTGACAAGTTCATTTAGTGTCACGATTAACTGTGTGTGCAATACAGCGCCTATATTAACTTGTCCAGCAAATTATGTAGCCTGTCCTAGTAACCCAAGTACAGATCCAAGTGTTACAGGAGTTGCGACAGCAGTGGCAGGATCTGCCAATTGTGCAGCGCCTTCTATCAACTTTACAGATAATGTTATTTCATCAGGCCCATGTGCTGATGCAACAACAATACAAAGAATATGGACTGCGACTACTCAGAATAATAACAGTCTGACTGTAGAATGCAACCAACTCATAGAAATCAGAGACAATTCAATTCCTCAGATTACTAACGTACCTCAAAATATCACACTCACTGGTGTAGGGGCTGGTTGTTCAGCTGTAGCTAATTGGAGCCTACCTACAGCAACTGATGATTGTGGGATAGCTACTTTTACCTCTAATTTCCAAAGTGGAACTGTATTTACAGAAGGTGTAAATACTGTAACATATACGGCTACAGATAATTGTGGTAATCAAGCGCTAGCAAGTTTTGATGTTATAATCAATTGCCAGTTGTGTGATACACCACCATCTATTACCTGCCCTTCAAATTTTGTTGGATGTCCTGTAGGAAGTTTTCCAGATCCAAGTTTTACCGGATCAGCTACTGCCATCATTTCAGGCGCTAATTGTAGTGGAACAGCCAATATCAATTTTGTAGATAATATAAATTCTAATGGGCCATGTGCACAAGCTTATGATATTACAAGAACATGGACAGCAAGTAATCCTAATGATTCTAGCCTTAGTTCTAGTTGTACTCAGACTATCATAGTTTCTGACGACCAAGGTCCTACCCTTACAAATGTTCCTTCAGACATCACTGTACATGGTGTTGGTGCTAACTGTAGTATTCCTGTAAAGTGGACAGTGCCTACAGCAACTGATAATTGTGGGATCGCCAGTTTGAATGCTTCTCATATGAACGGTGATCAGTTCAGTGAGGGAACTACAAATGTAATTTATACAGCCTTTGATAATTGTGGCAATAGTGTAAGTGCCAGTTTTAATGTGACAGTCGAGTGTACAGCTGGATGCACAGTAGCACCTACAATTAGTTGTCCTGCAGCATTTACTGCTTGTGCAGGAGGTATGCTTCCTTCACCTTCTATTTCAGGTGTAGCAGCTGCAGCAGCGGGAAGTACAGCTTGCCCTGCACCTTTTGTTTTCTATAGTGACTTTATTATAGAATTTGGAAACTGTGCTGCCTCTTACACTGCGAACAGAACTTGGACTGCTTTTGATCCTTCTAATGGGATGACAAGTAGTTGTATCCAAGTAATAGATATTAATGACTCAGAAAATCCATTTATAAATAATGTACCACAAGATATTATTCTCATTGTAGATGGGTCTGCTTGCCAGTCATCTGCGACTTGGGCAGTTCCATCTGCGAGTGATAATTGTGGTATAAGTTCATTGACGTCTAATTTTCAAAGTGGGGATACGTTTACACAAGGAACTACAGAAGTTGTTTATACTGCAACAGATAATTGTGGTAACATAGCAACAGCAAGTTTCAATGTAACCATCCAATGTTCTGCGCCGGTCTGTGTTTCAGCACCGACAATTACATGCCCTACTAATTATGCAGCTTGTCCTGATGGAAGTGTACCTACACCTTCAGTATCAGGATTTGCTTCGGCTACAGCAGGAGGAGGATGTGGAAATCCAATTTTAATTTTCAGTGATGCCATAGTCAATACTGGTAATTGTGCTGGAGCTACAGAGATACAAAGAACTTGGACAGCGACAGAACCAAGTAATACTTCGTTATCTGCTTCATGTCTCCAAACGATAAATTTACTAGATAATAATGCACCAGTTTTATCCAATATACCTGCTGACATTACAATTACTTCTACAAGTACAAGTTGTACAGCAGCTGTAAACTGGAATGCGCCAAATGCCACTGATAATTGTGGTTTTAGTTCACTTACTTCTAACTTCCAGATAGGAGATGTCTTTGGAGTTGGTACAACAACAGTGACTTATACGGCAACAGATAATTGCAATAACAGCACAACTGGTTCATTTACAATTACAATAGAGTGTGCAATATGTGATACCCCACCAGCGATAACTTGCCCTACGGCATATACTGCTTGTCCGGGTTCACCTACCTCACCTTCATTTACAGGACTGCCAGTCGCTAGCAATAACGGCGCTAACTGTAGTGGAGCACCTTCATTGACATTTATAGATAATGTTCAGGGCAATGGTTCTTGTAGTGGCGCTGCCAACATCATAAGAACATGGACTGCTACAGATACAAATACAGGTTTATTCTCTAGTTGTACGCAAAATATAGTACTACAGGATAATAACCTTCCTGTGATATCAAATTTGCCATCTAACATAACACTAGAAGGATCTGTAGCTGGATGTACAGTACCAGCTGTCTGGGCAACACCGACTGCGACGGATAACTGTGGCGTTGCGACATTAACCAGTAATTTCCAAAGTGGACATTCATTTGCACAAGGTGTCACTACCATAGTGTATACTGCGACAGATAATTGTGGCAATACGGTACAAGCATCTTTCACAGTGACTGTATCATGTAATGTATGTGAAACATCACCAGTAATTACTTGTCCTGCACCATATACTTCTTGTCCTATAGACGGAAATATACCGGGACCATTTGTTACAGGATTCGCCTCATCATTTATTACAGGTCCATTCTGTAGTGGAACGCCGTATATGACTTTTAATGATGTTATTACCTCAGGTTCATGTAGTGGGGCTATGTCTATACAAAGGACTTGGCTAGCTACAAATCCAGCTAACAAATTTCAGAGTTCTTGTATACAGAATATAACTTTAGAAGATAATGTCCCACCGGTCATATCTAATATTCCGCAAGATATAATTGTACTAGAGGAAGGATTTAATTGCATTGGATTAGCCAGTTGGGTAGAACCGACTGCGACGGACAATTGTGGATTAGCATCCCTCACAAGTACGCATACTAACAATGGCACTTTTGGTCAGGGCATAAGCACAGTAGTATACACTGCAACAGATAATTGTGGTAATGTATCCACGGCCAGCTTTACGGTTACAGTACAATGCTCAGCACCTCTGTGTACCAGTGCACCAGAAATAACTTGCCCAACTAATTTTACCGCTTGTCCGACGAGCCCAACAGATACGGCATTGACAGGCGTTGCTACAGCAACTAATCCTAACGTAGAGTGTACAGGTACACCTATCGTTACATTTATAGATAATGTAGTGAGCACAGGGCCATGTGCCTTAGCTCAAGTAGTAGAAAGAACATGGACGGCATCAGATTCTAACACTGGTTTAACATCAAGCTGTTTACAGACAATAAGTGTTATAGATGATACACCTCCTGTATTCATAGAGCTACCATTAGACATTACCGTGAACGGTGTCGGCGGTGGTTGTAATGCAGTAGTCACTTGGTCAGAACCATTAGTCACTGACAATTGTGGTCTTACTACAGGGCTTAGCTCAAACTTTACGAGTGGAACAGCTTTTCCTGAAGGAACGACAGCAGTCGTCTATACGGTCTCTGATAACTGTGGCAATGTAAGTACTGCCTCATTTAATGTTACGATAATGTGCGAAGGTTGTGCTAACCCGCCTGTTATTACTTGCCCTAGCAATTTTACAGCTTGTATAACTGGACCTACAGATACAGCACTGACTGGATCAGCTTCAGCGGTTCCGGGCGGAGGATGCTCCGCTGCACCGACAATTACTTTTGTAGACAATCAAATATCTTCAGGACCATGTGCGGGTGCTCAGCTAATCGAAAGAACTTGGACTGCAACAGATTCTGAATCTGGATTATCAAGTAGCTGTGTCCAAACGATAGAAATAAATGACATCACTGCACCTGAAATATTAAATCTCCCAGTAGACATCACTGTCACTAAACCAGGAGACAAATGTTCTGCAGAAGTTACTTGGGTAGAACCAGGTGTTACAGATAATTGTGGTCTGGCAACAATCAGCACCACAGCAGTGAATGGTGGCACTTATTCTCAAGGTGCTACGACGATAACTTATACGGCGAGTGATAATTGTGGCAATCAGACAGTTGGAACTTTTACAATTACAGTAATCTGTGAGTTCTGCAATGATTTACCATTAATTACTTGTCCAGCAGATTATACGGACTGTCCAGGGAGTGCAGTGCCTACCCCATCAGTAGCTGGGATAGCTACTGCTACAGCAGGTGGACCTTTCTGCAATGATCCAGTAATCACCTTTACTGATAATGTTATAAGCAATGGCCCATGTGCAGGGAGTCAAGTGATAGAAAGAACGTGGTTAGCAACTGACCCTGTGTATACAGCACAGATTGGCAGTTGTGTACAAACTATTTCATTAGTAGATAATACACCTCCAGCTTTAGCTAACTGCCCGATAAATCTAATTATACAAGGTATGACGACTTCTACAGGAAGTGGTACAGGTAGTGGAATGGGTGGAGGCACTCCAATCTGCACAGGTGTTGCTATATGGGATGTGCCCATAGCGACAGATGATTGCAGCACTGTAGCTATAGTCGCTACTGACGGCGCTGGCAATATCGTGAACTCTGGAAATACCTTCAGTGAAGGGACAACTGTAGTCACTTATACAGCGACAGACGTATGCGGTAATTTCTCTACATGCTCATTTGAAGTCATCGTAGGATGTACGGATCCATGTGATACGCCTATTACTTTGTCTTGTCCTAGCACAGTATCCGTGTGCCTCGGTTCTGATATCAGCATATCAGCTTTAGGTAATGCTACTGCAATAGGTAATACAAGTTGTAGCACACCAGTAGTGACACATACAGATACTCAGATATCCTCTGGACCATGTGATGGTCAGGCGATATACTTAAGAACATTTAGTGCAAGTTATCCAGGTGTAGCGGGATCAGAACAGTCCTGTACTCAACTCATAACAGTAGAAGATTTAGCACCTTCTTTCGTGGAGTGCCCAGAGCTAATCGTGGTGACAGATAACGAGACGACGGTGTCATGGTCCTTACCTATCCTCGTAGACCCTTGCGGGACGAGCACGGTAGTAAGTACACATACACCTGGCGGTACCTTCCCTTGCGGAACTACAACGGTAACCTATACAGCGACTAATTCTTGTGGACTTATTGCTAACTGTTCATTTGATATAGATGTAGAATGTATAAGCAATGGTGGATTTCCATTCTGCCCTAGTGATCAAGTGCTACCTTGTAATGGCAGCGGCGGTGTAGTGGCGACGTGGGAAGAACCGATATTCAATAGTTCATGTACAGATTGTAGTGTGGGTTCTAATATCCCTGGTTTTATTTACATGGGAAGTTATAATGGATCACAATACTACTGCTCAGTATCTCCAGCGACTTGGCCTGATGCAAAAGCAGTATGCCAAAGTAATGGTGGATTCCTTGCAGACGTTAACAGTGCCGGTGAAAATAGTTTCTTAGCGAATCTATTGACCATACAATCAGCATGGATAGGATTATCAGATATCAATTCTGAAGGGAATTTTGAATGGTGCAGCGGACAACCTGTTTCTTACACAAACTGGTACCCAGGTCAACCAAATAATTTCAATGGAGATCAGGATTATGTAGAGTTATTGAGTACTGGACAGTGGAATGACCAATACAACAACTTTGCATTAGAGTATATAATGGAGATTCCGTGTAATGCAGTTCAGCAATTATCAGGCCCATTAAATGGTGCACTACTTACGTCAGGCACATATACAGTTGTGTATGGTGTAGCTGATGCATGTAACACTGATGAGACATGTAGCTTTACGATAACTGTGGAAGAATCATTGCAACTAGAATGTCCTGCTGATATAGTGGTTACTACGGCTCCAGGTCAGACTTCTGCTCAGGTATCATGGACAGACCCTACGGCCACTAGTTGTTGTTCTTCATGTAATGGTGCTATTCCAGGATTCTGGTATATGGGTTCATTTAATGGACATCACTATTATTGCTCCACAGAGACAGCAACATGGAATACGGCAAAGAGTACGTGCATCGCTAATGGAGGAAATCTTGCAAGCATTAGTTCTGCAGGAGAGAATACCTTCCTTGCTAATATTTTGACACTACAATCTGCATGGATTGGCGGATCAGATATAGCCAATGAGGGAACATTCGTATGGAGTGATAATACGCCATTCAATTATCAGAACTGGTATCCTAATCAACCTAATAACTTTAATGGCCAACAGCATGCCATTGAGTTATTGAATAATGGTCAGTGGAATGATCAGTATCCAAATGTGTTGCTAGAGTATATTCTTGAAATACCAGATTGTATTACCATCAATCAAACGCAGGGCCTTAGTTCTGGAAGTTACTTTAACGTAGGAACCAGCACTATAAGCTATACTGCAGCAGATGGATGTGGCAATACTCAGATTTGTTCTTTCAATGTGACAGTTGAAGCAGGTTCAGGAAATACGCCATGTATTGCGGGTGGAATCAACTCAGGTTCATTCCACATCAATAAAGTAGAATTTGGCAACTTAAATAATTTATCAGGAGATGATGGTGGCTATGGTGATTACACTAGTCTATGTGAAACCATAGAGCCAGACATTCTCGTACCGATTAAGTTGTGTCCTGGATTTGGAAATGCAAACCCTCAGACCATGTTCTGGTCTGTATGGATAGATTATAACCATGATGGAGATTTCTATGACAATTTCGAATTTGTTGCCTATGGCGCAGGAGCTAATTGTATCAATGGAACTATTACCATACCATCAGGCGTATTGAATGGAACGACAGTTATGAGAGTAACTGCCCAGACAGGTGGATATGTCACTGACCCTTGCGGGGAATTTGCTCAGGGAGAAACTGAAGATTACTGCATAGAAATCATCAATGGCACCCTGAATCTAAAAGGTGATGAACTTACCTCTAGGTCATTCGATGACAATGTTTCAGAGTTGTTTGAAGAAGCAGACGAGAATCAAGAAAGTATAGTTGAGTTTGACCTTAATGTATATCCTAACCCTGTGAGTCATACATTGAATGTAGATGTGACAAATGATAAGGATATTACTTCACTAAGAATTATAGATATGTCAGGAAGATCAGTCTATAAGACTGAAGAGATTTCCACGACAATGAGTATAGACGTAACAGGACTACAATCAGGTCCTTACCAAATAGAATTGAGACTGTCTAACGGCATAGTTAGGACAGAGCGGATTATAGTGATAAGATAATCCATTCTCGTTTGATAGGTACAAATGCTGCTCCAAGAAGTTGGGGCAGCATTTTTTTTGTTTGTTAGTAATTCGATTCAGGTAGGCTGTCGTCTAGCACATCCTTTGTTTGACGTTGGCTGTTGTTTATCTCAACTTTTCGTTCGGCGTAGGCTTTCGCCTAGCGTAGCGTTCAGCCTTTTGTTCGGCGTAGGCTGTTGCCATGCACAGTGTCCAGCCGCCTACGACATATCCATAATTGAAAATTCCGTTTTCAATATTAAAACTCCATCTCATCTATCTCTAAAAGTGCAAACCTACCAGAATAATTTCTTTGGCTACTGTACATCCAATCTTCAGCATTTTCAACAAAGCCTGCCCGCACAGGATTTAGATGAATGTAAGCCATCCGTTGCATAATGAATTTATGACTCTCTAACTCTACAGCATGATTATCGTGTCTCCAGAATTGGTATTTAGTATTTCTCCTATGCTTATTTGCAGCAAATTCGAATTGCTTTAGCATCCATGTCCGTCGGCTTTCACGTCTATTCTCTTGTATAGCTTTTAAGATTGTAGTTGCCGTAAAGCGTTTAAAATCTCGAATCACATCTGAGAGGTTGTTGTTTTCTGCACTCACGATAATATGAAGATGATTACTCATTACTACATAAGCCCAAATTCTAAGTCCTTTTTCTTTTCTGCAATAGTCTAAACTATTCAGCACTATATCGACATACATTTTCCTTGTGAAAATGTCTATCCATTCTATAACTTGCAAGGTTAGAAAGTAGAGACCATCCTGATTGTCGATTTGGTATCCTGTGGACATAGAATGAAGATAAGGAAGTTTGTTGTAGTTAGTTAGTTCAAGACGGAATCTTGAATTATATAAAAGTCGCAGGCGGCTATGCTAAAAGGCCAGACGACAGCCTACGCCTAACAATAGAAACAACGACACTAATACCCTTTCTGTAATGAAACTTCATTAATCAGTTTTTGATTAGCCATCATCCGATTGTAGTTGTCGACGACGATGTCACTAGCTGATTCTATTCTAGTCAGACCAGCTACATGCGGTGTGATTTGAATCTTATCGTGTTGCCAGAAAGGGTGATGCTTTGGCAGAGGTTCTTCTCTAAACACATCAAGCAAAGCACCAGAGAGATGGCCTTCGTCAAGCAATTGGATTAAATCAGATTCCACCAAGTGCTCTCCCCTACCTACATTAATTAAGTATGCCTTCGCATTAAGTTGAGACAGGGTATGATAGTTAAGAATGTTTGTGGTTGCACTAGTCAAAGGTAAAATATTAACGAGTATGTCTGTTTGTCCTAAAGTATCACTTAGGCCTTCTTGACCATAAAAACAAGAAACTTGATTCAATGTTTTGTCTGATTTTGACCAAGCCTTAACCTTAAAACCGAGGAGGGCCAACTTGGTTGCTACATGACCTCCAATTTGGCCAGCACCTAAGATACTTATAGTCGTATTACTAATTGTATAGTAAGGCTTCTGCTCCCATAATCCTCGAGTCTGATCCTGCTGATAAGCATGAAACTGCTTGACATGAGACAGAATACCTGCGAGAACAAATTCATACATATCCTCTGACAGACAAGGGTCGACAATCCTTGTCACCTTTGTATTGGGGCCGATATTCTGATTAGAGGTGATATGATCTATAGAAGCGCCAACAGACTGTATGATTTTAAGATTAGGGAATTGTTCTAGAATATTGTCATCAGCTTTCCAACAGAGCGCAAATGTTATCTTAGAATTGTCTTTTACGTGCGGGTAGACTTCTACATCTACATTAGGCAGTTTTTCTTTTAGAATCTTGCTCCATGCTTTATGATCTTTGTTATTGAAGCAAATTACAAGGCTCATCTTTTTTCTACACCCATTTTTCCAGTCTTTGAATTTAAAAAAGGATCCTTCGTCTTCTCAATAAATCCCTGTCTTATCACCCAAACTTGCCAATCATTAGGATAATCTGGATCTTCATTATTATATAAATATATCAGACCGAATACATCCTTATCTTGCTCAACCAGCATTGTTAGTTTATCGAATAATCGTTCAAAGCTAGATCCAAATTGATCTTGACAAATATAAAAGTGGCAACCTACTGACCCATTCATTCCCACAGTATGTGAAATTACACCATACTCTCTATCTATTTCAAACTCTATATTTTTATTCTTAAATCTATCGTAATTATGTATCCATCCATGTAAAACTGCCATAACTATCTATATTGTAATTTTCTTTAGTTTTTGAATTAATTCAAGAATAAGTCTATAATACTAATAACTAATCGCCTTTTTATAAAGTAGTTCAGTCACATAAGATTTACTAATATCTAGTTTTAATCTAAGTCAGTTTCTGGATTATATATTTTCTCAAACCATGGACTAAGAAATGGATCAGTCCTTTTCTCAATAAAGCCATTTTTAATTACCAAAACTTGCCAATCGTCAGGAAAAATTTGATTTTCATCATCATATACATAAATTAAACCAAAAACATCTTTATCTTTTTCAACCATCTTTCTTAGCTTTTCGAATAATCTTTCGAAGCTTATCCCAAAATGATTACGACAACTATAAAAGTGACAACAAACTGTGCCATTCATTTCGACTGGATGCGAAATTAGTCCATATTTTCTATTTGCTTCAAAACTAAGTTCTTCTGCATAGTCTGTCGCGTCATAATTTTGAATCCATCCATGTAGTATTGCCAAAACTAGTATTTATTTATATTTAAAATTTCAACTCCTGCCATTTCAACCTTAACGTTTACTTTAAAGTCATCAGCATATTGAATTATTTTATCAATATAACCTTGATTTTGATTACGGTCAAATAATAATAGGTTATCTTTCCCTGCTAATTGACAAGCTTTAAATTGATACTTAAGTTGATGCTTTTTATCACCTGAAGTTATATTACCCATAGATTCCTTATGCTCTATATAAAGGTCATCAGTAACTCCATCAAATTCTTTTCCAGTAGGATCTGTATTAATCCTTACACTAGTTTTGGTATTTGGTCCAAATCTATTTTTTAGCATTGTAGAAATAGCTGGCTTATCGTCAAATACATCTATTAGTTTTCCAGAAACTATTAGTTCCCATTCATTCTCTGTTGCTTCATTTAGAACACGTTGTTTACTGGCTTCGTCAAATGGGAATTTCTTTAGCATTTCAAGGTATGCTTCTTTCCCTCTTATGTGAATTTCAACTCCATTATCAGTAGCTTTTTGCCATTGTAATAATTCCCCTGCTCGGCGTAGGCTGTCGCATAGCAACAGCGCAAAGCCGCCTACGTCGCCGCAACTAATTAAATCCACCTTATTTATCTATCCCTAAAACTCCTCTATAAAATTTCCCCATGCCCAGCCTTCCGTACCCGCGTACCTGATGCGGCACCACTTGCCGGCTTTGCCATTGAGGTAGAAAGTCTTGGTGTCGTAATACATGACCTCGACTTCGGAATTCGACGGTATGCGCATAACGACACTGCTTACTAGAGAAGGCTCAGAACGAAGATTCATGGTTTCGCTATCTACGATGACCATCCCACGCTTGTAGGTGCCTTGACCTTGTAGTTTGTTGAGCTTAGCCTGGAGTGAATCTATAATGGCATTTTTTTCTGCCAGCAGTCTTTCTTGGTCTTGTGCTTTTGGGTTAGGGATTTTGGAGAAGAATGAACCGAGAACTTCTGTAGGGCTCTTCCGCGCAACGATACTTGTAATGAGCCATATCGCAAGAACACCAAACACGATGATATAGGCCCACTTTAAAAGCGGGTTACTTGATTTTTGGCCATACCTTGCTCTTGCCATTTCTAAGAATTTGGGTAGGAACTGGGAGTAGCCTCCGTCATTCCTGACTATCGCTGTCTAATATATGTCAGCGAATGCAAAATCAACTTACATAGTGGCAATAAAAGTGCCATAGTGACTTAGAAAAGAAAGTTTTCAGCGCTACTCCAATGAAAAAGACCCATCCTCAGTGAAAGGACAGGCCTAATATTGACATATTTCTTAATAGGAAAATGACTACTGAATAGAAAAGTTTACGTCCTCACTTGTAGATTCACCCTGATCATCAGTGGCTGTTAATACAAAAAGGTAATCACCAGATGGCAAATCAGATAAATCAATATCTACGGCTATATCAATATTTGACCGATCCGTAAATGTAGATAAGTCAAAGTTTTCTTCCAGCAGTGCTGTAGTCGTCTCACTTCTCAGCACCAATGTTCTCACTTCTACATCATCCGTAATCACAGCCTCCAAACCCAATATTGAATCTAGGCCTAATATTGAATTTGGTGCAGGTGCATTTATGGTAATACTTGGTGGATTATTATCATCTCCACAACTGTTAAGTAACATTCCTAAACTTAAGATGATTATAAGGCTAAATAAGTTTTTCATAGTATATTCTAATTAGATAGAGATATAACGGGCATATCAATCAGGCTTAGTATACAATTAAGAGAGAAAATTGGGAAACTCTATTTTTTGATAAGTCCTGTTTTGTGAAGGATAGTTAATTGAGGGCCGTAGGTCTTAGCTATATTCTCCTGATTGAATACTGTAGAAGTATCTCCGTAAGCAATCAATCGCTGATTGAGTAAGATGACTTTATCAAAATAAGTCTCCACCGTAGATAAGTCATGATGGACCACCAGAATGGTTTTACCCTTCGATGCTAAGTCTTTCAGTATGCTGATAATTTTTTCCTCTGTGAGGATATCTACACCGACAAAAGGTTCATCGAGAAAGAATATATCCGCCTGCTGGCAAAGTGCTCGTGCAATAAATACACGTTGTTGTTGTCCGCCTGATAGTCGTCCAATTTGTCGATTAGAAAGCTTAGATATTCCAACCAATTCCATCGCTTCGTCTGCGATAGCATGGTCCTCTTTATTCATTCTTTGGAAAATCTTTTTGAAAGGATATCTGCCCATAAGTACGATGTCCTTTACCGTGGCAGGAAATGACCAGTCCACACCCTCCTTCTGTGGCACATAGGCTATTTTCTTTCTGACGCCATCTATATCACCACCCATGATATCTATCTGGCCGGCATTATAATCTATCAGCCCCAGAATACATTTGAATAAGGTAGACTTACCCGCGCCATTGGGACCTATGACACCATATACATTTCCAGACTCTATCGTGAGATGGATATTGGTCAGGACTCGCTTAGTGCCATAATTGACAGATAGCCCTTTGATGTTAATATTGGCGTTAATCTTTGTCACTTATTCATTCTGAATATTAAAAACAGAAGACTAATTAGCATGATGGCGCCTATAATACCATACATAAGAAAACTACCTGATCCTTCGGAAGGCGCATCTATCTCAGCAACCTCACTCCCTAGAAGTGCTTTGGTGATGACATCTGTATTGGATTTCATCATATTATAATAGGAGTCTCCATCACTTCCTTTCTTGCCTATAGAGTCTGCATACAATGAGCCACCGACCTTCACCTTATTATCTGAAGCAATTTGATTGATGAGTTTTGGATTGACTGTAGATTCTACAAATATGGCAGGCACACCGGAAGTAGTAATAACAGACATTACTCTTCTGAGGTCAGAGGTCTGCGCCTCGGCTTCGGTAGAGGTGCCCTTCACACCTTCGATCTTAAGGCCATACCTTTGGCCATAATAACTGAAAGCATCATGTGAGGTAATCAATATTCTATGTTCTTCAGGAACTCGATTGATTTGCTGCGTGATATACTCATCTAGGTCTTTGAGTTTTCTGGAATAGGCTTTGTAGTTGAATTCGAAGGTTGCTTTCTCTTCTGGAAGAATACTGACCAGTCCTTCATATATATTTTTGATATAAGTCTGTGCTTTATTGACATCCATCCAAGCATGTGGATCATAGGCATCTTGGTACTCGCTACTAGATATAGGCGTCAGGCCATCTGTGACAGTTATAGTAGGTGCCTTGGTACCGCTACTCTCTATGAGTTGGTTTATCCATCCTTCGAAAGTCAACCCATTCATAAAAATCAAGTCTGCTTTACTCACTTTCTGGGCATCTGTAGGACTAGGGTCATAGAGATGTGGATCACTACCTATCGGTACTATCAGCTGGCTTTCCACTTTATCACCTGCTATATTATTCACCATATCCCAAATCATAGAGGCGGAGGATACGACGATTTTTTTATCATCATCGGCAGCCTGGATTGTTGTGAAGGTGGTACATAATAGAATACAGATGAAAGAGATACACTTGTACATATTGTTATATTTTTCAGAGATTTTTCTTCATAAATAAATTCATACTCGCATTTTGAGTGATGATTTGTTCTGTAGATTCATCTATAAGGACTTTCTTGGAATGGTCATATTCGATATTACTGAGTACTCTTATAGAAGTGCCTAAATTAATTTCCATCATATCGAGATATCTTAAGAATGAGCTATCATGCTCTCTTACACCTACCACAATCCCTGATTCATCTTTGTTCAAGCTTTGTAAGGTGACTTGATTTCTGATAGTAAACTTACCATCGGCGGTTGGAATCGGATCTCCATGTGGGTCATACTTAGGGTTCCCGAGATAGTCATCCAATCGCTGTATAAGGTCTTCAGAGTCTATATGCTCCAGCTTCTCTGCTAAATCATGGACTTCATCCCATGTAAATCCAAGCTTATCCACTAGAAACACTTCCCATAATCGGTGTCGTCTTAATAATGTAGTGGCTAGCTTGATGCCTTTAGAAGTGAGATAGACGCCTTTGTATTTCTCGTAATGAAAGTATTGTTTTTCTGACAGGCGCTTCAGCATATCAGTGACAGAAGCAGGAGAGGTAGATAGATGCATAGCGATGGCATTGGTATTTGCTGAACCTTGGTTCTTCTCCGTAATTTTATAGATGGCCTTTATATAATTTTCTTCTGTTTCAGTTGCCATGCTGGTCCATTTTACAAGCAAATCTAATAAATTTTAGACTAACCTAAATATTTATTTTACCATTACTTAAAAAATAAAACATGCTCTATATCACTTTCAATACTCTCTAGTACCTAAGGATTAAGGAATTTGACGATATTAAGGCTAGTAACCCAGGATGTATGAAACAGGTGTATCTATTAATTATGGTAATGGCATTAATGTGCTCTTGCGAATCAAAAAATCATTCGACATTAGACAATGCTCCTGCCACAAAGAGGTCGTCAACTTTTGCTAGCGGTGAGAAGCCAAAACCGGAGGACTTACAGTATGTAAGTGGAAAATTAACTAAAGCAGGCAAGGCTGCCTTAGCCGACTCAGGTAAGCCACAGCTTATAGATTTTATAATAGATTATTCGAGCAGAAGATATTCCTTAAATAAGTATAATGGCAAACCCAAATTACTAGGATTTTGGGCATCTTGGTGTGGGCCCTGTTATAAGGAAAAACCCATCTTCAGAAGGCTGGCAGATAAGTATCCCGATATCCAATTTATATCTCTTTCTGTAGACAAAACTTTGGGAGAAGCTCAGGAGTACTACGACAGAAGGAACATGGATGTCAAACCTTACGATTATTGGATTGGAGATTCGGATGCAAATAGACTGAAATGGTATACGCTGAGACCCGTAGATGACGGTACTGGACACTCTGCTATGGTATCACTGCCTGCGTATGTACTTATTGATGCTCAAGGGACCATCATAAGTAAGAACCTTCCTTACCCTAGTTCTGGCCAACTGGAGTCCTATTTAGATGAGGTAAGAAAATAACTATAACTAACTCATTAAAAGCAGTATACGTATTACGATTATTTATAAGTGAAGGATTGTTAGTTATTTGTGAATTACTCTGTATTCAAGACATCTCTTTATTCCTTATATTACATAAACCTTCTAGTAGGTACTGGTTCTCTAGACCACCGATTTATGTAAGTACTATTGGATATGAATGCAGGTTTATCTTTTGATAGCTTGTAAGGCTGGCACTATCTGGGCGCAGATAAGAAAAGCCTTTTCAATTTAGCCAAGCAGGGATGAGCAAATCATTAATGCCACAAGTATGGCCGGGGTAGCTCCCAAGATTTACGTAGTCAGGCTGTAAGTGATAATTTGGCTTCTGTTGTAAATGAATATCCTTTAATTCTAGAGATTGATTGTCTCACTGTGTTAATCACAGAAATGAGAATTATCAAGATGTTATCATTTTTCAATTCTAACCTGAGAGGATAACGCCACTGGTAAAATTTCGAGATGAATTTCCCATTCATTTCTTCCCAAAATCCATTTAGATAAGTAGGCTCTTTTGGGCAGCTTATCATGGAGGAGAATAAGATCGCAACTTGTTCTCCTCTTTCTTTTTGGAATATAGTATCTCCTCTATTTAGTAAAGACAAGCCTTAATATCTACAAACCGTCGATCTCTATTAGACTCATGTTGATTAGAATTAAAGTTACTCACCACATTATGATACAGTTACATAGATTTGTTTTCTATATATAAGTATAATATGCATTTATTGGCTTTCAGTCAAAATCCCCGTACTTTTGCCCGCTGAATTACTCGAACTAACTAAAACAATTCTTTACAAATATGGTACAGAGTTTAATAATGGCCGTTCCGGTCTTTGGAATATTGGCCTTAATCTACACTTTTTGGAAATCCGGCTGGGTTGGAAAGCAAGAAATAGGTAGTGAAAAAATGGGACGTATTGCCACCAATATAGCAGATGGTGCAATGGCTTTCTTAAAAGCAGAATACAAAGTCCTTTCAATTTTTGTAATCGTCGTCGCAATACTCATGGGTTTCGGTGGCATGAAAACCGCAGGCTCTGCGCCTATTGTAGCTTTATCCTTCATCCTTGGAGCTATATGTTCTGCATTGGCTGGGTTTATAGGTATGAAAGTAGCTACTAAAGCAAATGTAAGAACAACCAATGCCGCAAGAACAAGTCTTGGCAAAGCCTTAGAAGTTGCTTTTGGCGGTGGTGCCGTCATGGGTATGGGAGTTGTAGGACTAGGTGTCCTTGGACTTGGAGGTTTATTCCTTGTCTATTCTAAGATGTTTGGTCTTGATACTGTACAGGATGTATCTAAAGTGGTTACTGTATTGACAGGATTTTCATTTGGAGCCTCATCTATAGCCTTATTTGCAAGAGTAGGTGGCGGTATCTATACAAAAGCTGCGGACGTGGGCGCCGATTTAGTAGGAAAAGTGGAAGCTGGGATTCCAGAAGATCACCCACTAAACCCTGCAACCATTGCAGATAATGTAGGAGACAATGTAGGAGATGTTGCTGGTATGGGTGCTGACCTTTTTGAATCATATGTAGGGTCTATAATCGGTACGATGGTTTTAGGTGCTGCATTCATGGCTTCAGCTACAGGCTGGTCAGATGATTTCAATGGACTATCAGCTGTGCTGCTTCCATTAGTGTTAGCTAGTGTAGGCATTATAACCTCTATCATAGGTACTTTCTTTGTGAAGGTAAAAGAAGGTGGAGATCCTCAGAAAGCTTTGAACAGAGGAGAATTTATTTCGGCCTTTTTAATGTTGGCAGCTACTTTCGGCATTGTAACCTACATGTTACCAGGTGAATGGTCTATGGGTGGTATTGCATACAACAGTTATGGTGTTTTCTGGGCCGTACTCTTTGGATTAGCAGCTGGCCTTTTGATAGGTATAGTGACAGAACACTACACGGGAACAGGGACTAAGCCAGTACAATCTATAGTAGATCAGTCACTTACTGGCGCAGCAACAAACATCATCGCCGGTCTAGGCGTAGGTATGATTTCTACCGCAATTCCAATCTTAATCTTGGCGGTGGCGATTATAGCAGCGCATCACTTTGCAGGTCTATATGGTATAGCCATTGCCGCTGTTGGCATGCTTTCTAATACGGGTATTCAGTTAGCAGTAGATGCTTATGGACCTATAGCGGATAATGCAGGAGGAATCGCAGAGATGGCAGAATTACCTAAAGAAGTAAGACAAAGAACAGATAAGCTAGATGCAGTAGGAAATACGACAGCAGCAATCGGAAAAGGATTTGCGATTGGATCTGCAGCACTGACAACTCTGGCCTTATTTGCAGCCTTTATTACTGCTTATAATGTGGCTAATCCAACTGATCAGCTTGCAGGTATCAATATCATGAATCCTAAAGTAATGGCTTCATTACTTGTAGGTGGTATGTTACCATTCTTATTCTCTGCCTTATCTATGAATGCAGTAGGTCGAGCCGCGATGGATATGATAAATGAAGTAAGAAGACAGTTCAAAAATATTCCTGAGCTTAAGAAAGCTTTGGAAGTAATGAAGAAAAACGATGGCAAAGAGATGAGCGAATGGTCTGATGCAGATGTCAAAACATTCGAAGCAGCAGATGGTAAAGCAGAGTATGATAAGTGTGTAGAGATATCTACTCAAGCCTCTATTAGAGAGATGATGTTACCGGGTCTAATCGCAGTCGTTACGCCAGTACTTGTTGGTTTCTTAGGAGGCGCAGAGATGCTTGGTGGTTTGCTTGCCGGTGTGACTGTTTGTGGTGTCCTAATGGCCATCTTCCAATCTAATGCTGGTGGTGCTTGGGATAATGCAAAGAAGATGTTTGAAGAAGGGGTAGAGATAAACGGTAAAATGTATTACAAAGGATCTGATGCTCATAAGGCAACTGTCGTTGGTGATACAGTAGGAGATCCATTTAAGGATACTTCTGGTCCATCACTGAATATCTTATTGAAACTAATGTCAGTGGTAGCTTTGGTGATTGCACCATTTATCTAAGGACATTTTACAAAAAAGAAAAAGGGGCTAGGTCATCAGACTTAGCCCCTTTTTAATGAAAGGAATTTATCTGCCTTGTTGGTCTTTAATTCTAATCCATTAAGCACCACCTATTAAGTGTTCAGAAATATCTAATTCTTGTTTTCCGTCAAGATACCCAAACAAATCAGTGCCTTGTGCAAAAACTGCATATGCCATAGTATACATAATTGGAATGGTAACAAAGATTCCTATAAAAAGTGCTATAAATCCGCTGAGAGCCAAAAGTGTTGTTACTATAAACAGCGCTAATATTGTCAGGAAATTATTGAGCACTAATTTGCAACTATACTTAATGGCGTCTAGTGGAGATAACTTGTAAAACCAAATCATAGCCAAAGAAAAACTAAATAGAAACATTGCTATACCAGCAGGAATTAGCATCACTGGCATCGTCCAATCAAAGTCCTCAATAATATATGTTGTGATCTCTGAATCTCCTTTAACCAGTCCCAAACATTCATCTATACCTATTGAAAAAATAAATGGCAGTAGGAGAACTAGAAAGACTATATAAGTAATTAGGTTCAGCAAGATGATTTTAGGTAAGATCTGAAATCCTTTAAAAAAGTCTCCGAAATCTTCTCTTCTTCTCAGTATATTATGACAATAAACAAAGGCGCCAACAGTCAAAGCTGGTGTCAATAAAAAAGTATTTATGATATCACCTGCCATTGGTATCAAGCCGACAACGCCATTTATAACAAGGTAGATGAGCATAAATCCCAATAATGGCCCCAATCCTTTCTTCCAAATATCTATACCTTCAGAAAACACATTACTAAAACTGAGTCTTACCCGATCGATTGCCTCATCTAAATGAGCCTTTGCTCTTGATTCCATATAATTGATTTTTATAGTAAAGTAGAAAGAATAGTTAGAAACAAAGAAAAATAATTCGAATAGAATCACTTTTTTATTTCTACTTATAATTAAACAGTCTCTACATTTCTGAGACAAAATCTATCTTAGCACTAATGTCATTGAATTCTCAGCCATAATATCTTGGTTTTTATTAATATTAAATAAATTCCCAAGAAATCCGCAATTAATGATTGGAGATGAAAACCTCACCCTTTTGAATTAACTCGCTGTAATTATTCAACACCAAAAAATTATGATTTAAATCTAATTCCATTTTGGAGTTATAAATTATCAGAAATTAAATTCACATTTCCTGTCATCTGACCATAAACTGTATTAACTTTAGTATTAATCGCGTGCTGGTTTCCCCAAGTTAGTGCGCTTTAAAAAACCAAAAAAATTGAAAACAATGTCTATTCCTCATTCAAAAGTTAGGGCAACTACTTTCCTATTTGCCTTCCAAAACATTTACTGATTAGCTAGCAATCTATAAGGGACTATAAGTTCTCTTTGTATGCTTTTGTAATTCAGTCTAAAGCACAAGGTCGATTTGTAAAAAAAAACTTTACAACTCAATTGTAGCGGAACGAAGTATGGAGTCCTCTAAATGGAAATCACATTCAGTAAGACATTTCGTTATAAACGTACTCATGTCGAGTAGGAAGAAATCCTCAGAAGGTCGATTTGAAAAGAGATTTCGGAGCTGAGCGAAGTAGAGAGTTCTTAGACCTAGTAATGGAAAATGACTTTCAGTAGAACATCTACATTATCAAACCTACTAAGCACAAGCCTATTCTATTAAATAGGATACATTACAAAATTAGAAGCACCTTAAACAAAGTGAAATAAAGAAAAATAAATAATTATTGGTTTCACATCTGCTCTAATGATAGACACATTGGAGTAGGTAATATGGTGGGCTCCAACTGAGGTTTCTTGGAGTCCATCTTTTATTAGGTTGTGTCATTGAGTCTCTGAGTGATTCATGGATATCACATATTGCTATCGAGCATGGAGAAACATCTACAGAGTCGAATTGAATAGACAACTTCTCACTAATCTAAGAATTTAATCATTTTCCTTTTCTGTTATAAGATCCAAATCTATCTTAGCACTTATGTCATTGAAGTCTTTAGTCATCAAAAGTATTGCACCGCGTATTCAGGCCAATTCGCGAAGGCAGGCAAAAAATGCATTGGCAGACCAAGACAAATGGCTAAGAAAACTAATTCTGACGGCAAAGAATACCCGATTCGGCAAAGACCATCACTTCCAAGATATTAAAACGTATTCAGATTTTGTCAAGCGAGTTCCTATCAGTGATTATGAAGACCTAAGAACCTATGTAGATCAAGTTGTCCAAGGAAAACCAAACATCCTCTGGCCAGGACTCCCAAAATATTTTGGCAAAACATCTGGCACAACCAGTGGCATAAAATATATTCCAATCACTAAAGACTCTATAACCCATCATATCAGTTCTGCTCGGAATGCTATACTGAATTATGTATCAGATACCCGCTCAAATCTGTTTGATGGTCAAATGATATTCATCTCAGGTTCTCCCAAATTGACTCAAAAGTCTGGCATCCCTACTGGCCGCCTTTCTGGCATAGTCAATCATGAAATTCCCTCGTGGGCAAAGGGCAATCAGCTCCCCTCGTGGCAAACCAATTGCATAGAAGATTGGGAGACAAAACTGGATAGCATTGTAGAAGAAACATACAACAAAGATCTAAGGCTTATTAGTGGAATCCCACCTTGGGTTCAGATGTACTATGAACGATTACTATCCAAAACAGGCAAATCGACTATAAAGGAAGTTTTTCCTAACCTAGAGTTGTTCATCTATGGAGGTGTCAACTTTGCTCCTTATAAAGCAAGCATAGACAAACTCCATGGCGCTTTAATTACAACCTTAGAAACCTACCCCGCATCGGAAGGTTTCATTGCCTATCAACATAATTACAAAGAAGAAGTACTCTTGCTCAATACAAATGCCGGGATGTTCTTCGAATTTATACCGCTACAAGAAGTCAATGAACCAAGGCCAACCAGATTGTCTCTGCGTGAAGTAGAATTAGACAAGGATTATGCGATTATCCTCTCCTCTAATGCTGGTCTTTGGGCCTACATGCTCGGAGATACCGTTAGATTTCGGTCTCTTATGCCATACTGTATCATAGTAAGTGGACGTGTGAAACATTTTATATCTGCATTCGGAGAGCACGTCATTAGTAAAGAAGTGGAAGAAGCTATGCGCCAGGCTGCAGACCGACACAATCTGGTCGTACACGAGTTTACAGTAGCCCCTCAAGTCAATCCGCCAGATGATGCACTCCCTCATCATGAATGGTATATAGACATGGATGATACGCAGATTCCATTATCAGACATTGAAGTCACTCTTGACCAGGTGCTTACAAAACAGAACATATACTACAAGGACCTTATAGAAGGCCAGGTTCTTCAGCCTCTTAAAATAAGGAAGGTAGCGCCAGGTGCCTTCAGAGAATACATGGAGTCCATAGGCAAATTGGGAGGTCAAAATAAGGTAGCCCGGCTCAAGAATGATCGCTCATTAGTAGAAGCGCTACGGTTATTTTAGTCTTCAACATCATAAGCCAGTCTTAAATTACTCTTAAGGAGACTTCCTCTAACACAATGATTATCAGGACTTTCGTTTCTTTAGATGATTGCGTATTCCCATAAAATAAATTACCTTTGCAGGCTCTATGAAAATTAGAATTTTACTCTATATTACCATCGTAACAATCTCATTATCAACAGGTTGTAAGTCCAATTATGAGCAAATAAGGAATAGTAATAATCCTGAACAAATACTCAAAGAGGCTAATAGGTTTTTTAAAGACGAGCAATACACCAAAGCTCAGGGATTATATGAGGTCATTATCCCTTTTTATAGAGGGAAAAAGGAGGCAGAAGACCTATTCTACAATTATACCTACACCCACTATTATCAGGGTGAGTATATTTTGTCTGCTCACTACTTCAATAATTTCACGAAGACCTTCTACAACTCTCCTAAAAAGGAGGAAATGGCGTTTATGTCTGCATTATCCAACTATCAGATGTCTCCAAATGAAAAACTGGACCAAACAGCATCTATAGAAGCATTGGATAAGCTTCAAATATTTATCAATACTTATCCTAATAGTCCTAGAGTAGAAGAGTGCAACAAACTCATGGATGAAATTAGAGGTAAGTTGGAGGCAAAGTCTTTCCGCCAAGGAAAACTCTACTATGACCTCAAAAACTATCAGTCTGCTATGACTGCATTAGAGAATACACTGAAAGATTTTCCAGAAACGAAGCGGGATGAGGAGATTAATTTTCTTATAGTAAAGTCGAGTACTGAACTTGCAAAGAATAGTATCTATGAGAAAATGCAAGAGCGCCTAGAATCTACTGTAGAAAAGAGCAACAAGTTTCTAAGTCGCTACCCTAAGTCTAAGAGAAAAAAAGAAATAAGAAACACAATCGATTATTGCAATCAAGAATTAAAAAGATTTATCAATGAGTGATATTAAGAATAAGGTTCAAAATATAAATCCAAACGCTGAAGCCAGAGACGTATTGGAATTAATATCAAAAACTGGAAATATATACGAAGCGCTTGCGATTATCGCGTCAAGAGCAAAACAGCTATCAGTGGATATTAAGCATGAGCTGCATGGGAAGCTAGAAGAGTTTGCAGTGAGCTCTGAGACCATAGAGGAGATTCAAGAGAATAAAGAGCAGATAGAGATTTCAAAATTTTACGAAAAGCTACCGAACCCTGCTGTAATTGCCATGACTGAATTCCTAGAAGAAGGTCTAGAATACAGGTACAGAAACGAGGAAACTGCAGAGCCTGCCCATGATACTGAAGAGCAGAAGTAATTAGCAGCACTTACTGTATATATCCTACCTATGAAGGGTAAAAAGATTCTGCTTGCTGTAACCGGAAGCATCGCTGCGTATAAATCCGCCACTATTATACGATTACTCATTAAAAGTGGTGCGGCAGTCAAGGTAATTATGACGCCTGCGTCCACAGCATTTATAAGTCCGCTTACCCTTTCTACCCTATCCAAATATCCTGTCCATACTGATGTGATAGACGGAGATGCATGGAATAATCATGTCGAACTAGGGCTATGGGCAGATGCGATGGTGGTGGCTCCTGCCACAGCAACGACTTTAGGCAAGATGGCCCATGGTATCTGCGATAATATTGTGACAGCAGTATATCTTTCAGCTAAGTGTCCTGTGTATTTTGCACCTGCCATGGATAGAGACATGTGGCTCCACCCAGCTACACAAAATAATATAGCATCCTTATTATCATACGGCAACAAACTTATAGACGCAGAGGAAGGGGAATTGGCTAGTGGCTTAGTAGGTAAAGGAAGGATGGCGGAGCCAGAAAATATATTAGCTCAGCTAATAGAAAACCTCGCGGCGCCGCAAGACCTAGGAGGCAAACAAATCCTTATAACTGCAGGCCCTACTTATGAGGCCCTGGACCCTGTTAGGTTTATAGGAAATCATAGCTCAGGCAAGATGGGTATCGCACTAGCTGAGGCATGCGCTGAAAGAGGGGCTCATGTATCACTGGTATTGGGTCCTACCCACCATTCATGTTCGCATGAAAAAATAACTACTTACAAGGTGAGTTCCGGACTCGAAATGTACAATCAATGCAAGGCCCTTCATAGCAATTCTAACGTGTGCATATTTGTTGCAGCCGTGGCAGACTATAAACCAACTCACACATCTGAGAAAAAATTAAAAAAGACAGGCGATACGCTTACACTAGAATTAGAGAAGACAATAGATATTGCAGAAACACTGGGTCAGAAGAAAAAATCTAGTCAAATTCATATCGGATTTGCCTTAGAGACCAATGACCCTGAATCCAATGCAAAGAGCAAGCTCGATAAGAAAAACTTCGACATGATTGTCCTTAATTCCCTCCAAGACAAGGGTGCAGGATTCAAACATAACACCAACAAAATCACCATTTATACTAAGGAAGGCGCAAAAGAAGCGTTCTCCTTAAAACCAAAAACTGAAGTTGCACATGATATAATCAATACTTTGGTCAAAAATTTCGTTAAGTAGTCATCAATGAAAAATATTATGATTTCAGATTCTATCTTCCAGATTAGAAAAATAGCCTTTGTCCCTGTCCTTCTTCTCATGGTGGCGAACAGTCTCAGCCTAATTGGTCAAGAGCTTAATATAAATGTCACAGTTAATGCCCCAAGAGTAAAGAATATTGACCCTAAAGTATTTGAGACTTTTGAATCAGAATTAACGAGATTCTTTAACAATACTAAGTGGACAGAAGATGAATTTGAGGATTTCGAGAAGATAGAAGGCAACATTAGTATAAATGTGATAGAGGATAATGCTAATTCATTTAGCGCAGACATTCAGGTACAAGGTGTGAGACCAGTGTTTAATAGCACTTATAAAACTCAGACCTTAAACTATCAGGACAAGGGTGTCCAAATAATCTATAACGAATTACAACCAATTAGAAATAGTTTTAATAGCTATTTTGACCCACTATCTTCATTGATGACATTTTATGCATTTATGATTATTGGTTTTGACTACGACACCTTTGAGATTTATGGGGGAGACGAACATTTTAAAACAGCAAAATCTATTATTAATAACCTGCCTCAAGGTGCAGTAGAACGTACTGGATGGGATCCAAATCTTAGATCTAATATCTCCAGAGTCAACGTCACAGATGAAATCCTAAGTCCAAGGATGCGTCCTTATAGACAAGCCATATATGAATATCATATGAAAAGTTTGGACCAAATGACTTCCAACGCCTTGAAATCCAGGGCCGTGATGATGAGTGCCATTACTTCCATAGGAGAAGTTAATTCTTCAGTCTTTGATAGTGGAATCATACAAATGTTTAGTGATACTAAACGAGTAGAGATTATAGAAATATTCAAAGCTGCTCCTCGTGGTGATAAATCTAAAGTGCATGCCATTATGGTCAAGGTAGATCCAGCGAGAGCTTCTGAGTACGACCCTATCAACTAAGCACTCTGCCAAAACAAATTGCCTAAAAACATAGCCATATTTGCATCTGGTGGTGGATCCAATGCTGAGAGTATCATCCAGCACTTCCAAACTAATAAGTCTATACAGGTAGCGCTTATCGTTAGCAACAAGCCTAATGCTTATGTATTACAAAGAGCTGCTAATCACAACATAGATTCTATAGTGATAGATAAAGCGCTTTTCCAATCCGAGCAAGAGATGCTCACTATTCTAGAAAACCAGAATATTGATTTCATTGCCCTTGCTGGTTTTTTATGGTTGGTTCCTCGTTATCTCGTACAAGCATATCCCAAACGCATAGTCAATATCCATCCAGCCTTACTACCTAAATACGGTGGCAAAGGCATGTATGGAAAGAGAGTCCATCAGGCCGTGTTTGATAATAATGAAAACAGCACTGGGTTAACTATCCACTTTGTGGATGAGCAGTATGATGAAGGTCATATCATATTCCAAGATTCAGTAGAATTACTTCCATCTGATACGCCTGATGTTATTGCGAAAAAAGTGCTAGAGTTAGAACACAAACATTATCCTTCAGTGATTGAATCTATGCTAAGTTAAAAGCTAATTAATATCTCCTTTACTTATGCCAATTGGCGCTTATTAGAATTAAGATAGTTGTATGCCGTTATGCCTTGCAAGCCTCCTGTGTGTATAAAGAGAATTCTTTTTCCGCTGAGTTGGTTTTGGGCTATGAGATCCAGAGTGGCGTACATGGCCTTTCCTGTATATACAGGATCTAGCGGAATGCCTGTATCTAATTTAAATTTGTTAATGAATGAGATAAGCTCATTAGAAGTTTTTGCAAATCCACCAAAGTGATAATTATGATTAATCTGCCAATGTGTAAGATCAGCTTCTAGCATGTCTTCTATAGCGTTTTGTAATCCAATATTCTTAAGTACATTAATTACAATAACTTCTATTTTACTTGCTTTGATTATACCTGCCGCTGTCGCACCTGTACCCGCTGCCACTATCACTTTATCATAAAATTCCTTGCCCTGAGTAACTTCAAACATTAACTCTCCTACACCTTGCATGGCAAGACGGTTACTACCTCCTTCTGGAACAAAGTATGGCTTAGGATAATTACTTAAAATACCCTTCACTTCTTCAGTGTTTTTTCCTTTTCTATAAGCCGCTTTGGAAATATGAATTATTTCCATTCCTGCACTTTTAGCCTTTAGCAAAGTAGGATTGTTCAAGTCTTCTTGCGTGCCTCTTATAATCCCTACACAGGGATAACCAGCTGCCAGGCATATTTGTGCTGTAGCAGCTATGTGATTAGAGAAAGGACCGCCCATGGTCACAAGATGCGTATATCCACCACTTTCAAATTCCTTTAGATTATAGAACAGCTTTCTCCATTTATTTCCACCAAAATCGGGATGGATTAAATCTTCTCTTTTGACATGCAAACTGTAACTGGACGATGCCATTCCATGAAGATCTACTTCCTGTACTGGGGAAGGTAGATTCAGATATTCTGTAAAGTCTTTCATTCTAAGACAGACTTACACTTTTAAATTGACTATAGAGATGAATGATGAATGAAGTGCCTTGTCCAATTCGGGAATCTATATCAATTGTTCCTTGCAAATAATTAACCCGAGATTTGATATTTTCCAGCCCCATACTTTTGTATTTTTTATTTGCATTAAATCCTATTCCGTCATCCTCTATGTGTATGACGATATAATCTTCTTCCTTATTTAGTTGGACAAATATTTCTGAAGCCTTTGCATGTTTGATTGCATTATTAAATATTTCTTGTACGATTCTATAAACGCCCATCGCAAAATTTTGGTCTAGTTCTTTTGGAAGTCCAAAATGTTGGAAAGTTATCTCTGGTCCATTCTTGCTTTGATATCTATTGATAAGATCATTGATAGCAGATACTAGTCCTAATCTTTTGAGAGCACCTGGTTGTAAGTCTTGTGATATGGTTCTGATTTCTGATACTGCTACATCCAGAAGTTTAGTAGCTTCCTTGTACTCATATAATTTTTCAGGACTGGCTTCCCTATCTTGAATGTTTCCAATACGTAATTTGATGGTAGACAATAGCCCTCCCAGGCTATCATGCAAATCTTTGGCTATTCTCTCACGTTCTACTTCTTGTCCTACAATCATAGATTCCATAGAATTGATTTGTAGTTTATCTCTCAGTTCTGTAATTTTCTGTTGTGCAATTTTCTCATTTTGCTCTTCTATAATCTGAGCAGATTTTATCTTCTCAGAATAAAATCTAATAATATAATAAATACCAAACAATAAACCAGCCATAGCAAGGCCAAGTACAATTAGAGCCCTTTTCTGTTGTTGATTACTTTTTTGCACATAAGCTTTATCCTTTTCTAACAACTTTATTTCCGTTGCTTTTTCCTTTGACTCATACTTATGAGTCAAGTTATTGATTGCAAGAATTCTATTTTCATTCAGTATGCTATCCTGAAGTTTCGAGTAATTTTCTGCATAGACATAGGCTTCTTCATGCCGTCCAATACTTCTAAGATTATTTGCTAGGAGTTGGTAGGCCGAAAGTCGCTCCTTACTATAAGGAATAGCAGAAAGAATCTTTAATGACGAAATCAAATCAAAATTACTTAGTCTATACTGCTGGAGTTGCCCATAGGCCTTCCCTCTCTCCAATAAACAAGTTGCTTGCATATAAGGATCTTTTAAATCCAGGCTGATATCAAAACATTCATTTGACATATTCAATGCTTCCTTATAATCTTTCATCAGATTATTATATTTAATATCCCTGGTTATGACCTCATATTGCAATGATTGCTCCTGTACTATAGCTATCTTTTTTCTTACCTCATCCAAGGTAGTCCTAGCGATTTCTACTTCCAGTTTTTCTATATAGTAATCAAAGAGCAATAAGTCCACATAGGCTTGCATCTTTGGGTTTTGCTTCTCGTGAAAATATGATTTTAATTCCAGTATTCGATTAAAGGCGTCTTCATACATGTCGTTGCCTAGAAGTTGTCTGGCTATGTGATACTTAGCTCTATTGGTCCCAGCCGTATCCCTAGCTAACTCATAATATTCTAGACTTCGTGACAGGTGTTCGAATGATTCTTCTAGATTACGATTAGCCTCTTCTTCATAGAGTGCTAGGTTGTAATAAGATAAAGCCAAGTCATCATAATCATTGGTTCGTCTGGCCATTTCTAATTCCTCAGTCAGCGCTTCTAGTTTGTCAGATTTCTGACCTACGAGGTATAGGTTGGTTAGAAGCATCACACTTACAAGAGTTACAATAAGTCTGAGGTAATTCATTTCTAGAATTATAACTGATTCAAAAAGTAATACTGATTAATAAAGATATGATAACTATCCTGAAGTGGGTGAGGTCTGAAATAAAGAAAGCACTCATCTTTATGAGTGCTTTCTTAAACTTTTTGCAATAGTCAATCCCAATGAGTTATTTCTTTCGGTTTTTCAGAAAAAAGAGTTGGATAACCTCTCCGATTCTTCAGATGTCAATCTCATCTACTGGATTAAAGTAAATCAGGGACAATCATCCAACTCCCAACTAACTAACTAAACTACAATTCGATATGGACAATAGTCAATGTCGAATTGTGATAGCGTTTTCATTTGGTCTCAATGACAATGTAAAGATGAATCATAAATACGTTTATTTCTTCGTTGTATTTCCCTAATTTGCATACTAGGGAATACCCCGAATTATAGTAACTAATTACACGGTATCTTTGCTTCGCAATTAATAATATTATGATACCTACTATTTCTGAGCCTTACATATTAACTATGACACGAATATTAATCGCTGATGATCACGCCATGTTTGCGGACGGCATTTCTTCTATTTTGAAACCTGAAGAAAATATAGAAGTAGCTGGCCAATGCCTGGACGGGCCTTCGACATTAGAATTCTTGGCGAATAATCCTGTAGACATTCTACTACTAGATGTCAATCTACCAGGAATGAGCGGCATAGATGTGTGCAAAGAGGTGACTGAAAAATATAAAGAAACCAAGGTTATCGCTATTTCCATGTTTAATGAAGAAAGCTTTGTTACTGAAATATTAAACAATGGGGCAAAGGGATATGTCCTTAAGAATACAGGTCGTGAGGAATTGCTGAGAGCCATCTCTACTGTTCAGTCCGGTAAGTCTTACTTCAGTGATGATGTGACAGATACGATTATGAAAGGTCTTATGAATCAGCGTACAGGATCTAAAGAAGTTAAGAAAGATATTCCTAAAATATCCAGAAGAGAAAAGGAAGTTCTCAATCTTATCGTCAAAGAACATACCACACAAGAGATAGCTAAAAAACTCTTCATCTCTCTTAAGACAGTAGAATCTCATAGGTCAAACTTACTAGCTAAACTCAATGCAAGAAACACAGCTGGATTAGTGAGAATAGCCATGGAAAATAATCTGATCGGAGAAGAATAGTAATTTGCTTACTTCTTGTACTTGTCATGCAATCCCTTCCCTGACTGTATCAAAGGAATAATTTTTTGGATTCTAGACATTTTAGTTTTTTCCATTTTAGCATCTATTATATATGCCATATATTCTTTTTGCATGCCTTCTGTAAGCGCTGAGAATGATTTCTTCACCACATCATCCTCATCCAAAGCCTTATTCAGTTCAGCAGGCATAGCTAATTTTATAGATTTTGGTTTTACAGTTAGTCCTTTCTTTTGATTCGCTATAGATTCATTGATATACTGAGTGATGAGCTTCTTATTCAGTTTTTCACCAGAGAAAAATTTCATTTGACGCATGGCTTTCGTCTTGCCTTCTTGCGCATTGAATAATAGATTATGAGAATCTGACAAGAATACTCCCTGGTAAAACCACAATCCATAGTGCTTCTTAAATCCAGCTATTCCTACTACATTTTTTCCTTTCAGCGTATAGACAGGCATGCCCCACTTCACTGTTTCCTCCAATTCGGATCTCAACAGCAATTGTCTTAAGACACTAAGTTCATCAGACCAGACGGGATGAGATCGCACGTATTCTTCAGCAGATTTTTTCTTTTCCATAAGATGTTATATGTGGTATTTATCCTTCATTAATTGCAAGTGATGCAATTCATGCCCTACTATCATAAATGCTAAAGACAAAACTGAGGTCTTGCTATCTCCTGCAATACCAATTTGCATAAAATGGTCTTTATCAAAATTCTCAAACATTTTCAAACTACTCTGCCGAGTGCTGATATACTCTTCTAGCAAGGATTCTATACTTCTGTGAGCTGCTCTGTATGATGGCACATATTCGTTTTGGTCAAAACCAGGAAGTGCAGTTTGGTCTCCCCTACTAATGCGTAGCGCCCTATAGGCAAAAATCCGCTCAGCATCTATAACATGCATCATCATCTCCTTTAAGGACCATTTGCCCTCAGCATATCTATAAGCCCATTTCTCCGTAGAAATCTGCTTGTATACCTCTAAAGGCGTCTTATTACCCATTTTCAGGAGTATATCATCTCCAGGTACTTTATCAATATATGCTTTAAAATATGGGTTGTAATTTCCGCTATTAGGTCGACCTATCATAAGAATAATTAAATTTGGCAGTTAAATATGGTGATTTTATAGCCATACTATTGTGTCTATGCAGTCCTTAGATATCATTTTGCCAGTTTTTAACCCATCTCAAGGCTGGGCAGGGGACTTGATTAGGCAGTTCAAGGAGTTTGAAAAAAGAATCTCAGAACATTTTGATGTCCATCTCATCATAGTGGATGATGGCAGTAATAAAGATTTGAATGTGGATAAGGCTAAATTGAAAGCTGCCATTTCCAATCTAGATTATCTAAGATATAAGAAGAATAAAGGGAAAGGATTTGCGCTGAGAAAAGGGGTCGCCCACGGCCAATCTGACTATACAATATACACAGACCATGATTTCCCTTATACCTACGGAAGTATGGAAGAAGTGCTGAATTCTCTCTCGAAGCATAATAGTAAAGTTGTGATTGGACACCGTGATGCGAAATACTATAATGATCTACCTTGGTTTAGAGTCAAAGTCTCCCACTATCTGAAGACTATAAACCGCTTTATACTTGGCCTAAACACAGATGACACTCAGTGTGGACTTAAAGGCTTCAATATCAAGGCAAAAAAGATATTTTTAGAAACTAAGACGAACAGATTCATGATAGACATAGAGTTTCTCAGAAGACTCAAGCGGGCCAAAATTCCCGTTACCGTTCTGGACGTGAAGAGTCGAGAAAATGTTCAGATGTCTACACTTAAGTTTAGAACCCTTTTTTCAGAGCTTTGGGCTTATACTAAAATTCTCTTCACAACCTGAAATGGTAATTAGAGAAAAGAAATATTTGTCTAAAAAGTAAGTTTGCCTAGTAGCTTACAAAACCTTTCTAAAGTCAAGCGTACTAAGCATTTATTAGCTTAATTTTCTATTCTAGAAGCTAATTCTACATCCCTATAGCTCGCACCCTCTTATAAGTCGATAATTATCAAAAGCCTTGGTTTAGTTATTGATGAACTATAATGTTCTTAGTAACAATTCGTCTAGCAATAGCTAGAAAATTTTTAATGCACCCTTAGCATTTTATAAATTTTTATACCCCATTCAAGCAGATGGTACAGTACTATAGAATGGCCTTAGCCGCCATATCAACATTCTTTTGTCTATCACTTTATAGCCAAAATCAGTCAACCACACTAGAAAACTACAGTGTCGTTCAGGTTTATATCCAAGGCCCTGAGCAATTGAATCTGATGGCTATGAATGATATCGATTTTGATCACTTGCACGGTGACTTGGAGTCAGGTGTGGAGATATATCTCACCCATAAAGATGTAGTCAAACTCGATAAGCTTGGCATAGACTATGAAGTCAAAATCAAGGATTTCAGAAAGTTCTATCAAGAAAGAAGGATTAAAGATTTGCAATCTCTCCCTCAGAACCGTCCACTCAAAACAGCTAATAATTTCGGATATGGCAGTATGGGAGGGTTCTATACTTACAATGAGGTAGAAAACAAGTTAGATGAAATGCACACTTTATTTCCATCCATAACAACTTCTAAATATAGCATAGGGACTACAGCAGAAGGGAGAACAATTTGGGCACTTAAAATCTCTGACAACCCAAATGTGGATGAGCCAGAAGCGGTCGCTTACTATGATGCCTTACATCATGCTAGAGAACCGTTATCAATGGCTGCCACTGTTAATTACATGTTCTGGCTATTAGAAAATTACGGAACAGACCCTGCAGTAACTTACATTATAGATAATAGAGAGCTTTACTTCGTTCCAGTTGTCAATCCAGATGGGTATGAATATAATCGACAAACAGATCCTAACGGTGGTGGACTATGGAGAAAGAACAGAAGAGGTGGTTTTGGTGTGGATTTGAATAGGAACTATTCATTCCAGTGGGGAATCAACAATTCTTGCTCAAGTGGTACTACTAGCAGTAATACATATAGGGGCTCGGCACCATTCTCTGAAGCGGAATCATCAGCAGTAAGAGATTTTACGGCATTGATAGGACCAACTGTTGCATTTTCGACTCACGCTACCGCAGGAAGTTATCTGATGCCATATGGCTACAGTAGTACTCCTCCTGATTTTACAACCTATGCAGAATGGGCTTCTGATTTCTTATCAGAGAATAATTATCCTTACGGTACGACATCTCAAATGTTAGGATATACATCTTGTGGAACAACAAGAGATTACCTTCATAATAGCGGCATTTACGCATGGACACCCGAAATAGATGGAAGTGGCTTTTGGCCTGCACAATCTGAAATATTTGGTCTCGTGGATGAAAATATATACCCACTATTTTATCAAGCTTGGATATCAGGTGGATATGCTGATATCCAAAGTCATAAAGTTATAGGTAGCGCTAATATTGGTGGCAGTTTCGATTTGGAAGTAGAATTAAAAAATAAAGGCGCAGGAAGCGCCGTCAATAATGTGTCTGTAGAACTAATACCTTCTGACCCATTAGTGACTGTATCTGCACCAATGTCGTATGGATCTATAGCTCCAAGAACAAAAAAAGATAATGTAGGTAATCCATTTACTATTACTATAGATCCGAATTACAATCAAAGTCAAGTTAATATTGACATAGTAGCCTCACAAGATGGTACTGAATCTAAAAGAGAAACAATCACAATCGTTCTTGGCGATAAAACTGTTTTATTTTTTGATGACGCAGAAGGCGGCTCTGGTAACTGGACAGATGGTGGAAACGGAATAGACTGGGGAACTAATTTTGACGATAGCTATTCTGGCAGCCGTTCATTTGGCGATTCCAATGGAAGTAATTTTGTAAACAACACTAACAATAATTTTGTCCTCAATCAGAGTTTCGACTTGACGTCGACGACTTCACCATATCTTGAGTTCTATGCTAAATGGTCATTCGAGCCAGGTGATTTAGCGGGTATTCAGATAACAACTAACGGAGGGACTAACTGGACTACTCTTAAATTGTACGAGTCCGCAGAGGCCTGGATTCCAGAGCAGATAAGTCTCGATGCTTATAAAAACAACAATAACGTTCAGTTCAGATTTGCTATGGTCTCTGATGGCTCATTGAATACTGATGGATTTTATTTCGATGACTTCACCATAGCGGATTATGTATGTAATAACTGCCCGCTGTGTCAAACTTCGATTTCAGCATTCCCCTATAATCAAGGCTTCAACAATGCTTATAATGGATGGGAAGAAGAAATAAATGATGATATCGATTGGAGATTTGATGCCAATACAACGCCATCTGACGGCACTGGTCCGTCAAGTCCTACGGAGGGAAGTCATTACATATATGTAGAGGCCAGTAATCCAAACTTTCCAAATATGGATGCTCATTTGACCTCACCTTGTTTTAATCTTATCAATGGAACTACTGCAGAATTTTCTTTTCAGTATCATATGCTGGGATCTGAAATGGGTTCACTTAATGTGGATATCAGTACTGACAATGGAGATACGTGGACAAATGATGTTTGGTCTATCAGTGGCGAACAAGGAAATGCATGGCTCAATGCTACAGTCGATTTAAATAATTACTTAGGAGAACTTATAAAAGTCAGGCTTAGAGGTATTACAGGAAATGGATGGAGAAGTGATATAGCAATTGATGATTTCAGCATGGATGTCATACAGGCTTCATGTGCAGTTGGCACTGCTTGTGATGATGGCGATGCTTGTACAGCAGGTGAAACTTATGATGCAAATTGTAATTGCTCTGGCGGTACTTTCCAAGATGCTGACAGCGATGGTGTGTGTGATGCGAATGATATTTGCCCAGGTGGCGATGACAATATTGAT
>CAZQDZ010000011.1:0-115572 GCA_964591455.1 uncultured Saprospiraceae bacterium
CTGCATAATATAAACAGTAAACCAATTTTACCTTGCACCATGTACCACTGCACCGCTGTACCGAATTAGAGCCATTTGCCGCCTACCATAAACCGTAATCCAATTTTGCCTTGCACCATAGTACCACTGAGCCTTTTTTTACAAATTAATTCGCAATAGAAAATTAACGGGTCTATTAATTTCAAATGATTGCTCATTTAAAAGTTCTTCTAATTTAAATTTACATTGTTCATCCACCTCATTCATATAGGTGAGATCATAGATTTTACCCTGTTGGTCTATCCGCACATGTACGTTTACGTTAAGATTGGAACGCTGAAATCTGTTTTGTTGATTGCATAAGGGCCAGGTATTAGAAAATTGTTGATTTATTCTCTCTTTGTACCAAGCAATTAGTTCATTGTCATCCATCATCTCTGCCAACGTCTTGTGGCGATTAGAGAATAATTCTGAGATAGGTTTTAGTTCTACAGATACTTCTGGACGGAGGGCAATGGTGGCAGAATCATAGCCGGTGAATGCAGCGATGACATATCTGTTTTCATCTGGAATATGGAAAACGCCAGACTGATTAGTTAGGCCTATCGTCTGAAAATCTGTATTAAGTAAGGAGACGCCTTCGAGTGGCAGGCCATTTTTGTCAGTGATGGTTCCTTGGATAATTGAAGGAATTTTACCTAGGGCAACTACATTTCCTCCTATTGCGGTTGATTGGTCTACGCCTGATTCGTATTTCTCTTGCTCACGAACAGATTCCTTAGAAAAACCATCCATGGCATCAGTAGATACTGGGGCACTTTCTTCCACTACTACGACCTCTACCTCTTCAGCCAAATCAGCATCAACCACCCTTGCTTTACTTTTTTTCTGACGTACAACATCTCTAGCGGCAACGACCGGCGCTTCAGACGCCTCATCCAAAAGCTCTACTAAAATAGGTTCTTCCTCCTCATTGATTGTTTTGTCTGTATTTATTTGTTCAGTGCGGCTAGCAGGGTTTTTGATTTTGGCCACTTCAGCTTGCTTCGCATACCCCCCTGCTGAATTAGGGCTACTGGAAGGGCTTGCTATTTCTTTGTCGGGTGCCATAATTTCTTGAGGCTCATTTGGAACATAATCATCTTGTGATGTATTGCCATTCTTGCTAAGACCTTTCTTTGGTGCAGCTTGTGGAACTCTCATTGTGCTGTTTTCGGCAGCACTATAGACCGCAGACTCAGGCTCATTTTGTTGGAAAACCCAAATAGAGGCGGTGACAAGAACAAGTAAGCTAGCCGCAATAGAAAGCCATTTCAGTGATCTAGTCTTAGGTGCAGGTGATGGAACCACATTGGTGTTATCAGCACCATCCTTTGAATAATATCCTTCCAAAGCATCCGCCAAGAAAGGATCATCAAGACTGGCACGTTCCAGTTGCCATCTTTCCTTTTCGGTGATCGTCCCCTCCGCTAATTTCTGGAGGAGGTTGTGGTATGTCTTTTCTGTTGACATATTTAGTTATTGTCCATGCATTTTTTCAAATTTCGCCGTCCATTCTGAATATGAGATCTGACTGTATGCCAAGGTAAATCATATTTCTGAGCAATCTTTTGATATGACATCGACTTATAATAGAACGCAGTAATGCAGTTTTTTTGTTCCTGAGATAAATTTTCTGTGCACTTTTCTAATTTCTTAAGGCGTTTCTCCTTATTGACATTATCAGGATGAAAAACTGTCGTCGAATACATATCGTTGGCGGCTTTTTCTTTTTGTAAAGACTTGGTTCTTGTTCGTAGCTTCTGAAAACAATGATTTTTCACGACCACATATAACCAAGATTTGAAGTTGTCTACTTGATGTGTTTTGAGTTTTTCTGATAAATGCTCATAGATATCCATGCTGGCGTCTTCTGCTTGATGGACTTCTTTCAGATATTTTAAGCATACACCATAGACTAGCGGCTTGTATCTGCTATATAATTCACCTAGCCATTTCTGATCACAGGTAGATTGATATCGCTCTATTAGTTCTAGTTCTGATATGTCGTGATGAACACTCAACAAGTCCAAGCTACAAATTTTTTTTCTCTGATGTGTGTAATATCAGCAGGCCTCGCATCCTAAGGTTGTTATTCAATTTATTCAACTTCAAAATAGATTTATTATGAAATCGACTTTAGTTATATCAATTGTGACCTTTTGCATAGGCTGGACAACCTTTTTTCAAAATTCTGGAATTGAAGGTGTAGTGACGGATGCTGCAAATGGAGAGCCGGTATTATTTGCCACAGTAGCACTTTATCAAAATGGAATATTACAGAATGGCACTGAAACAGACTTAGATGGTAAGTACTCTTTTACTAATCTAGAGGCTGGTCTGTATGACTTAGAGTTCAATTATGTTGGGCTAAAATCACAGAGAATTACTGATGTTCTTGTAGCAGCTGATAAATTAATTACAGTAGATGCTAAATTAACGGAAGATTCACAAATGCTGGATGAAGTTGTAGTTGAAGGATATAAGGTGCCCTTGATTGAGGTAGACAATACGACTTCAGGAGCTACAATTACTTCTACTTCTGTAAGTAAACGTGAAGCAAGAAGGCAGAAAAGAAAAATGAGAAAAGGGTTAGCGGGCAAGGACAAAAATGCCTTGCCTACAAGAGCAATTAACCAAATTGCTGCCACATCTGCAGGCGTATCCAAAAATGGGAATATATCTGTTAGAGGCAGTAGAGGTCAGGTCAGGCAATATAATTGTACTGATGGTATCAGAGTGAATCCAGAAAATGCTGCAAACCTGCTTCCACGTCAGACCTTAGAGGAAAGTGAGCCTGTAGGATTTAAATTCGATGATACTTTCGTAGAAGAAGTATCTAACTCAGAAGGATACGAGAAGCCTGCAGAAAACCCATTTGTATCTCCACTGCAAGAAGCCTTTTCCACATTCTCGTTAGATGTTGACCGAGCTTCTTATAGCAATATCAGACGGATGCTGAATCATAATCAGATGCCACCTCCCGATGCTGTACGCATAGAGGAGATGGTTAATTACTTTGACTATAATTATGAAGAACCTACTGACGAGCATCCTATAACGGTACACCATAATTACACCTCATGTCCGTGGAATAAAGATCATCGATTGCTGCATCTTTCTATGAAGGCTAAGGAAGTAGATACGTCTATTTTGCCTGCCTCAAATCTGGTATATCTGGTAGATGTGTCTGGAAGTATGGGTAGCCAGAACAAGCTACCACTGGTGGTAAAATCACTAAAATTATTGGTGGATCAATTGAGACCAGAGGATAGAGTGGCCGTTGTCACTTATGCAGGCGCTTCTGCGATCGCACTGCCTTCTACGAGTGCAGCAGATAAGAAGACAATCAAAGAAGGACTTGAACGATTGCAGTCTGGTGGAGGTACGGCAGGTGCACAAGGGATCAAGACGGCATATGAGATTGCTAAGAATAATTTTATAGAAGGTGGAAATAATAGAGTCATACTTGCTACAGACGGGGATTTTAATATCGGTGTCAGTGATGCCAATGGTTTGGAAAAATTAATTGAAAAGAAAAGAGAGTCTGGCATATTTCTATCTGTATTGGGTTTTGGTATGGGTAACTATCAGGACCATAAGATGCAAACTCTAGCCAATAAAGGCAATGGCAATCATGCCTATATAGATAGTTATAATGAAGCGAAGAAAGTCTTTGTCAATGAATTTGCAGGCACCCTATATACGGTAGCCAAAGATGTCAAAATTCAAATTGAATTTAATGCGGCGCATGTGCAGTCATACAGATTGATAGGATATGAGAATAGAATGCTGGCAAAAGAAGATTTTAATGATGATAAGAAAGATGCTGGAGAAGTAGGTGCTGGTCATAATGTGACGGCTATTTATGAAATAATTCCTACGGGTTCAGAAAGTGAATTTTCCGCATCTATTGATAAAGAAATAGCTAAGAAGAGTAGAACGGGTAAACAAGCTGATTCATCACAGGCTCTGGGTTATATTAAGTGTCGGTATAAACATCCCGATGCAGACAAGAGCATCAAGTTTGAGAATAGTATACCCTCTGCAGAGACAAGTATAACTGATTTGGATAAGGACATTCAGTTTTCTGTATCGGTAGCAGAATTTGGAATGAACCTAAGTCAATCAAAGTTTCTCAAAACGTCTGATCTGAATAATTGTATCACCCATGCGACGAGTAATGTGGGTGATGATAAAGAAGGGTACAGGCAAGAGTTGGTAGAGCTGATGAAGAAGTATATGTCATTACAATCTATCGCTCAACAAAATTGATGACCATGAAGAATAGAATAGTTATGTCGTTGATGGCCCTAATTCTGGGGCTGTCAGCGAATTTGGAAAAGACAGGTATTCAGGGACTCGTGATGAACCAGGAAACAAACGAACCCATACACTTTGCTTCACTTGCTTTATATAAGGACGGTGAATTGGTAGGTGTTGGAGAAAGTGATATAAATGGAAAATATTCTATAACGAATTTGCCAGCGGGTACTTATAACATAGAATGCCAACATATAGGATTTAGTAATAAACGTCAGGTAGGAGTATCAGTTAATTACAAAGAAATGACTAATGTGGATTTTCATATGGCAGAAGACAGGACCGTATTAGATGAAGTAGTAGTTGTGGAATATAAGGTGCCTTTAATAGAATTGGATAATACCACTTCAGGAAGTGTAATAAGCTATGAAAATTGCTTTGGGAGTCCTAAAGTAAGTGCTAAGCGTAAGAAGGCCTTACCTACAAAGACTATTAGTGCACTTACGGCAACTACGGCCGGCGTCTCAGTTAGTAGCGCTGACGTCATTAGTGTAAGAGGGTCAAGGAGTGATAAGACTTTCTATTATATAGACGGTGTCCGTGTAAAAAACAAGGTGTCAGACCTTATACCCGATGCAACTATAGAGTCTTTAATTGTGATAGAAGAGGAGGTCGTTGCAAAAGAATCTGTAGTTAAAGTAAAGGAAACATCTGTAACTATAGAAGCTGGTTTACTGACAGCGGCAGAATGGAATGATTTGGATAATTGGATAGATTGGGAGGACTTAAACCGAGATGGTGTATACAAATCAATGAAAGACCATTGGGGATTGCCTATTGGAGAACGGGAGTCTGTGTTTCTTACAAATGATAATAACATCCCCTTGGTTAACGTACAAGTGCAACTGCTGGATTCTAAGGATAGCATTCTATGGTCTACTATTACAGACAATACAGGTAAGGCAGAACTGTGGCATCCTCAAACGTCAGCTGATGATACTTATATCCTTGTGAATAAGTCTAGTGAGTCTGAGGATATAGTTTCTACAGAGGATTCAGAATACGGGATACATATAACGTCCAATCAATCATGTCAGGAATGGCAAGGCATGGACGTTATGTTTGTAGTAGATGCCACAAGTTCAATGCATGATGAGATTGAATTCCTTCAAGCTGAGTTAGAAGACATTATTAATCGATCATCGAATAATAATATCCCTATACGTACAGGGGCAGTATTCTACAAAGATAAGTTTGATGATTACCTTACTCAGACAAGCCATCTGACTAGTGACATTAATGAAACTTTAGATTTTATTACTACACGTACTATAAGTGGTGGTGGAGATTATCCTGAAGCGATGGATAGTGGATTAGCGAATGCGCTTGAAGAAGAATGGAATAAAGATGCATTGTCCAGGATTATTTTTCTTCTCCTAGATGCACCACCTCATGATGATGCTGAGGTGCTCCATCGCTTAGCTGATCAAGTTAGAATTGCTGCCGAGAAAGGCATCAAAATAATACCGATCACCGCCAGTGGAATAGATAGAGAGACAGAGTATCTGATGAAGCAAATGGCATTGATGACTAATGGCACTTATGTATTTTTGACAGATGATAGTGGGATAGGGAATCCGCATTTGGAGCATGTGTTGCCAGATTACAAAGTAGAGAAATTAAATGACCTTATCACGCGACTTATAGAGAATTACAGCAAGCAATTACCATGTTCGGTTGTAAGTGATGCACCTCAGATAGTAAATAATGACAAGGATGAAGATAGAATTAAATTGAGTGTATTTCCTAACCCAACATCTGATATTGTGAATGTGAAAATAGATGGAAACGTAGATGAGGTAGCGTTAGTATCTGGAACTGGACGTCAGATAGAAATACAAAAAGTCAAGGAAGGAGAAGACTTAATATTCGACACAAAAGATTTGGTTAGTGGTATGTATTCTTTGCTGTTTTATTACGAAGATGAAATCATTGATAGCAAATCTATTATTGTAGTTAAGTAGTCACTCACCTAATTGTTTAGAATTAATGAGTGCCATTTACTATATTTACTAGAATAAAAATCGAAATATGAACAAACTGACGATTATTACCAGCGTGCTTTATTTTGTCTTTGTTTCTTGTAATACAAGTAAGCAATTAAGACAGCCAATTTCTTTTGATGGTAGTTCTCCACAAGGACTGTATGAAGAATCAATGCCTAATGAACCTGGGAAATGCTATTCAAAAGCTATAGTTAAAGAGTATTCTGATTTTGTGCCAGATACAATTGCTCGGTTTAGTGTAGGAGAAGAGATTCCATCTAGTTTATTTTCCTTTACAGAAGTCAGTGAGAAAGTCTGGACCAAGAAACCTGATCGTAATGGATTATTAGTTCATTGCTTAGTGGAAGTCAGCACCATGTCTGAGGTCAACGGAAGATATATTACAAAAGATTATGTAGAAGGACAGCCAGTTAGATATGTCCTAGAAGGATTGAACAAGAATGTAGAAGCGTCCACAACTAGATCTGCTTGGCAAGAAATAATGTGTGGTAAAGATATGAAAGACGCTATAAAGCAATTGTGGTCGGCATTATTGGAGGACGGTTATCATTGTCTGGAAGATGATCAGGCCTGCATTAAAGAGGCACTGAAAAAGTATCAAGTCCTTCATAGATTGCCTGCAGGTAGTTTTAATATGGCGACATTGGCTAGTCTCGGAATTTCAAATTAATCGCAATTATTATTTATGTCTAAATTATTACTTGTTTTTATGGCACTATTGGCATTAACTTTTTCGCAATGCAAAACCAGTACCGTAATTAAAGATGAAAATGTGATTGTAAATCGAGAATATAAGTTGTACGTTAAAGATCCCAGTAATGGAAATTATGTTCTAACCAATCTCACCAAGAGAGATTTTCCTACGCCAGCCCAAGGCGCAGAACAGATGCTAAGGGATATGTATTCTACGCTGAACTATCCAGCATCTGCAAGGGATAAAGGTATACAAGGAACAGTGGTGTTGGAGGCTACTGTAGATCGCAATGGTTATGTACAATCTGTAGAGGTGCTAGAAGGGGTTAGTGATGATTTAGATAATGCAGCTATTGAAGCCTATCGACATGCTACAGCACAAGGTTACCAACCTTTCTATTATGCTGAGGCTATAGTGGGCTTTAGGTTAGAGGTGCCTGTTAATTTTAGATTGAGGTGAGTTGGGTGAGCTTGAAGGAGATGTCTTGAATAGATTTTAGTGAAAAATCGTATTTTCATACTATTATGTTTGTTTTGAGACAAATCTATTGAGTATGCGAACTTCCATAACTTTCTTAACTATAATACTCTGTGTTGTATTCACCAAGTATACAGCTCAGACTGTTATTTGTGATAATTTCGATAGTTATACAGTTGGGCAAGGTATTGCTACTTCTTCAAATGAATGGGAGTATACACCACCTGTCGCGGAATCAAGAATCTCTGATGATATAGCGTTTAGTGGTTCAAACTCATTGAAAATTGATGCGAAAGATTGGTCTGCTTGCAAATTACCTCTTTCAGGAAATCCAGTAGGTGGAGGACACAAGATGGAGTTCCGAATGATGATTCCTGAAGGCCAATCTGGATATTTTAATATAGAAACAATAGCAGGTGTGCAACCTGGACAATTTGATTGGTCATGTCAATTGTTGTTTAGAGAAAATGGTGATTTTGAATTTACGAGTTTTGGATTCGTTGATGTGAAGGACGGCAAATATCCACAAGGAGTGTGGTTTAAGTGTACTCTTGAAATAGATATTGAATTAGAATACTGGTCCTTTTTTATTAATGATAATCTTAGAGCTACAATATTTAATAGAGTTGGAAATGAAGTCAATAAGCTAAACTTTTTTCCATTGAATGAAAACTCATTATTTTATATTGATGATGTCAAGTATGAGTACCAGGATTCAGCAGATTTTCTGACTGTTCAGAGAGATGGATTAATTGTTAGTTTTTTTGACCCTAGAGCTGGTGGTTCAAGAGGATATCATTATCTAGGTATATCTGGAACTTATCAAGATGTTTATGCTCAAATCGAAAATTTAGGAAACCGCAAAATTCATTCGCTAGGTTGCGAGATACGATACAAAGGTCTTAGATATCACAGATATGTTAATACTGACATAGAACCATTTTCAAGTGCTCCTGTATTAATAGAACCTCAACTTCCATTTGAGAATGGAACATCTACTTATGATCTCAGTATCACCTCAATTAATGGTGGATCGCTTGGGGGAGGTTTTGGATCTTCCGTAAATTTAACAAGCATAGCTCCTCAGAATCAAAAAGCGGCATTCGCAGAATTGGCTTCTGGATTATGGTGTACTATATTACCGCGTGGGATTGTAGCTATGAACTATGTAGAAGAAAAGCTGGGGCCACATTTTGTTGGTGCTGCTATTCATACAAGAGATTTGCTTGAAGTAGATGATTGGTCTAGGGGATTAAATCCACAAATTTTTCCTAGTGGAAAATTGGATAGAAGTTCTTCAGATTTTCTAGAAGTTTCATTGCGTTCATTCCTAAGGGAATTGAACAATTCGATTACGAAGCGTCCTGATGTAATACTAAGCCACAATGCATCTATAAATCTTATTAATTCTGAAGTCACAATAGAAGTGACAACTGAGTTTATAACGGATTTAAATCCTGGAGAACATCGATTATTTGTAGGTCTTACAGAGGATAATGTCCAAAGCCGTTCATCATCATATGATCAAGCTAATATATATGCTAATGATAGATTTGGATTCATGGGCGGATATGAAAATCTTCCTACTAGAGTTAGTTCATTGACAAGACCTCATCAACGAGTTGCAAGACAGTTAATTACCCCTTATGATGGTATGCCATTACAAGATAATTCTAATACAACATCAGGCAGTATTGTAATATATTCATTTACAGTTCCATTGGATGAGAATTGGGATTATGATAATGTAGAGATAATATCAGCATTTATAGAGGAGGGTGGAACTGTAAATAATGCCAATTCATCTGGATTCAGAAATTCACTTATTTCAGATTGTCATGCAGAAGGTGGAATACTTGATGGACCTACGCAATTGTATGATTTCGAACAGATTGAAGTAAAACCTTTTTTAAATAACCAAGAGTACAATCAGGTATATGTACTAGTTAATCAAGAAACAGGATTAATTCTAGATCTAAGTATGGTTCCGTCTTTTGATAGAAGAGAGATAGGTGCATATGTTATCTATGGTATTAATAGTATGTCTTCTCTAAATATTATAATTGGCGAGCATGTGGATTCTGTAACAGGGCAGTGTATGGATTTTTCACAACCTTACCTGTTTAATGTTATAAGTCAAATGGATGCTGATAATGACGGTTTCTTTGCAAACGAAGACTGCAATGATTTAGACCCAAACATATTTCCAGGTGCACAGGAAATATGTGACAATTTAGATAATAATTGTGACGGCCAGATAGATGAAGACGTTGTCTTTTTAACTTATTATGAAGACAGAGATTCTGATGGATTCGGTAATCCCAGACGAGCAAAACAAATCTGTAGACCTATACCAGGACTTGTAAGTAACGCATTGGATTGTGACGATAATAACCCTTCAATTAATCCAAATGGGATAGATGTCTGTGATGGTATGGATAACAATTGTGATGGAATAATTGATGAAGATCATGCACCAGATATAACTTGTCCTGATAACTTAGTAATTGATTGTGAATATGATGCTGAATCGGTTAATGAATGGTTACAAAGTGCAATAGCATTTGAGACAGATGGAACTATCTTGTCAGTGATCAATGATTTTGACCTCAGTGCCTTGTCTGACTTTAATGGTTGTTTTATAGAGGTGCCAGTATCATTCGGTGTATTCTCTGTGTGTGATGAAATTTCTGGTTGCAGTTCTATACTTACCATTAAAGATGACCAACCACCTGTCCTTATTGGAAGCACAGACGTATTCATAGATTGCGATGGTTCAAATAATAATGGTTCAATTAATGATTTTATTCAGGTTGGATTATTAGAGAACTACATTGATAATTGTGGCACAATCATAGGTAATAATAGACTTACTGACAATGGGTTAAATAACATTAGAACTAGTGTTGGAATGACACTTTCAGTCGAGGATAATTGTAATAATGTAATTTATCAGAGGTATTCTTTTATGTTAAATCAATCTACAATAGATAATGACAATGATGGCATTTCAATCTGTGAAGATTGTGATGAAAATAACCCTTACATATACCTAGGTGCTCCAGAAGTTTGTGATGGAATTGACAATGATTGTAATGGCATAATAGATGAAAATACAGTGCTCTTATTTAATTGTCCACCAAATTTGATACTTCAATGTTATGAAATAGAATTGCCTATAATTGAGGATTGGTTATTATCTGCTACAGCCTCAGATTATTCTACTTCGTATCCTGTTTCTAATGATTTTGTTATTGAGAATATAATCTATTCTCAAGATTGTAATTATACTCATTATGATGTTACTTTCTCAGCAATAGATGCATGTTCTTCCAGTTCGACTTGTGTATCTCAAATTATTGTAAAGGACACGGAAGGCCCTGAATACAACGGAGGAGAAGTAGAAATTGTGTTTACGTGGGATGGTTCAGGGCACGTAGAAGATATTAATGACTTTCTAGAAAATGAGATATTTAATAATTACTCCGATAGATGTGGTAATGGCGTTAAAATCTCTCATCCTTATACAGGATCTCCGATTTTAAGTCCGAGGCATACAATAGCTTTTACTGTTTCTGTTTCAGATAACTGCAATAACCATGGACCAGTAGTGTCTTATAATTTCAGCGCAAGATTATTCGATGCGGATCTAGATGGATTTGGATATGATGAAGACTGTGATGACTCAGATAGTAGTACATACCCTGGGGCTCCTGAGACCTGCGATAATGAAGATAATGATTGCGATGGTGAGATAGATGAAGGTTTTGAAGTGACATTGACTTGCCCGCCGACTTTCGATTCAGCATGTGACGAATTTATTTTTAACGATTTTAATGAGTGGATAAGTTTAGCAGTTGGACAAGTTGGAGATCAACCCGAAGTACCATTACAGCTTTCAATTGATGATCAATTTATTTTTCCGGGCACCTGCAATCCAGTAATGGATACTATCAAAACCTTCCATTATCCTGGCCTGGTCTGTGGAGAAAGTCACACCTGCTCATCAATTTATAAAGTGCACGACAAGACGGCACCAACGCTTATAAATAATGACACTAATATTTCGTTTGAGTGCGATTTAAGGGGTAATGAAGGAGATATCGAAACTTTTTTTGAACGAGATATTTATGATTATTTTTTAGAGTATTGCTCTAATGGACTTAACATACAACATAATTATGACGGTGCCTTATTTGAGTCATGTGTGGATACGATAGAAGTAATTGTTAATGCCCTAGATGATTGCAATAATATCTCTGATGATATATTATTCAAGTTTTTTCTGGAATCTGAATTTACAGATAATGATGGTGATGGGGTTTATAGCAATTTAGATTGCGATGATAACGATGCGGATACATACCCCACAGCACCTGAATTGTGTGATAACAGAGATAATGATTGCGATGGCATCGTAGATGAAGGACTTAGAACATCTGTTAACTGTCCTCAGATTTTATTTTTAGATTGTCCAAATAACAGTCTTGAAATAATAGAATGGTTAGAGTCAGCAACAGCTGAAGATACTTATGGCAATATACTTAGTGTAGTCAATGACTTAGATACATTAGCTTTTTACTATGACACATCTTGTGCTTTTACAACTGAAGTTACTTTTTCAGCAGAATCAGAATGTGAAGTACACGAATGTATAAGCTTTATATCAATTAGTGATGACCAAGACCCAGTCCATAGAGGTAATACACATGGTACGCAAACCGAAGTAGAATTTGTATGCGATAACCTTGGAAATGTGAATAGTATAAATGATTATATCAGAGATAGTCTACCTAATCACTTTTCTGATAATTGCCAATTACCACTTATTATAAGTCATGATTATGATGGCTCATCTTTTAGTATTTGTAATGATTTTAAGTTTTTCTCAGTATTCGCTACGGACCATTGCGATAACCAAATAGGACCATTTCTTTATTTATTTGAACTAGGATTAGTGGATATAGATGGTGATGGATATACGAATGATATTGATTGTAATGATGAGGATGCACTAATCAATCCAGGAGCAGATGAAATACCTAACAATGGTATCGATGAAGATTGTGATGGAGCGGATGCTACGACTTCAACTAGTGACGTTAAACTCGATAATTTTTCTATATATCCCAATCCTGCTTATACAGAATTATTTGTGTCACATCCAGATCTGGCTGTACTCCAAGTAAAATTATATTCAGTTAATGGCGATGCAGTATGGTATACTGATGCAGATATGCCGAGAGCTTTATTATCCTCAAGAATAAACTTAAGTCATTTGTCTTCAGGTGTATACTTTTTGGAGATAACAACTTATGATGAGCAAAGAATTATTCGAAGAGTGATAGTTCTTTAATTGGTAATTACATCTTTTATGGGTATTTGACACAAATTAATTCTTTTAAATGCTTAAAAGAATCCAATAATCTTTCCTGTCATAACCTCTCATATATCCTTTCTTGATGTTATCTTGTACATCTCTTTAATAGAAAATAAACCATGAAACTTAGAATAATACTCTTTTTTCTAGCCTTATCTACAGTGAATTTTGCACAAGTAGATGATATGCATGTCGCTAAATTGATAGACCAGGTAGAATCAGAAGTCATAGATTGGCGCCGTCATTATCATGAACATCCAGAGCTATCTAACCGTGAATTTAACACCGGTAAACATATCGCTCAAGAACTAAGGAAGCTAGGCTTGGAGGTAGAGACCGGCATAGCTATTACGGGAGTCGTAGGGGTGCTAGACTCTGGCAAACCAGGTCCTGTAATAGGATTACGGGCTGATATAGATGGCCTACCAGTAACAGAAAGAACACCGGTGCCCTTCGCTTCCAAAGCCAAAGACGAATTTCTGGGCGAAGACGTGGGTGTAATGCATGCTTGTGGGCACGATACCCATATTGCGATGCTTCTTGGTGCCGCAAAAGTCTTGACTCAAATCAAGGACCAGTTGACCGGTAAAGTTGTTTTTGTTTTCCAGCCCGCAGAAGAAGGGGCTCCTCCAGGAGAGGAGGGTGGTGCAGAGCTCATGATTAAGGAAGGGATGATGGACAAGTATGGTATAGAAGTCATGTTCGGTCAGCATGTAAGTGCAGGATTAGATGTGGGAAAAGTAAGATATAAGTTAGGTGGTATAATGGCAGCGGTCAATAGTATGCGCATTGTCGTCAAAGGAAAACAAACTCATGGTTCCAGACCGTGGGGTGGCGTAGATCCGATAACCGTATCAGCACAAATGATTATGGGGCTACAAACCATTGTCAGTCGACAGATGGAATTGACTAAAGAAGCCTGTGTTATATCTATAGGAAAGATAAAAGGAGGCCTAAGGAATAATATTATACCTGAGGAGGTAGAGATGCTGGGCACCATTCGTACCCTAGATAAAGATATGCAAGCAGATATCCATAAGCGTATCCGTCGTACATTGACTAATATCGCTGAGGCCTCAGGTGCAGAAGTAGAAGTAGAAATAGATAAAGGCTATCCAATTACTTTTAATAATCATCAACTAACTAGAGATATGGTCCCTTACCTTAATAAGGCAGCAGGTGAGGAGAATGTAATTATCACTAACCCAATTACTGGAGCAGAAGATTTCTCCTTTTTTGCACAGGAAGTACCGGGGATGTATTTTTTCGTTGGGGGGAAGCCACTTGATGTTTCTGAGTTTGATGCGGCCCCTCATCATACGCCTGATTTCTTTATAGATGAGTCTGGTCTCATTACTGGTGTGAAGACAATGACCTACCTTACGTTGGGATATATGGAACAACAGAAAAGAAAGTAAGATAATATGAAAGTTGCAATGGCACAGATCTCTGGTAAGTGGTTACATAAAGCAGGCACAATAGAATGTGTTATAGATAGAATAAAGGAAGCTGCAAAAGGCGGAGCTAGTCTTGTAGTGTTTGGTGAAGGACTATTACCTGGTTATCCATTTTGGTTGTCTTCTACTGGAGGCGCTGAATTCAATAACCAGACTCAAAAAGAGATATATGCGCATTACGTCCAAGAGTCTGTAGACATAGAAGCTGGGGACTTAGACAGTATATGTGCCGTCGCTAACGAAAATAATATTGCAGTTTACTTAGGGACAATAGAAAAAGCATCCGATAGAGGAGGGCACAGCTTGTACTGTTCATTAGTGTATATTGATCAATCTGGCATTATACAATCTGTACACAGAAAATTACAACCTACCTACGAAGAGCGATTAGTATGGTCACCTGGGGATGGTAACGGATTACGTGTACACCAACTTGAGGAATTTACAGTCGGAGGCCTTAATTGCTGGGAGAATTGGATGCCCTTATCACGGACAGCATTGTATGGGCAGGGTGAGAATTTGCATGTTGCCGTATGGCCTGGTTGTCTGCGCAATACTTCAGATATCACAGAGTTCATTGCCAAAGAATCGAGGTCATTTGTTATTTCAGTTTCAGGTTTATTTCAAAAGAATAACATTGGAGACCACGTCCCTCATGCGCAGTTGATGAGAGATAAAGCACCTGATGATATAGCCAATGGCGGCTCTGGAATTATGGGCCCTGATGGACTGTGGGTGATAGAACCCGTGGTAAATAAAGAAGGGGTCTTCTTTGCGGATTTGAATATTAATCGTGTCTTAGAGGAAAGACAGAATTTTGACCCGTCAGGTCATTACTCTCGACCAGATGTAACAAAGCTGTCGGTAAACCGCTCAAGGCAGTCAATATTAGAATTAGATGAATAGGAAGCCAAGAAATCAAAAATTATTATAATGACAATTGCGTTACTAATAGCTCTTATGACATTGACATATAGTGATGATGTACATGACATGTATCAGGTAAAATTCGCTGAACTCGAAGAAGCTCAAAGTCTATTGACAACCGAAGATGCTTTTACTGGGGCTTGGAGTGATTTTGATATAGATTCTAGGATGGGAAAAGCAGGCAGTACCAAAGCAGAGCTTTTGGATCATATCAAAGCGCAGGTATTGGCTTGGAGTGAGGCGGATAAAACAAAAATCAACGCCGCCCTTAGACAAATCAATGACAAACTGAATCAAGCAGATTTTCATTTTGACATCGAACAAGTCACCTTGATTAAAACGACAGCTAAAGAAGAAGGCGGCGCTGGAGGCTACACAAGGGGAAAGTATATTGTTATTTCTGAGGGGTCGCTTGGAGGTAATGAGGCAGCACTGGAAGGGCTGTTGGTCCATGAATTATTTCATGTCATTTCTAGATCTAATCCTACCTTAAGAGAGAAGCTATATAACATAATTGGGTTTCAGATAATGGAGCCTATAGAATACCCAGAAGTCTTAAAACCCTACCGAATTACTAACCCTGATGCAGTCCAAACAGATTCATATATATTATTGGACATTGGTGCTGCTGAGAAAGTACCGTGTATGATGATTCTGTACGCTAAGAAGGCATATGAGGGTGGCAGTTTCTTTAATTATTTGAACATAGGATTCTTGGAGTTGGATAAGCAAAGCATGCAGCCGCTACTCTCTAAAGAAGGTCCAGTGATTCATGGCATGTCAGATGCAAAAGATTTTTTCGAACAGGTAGGTAAGAATACCCAGTACATCATTCACCCAGAAGAGATTATGGCAGAAAATTTTTCCTTTGCGATACTAGGAAAAGAAAAGTTAGTTGATGAGAATATAGTTAATCAGATTCATGAGATACTTGGAGAAACTGCTAGATAGAAGTAGTTACCTATCAAATTATTTTATCTCCGAAATCAATTTTCCTTAATTCAAGTCATAAATCTAACATTACAAAGAATATGTGAAATAATAGCGTAGTTTATCGACTTGGTATAAAGTGTGAGCCAAGACCAAAAATAACTTATTCCAAAAATCTCTATAAAGGCAATTGGGTCAAAATTAAAATTTGAATCTATAGCATGTAAGGAGGCAAACAAAGTAGATATAATAATGAAGCTTAATGTGTTTTTGTTCGAATCTTTGAATACTTCATTACATAGTATACTTAATAGTACTCCTCTATATATTTAGCTCCTCATTAATCGCATTTAGGATTTGGAATAAAATGGATTTAATCTGAAAATCTGCTAAGTCAAAAACAAACAATACCCAACTGTAAAAGAGAAAGAAAACGATTAAGATCAGGATTATAGCAGTCTTGTTTATTTTCAGCTTAAATGACAAAAAATACCTATGTATATCACGACTTCCTATTATAAACAAAAGAATAAATATCATTGAAAATATTTTGCCAGAATAATTCCATTTCGAATCAATAATGCGGAATGAATCATCTAATAATGGTAACATGGTGAGACCATCAGCTATTGCAAAAACAAGAATAAACTTGAGGATTGATGATATTGATTTTAATCTCAATTGATGAAAGATTAATTAGCGATTTGCTATAAGTGCTTTGAGTTAGGAAGCTTTTTTAATTATTTTAGTATAGGATTTTTATATCTAACAGAATAGAATCTTTGACCAATCTTTTTATTTGAAGGACCGGAAAGCCATTAATCTAGTAAAAAATAGAAATCCCCTTGATGGGTATCAAAGGGATTCAAAAAAGAAAACTCTCCAGTTTTCGCTAGCCAAATTATTTTATATCTAAGAAAAGGCCTACGTTATAAGCAGGTGCCGCTGCGATAATTTCTCCTCTTGTAACATTGGCAAATCCAGCTGACACGCCAAATTTTTCTGTTACATATACATTAGCTTCTAGTCCAAGTGTGATAAATTCGGTATTGTTTGCGAATATACTTGTACTTGTAATTTGCATGCTTCGGTCACTATTTTTAAATGACTCTATTGCATTCAGTTTACCACTAAGCCAAAATCTATTATTGAATAGTCCTATGCCCACTTCTGCGCCATATCTAAATTCTTCAGAAAAGCCCTGCGAACGATTATTGATTCCTATCACACCACTGACATAACCAGATACATTATCTCCAATATTAAAACCAGTCCCAGCATCCACTGTCAATATCTGATTGAACTCTCCATCACCTGTTTGTAGATTATTTAATTCTCCTCCAATAGATTGACCAGTAGGAATTCCTAAGGTCAAAGTGACTGCAACAGGTATTTTCGCACCATACTTAGATAGATTATATTTAAGTCCAAGTTCTACATCTCCAAATGAAGTAATCGCATCACCATTAAAGATTATATCATTGGTAGTCAGCGATCTTACATTATTTATAAGACTTCTGCTGACTACAGGTACATTAGCAATTGCTGTAAATCTATTCGTTAGTCCATACTCTGTATAGATGAAGGTATTATAAATGGCACTTGTGGTATTAGGATCTATTCTTCCTAGATCTGTAAAATGCTCATCAAATACTGTCCACCATTCAGATAGTTTTATATAGGCTTTACCTTTGCCTGTAGGCCATGGACCGCCTGCATTAAGCTGTGATGCAAATAACAACATAGCTAAGGCGGCAAAAAATAATTTTTTCATTTTGTTCTATGGTTAGGGGTCAGTTACAAATTAAGTTCTGCATCCCCAATCTTGACATTGAATGGTGCACACCAGTAAACAATAAACCTGTAGTCTTCTAATTCTACATCTTCTATTTCATAGCTGTGTGCGCCTGTAAATTGATTCACTTTGCTGATTTCAAAAGCATTGGCAATTGAATTTCTATTATTGGATAGGTAGACATAGAATCCTGGCAATCCTGTAGATGCTCTATAATTGTCTGCTATGTCTAATAAAAGTCCACCTTCTTCTCTTTCCGATAAGGTGAAATCTCCTTCCAGCGTATAGAATGTTGTCGTCATTATCTCGCCTTCTATACTCCTCAAGTCTGGCTCTCCACTTCCGCCGTCACCACCTGATCCATCACCTCCTGATCCATCACCTCCTGATCCATCACCACCTGATCCATCACCTCCTGATCCATCACCTCCTGATCCGTCACCACCTGATCCATCACCTCCTGATCCATCACCTCCTGGAGGAGGGGGTGGCGGTGCTTGCTGTACAGAAATTTGCTGTGCATCACTGCTGTCTAGTCCGTCTACACTTACAGAACCAGAAATAGTAGCAGTTCCTTCAGCAACAGCTGTCGCCAAACCATTTTCATCTATGCTAATAATGGAAGGGTTGTTACTAGTCCAAGTGACAGGCACTTCAACTCTAGCTCCTACATTATTGAAATATCTATAAGTATATTGAAATGTTTCAGCTACTTCTAAATCTTGAGATGGCCCACTTATTCTTAATTCAGGCTCTACAAAATCATCAAGAAAATCATCTTGAACACAACTAATGGCTATGGCTGAAATAGCGAAAAGGATAAAGAGTAATCTATGCATTTTATAGTTTTTATATTGATTATATGATAAACCTTGTAATAAAGTTGCTTCGCTAGCAAAATTATAAGCTTGATAAGATGAAAATGTTTCCTTCGTTTGAAATAAAAGGGCATCTAGCTGTATAATGAGCACAAATATCAAACCGCTTTGTGATTATTAAATCGTCAGTTTTTCCCTATAACTCATCAATTCTTCCCAGAATAACAGAAACGGTCCATAATTCTGCAAGTTAGGCGCTATTTAAGTTAAATGGCGACTTTTAGATATATAATTATCACACCAATCTGAAGTCGGAAGGAGAATTACCCTCATTTTTCTTGAAAAAACGACTGAATGACTGGATGTCATTGAATCCAAGGTCATATCCAATTTCCGACACAGGCTTTTCGGTATACCTTAATAATCTCCGAGCCTCTAGCATTATTCGGTCTTGTATAAGCTTAAGGGGTGATTTATCGTGAAACTTTCCGAAAAGATTAGATAAGGTTTTAGGAGATTTATTAAGCATATCTGCATATTCTGAAACCGTATGTTTCTCTTTGAAGTGCTTCTCCACTAGATAATTAAACTGTCTTACAATGTCAGATTCTACCTTTGGAATCAATTCTATCTGCTCCTGAGCTTTATAGATTCTAGTACATAGGATAAGGAACCTTTTAAGCAACATCTGCAACATTTCTTGCTGTAACTCATCCTTGGACTGCATCTCGAGTAACACCATCTTAGAGAGACCCTGCAAGGACTCCAAATGCTCACCTTTAGGCTGCAGAATAGGCAAACTTTTAGATCCAAAAAATAGGATTCCTTTACAGCCAACCTCGCTATCATGTGTCACTATACAATAGAATGATGAGTTAAACCTCAGCATCTTTGCGCTCTGTATTTTTTTGACATCTACTTTGTGAAAATTTGTCAAACAAATCAGTGTATCCTTACCAAAGATGTAAGGATAGCTATCTATGGTCACTTCATTTTCATCTTCTTGAAACCACAACAGCGCTAACTGACCATCAATCGGATTATTTAAGGCCTCACTGACAGCAGTGCTTTGCTCGAGTATTTCAAAGTATTCATTCGTATTCCCTTGATATTTCACACCAGGCTAATTTATAGTCTAATAATTAAGATAGTCAAGATAGTTCTTTGTTCACATTATGGCAAAAAGGCTTAAGTAATCTTAAGACATAATCAAAGTCAGTGTCGATTATAATTGAATTTGAGGCTAGTCAAGACAAATCTAAATTTAACTATATTAGACAATCTCATTACTTACAAATTGTCATTATCGCTATGAAAATTTTCTTTGTTTTAATAGGACTTCTGCTAAGTTTTCACACTTATTCGCAATCAGAATTGGAGAACCTACTATTTGAGTTACCCAATGTCATCTTCAAAAAGATTGCAACGCCTGATGGCTATGAATCGGCCTACGAACTCAAAATAAGACAGCCTATAGACCATAAAGATAAATCCAAGGGGCACTTCTATCAAAGGGCTTTTCTAAGCCATAAAGCCATGGATGCACCTACAGCAATGATTACTAACGGGTATGGCCGACCGACTAACAGGGTAACCGAGGTAGCCAGACTCATAGAGGCTAATCAAATTAACATAGAGCATAGATATTTTCTGGAATCTTCGCCGGATTCGTTGGATTACGATTATCTAAACTTTGAGCAAGTCGCGGCTGACTTACATCACATCAATCAGCTCTTCAGAAAGATATATGATGGTAAGTGGGTAAGTTCAGGAATAAGCAAGGGTGGAACGACCACCATCATCTACAGATACTTTTACCCAGAGGACGTCGATATTTCTATACCTTATGTAGCCCCTATTAATCATAGTGACGAGGACAGAAGAATCTATGACTTTCTAGCCAAGGTCGGCACAAAGGAATGCAGAGCCGATATCCATGATTATCAGATAGTTATGCTAGAAAAAGCAGAAGAAATGAAGTCTTTTCTTAAGTGGTTTGCCAAGGGCCAAAGACTTGAATTTAATTACCTTGATTTAGATCAGGCTTATGAGTATGCTATATTGGAATATCCTTTTTCATTTTGGCAATGGGGAGCAGATTGTGATGATATTCCTGCCACTAATGCACCTGTAGATACCCTTCTCCAGCACTTTGTAGATATCGTAGGGTTGGAGTTCTATTCTGATGCCAGTATGGACGGATTTGGCTCTCATTATTATCAAAGTGCCGAAGAGATGGGTTATTATGGATTTGAAATACAACCATTCAAAGACTTACTGCACCATCTTAATGTAAGCAGTAACCCATCTGCCATATTTACGCCAGATAAGATTCCAGTCAAATTTGACGGTAAATTGACCAATGAAGTATTCGCTTGGACACAAAAAACAGACCTTCCTTTCATCTATATCAATGGGGCTAATGACACGTGGTCAGCTACAGCTGTTCCAGAAGTCAAATCATCTGAATCTTTGTGGTTTTTTATGAAAAACAAGTCACATGGTGATGCCAGGATCAAGAATATGACCCCCTCTAATAAGCTCAAATTGCAGCGAACGTTGTCCAATTGGATTGGGTCAGAAATAGATTGCGCTATTTTGGATAAATAATACATATTGACGTCTCTTGTCCTCCAGAAGTCCTTTAGGCATTAAAAGGAAAACAATAACTAATCTTTAAGCGTTTGACAATGTGTTGGTATTCAGGCATTTAGAAGTCATTGCCTTAAATGTCAATTGCATAATTTTATTAGAATTAATAACTTTCAAGGATGAGATGAATTGATGGGAATTTTCATGACAACAAATTGGTTGGAATGAGAGTAAATCAGCATCAAAAAATCTTGTTGAATTTATGGCAATGTTGCCTTGTGTAGTTTGAATAAGTCATATGAGTAATTACGATCAGCTATTAGATAAGCTGGATAGATTTACAAGAAAGTATTACCTCAATCAAGTGATTAGAGGTTTCCTATATACCACAGCCGTCGTTCTAGCTTTATTTATCGCTATTAATTTACTGGAGCATTATGCCTACTTTGACTCTGGTGTCAGAAAAGGCCTCTTCTTTGGCTTCATTGCGGTATCTGCGCTTTCGTTAGGTTACTGGGTATTACTGCCACTTAGCAAATATTTCAAATTAGGTAAGCGAATAAATCACGAGCAGGCGGCTAATATTATTGGAGATCATTTTACTGATGTCCAAGACAGATTGCTTAATGTACTGCAACTGAAAAAACAGGCAGATTCAAGTACAAGCATGGCTCTGGTAAATGCTTCTATCAATCAGAAGACAGAAGCCATTAAACCAGTCCCTTTCAGATCAGCTATCGATTTGACTAAAAACAAGAAATATCTCAGATATGCAATGCCTCCTGCATTGATGTTACTCGCTATTCTTCTTGGTGCTCCCAGTTTGATAACAGAGCCAACGCATAGACTAATAAATAATGACAAAGATTTTGAAAGAGCAGCTCCTTTTCATTTCTCTTCTGAAGGAGAGTCATATAAAGTTGTGCAGTACGAAGATCTCACGGTAACCACTGTAGTCGATGGAGATGTACTCCCGAGTGAAGTTTTTATAGATGTGGATAACTTCCAATATCGTATGAAGAAAGAAGATGGGAATACTTTCTCATATACATTCAAGAATGTCCAGAAAGATATTCCGTTTCATTTTTATTCAGGCGCAGTCAAATCAAAAGATCACAATGTAGATGTCTTGCTCAAGCCTAACATGGCTGGTTTTGACTTATTTTTAGATTATCCTGGATATACTGGAAGGAAGGATGAGACCTTGAGTAACATAGGGGATGTTGTCATCCCACAAGGGACGAAGGTCACCTGGAATTTCCAAGCAGACAATACAGATGAAGTCTCATTGAAGTTTGCCAATTTAGGTCTTACTGAGGAAGCAAAAAGGCGGTCTGATAATAGGTACCGATATGTGAGGAAAATCATGAAAGATGATATTTACAAAATCTTCATATCCAATAATCAGATTCCTAACCCAGATTCTATCACATATACATTAAACGTTACTCCAGACCAACATCCAGAGATTTCGGTGGAGAGTTTTGTAGATAGTTTAGAGAAATCGATTACTTACTTTATAGGAAATGCATCAGATGATTATGGCCTTACGAGCTTGTCATTCAACTACACGATGACTAAGTCAAACGGACAGTCTACGACTCAGTCTGCTCTGTTGACCAAACCTACAGCAAGAGAGGTGCAGTATGATTACACTTTTGATATTGCAGATTTAGAACTGCAGCCTGGGGACAAAGTCAGTTACTTCTTCGAAGTGAAAGATAATGATGGTGTTAACGGATCTAAGTCAGCACGTACTTCAGTGATGGAATATGAAAAGCCGACAATAGAAGAATTTGAAGAACAAGAAGATGCCAATGAAGAAGAAATAAAAGAAAAGCTCAAAGATGCCTTAGAGGAATCCAAGAAGATAAAGGAGGAACTGAAAAAGCTGAGAGAGAAAATGCTCCAAAAGCAAGAACCATCTTGGGAAGACAAAAAGGAACTGGAGAAACTACTAGAGAGACAAGCAGAGCTGCAAGAGAAACTCCAGGAAGCAAAAGAAAAATTCCAAGAAAATCTCAAGAATCAAAATGAGTTCTCTGAGCAAAAGGAAGAAATTCTGGAGAAGCAGGAGAAGATAGAAGAGATGTTCGAAGAGGCGATGAGTGAAGAGACTCAAGAGCTAATGGAAAAGATAAAGGAGTTGATGGAAGAGCTGAACAAGGATGACATGTTAGAGCAGATGGAACAGATGACCATGAATGATGAAGAAGTAGAGAACGAGATGGAGAGATTATTAGAGCTCTTCAAAAACTTGGAAGTAGAGAAGGAAGTACAGGATATGGTAGAGAAGCTGGAAGAGCTGGCAGAAAAGCAAGAAGAACTTTCTGAAGAAACAGCTAAGGAAGATAAATCACAAAGCCAATTAGAGAAAGAACAGGAGGAGCTGAATAAGGAAATGGAGAAATTGGAAGAGGAGATGAAAGAGCTTGAGGAAAAGAATGAGGAGTTAGAGCGACCTAAGGATTTAGGAGAAGAGAATGAGGATCAGATGGATGATATCCAAGAGGATATGGACCAAAGTATGGATAAGATGGAGAAGAAAGATAATCAAGGTGCTTCACAAAAGCAAAAGCAAGCCGCTCAGAAAATGAAAAAAATGGCTGCAGGGATGTCTGCGGCAATGGAGTCTTCTCAGCAAGAACAGATGCAAGAAGATATAAAGGCACTAAGACAATTATTAGAAAACTTGGTCATGCTATCATTTGACCAGGAAGAACTAATAGATAATATAAAGAGGACTACATTAAATACACCTAAGTATGTCAGACACATCCAAGAACAGTTTAAGTTGAAAGATGACTTTTCTATGATAAAGGATAGTCTGGAAGCGCTGGCAAGGCGAAATGATAAAATACAAAGTTACGTCTCGGAAAAGGTTGTAGAAATCAGTTCTAATATCTCCACTAGTATAGATCAGCTAGAAGAGAGAAAAAGAAATGATGCGCAAAACAATCAGAGACATACAATGAAAAATGTGAATGACTTGGCACTGATGCTGGCAGAGTCTATGGAACAAATGCAGCAGCAAATGTCAGGTATGATGTCAGGTTCTCAGATGTGCAATAAGCCGGGGAGTGGCAGTGGCAAACCAGGTAAGGTGCCTCTGGACAAGATCACACAAGGACAGCAAGATCTGAACGAGGAGATGAAATCTATGGCCGGCAAGAAAGGCAAAGATGGAAAAGAAGGAAAAGGCAAAGATGGAAACGCTAAAGATTTTGCAAAAGCTGCGGCCAAGCAAGCGGCACTCAGAAGAGCATTAGAGAATTTGAGAAACGAACAATCGGAACAAGGTAAAGGTGATCCAGCTATCCAAGAACTTATAGATGCGATGGATAAGGTAGAAACAGACCTTGTGAACAAAAGACTGGATAACCAACTGTTACTTAGACAACAAGAAATCGTCACAAGACTGCTTGAGGCTGAAAAAGCTGACAAGCAACGTGACAAAGACGAAAAGAGAAAGGCTGAAGCTGGTAAAGACTATAAGAAGGAATTACCACCAGCATTGCAAGAATATCTCAAAGAAAGAGAAGCAGAAGTAGAGATGTATAAGAAGGTATCGCCTGCTTTGAGACCATTCTATAAACAACTAGTAGATGAATATTACAAAGCCTTAAAGGGTCAGTAGCATTTATAGAGTAGTTAACTTTTTTTTACATTATCCATCCTAACCAACCACCTGCATGCATCACCAACTGATGTTAAAATTAAAATCCTGTCCTAGCCAAATTGACTCTATTGAGGTTTTTGTCAAGAAACTGATGTGTAACTGTAAGTTCGACCAGAAAGTATATGACAATATCTTAATCTCTCTAACAGAAGCAGTCAATAATGCAATTATTCATGGCAATAGAAAGGATGTGTCCAAATTCGTGAGTGTCGACTGCGAAGAGAGAAAACAGGAAGTCGTTATCCGTATTTCCGATGAAGGCAAAGGCTTCAATCCACACCAAGTTCCAGATCCTACCTTACCCCACAATCTAGAGTGCTGTGGCGGCAGAGGCGTATTTATTATGAAGGAATTATCTGACGAAATTAGGTTTCTAGATAGCGGGCGCACCGTAGTGATGCATTTTAGAACGGCCTAACTTATGAGCACTAATCCTATTGATGATGCAATTATCATTTGCCTAGCAGATGTTGAGTATAACCTTCGCAATGAGGATGACGTCATTGATTGGCTCAAAAACATTGCATCTACAAACAATCGGGTTATTTCTTCATTAGAATATGTATTCTGTTCAGATGCATTTCTTTTAGAGATAAATAAGAAATACCTATCTCATGATACATTGACAGATATAATTACATTTCCATTAAACGATAATCCATTGGAAGCCACGATTTATATAAGTATAGAAAGAGTGGATGAGAATGCAAAAACATATAGTATATCACCAGAAGAGGAGTTACATAGAGTTATGGCTCATGGCCTCTTACATTTAGTAGGATTTAAAGACAAATCAGATGAAGAAAAATCAGAAATGCGAAATCAGGAAAATGCAGTACTTGACCAAAGGACTTTTATTTAGTCTTTTGTTTTTTGTATTTCCATTGACAGTATCTTATGGACAGGATTTAGTACCAGAAGATATATTCGACAGACAAGGAGGAATAGAAATTATGCTTGATGATAGCGGCCTGCTCCCCCAGATGGATAAGCATGAAGGACTGACCATAGATCATGGCTGTAGTCATGAGACGCCACATATGTATGCTACAGAACCTGGTTACAAGTATCTGTTGGAACAGAATATCGGATTCAGATATATCCAGCGCCCCAAGGCAGAAATCACAATGTTAGGTCCTAATGAGTTACCAGTGTATAAGTCCGAGTGTATGCCGGATATTGACTTCTATCCCACATATGAAGCTTATGTAGAGATGATGAATAATTTCCAAAGTCAGTTTCCTGATTTGTGTCGCGTATTCAGTATTGGGACCCTGACGAGTGGTAGAGAAATTTTGATGGTCCAGTTAGGAGACGAGCTAGATGATAGTCAAGATGAACCTAATTTATTATATACCTCTACGATGCATGGAGATGAAACGACTGGTTTTCCTATGATGCTCCAACTCATAGATTTTCTATTATGTAATTATGAGGCAGATAATAGAATAAGAACATTAATGGATGAGGTCAATATCTATATTAATCCGCTTGCGAATCCGGACGGGACTTATACAAATGATAATTCTACTGTGCAGGGAGCGACCAGACGTAATGCTAACTTCATAGACCTTAATAGGAATTTTCCAGACCCAGAGAATGGTATGAATCCTGATAACAGACCTACACAGGATGAGACAAGATTTTTTATTGATTTTGCTCAGGAGAATAACATACATCTGTCTGCTAATTTTCATGGTGGTGCAGAAGTAGTAAGTTATCCTTGGGATACATGGTCCAGAAGGGCAGCAGATGATTCTTGGTGGATAGAGAAGGCGAGAGAGTATGCAGATTTATGTCAGGAGAATGGTCCTGCTAATTATTTTACAGATTTGGAGAATGGTATTACTCACGGTTGGGATTGGTTTGAAGTAGATGGAGGAAGACAAGACTTGATGAATTATTTTGTAAGAGCAAGGGAATGGACTATAGAACTTTCTCAAAGAAAATTGGTCAATTCAGCAGATCTTCCAATGTTCTGGCAGGCCAATAGAGAAGCGTTATTAACCTATATGGAAGAAGCGATGTTTGGCTTTCATGGGCAGGTGGTAGATTGTGTGACTGGCGAACCAATAGGTGCTGAGATATTTATGGAGGATCATGATGTAGATAATTCTAGTGTATTCTCTGATAGCCTGACGGGTAATTTTTTCCGCTTCCTAGATGATGGGCAGTATAATGCGATGATAGTTGCAGAGGGGTATGAGACCTTATTTTTGCCTATTGACATATTGGATAGAACGGTAACAAGATTGAACCTGGAATTGTGTCCAGAATCCACCAGTACGACAGAGTTTGCAAAAGATGAATTACATGTGTACTCTACAGAAGTGGGTATACTGATAGAAGGTAATCTTTCTGATGAGTTGTCTTTAATAGAAATATTTGATACTGGAGGTAGGATGATACACAGGACGGCATCTCCTAATGCAGCGAAAAACCTTTCGCTAACTTCAGGCATTTACATGGTGCAGATTACTGTAGATAATAGAATAGGCACTTTCATCATAAATAAATAAGCACTATGAATTACACGATATATTCTAAGTTATTGAGTCTTGTATTTTTTCTTGCGATAACTAGCATTGTAACAGCCCAAAGAGAAAAAACACCCATCACACCAGTGCAAGTCACAGATAGGATATTGATGCTAAAAGGATCTGGAGGAAATATAGGTGTATTCCTAGATGACGATGGCGTCATTATGATAGATGACCAGTTTGCTTACATGGCGGAGAAAATTTCAGCTGCTATAGCTGAGAAGACGGACATGCCTATCAAATATCTAATCAATACACATTGGCATGGCGACCACACAGGAGGTAATGAAATATTTGGTAATAAAGGTGCTACAATCATCGCACACGATAATGTAAGAAAAAGACTGAGCACTGACCAGGTAAGACCCTTTGGTAGAACCACGGAGGCGTCACCCGCAGTGGCATGGCCTAAGCTGACTTATAATGAAGAATTCACCATCCACACTTCTGAAGAATCTATAGAACTTATCCATATACACAATGCTCATACAGATGGAGATTCTTTTGTGTTTTTTCCTATGTCTAACGTATTGCATATGGGTGATACATTTTTTGTAGGAAGATTTCCCTTTGTAGATGTAGATATGGGCGGTTCACCAGATGGGCTTATTGCTGCCGTAGAAGCTGCACTGATGATAGTAGATGAGGATACGCAGATTATTCCTGGTCATGGAGAGTTATCTAACAAACAGAACCTTAAGGACTATCACCAGATGTTACTTATTATGAGAGATAGAGTAAAAGCAGCGATGGCAGATGGCATGGCTGAAGATGCTATCGATGTAGAGACATTGACTAAGGGTTTTGAAAGTTGGGGTGGAGGATTTATTAGTGGAGAGAAGTATGTTAAGATGTTATATAGATCATATTCAGAAATGTAGATTATACACAGATATATATTTTAAGCCAAGCCTTTATAATGAGGGCTTGGCTTTGTTTTTGTGATATAGTCTGTAGATGGCTAGGTCAAGAACAAAATCACTCTCTCACAATGTCTACGTCGTAGAACTTAACCAAAACGTCTGGTCAGAAGATCGGAAGTTTAGAGAAGCCAATCCTCAATACAAGGGCATCAAAGAATGTCTATATGTGGGTATGACCAGTCACTCTCCACAAGAAAGATTCAAAAAGCACGTCACAGGATATCGCAATAAGAAAGGCTACAAGATATCTTCTAAGTATGTAGAGCGATATGGTAAGATGCTACGTCCCAGTCTGTATGCGGTGTTCAATCCGATGACAAGAACAGATGCCACCAATATGGAAAGGCAATTAGCCAACAGTCTTAAGAAAAGGGGCTATGCTGTGTGGTGGAATTAATCCTTTCTATTCTTTAAGGATTTCCCTCTCTAATAATTATTGATATTAATTTTAATCAATTCTCTCCAACACTTCCCTAAGGTTCCTATGTCTATAGTGATGTAAATGAAATAGGAATACCTATTTAACTTCTATTGACATTCAAATCTTACTATAATGAGTAAGTTATATCAAGCCATTTTTATTCTGTCATCTATATTAATAATCGGTTGTTCCTATGTAGATGATCCTTTAAGTAAAGATAATGATATTAGTGTATTAGCTGATGCCTCTACTTTTTCTTCAGAGTCAGGAGGAGAAGCAGATCCTAACCAGAGTAGTTAAGAAGCTGGATTGATTACAGCTGGCGAGTGGAACGATTTGGATAATTGGAATTTCTGGACAGATATAATTGGTGAGGGAGAGCATACAGACAAACCTGGATATTGGGATTTCTATCCATCCAGGAGAATTTCTGTGAGTGTATCTGATAACTTTGGTCCTGCAGTAGATAAAGAGCTTAGGCTAGTAGATACAGGGAATACTACGGTATGGTCTGCAAGAACAGATAACCTAGGAAAGGCGGAATTGTGGGTTAGGCCATTTGAGGATGGCCTGAGTGGAGATTTATCTGAATACTCACTCATTATAAATGAGAGATTAGTTGAAATCGATCTCAAGTATTATGAAGATGGGGTCAATGAGATTGTTACAGATGATTCAAGATTCGGAAGCACGCGAGTTGATCTTAGTTATATAGTAGATGCCACTGGCTCTATGTCTGATGAATTAGAGTTTCTAATGGAAGATTTGCAAGATGTCATATCCAAAGTTCAGCAGGAGAATAATTCTTTGCAGATACAGACATCTAGTGTTTTTTATAGAGATGAAGGCGATGCATATGTGGTGAGACAATCAGATTTCACTTCTGATGTTAGTCGTACGGTAGGCTTTATAGAAGACCAGATGGCTGAGGGTGGTGGAGACTTTCCAGAGGCAGTTCATAGCGGATTGGAAACTGCTATTAATAATCTCGACTGGTCTGAAAACGCAAGAACTAGAATTGCTTTTTTACTCTTAGATGCACCACCACATCACAATATGCAAGTGATTTTGGAATTGCAAGAATCCATCCAACAGGCTGCTCTAAAGGGAATTAAGGTTATCCCTATAACAGCTAGCGGCATAGATAAAAACACGGAATTCCTCATGCGCTTTTTTAGCGTACTCACAAATGGAACTTATGTATTTATCACTAATGACAGCGGTATTGGGGATGAACATATAGAAGCTTCCATTGGAGATTATGAAGTAGAATTCCTAAATGATTTAATGGTAAGATTAATCAATAAATATTCGGAATAAGAATAATGAATTACGAAAAAAATGCGCATCCTTCAGGATGCGCATTTTTTATTTACTATTGGCAATTATGATTTGAAAAACCTATGGATTATATGGCCACCTGAGTTCGAATCTGAAACGAGCAGTAAATAAATACCTGATTCTAATTCTGATACATTTAATTGACGCCTATTAATATCCTCTCTTATAATCTGCCCATTTAGATTATATAAGATTGATTTAAAATCCAAGTTAGAGCTGAAATCTATAACTACCTTATCTATGGATGGGTTAGGATAGATTTGAAGTGATACTCCTGATAATTCGAAAGTGCTAGAGGTGACTAAATCCATCCCATCACAATCTTCGTCTATCCCATTGTTAGGTATTTCATCTGCATCAGGATTGATGTTAGGATTAATGTCATCACAGTCATCATTATTTTGGACGTATCCATCTGGTTTTCGGCAGGCCACTATAGTGGAATCTACAGGGCCACCACCAAATCCATCACCATCAGCATCCATCCACCAGCTTAAAAAAGTCTGATTCTCATTGTTCCTACCGTCACAATTATTGTCTATGTCGTCACACACCTCTCTTACATCCGGATTTACGGCAGGGTTAGTATCATCACAGTCGACGTCATTAGTAAATCCATCGCCATCCTCATCTACTATTGTAATCGACACCAACTGCAGCTGATATCCTTCCATTTACAAAGGCATTATTTTCTAGCGTGATTTTACTAGAGGTGGTCAAATCATAGATCTCTATGGTTTCGTCAAATGCCAATATCAATTCCTCTACGCCATCTCCATTTAAATCCGCAGTATCTCCTGAATTGTAATCTATAGAAAGAGAATCACCTTCTGTAAAATTCCCTTGGCTATCATTCAACCAAAGAAAACTTCTTTCTTCCCTAAAAGCTGATCATAGTAAATCTGTATCTCCGTCTAGGTCAAAATCAAGCTGAACAAAATCTCTTAGAAAAATACCTGAACTGAATTCAACAAATTCAAGTGAGTTAAAGATGTTCGTTCCTTGGGTCACATAATAAGTATTGCTTGCGTTGGCTGAGGTGGTGAGGAAATCAATTTGACCATCACCATTAAATTCGCCAATAGTCCATTCGCTAAATGAAGGGGTGTCTGGATTTTCTAGACAAGTAAACTCCTGAGCGATCAAGGAATTAATACTGATAAATAAAAATAGACTAATGAAATATTTTCATAATTGTTCTGATTTAAAATCTACAAACTGAGACGAATATAGACATACTCCCCGAAATCAACCTATGTTTAATTCTATAAATACATGTTGTCTTATTTTTTATAGATAATCGACTACTGAAATTCATGACCTTAGTTTTTATCAATTATAAGCGTAATAAGATTATCACCAGAAGAAGACTTATAAAGTTCTTCACCATTATAGAAAAATTGCAAGAATGTGAGTTCTTGTGCTGCATCACCACCATCATATAAAAAACAATCTTCAATATCACCAAGCATATACTTCATGAGGATTGTATCTGTATCAATCTTGTTAGTGCTATTGGAAACAAGGTCAACGAAATAATCTACTTCCAACAATTGATTAGAAACTAAATCATTTCTGTCAAAATCAAGGAATATACTAGAAGCTGTAGGAAAAGTAGTTTGTATCCTTTCATTGCCTTCGAAGTAATAAAATTCACTTGTTCTTGGGTTATACAATCCTCCTTCACTACTCACTCCAATTAGTACTGAAGAGTCTTGAGCATTTCGCAAGCTTATAATTGTGCTTTGCTCATCTATACTTTTGAATACACAATCTCCGGGTGTGCCAGAAAAGCATCCAACGAGTAGTGTAGATATAAAAATTGTAATACCTAAAACGCATATTTTGTCTACTGCTTTCATGTTGCCAGTTTTGATTCTATTAATACATGTTGTCTTATTCTATCTGATAAGATCTGAGATGTTTCTTCATAATAGGCTTGAATAAAAATGGGAAGTAGGCCAGTAGTTGCATGGCAGGATAGCCAAATGGTAACTTAGGACTATCCGATTTAGAATCAAGGATTTGGAATTCTTTTGCACCCATGTGATGATGGTCGGAATGTCTAGTTAGTTCAAATAACATGATGCGTCCAAGAATATGATCTGAATTCCAACTATGCTGCGGCTTGACTCTTTCGTATCTGCCATTGTCTAATTGCTTGCGACGCAAACCATAATGAGAATAATAATTCTGAGATTCGAGAATAGAAATACCATATATAGCAGCGATGACATAACAGACAGCGGCGAACTGTCCCGTAAAAAAATATATCCCTCCTGTCAGTATCATTGGAAGTAGAGTATAGATAATCATAGGATTGAACAGAGGATTTTTACCCAACGCTTGTAGCTTGGCACTTTCTAAACCCCATGTCTTGAAGTAACCACCGATCTGTGACCGCACAGCAAATATGTAGAAGTTATCTCCTTCCTTAGCTGAAGATAAATCCTTAGGTGTACCGACGTCTTTGTGGTGACCACCATTATGGTAGGTAATAAAGTGATTCTGAAAAGAGGTTGTTAATATAATTTGTGCAAAGACCTGCTTGATAAAGTGATTGGTTTTATGTCCTAATTCATGACCGACATTGATCCCAATAGCGCCTAACATTGTACCCAACATAGCTGTCCTCGCTATGATATCCGATAAGGCCAAGTTAGCATCATTTATCTTTATACAGAAAAGATAAATAACAACGAGCTGAAGAACGACTAAGACATATAATACCAAATCAAAACCGATATCTTCTTTAGCCAGTTCTTTTTCTGCTTGTTCAAGATTGTATGAATTAGGAGGCATTAAATGCTCAATAACCGGTATCGCTATATATAAAAATATAAGACCTATGTAGGCATACAGGCCATTAACATGAAAAGTTAATATAGCTAGGAAAGGAATCAGGTAAGAAGCGAAGTACTTTAATTTTCCCATTTATCTTCTTTCTTGTATCAATTTTTAAGCTAGTGAACTTATATAAAGTTACAATTACTATTTCATAAATATTTGCCTGAATCGCTTTATATGGAGAATCAAACATTGGTAATAGAACTTGTACAGAAGATTGCAATAATGAATTTTTAGCGCTACTTCTTGGTATCGGACTTAGCTTTTTTATTCTTCTACATTTTACTATAGGATAAATGGAAGCACAAAAAAATACAATTAAAGTTTCCTGCAAATAGCGACTACAGACGAGAAATTCTATACTCTCTATACACACTTGGGATTTTTACTGGAATTGCTATGCTTGTATTTGCCTCACGCAGAGAGATTATACTCGGCGATATCAAGACATACCTTAATATGGTTGGTAAAATACCCCTTAAATTATCTAACTGCCTATCACTTCATTAAATTCTTCTTCAGTCATAATCTGAACTGTTCCTAGTGCTTGCGCTTTTTTAAGTTTGCTTCCAGCCTTTTCTCCTACAACCAGAATGTTCAACTTAGAACTAACGCCAGAAATATTTTTGGCACCTGCTTCTTCAGCTTTTGTCTGAGCCACCTTGCGTGACATCGTCTGTAGACTACCAGTAAAAAGAATAGTCTTCCCGATTAGTGGTGCATCCACACTTACTACTTTCGGCTTGTCCTCCTCAGTCTGAGTAAGATTGACGCCATGTAGCTCCATCGTCTTGAGCATTTGTATATTTTCAGTTTTAGAAAAGAAGGAGATTACATTTTCTGCGACGACAGGTCCTATGTCTTTTATATTGGTAAAATGTTCTTCTGTCCAAGATTCTAACTCGAGGACATGGTTTATTTCCTGTGAGATGAGCTTGCTGGCTTTACGGCCTAGGTGGTGGACACTTAGGCTAGCTAGTAATCTATGTATCGGATTAGACTTAGATTTATTGATAGCATCTTTTAGTTTCGTAGCTGATCGTTGTCCGAATCCTTCCAATACGGCTATGGCATCATAATTTAAATTATAGACATCGCTCAGATCAGATAACCATCCTTTGGCATGGAAGGTCTCTACATATGACTTACCGAAGCCATCAATATTCATCGCATCCTTGCTAACGTGATATATAAGTCTTTGTAATAGTTGGGCTTTGCAATTAAGATTAGGACACCGCCAAGCAGCCTCATTCGCAGATTTTCCAAGGGTAGATTCACACGAAGGACAAGAAGTAGGAAAAGCAATCACCTGTTCTGAACCATCTCTAACATCAGCAATGCTCTTTACCACATAGGGTATAACGTCACCAGCTCTTTCTATAACTATCGTGTCGCCAATTCTAAGATCTTTTTGTTGTATAAATTCTTCATTATGGAGTGAGATAGACGAAACAGTCACACCTGCCAATTGTACAGGCTCTGTTTTAGCTACAGGAGTAATAGCGCCAGTTTTGCCTACCTGGTACTCTACTTCTAATAATTTTGTGTGCGCTTGTTTTGCTTTAAACTTAAAAGCAATGGCCCAGCGTGGATGATGGGTCGTAGATCCACATAAATTCTGTAAGGCAAAATCATTCACTTTGACAACTGCGCCATCTATTTCGTAAGCAAATTTTTCTCTGTTGGTTTCCCATTGATTGCAAGCGCTGATGGCTTCATTGATATTGGAACAGGCTTGATCTTTTCTAAGTGATACTTTGAAGCCCAACTCTTGTAGTTTAATTATTGATTGCTCATGATTTCCTAACGAAGCCATTTTGTCTTTTCCTTCAGCATCTACGGCATAGGCCAATTGGAATATGAATATCTCCAACCCACGCTTCTTTGATTCCTTAGGATCTTTCATCCGAAGACCACCAGTAGCCGCATTTCTGGGATTGGCAAAGATGGCTTGACCTTCTTTCTCTCTTCTCTCATTATTCTTATGGAATACATCTTTAGCTATAACTGCTTCTCCTCGTAACTCTACACGATGAATGCCTAGTTTTGAAAATGCAGCAGTCAATGGTACAGACGGCGCCACTTTGGCATTAGCAGTCATTTCCTCTCCCTCAGTCCCGTTCCCTCTCGTTGCCGCTCTTACCAGATTATCATTTTCATAGACCAAGGCGATGCTCCCGCCATCGTACTTAGGCTCTACAAAATAGGCCACCTCTTCTTCTCCCAAGTTGCATAGTTTTCTGATTTGCTTATCGAAATCCATGAGGTCATCACCATTATATGAATTGGCTAATGAAAGCATAGGATTGAGGTGGGTTACAGTAGGAAATTCTGAGGTCAAATCACTAGATACACGCTGAGTAGGGGAATCAGGACGGATTGCTGAGGAATCTAAATGCCGCTCTAGTTTCTGCAACTGCTCATAGAGGTTATCGTAATCCTTGTCAGATATGAGTGGTTCGTTCTTCACATAATAGCGCCATTCATGGTATTTCAGAATGTCCACCAACTCATCATAGGATGTAAAAGTGGGGTTGTTTAGGGCAGTAAGAGTGCTTTTTTGCAACAATTTTGAGTATTGCGGATCGTACATATGAGGCTAGATGAGTATAATTAAGTGATATAAAAATAATATCTGAGACGTGAATTTCTGGCTTTAAGCAGTTGACAATGAGTTAAATATTAGAGATATATGATATATATTCTATTTGATTTGCTAATTTTACAGCTTAACTAACTAAATACTACATAACGATGTTAAAAGAATTTAAAGAATTTATTTTCACTGGAAATGTTATTGACTTCGCAATTGCCGTGATTCTTGCAGGTGCAGTAGGACTTGTTGTAACTGGATTTGTAAATGATATCATAATGCCAGTTGTAGGGCATTTCGCAGGCGGTTACGACTTTGGTGCGATGAAAGCTATCCTTTCTCCAGCTGAGATTGGAGCTGACGGAGCAGAAATAAAGGCAGAAAATGCCATTAGATATGGAGCATGGATTAATACAATTATCAATCTATTGATAGTTGGATGGGTACTATTTATGCTAGGTAAAGCTAAGATTAAATTTATGGGCGCAGCTCCAGATCCAGCACCGACTGCAGACCAAGCATTATTGACTGAGATTCGTGATGCTTTAAAAAAGTAGAATCACATTTTTTCTGAAATTATCCAACCTCTAGTCTTTTGGCTAGAGGTTTTTTTTATGTATTTACCTGATAGAGTTTTGGGGTTAGTCATTTCTTTTTAATTCAACTTCTACCTACAACCCTTTCTATCGCATTCCTTAATTGACTATCAAAAATTACACCTCGGTGACTTTCACCTTCTATTGTAATTAACTCTACATGAGGGTAGCTTGATTTGATGTACGATGAGTGACTATATGGCACAACATTATCTTCAGTTCCATGTACTATCGTTACGCCACATTTTACGTCTTTCAAGTGCTCGTGATTATCCAATCTATACTTAAGTAAGAGGTCTGGAAACATCCACAACCATTGATTTTTCATCGCTATCAAACTTCGAAAGGGTGCTACGAGGAATAAGTGCGATGGTTTGTTTTTGCTAGCGACATAACTAGCCATGCCTGACCCTAATGAATAGCCTATTACGTAGATGTTTTCTTCTTTATACAAATTACTCAGATATTGGTATGCTGCATCTGCATCCGACAGCATCTGTTGGTCATTAAGTAACACCCCTTCAGTCTTTCCGTATCCCCTATAATCCACTACAAATATATCGCAGTCCTTATCTCTCATTACTCGAGATTGATATATACCCCTCCTGACATTGCCTTTATTACCATGAAAATATAGGATGACTTTTTTACTTCTTTCACTAGGGGTGTCTTGCAGTAATACAGCATTCATTTCTATATCATCAGATAGTGGTATTTCATGCTCCACACCAGATTTGTATCTATAAGAGTTGTCGTAAGTATGTGGATAGAATAAGACTTTGTTTTGGATTGCATACAACAATATGCAGCATAGCAGATATAATACTGTAAGCCCTATCAATAATTTTCTCATAAGAGATTGTAATAAAAAAGGAGAAGCAAAATACTCCTCCCTTCGTTATATATTATTTTATAATGTGCTATTAATTCAGACTTAGTCTCATCACAATTCCTCCTTCTACGTTAGTCCTTCTAAAGCTGGTACTAGCATAAGGCACTGTATTATTATAATCCAGGAAGGCCCTCAGTGTCAGATTATCATTCAGGATGTAATCTACAGATGGACTAATCTGGAATGATTGCTCACCTCTGGTTTCATTACCAGATTGAAGTCTGTTGGTGTCTAATTCATGCACGAAAAACTGGCTATCATTCCATGCTATATTTAACATGAAAGTCATGTCACTTCCTCTAGATGAAGTGACACTTCCTCCTCTATTTATAATACCTCTTCCTCCAGAAGTATCTTCTTCCTTATCCTTATCTCTTGATCTTCTGGTTCTTTGCTTTTTCTTCTTAAGGAATTTACTGTCTTTAATAGTATATCCAAAGCCAAATACAAAGGAGGTTTGTTTGTCTTCTTCTAACTGACTAGAAGTATTTATCTTCAGATTTAAGTCTCTAGATTTCAAGTATTCGAATTCCAATACTAAATCCTTCTTCGTTTTTAGTTTGACACCTATTACTGGATTGAAATCTTCTGATATCTGTATAGCAGGCACCTCTACTCTCGTAAAATAATTACCATTTATTCTTGTATTCTCTTCTCCTGTATCTGTTGTAAATGGATTACTTGCATCAAATTCTACATCACTGAAGAAGTTACTGACTCGCAGTCTTGAACTATAGGCATGTTCTACTGTAAAACTAGAGAACCTATCTTTAAACCAAGGAAGCTTTCTTAGACCATCATATCTTAAATTCCAATTAGGTTTTGGGATAAAGGTACGTTGTCTGACGGTAGATTCTAGATCTAAATCTACAGTATTCGGATCTTGCCCAGAATAAGCTGCGAGAAATGCAGGGACTAAAACAGCAGAACTTTGTCTACCAAATCCTTGGGTGAATTCATGACCATCTAATTGATGAATTTTTGGATTGTCCACATTCGGCAATCTCGCTGATATAATAGGGCGGTACCCTTCAAACTGTGCAAACAACTCATCTATATCAGTTCCAAATAAGGTCCGTGCATTATAGAAGGTTATATCAAAGGAACCTACATCCCTTGAAGCCAAATCTCCAAATTCTGGTGAATTCGTATTTAACCTTTTGAATACTTCCGAATGCGAAACAGTATGTGTCTTTTTGAAATCCACATCAATCTTAAAATCTTTCCAAGGTTCTATCTTAAACTTGGCTTCTATGTTTTGTGATTGTGTTTGAGTCACTTCTTGATTCAGGCCTATACTATTTGTGATTCGACCACTATTAGCTGCTCTCTGTAAGAAGTTATTTGGATCTCCATGGTCTATATTGGGTTGCAGACCTGCTACAAAACCAATACCCGGATTAGAGAATTTATCATCCAGTCCAAAGTACTCTGGTGTATTAGTAAAGCCTGGAACAATCGTGGTGAAATCTTCTCTATATGTAAGTCTGGCTGACCGCAACGAGAATAGTGGCCTTAGAAGGATTTTCTCTGCTGCAGTAGCTTGTCGCTGTCTTTTCTTACTTGTAGTACGTCCATCCGCTCCTCGGGATACGGTTACCTCATCACCACTACCAGATGTTCTGGATCGTGCTCTTGGTTTTCCAACTCTATCCAGTCCACTGACATACTTTGACTTCTTGTACAATTTATCAAAATTCAAATTAGCTGTCACTGACCTGTTTTGTGAATTTTGGATTACACCAGCCAATGGAGAACCTCCCGCATCAAACACCAGCGCACCTGCCGCCCAACTATAAGAGGACCTATATTGCCCTTTTACATCTATCCATTCCATGTATGGAATAAGTCGAGTCGGTAGGGTATAGTTAACCGATAAGTTGTGATCATAATTTGTATTTCTACCACCACTTCTCAGATTATCTCTCCAATAGTCTCTGACAAGATTTGGATCATCATTGACACGTTGTGTAAAATCTGAAACGATTAGATTTCCGTTAGCATCATTTTCAAATCCCTTCCAGTCACGCTGGTCCGGTGTCTCGGCTATTCCTGTTTGTCTCAGCTCATCTATATAAGATATATTATTGGCAGAAAAATTAACTTTCAGTGCCTTGGTCAGATTCCAGTTAAGATTATATCCTCTTGTCCAATCAAATCTTCTGTCATCAAACTCAAAAATTGGTGTGACAGGTAATCTATATCTTGTAGAAGAGAATGTCCTATTTATAGTACTCTGAAATGAGAAGCTATTTGGGAATGGATTAAAATTAAATTCTTTTATGAATTTCAGATTTTTGGATTTCACCAGTTTTTTGAATGGGGTAATTCCAGACCCTCTTCTAGAATAGCTGTAATCCAGACTTAGCGTCTGATCTGTTTGTTCGTCTAGTTCAAATAACTCATCACTGTATGTGGTGTTAGTATAGGAGTAACTAGCACTGAAATTTTCGATATTCCATGGCAGTGGTTTCCTTTCTTTTTTCCTCTCTTGAGCCTGTGTCTGATTTGGATTTCCTTGTGAGTTGACTCTGCCAGCACGAGGGTCTTGAGCCCCACTGTTTCTTCCTCCTGTTCTTTCCTTCCTGACATTTGTCAGATTGAAGGTACGTATTGTCGTTTCCTGTCTATTTCTTGACCGTATATCATCTAACACGTCTTGTCCACTATCCTGATTAAGTTCTAACTGATCTTTGACGGTGATATCCTCATCATAAGTATCAAATTCAGGCGAGACTATAGATTTAGAATACTGTCCGTAGAAAGGTAATCTGATGCCCCAGTTCTGAGGAAAGAATTTTCCTAGTTCTAGGTTAGTCGCAGCGTCATAATCGAGAGACGCTTCTTTGGCACGTTCATTTACTCTTTGGTCTAGGGCTCCCCACCCAAGAGTATTGAAGCTCGCAGAAGCACTTAGATTACCTAAGTCAGCCAACTGGACATCTAATCTGGCCTGACCAGCCGCACCTGCTCTTTCCTGAAGACCTGCTAATCTGAGTTCATTGACCCAAATCTCACCGCAACGTATACTATCCTCATTTGCAACATTACTTCTCACACCTATGGAAATACCTTTAACCAAACCTAAATTTGGATTTCCTATAACTCTGACCTTGTGACCCTCTGGCAAAAACAGTTCATCAGTAATTACTTCATTTCTATCTAAAGTATCTGTTCTTTTAGACACAGGCAAGATGGCGTCAAATCGTGCTCCAGCTGCTACTACATCAGGATCATTCAACATTGCTCTGTCTACTTCGAATATCTCATTCGTTGGCGCATCAACTAAGTTCCTTAGTTTTTTTATCTGTGGCAATAATTGTAACGGAAAGTCGAATCTATTTTCCAATGGCCATATGTTGTCCGCGACCTCTAAATCTTCTGCCGGATTTGGTATAAATTCCCTATCAGATAATTTCAAGGGTATCTCATACTCGTAATAATGCCGATCATAATCTTTACCCATTCGGATGAATACGGACATGTCACCATCTTGTTGGTCTATATCCTCATCACAACTTTCACCATGCACAAACATTTGCATTCGCTCGAACACCCTTAGGTCTATATCTTGCAATTTGGCTATTTGGAGATCGCAATCAGGTTGCATGATATCATCGTACCTAAGTACAATCGCATTTTCGTCTTGGAAAATCGGTGAGAAATTACTCACAATTTGTTCTCTTACGATACCCTCTGGAATGACATAGCCGAATGGTGTTTTAGCTTGGTTTTCTTCAAAACCAACGACATCTGTACTAAAAGCGACGTTTTCATTTATAGCGGCACCATCTGCTGAACCACATACAACAGGTAATCTTCTCCATTGACTTCTGACTAATTCGAAATCTGCTAATCTAAATGTCTTAGTTCTTTCGAATCCATCCATAATAATTCTGATAAACTGAATAGATCTGAATCCAGAAATGCCATTTATAGGCGTTCCTTCATTTATGGGGATCCTGAACCTATACCATCTTTCTTCACCTGCAGTAGAATTAATCGTTCTGACATCTCGGATAAATGGATGATCAGTTATGTCTAATTGGCCTCCATTATTAGCTAACGGTACTTTGTATTCGTAATAACTTTCACCTACATCTAATGATCTGTTATTATTGAGATCTTCTTTATCGGGAATGGGATTACCTCTCTGAAATGTTTGGTTATTTGCATTGGCGATATTGGGTGAATTACCCTGTGGATTATTACTGAATTTGTACCGCTCTAGAATATTTGTCTCTTCATCGAAAATGGCATCATTAAAGAAGACAAAGTCGTCACCAGCAGGGTCTCTTGCAACAGATGTAGTAAGAATATTTGCTTCTTGAAGTTCATTTATATAATCTTCTTGTCTGTTGAATTCATCTGCATTACTTAGCCCATCAAGACCCAAATCCTGAGGTGTAAAATTCTGACCACCAAAGGCATCTATTATAGGCGTGGCTGTCGGAATATTACCCCAATCTGAGGTTGTCAGTTCTATTTCTTCACCATTCTGAGAAAGTGTGTTCTCATAGAATTGTTTTCCGTCTTGCAGTATGTCTTCTGAGACATTTCCTAGATGGAAGGTCAAATCCCCTCTTTCGTTATCTTTAGGTTCTACGCCATCCGGTCTTACACCATATGGATCTAGCATCCAGAATTCTATAAATTCATAATTAGCAGTCTCAAAATCGTTATTAGGGAGATACCGCTGTACGCCTGCCCACCTTGTCTCTGGGGACTTTAGTTCTATTTGTTGCCCATCTGGTGTAAGTTTAATTCCAGAACTTAAGCTATCTCCAGAAGGTAACAAGTTGCCCTCTGGTAAATCATAATTATACGGGCCCCTTTCCTTTGGGAAGTAGGTGAGGTCAAAAGTCAATAAATCTTGCAATTGCCCTTGAGCAATTTGCCTATCAAAAAGGTCTGGCTGTTGTATTCTCCTCGTAAATGCATTTGAGTTGACAATGGTAGGATCTACATTGATAAATCTGTCTATAATATACCAGGACAACCTTGCTCTGTTGACCCCTGATAGTCTAACATCTTGATTATCACTATCTGTGAATCGTGATTCTGGTCTTGTGCCGGGTACACTAGCAAGGGTCCATCTATTAGGTTGTGAACTAAGAGGGAACCCACTTACGGCCCCTTCGAAATCATCCAAACTTACTATCCCATCACCACCTGCACCATCTTCCTGACTATTAATAGCTCTATTATGACCAGGACGCAAGGCAGCAACTTCTGCAGAAAAATTGACATTGGATGCCTGGTTAGTACTGAAGAAAGGCAACTTGTCTAGAATCTTAGTGACCAGGGGCGCTTCTTTACTATAATCTAAATCCAGCCCATATATTTTATTCTTTATAGGATCATCACCAAAATTTACTTTTTGTGTAAATGGTCTTTCTTGCAATCGCAGCGCGGTACCACCAACATAGAAATTTTCACTGAACTGATACTCGGCCCGCAAACCCATCAGATTTTTCTGCTGTAAACTAAAGGCGGAGTTGTCTTCAAAATCAATATTAATAGGAACACCTTGTTGGACTAGAGATTGGTCAAGTATTCTTACACGTCCAATCCCATAATCTACATCATAGTGAACACCTTCTTGTAGCTCTACACTACCAGCTCTTACTGTGACGGAACCCTGTGGCACGTTCCATGCGCCCAAAGAGTATTCGGAGGAAGCGGCTGACCGCACTCTACCCACCATGACAAATTTATTGTTTACCAGATTGTTATGTTCTGCAACGACTAGTGAAGTATCATAGAGTTCTGTAAAAGAAAATCTTTCAATAATAGCTGACCTCTGGGGATCTGTAATCGAGGAGGGTAATTCTCGGTCTATTGCTTCTTCTATAGCAGACCCAAAAGGTTCTAGTTTAGGGAATATCAATGAACCATTAGATGGTACGACAGTAACACCCGGCACAAAATCAAACCTGCCATCAGGCTGTGGGTCCAATCTGCTATTGAGCTCATCCAACCCAAAAAGATTCAGTAAGGGTAAGAAACGGAATCTCCCTTCGTCAATAGGTAGAAATTTGACTAACCCTAAGTTTTCATCATCATTCTCGTAAAAGATATCAAACTCGAACTCACCTTCATTGAGCTGGTTAGATCTCATAGGATATACATTCTTCATCATGAGATCCCAGGTAGGTAAGTCTACTCTATTACTGGCTGACTTTATAAGTTTAGTATATAGCAATCCTGGCGATTGCACTTCACCTGTGGCATCAGCGTTAGATACTGATCCTTCGTCAGAGGTAGTACCTACTTTATATAATTCTTCTTCTCCATTGACAGTATTGCCAGTATAGAAATACTCATAAGAAACGGCAAGCACCTGATTAGGTCTCAGTCTTACATTTAATGAAACAAAACCTAGTTCTGGATTGTAGAAATATTCAGATTCGGATAATTTTCTTCCTTGGAATATTTCCATGTCTACATTCGGAGTAAACCCATAGGTGTTTCTTAATATATTTGTGGCGTCACCAGATCTTGCTACCCTAGGATCATTAGTTACCTTTTCAAATATATTATTGACCCTGTTGTCAGGTAGTCGTTCGCCGTTTACATCACTTGTCTTTTGTACGAGCAGTGGGTTCGTATTAATCTGTATGGAAGTATTGGCCGGATTAGTAAAATTATCTATGTCCGGTTCTGCCATATCAGCTATGGCACAGATCATGGTCTGATCAGTCTGGAAATTAGCTCTGTCATCAGAAATCCAAACCTCTAAATTAGTGATTCTGAAATTACTGTTGATGTAGGGTAAATTTTCAAGGGCCTCCTCGAAGTTCTCTACGTGATAGTGAGACAAAAAGAAGTGTCTGTTTTCATCGTAGTCCTGTGGCTTTAATTCAAATTCTTGGACTGTGGCGCCATTTTCTACTTGCAGATTTCCTTGTGAAGATCGCTGCTGAGATAGCACACCTGTCAGTCTAAGTCGACCAAACTGTAATTCGGTTTTGATACCGAATAATTCCTGAGCTCCTTGAATTAGATTGCTTCTAAGTGGTAAGCTCACGTTTCCAGCTTCTATTTTTTTGATGATATCATCTTCAGTCCATTCCTCAGAATTATAGACCAAGGCAATCTCTTGATCAAAGTCAAAAGTGGCATTAGTATCATAGTTAAATCCTAAATCGAGCTTATCTCCTATCTTTCCATCAACATTCATCTGAATATCCATGTCAAAAATGGGTACCTGAAATTGACGTGTTTGCTGTGTATTAAGTGCGAATGAGTTATCGTTTCTATTATATCTGGCGCCAAAATTTAAATCTATACTTCCTTGAGGTTCTATTGTAATCCCATTCCCTCCGAATAGTCTATCGATAAGATTCTTTTCGATGTCAATTTTGGTCATGGGGTCTGTCTTGCCACTGGCACTCTTGTAAGTATCTCCAAGACCGGATAACTTTTCGAAGTATTTCTTTTCCTGCTCTTTGCTTTTCCAAGCTAGATACTCATCAAAAGTCATATATGTAGGAGAACGGAAGTACTCATCACCGATTTTCTCGTAGATAATGTAGGTATCTGTGTCTGAATCATACTCTACACTTTGTTCTAACTCCGATGGGAGTATATCGAATGGATTATTAGTTGGGTCATGAATGAAATCACCCTGTCTGTCTATCATTGGGATAGTATCCACAGCCACCGATATGTGGTGGATGTATGGGGAAGGATTATCCTGTGGTCCAATGGGTCCATAAGCTAGTAACGGTGATAACAGACACATTATCAGTAGTTTACTTAGCAAGACTCCTATTGCAATCTTAAGCGTACTTGTCATTACTTATCAAATATATTCTATGCGCTATCCTCTAATTGACTGAGTCGAAAAAAGTCGAATTAGTGAGCACCTATGATTAACGTATTTAATATTGTTTTATGTTGGAATAATTGACTAAAGTTTCTTGCTTTCTTATTTGAGATTGATTAGCGGACGTTTCAGCTTTACTTTACTCATCATTCAAGACAATTGCAGTCAAATACAATGCAACTCTAATTAATATTTATCTCTGTGTTAGGCCCTGATTACCAGTAGGTTAGATTGAAAAGGTATTGAAGGAAAAACTGAAAGGTTAAGAAATTTGTCTAAGAACTAACTTTATCAAAACTTCTACCTGATTTATAGTATTGTCCTGAGAAAGGACTTTATCTACCATTTTTCCTACCTGAGACCTTGGAAAACCTAATGCTACTAACGCTGAAATTGCCTCATCTCGTGTAGTATTGGCTGAAGATTTTTCCATTGGCACCCCTTCTAGGCTCTCTTTGGCAATTTTATTCTTCAGATCTAGGATAATTTGCTGCGCAGTCTTTGGTCCTACACCTTTGACCTTCTTAAATGCCGCTGCATTCTCATGAAGGATAGCTGACTTTGTCTCAGACGGAGTCATATAGGATAATATAACCCTAGATGTATTCGGCCCTATGCCTTTAACGGAGATAAGTTTACTAAATAGGTCTTTCTCTGAAGCAGTATAAAAGCCATACATTGAGTGCTCGTTTTCCCTGATAATCAGTTGAGTATATAGCTTGCCCTTATCTAACTCTTCTAAAGCGGCGAAAGTGTTAAGTGATATATTGACTTCATAGGCAATCCCACCTATATCCATATGGACCAGAGTCGGTGATTTGTAAGTCAGTTTTCCTTCTAAATATGCAATCAATTTGTAGTCATTTATGACCGACAAAGGTAAGACATATTTTATTACAAATAATGATTATTTGTAATATGTAGAACGCTGTAATAGAGGATATTGATGAGAATTAGGAAATAGGTGCAATTTGTTGAGAAGAGATATAACAATAAAAAAAACAGCCTCCGATTAATCAGAGACTGTTTTTTGCAAGGTGACGAATCTTGCTTCCTTTAAATACTCTATCTTTTTTATTTTATTGTTACTTCTGTAAAAAGTACCTCAGCTAACCCTTCAATCACAAATCCTAATTTGTACTCTCCAGAATCGAATAGGTTCTTATTAATTTGAACATTGTTAGACATTACTGGCAGTTGGAATTCCATCTCTCCTTCACTATTGAAGATTTGTACTGCGGATATATTATTGAATGTATCGAAAACCAAGTTCTCAGTTTCAGCATCAAATGCTGTGTTAGAAAATATACCATGATCTTCTACTGAAACAATCTCAACTACTTCTGTAGAGACAAGAACTTCTGGCGTCGTATTAGCGAATACTGCTGAAGTCATTGTGATGAGCGCGATAATTGTTATTAAATTTTTCATGGTAATTGCGTTTTGTACTTATAAGACAGGAAATCGCTCTGCTACCTTCTCATTTTGATACTACAGGAATTCTAGACTTTCATACATAGGCACTACATTATGGGTATTTGGACCCAAAAGTGACAAGTTGCTGACAGTCAGGGAGGCAATTACTATAAACCTCTAGCTCATTTCGCTTGAAATCCATTTCTAAGAGGCTTTCTAGTCTTCTTCTATAAAAACGATGTCAAATTTGGGCATGAAACTGGCTGGGTCGGAAAGGGACATATATTCATGCCAATCCTCTGGATATGATTCATGGTTCAATAAGCATCCTTCAGGTATGTAAGGGTATAGCTTATAATAACTCAAAGATACATGCTGGTCTATACGCTGATAGACATGCAGTCGATTGAGTTTATCAGGGTGTTCGAGTCCAGCTGCGGCCAATAATTCTATAAATGAGATTAGGGTTTCTTTATGGTAATTAGCGACTCTGTATTTTTTGTCTGAGACCACTAGTCCTTTGACCAGTGAAGGGTCTTGAGTGGCTACGCCTGTCGGACAGGTGTTATGATTGCATTCCAGTGCTTGGATACATCCTACTGCCATCATCATGGCACGGGCACTGTAGCAGGCATCTGCACCTAGACAAATGGCCTTGAATATGTCAAATCCAGAGGCAATCTTCCCAGCAAATAGAAGTGATATCTGCTTCTTTAGATTGAAACCGACCAAGGCATTATATACAAATGCTAATCCTTCTTTGGCAGGCATACCTACCGAGTCACTGAATTCCAGCGGCGCAGCGCCTGTCCCACCTTCTCCTCCATCTACACTAATGAAGTCTGGTGTAATGCCAGTTTCGATCATGGCTTTACAGATAGCAAGGAACTCACTCTTATGGCCAACGCATAACTTGAATCCTACGGGTTTTCCTCCAGATAGCTCCTGGCACTTTTTGATAAATTGCAAGAGTCCAGTTGGGGTAGAAAATGCTTTATGAAAAGGAGGGGAGTGGACAGCCTTATGAGGTTCTATGTTTCTAATTTTCGCTATCTCTTCGGTTGCTTTCTTAGCAGGGAGTATGCCGCCATGTCCAGGCTTGGCTCCTTGTGATAACTTAATCTCAATCATTTTGACATTGTCAGCAGCCGTTCTTTGACGAAAGAGGTCATCATCGAAATTCCCATCCTTAGTTCTGCATCCAAAGTAGCCTGTGCCTACTTGATATATCAAGTCACCATTGTGTTCATTATGGTATGGTGCGATGCCGCCTTCTCCTGTATTGTGAGCGAAATTGCCTATAGCAGCACCACCATTGAGTGCCAGGACTGCATTCTTGCTCAGGGAGCCAAAACTCATCGCCGATACGTTAAATAGACTGCAACTATAGGGCTGCTTGCAAGATGGGCCGCCAATAGTGACTCTTGGGTGCTGGTCCATCTTATTAGAATCCAGTGGAGAGATACTGTGGTTCATCCATTCATAACCTTCATCATATACATTTCTTTGTGTGCCAAAAGGCGTAGTGTCATTAATGCCTTTGGCTCTTTGGTAGACTATATTCCGCTTCAGTCTAGAAAAGGGTCTCCCATCTGTATCTGGTTCTATAAAGTACTGGTATAGTTTAGGTCTGAGCCATTCTGCTATAAATCGTGACCTGCCCAGTACGGGAAAGTTTCTCTTAATAGCAGATTTGGTTTGAAAAAAATCTATGAATCCTAGAAGCAGCAGGGGCAATACTATTAGGAGTATCCATAAGAAGTGCATACTGAATAAATAAGATGCAGCGGCAATAAGGCCTAATAGCAATAGAGATAAAGTAACGAAACCTGTACGCATAAAATGTAGTCAATTGTAAGAAATATGATTAAGAGCAAGTACATCGATGGGAATAATTTTAAAGATAAGAAACCATTTGTAGTCCCCAAGCTAAAAATCAACTTTGGTTTTTACAGCTTATATGTGACCTATATATATAGCTTAATCGTCTATAGATAAAGTATATTTGTAAGCTGAATATTGAGATTATGAAAAATGTTAGAATATCAGCAGCCTGCCTACTGCTAATTGTTTTGGGAGCATGTAAGACAACTAAAGACATGGGTTCTATCCCTGAAGTAATCATAGATGAACGTCTATTAGACACCTTGGTTGTGACGGCTCCGGCTGTTGTTGAGACGGCCATTCCAGAGACTATAGATTTATATAGAGCATCAGCCACAAGAACGCATGATCTTATACACACGAAATTGGCGGTTTCCTTTGACTGGCAAAAACAACATGTTTTGGGTGAAGCAGAACTTTCGATTTCTCCACTCTTCTATGATACGGATAATTTGGTATTGGATGCTAAGGGATTTGATATCCATTCTATCACGCTAAATGGCAAAGCGCTTAAATATGACTATGATCAAGTGCTGTTAGATATAACCTTAGATAAGGTTTATTCTAGAGATGAAGAATTCAAAATCAAAATAGATTATACGGCTAAGCCTAATGAAGGACCTAGTTCTGGCAGTCAGGCTATTGCTTCTAACAAGGGATTGTTCTTTATCAATCCAGAAAATAAGAGCAAATTGAAGCCACAGCAAATATGGACACAAGGTGAAACAGAAAATAGTAGTCGTTGGTTTCCGACGATAGACAAGCCTAATGAACGATGTTCGCAAGAGGTCTTCATTACAGTGGATGATAAATTCCAAACACTTTCAAATGGTCTCCTTGTCAATTCTAAAAATAATACGGATGGCACGAGGACTGATTACTGGAAACAAGAAAAGCCGCATGCGCCCTACCTATTTATGTTAGGTATAGGGGAGTATGCAGTCGTCAGAGACAATTGGAAAGATAAAGAGTTATTGTATTATGTAGAACCTGATTACAAGGAGCATGCTGAAAAGATATTCAATAATACACCTGAGATGTTGACTTTCTTCTCTGACATATTAGACTATGAGTATCCGTGGGACAAGTATGCGCAGATAGTTTGTAGAGATTATGTTTCTGGCGCTATGGAGAATACAGGAGCAGTCGTATTTGGAGAGTTTGTGCAGAAGACATCCAGAGAATTACTTGATAGTAATAATGATGATATAGTTGCACATGAGATGTTTCACCATTGGTTCGGTGACTTAGTTACTTGTGAGAGTTGGTCTAACCTGACACTGAATGAAGGTTTTGCCACGTACAGTGAATTTCTATGGCAAGAATATAAATACGGACATGAAGCTGCAGAGAGAAAAAGATTGCAAGACCTTAATGGCTATGTGATAACAGCGGATAGAGGAGGTACTCATGACCTAATAAACTTTGAGTACGATGATAAGGAAGATATGTTTGATGGACATAGTTATAACAAGGGAGGTCTTATTGTGCATATGCTTAGGAGTTACCTAGGGGATGATGCTTTCTTTTCGGCACTTAATAGATACTTGACTCAGCACGAATACTCAGATGTGGAGGCTCATGAGCTAAGACTGGTATTCGAAGATGTCGTTGGACAAGATCTTAATTGGTTCTTTAATCAGTGGTTCTACGACAAAGGACATCCACAACTAGAGATAGAGTATGAATTAGATAATGAGGTGAATAGTGTTTTTATTGATGTCTTGCAAACACAGGATGTAGAGGATAACGTACCTGTTTTTCAGATCCCATTTCAGGCTATGTTGTATTATGAATCAGGAAAGAAGGAAGTGGTGGATCTATGGTTGGATAAGAGAGAGCAGCAATTTGAAGTAGTGATAGAAGGTAATGAACTTCCTGCGGTGGTTGTTCTGGATGGTGCTCATGATATTCTGATGACTGCTGATGAGAAAAGGTCTGATAGTGACTATGTGCACCTGTATAATTTATCCTCTGAATATGAGGACAAGTACACTGCACTAACCAAATTAAAAGGCAAGCCAATAGGGAAAGATTTAGTCAGAGATGCTATAAATAATGCTTCGGCAGATATCAGATTGATGGGGATAGCAGGATTGGATGCAATAACAGATGCTGATCTGCTCAAGAAGTTAGCTTCCGAAGATGAGAGTTCTATGGTAAGAGTGGCTGCTTTAAAGAAGGTTAAAGATGTAGAGTTGGCAAAGTCTCTGATTACTTCAGATGAATCCTACAGAGTAATAGGTACCGCATTGGCACTGACCAATAAGGAAAGTCCAATCGAAGGATTAAAGTATGCTAAGAAACTTACTGAAGGGTATCACAAGCCGTTAATTAGTAATTTGAGTGAAATTTTCGCTTCTTCTAAAGACCCTACTTATCTCAACTTCTTTGAGACGAATGTAAATAAAGTTAACCTATATTCATTTTTCAATTTCATGTCGCAGTATGGTAAGTTAGCCAAAGTAGCTAGCCCAGAAAGAAAAGTAGAAACAGCGGCCGTGCTGAAAAAAATTGCAACTGAAGAAAGCAATACCTACTTCAAAAAATATGCTGCATCCAATCTGATTAAGTCATTGTCAGATGGATTGTCTAAAGCAAATGAATCTGATAAGCAGGCCATGAATGCAAGGAATACCTTAGAGCAGTATATGACCCAAATCGTGAATAGTACTACTGATGAAAGATTAAGAAAGGCCTTTAGTGATTATATAGAGCAACCGTAATTAAATCGATAAGATATTTATTTGGTCTATGTCGTATTAACCCTCTTTGTACCTGCATTACTAGAAATGAGAAACGAAAACATCTTTACAATATTAGTTGTATCAATATTATTTTCTACTGGTTGTATTTCTGATTCTTCTAAAGGAGGCAGTATAGGAAATACTATGGAAAATCAAACAACTCAATCTCAAGCTGATGCTAAAAAATTTAGCACACCGGAAATTTCTACTATAAAGTCGAGTAATATCTATCCTACAAAAGAGGGCTGGGCTTTAGATAGAACTTATGAACTGGGTAATCTGGAATTATCTGGTGTGGCTACTTTGAGTGATTCAATATTATTTGTGTCTGATATCACTAAGAATATGGTAGTCCAATATAACACAGATTCGGGAGAACAAAAAGTCGTGTTTAATCTAGGGAAAATAGAGTATTTAAATCTTAAAGTTTCTCGAGTTCTTATGGCTATTACGGATATGGATTCTGTATTCGTTTACAGAGGAGGTGGTTCAATATATAAATTTCAGGTAGAGGAGAAGCTAAATCACCCCACCTATTTTGAAGGTTCAAATATTTGGAATTTCACAATAGTGGACCAAGGGAATAATAGACTTGTTACTAATAGAGAAGGTATTCAAGCCACTCTTGGCAAAAGAGGTAGTGGTCCGTTAGAATTCGAATCTCCTAGTACCGTGGTTTATATGGGCAATTCTATTTATGTTAGTGATACTGGTAATAAACGAATACAAGTCATTGACTTAGAAGGCAATTTTGAAAAGTCAATTGGAGAAAGCATTGTTCAATTACCAACAGGTATGACGTCTGATCAAAATGTGCTCTTTGTGCTAGATAGAAGTTTACGTAAGATTTTCCTATTTAACATTAAAGGAGATTTGCTATATGCACTGGAAAGCGAGCTGACTGACCCTAGGGATTTATATTTCAGAAAAGGTGAATTATATGTTTCAGATTCTAACGGACAAGTAAAAGTGTTTGCTAATAGTCATTACAACAATGGTAAGTAATGACTCTACTCCTCTGAATTTTTGAATATTTTAAGTTGTCCATTATTAACGGCTACAAGGAGGTGTTGTTGACCATTAATATTCATTCCACGTATTTTCTTCGCATCTCCAGGGCAATACAATCCTGATTCCGATATAGATAAAGGCTTAAACGAATTACCTTGATTTATCATAATCAACCCATTGCCAGCATCCAATCGAGGGGTTTCATATTCTGTATTGTAATCGTTACCTACTACCATTATATCTAGTTTTCCATCTTTGTTGAAATCTTGGGTAATACAGTCATTGATAGGTGAAATCTGTGCTAGGGAAGGTAGCTTCTCGTACCTGAATGTGTTGTTTTCGTTCCACAAAATATATGAAGCAAAATCTACAGCTTTCAATGCAATTCCTTCATCCATCTTCTGCTTGCCAAGAATATCGACAACACTAGCAGAGGCAAAGTCATTGTAGGTTTTAAATTTTTCTGATATAAATGGCATTTGCTCACTGCTGCACTCCCGTCCTCTTGCAGGTACAATTTTATCTTTATAATCTTTAGCAAGCACACAATCTAGCGTGCCATTTCCATCGAAATCATTTGAGAAGAGATAAAGCGGATGATCGGAAGATGCTTTTTGCTTAAAATTCTTTCCTACATTTCCTGCCACTAAATCTATGTCACCATCATTGTCTAGATCAGCTGCGGTAATAGACCTCCACCAACCTTCCTTATCAGAAGTACCCCAAGTGTTAGAAGATTTTTTGTATTGATTTCCATTATTAATATAGACATTGATATTTTGCCATTCACCAGCAGTTATTAAATCTTTTTTTCCATCTCCATTTACATCAGCCCAAGTCACATCTCTTATAAGGCCATCTTCCTCATTGAGTTCGGGGATTATATCATTTGTAACATTTATATATTTATTACTTTGGTAGTCGTAAAGGATGGTTTGTTCTGCTTTTGGATATTGGCCTGGCTTGGCAGCACCTAATATCATGATTTCTTTTTCGGGGTCCTCATCTATATTCTCTGCTACTATTGCATATGATGCAGTTGTTAGACCACCAATTACATTTCCAACTCTAAAAAAATCACCTTTACCATTATTCCCATAGAACCTATCTGTTAACCAATATTCCTCTCCTACAAAATCTCCACTTCCACCACTTGTCACTAGTAAATCAGGAATTCCATTTTGATCAGGATCCACAAAGACAGCATCTACATCTTCACTGCGTGCTTCTTGTTGCCAGGCTTGGATGGGTGCCTTGATAAACTGTCCATCGGCTTGTTGTAGATACAAAATGCCAGATTGTCCTTTGGCGCCTCCCACATACATGTCTTCTAGTCCATCGCCATTCACATCAGCTGTTGCTAGGGCAGGACCAAAATAAGTTTGCTTTTGTGGTAAAAGAATTTCCTTTTCAAAATCATCAAAGAAGTTTTCTGTGTGTTTATAATCTATGCCCTTTTCATTTGAGGTTATTTCATTTATAAGGCTTTTATTAGACGGGTTATTGTTGCTTTTTTCGCCACTTGCATATTCTATCTGCAGGTGTTGATTAACTTTAACATTAGTAAGTACTTGGATGTTCTGATCTGGCCATTCAATTTCTATTTTATCTACTACTGTTGCACCAGCTACACCAAACGATAGAATTTCTTGCATGGTTGATTCATATCCTCTGACAAATAAGTATTCTTGGAATTGCTTTCCATCTTTGGTAGTGATGGTAATTTTACTACCTAGTTTCTTTGCAGGATTAATTTCTTTCAATGAGACTTGCAAATAATTATTTCCAGATAGATTAGCCGCAGTATTTTTCAATAATAAAGCAGGTTGGTCTATATTATTGATGATGATATCCATATCACCGTCATTGTCGAAATCAGCAGTAGCAGCACCATACGAATAAGTCTCCACATTGGGATGCGAGAAATTAGGATCTTCATCATTAAAGTGTAGATTGCCATCATTTATATAAAGTTTATTCTTCAATTTCACTTGAGGGATCATAGCGTAGACCTCCTCACGCATAGACAAAGGAATATTATTATTGTTGGCCGCTCTTATTTCTTCAAGCTTTATTCTACTGTCATTATTCCTGGCATATCTACGAAAACCATTAGTAACATAATAGTCTTTGTGTCCGTCAAGATTAAAGTCGTTAAATATGGCCGCCCAACTCCAATCTGATTTCAGTACACCGGCCATAGCGGCAATGTTGGAAAACGTATTATTACCATTGTTGAGCTGGAGACTATTAAACATGTACTGGTGCTGATAACCTAACTCATAGAAATAATACTTGAAGGCGTCTGTATCCATTCCAGCCATCATAGTCTTATCTCTAAAATGATCTTCAGCTGCCATATCTACTACACCTATATCCACAAGCCCATCATTGTTGATATCTGCTACATCGCAACCCATGCCGTAATAAGAAATTTGACGTGTATACTCTTTCACTGATTCTTTAAAGGTGCCATTCTTCTGATTGATATAAAGGAAGTCTGGAACAGTGTAGTCATTGACCACAAGAATATCAGGCCAATTGTCATTATTAAAGTCACTTACCGCTAAGCCCAAGCCATACCCGTATTTGAGAACACCAGCTTCTTTTGTTACATCTTTAAATTTCAAATTGCCAACATTTTCATATAACCTGCCGCTTGCTGCCCGCATATTTTTTTCCTCTTTGAGTTCCTCATATACACGTTGTAGAACGACATGAGCATACTTAGATTCATCCATAACATAACAGTCCAAATCTCCATCCTTATCATAATCCAAAAAGACAGCTTGCGTAGAATAATTCATATCAGCCAATCCCATTTCTTCAGCAGATTCTGTAAATGTGAGGTCGCCATTATTGATAAAGAATAAATTTTTTCTTTCTACTGGCTCATAGGGTCCTTGCTGACAGACATAGATGTCTTGGAAGCCATCTTGATTGATATCAATGACACTTACGCCAGAAGACCATACTTTATTTTTGTTGATACCTGCCGAAGGCCCTAATTTTTCAAATTGAAAATCACCCTTATTGATATATAATTCATTGGGTACCTCATTACCCGCAAAGAAAATATCCTGCATCCCGTCATTATTGAAATCACCTACACCGACACCAGCCCCATTAAAATAGTGCTGGAATGAAAGGACATTCTTATCTGAGAGTGGATCATCTATGAGTCTATTCTCAAACTGGATGCCTGAGACTGATGCAGGCACTTCTTCGAACCCTGATTTCTTAAGTGTCTTAGATGATTTTGGGGTAGAAGTATCAGATTGACAAGACCATATAGATATAGAAACTAATAATAAGAAAATTAACCTACCTGAAGTTACAGGATAGAAAGCTTTTCTAAATGCAGAGAGGGTATTGAATTGAGATATAGTCTTCCTAAGCATAGTACTTATAATTGAGTACGAACGGATTAAGTGAACCATGAAAATAATAATCTTTGATAATAATTCTACAGCAGTCTATAAAATGCAATATCATACAAAGTTGGATTAAAGCAATAAATCAATCCTGAATCTTATAAAATGAATCAGCTTTTCTGAACCGCACTATAGTGGTATTTACTCAGCCAATTTTAAAAATTTGAGTGTTCCATTATTTATGCCTACTAAAGTAATCGGTTCAGTCCCTACCTTCACTTCATAGAGCGATTTGACATCTTCTCTTAGGTCAATTCCGCTTTTGTGAACGGGTTTGGTTTTAAACTTCCTGTCTCCTAAGTTTTCAATTATGTATCCAGTTCCAGAATCTGCTCTACCGGTTTCAATTTCTGACTGATACAGATTGCCTGCAATAATGATATCAGAGTCAGAATCATTATCTATATCACGAATGATTATACCATTGATTGGAGAAGCTTGTGCCAGGGGAGGTAGAATAGTTGAAGTGTATTTACCTATTGACTCTTTAAAAAGTACCATACTACCAAATTCTGTAGCCTCGTATTTTAATGCAGTTTTTAAATCTTCTCCATAGACATCTATAAGGTCAGCATGGGCAAAAGATTCAAAAGTTTTGAATTTTTGTTCTAGTTCAGGCATTTGTTCTGAAGAACAATTTTTTCCTCTGACCGGGTACACTTCATCACCATAGTAAGTAGCTAATACAATATCTGAGTTCCCATTATTATCAAAGTCTTTTCCATATACAGTGAATGGTTTGTCTTTACTGGCTTTGTACTTGTAATTGTATCCTAGATTGCCTAATACAATATCTTCTGAACCATCTTGGTCTATGTCCGCTATAGACAAAGTATTCCACCATCCCTTTGTATTCATGTCAAAATATTGATCCGATTTGTTTTTCAATTGGCCATCAACATTTTCGAAGAAGCCTACATAAGTCCATTCTCCTATTACAATTAAGTCAGGTCGACCATCGTCATTAAAGTCAGTCCAAGCAGCATCTTTTATCATGCCAAAGTGCTCTAGGTCTGTGGTTAATTCTGATATCTGATTAGTGAATTTTCCAGTGCCATCATTAATCATGAGGGCTGAGGTGCCAGGACGAGGATATTGCTTGGGGTTAAGTCGGCCTCCTATAAATATGTCTATATCGCCATCCCCATCTAGGTCAGTACTGGTTATGCATGCACTGCTATGTGAGAAAGCTGGGAATGCGTCTACCTTCCTTGAGAAATGACCACTTCCATCGTTCAAATATAAGCGTGGAACATATCTGTCATCGCCACCATCAAATTCATAACCGGTACTAACAACAATAAGATCCAAGTCGTCATCACCATCAACATCTACAAATTGTGCATCTCCATCTTCAAATACCTTGTCCTTGGTCAGGTCTTTATTTTGATTTAGGACAAAAGAATTATTTTTATTTTGTACATATATTGCTCCAGCTTGCTTGTGAGCACCACAGATATACAAATCTTCCATTCCATCTTTATTTATATCACCTACAGCCATATGTGGACCATATTCTGACAACTTATGCGGTAATAATATTTGGTCATTATAATCATCATAGACATTCTCTTGATGTCTAAAATTTATGCCTATTGAAGAAGCTTTTTTTGTTTCGAAGAAGGCAATATTCTTTGTAGCCTGTTGTTGATTACTAGTTGCGTTTTTATACTCAATACTTAAGGTTTGATTAGCGTTGACATTCTGAATTTTTTGTGTGCGACCATTAGGCCATACGATGGTTATAAGATTTACTTGCTTCACAGAACCAAGTCCAAAGTGTATTACAGCATCAGAACTGGATTGGAAGCCTCGTGCAGATAATAATTCACGATGTTGGAATTGTCCACCATAATCAAGATAGACCTTAGAACCTATTCTTGTTTGTTCTTTATTTTGCTTGAGATGTACCTTTAGGTAATTATTGCCTTTAGAAATATTTTCATAGATAAATGATGGATCTCCTATGTTATTAACTACCAAGTCCAGATCGCCGTCATTATCTAGGTCTCCATAAGCACTACCCGTTGAGACAGTTTTTTCTGAAAGATTATTAGAGTTTATATCATTTTCGAATCTGTAATTACCTTGATTTTCAAATAAGACATTGGCTAATTTTATTTGTGGTGCATTTTTTGAATATTCCTTTGCCACTTTATTCATTTTCTGGAAATCTCCGTTTAATGAAATCATCACAGAATCGAGCTTAGCTTTCTTATCTCTATGTAAAAAATTTCTATAGACGCCATTGGAAAAGAAAATATCTTGATTGCCATCATTATTGTAATCCATAAATAAACTAGACCAACTCCAGTCTGATTTATGTACACCTGTAAGCTGAGACAAGTCACTAAATGTACTGTTTCCATTATTTGCATATAAGAAATTATGCATCTGATAGTATTTGTATCCTATCGTGTCTACTAAGAAATTAAACCTGTCTACACTCTGCATACTCATATTTATCTTCTCTCTATAATGATCTTGACTCAGCATTTCAGCAACAACAAAATCTGGATAACGATCATTGTTTAGATCTCCAGCATCTATTCCCATAGAACTTAGTGAACTGGAATTGATAGCAGAATTTAAAATATTGGTAAAAGTGCCATCTTGATTATTCTTAAAAATTAAATCTGGCTCGTCATGATCTACTGTAATAAAAATATCTGGATAATTGTCATTGTTAAAATCTGAGGTTGATACTGATAAGCTAAATCCATAGGAAAGAATACCTGACTGTTCGGTTACATCGCTAAAGGAGTTGCCATCATTTCTGAACAATCTATTGGAAAAACCAAGAATCGGGTTCTTCCAATAATCTAAATGAGTTTTAAGAGGAACAAAACGGAATCTTGGATGATTGGCTACAATGACATCTAAGTCTCCATCCATATCGTAGTCAAGAAAAGAAGCACCGATACTAAAATTTTCATCGTTAATTCCTAGCTCTTTAGCCTTTTCTGCGAAAGTGTTATCTCCATTATTTATAAATAGAAGATTCCCTCTATCTACCGGTTGGTTATAATACGACTTGCATACATAAATATCTAACCAACCATCTTGATTTACATCAGCCATTGTGACTCCTGTACACCAACCTTCTGTATTTGTCTTGGAACTTATGGTGATATCTTCAAATTCCATGTTTCCTCTATTAAGAAATAACTTAGAAGTCGACATATTAGCAGTCATATAGATGTCTGGCAAGCCATCATTATTTATATCTCCTATTGCTACCCCACCACCTGTATGGGCATTTATATAGTTGAAAGGATTAAGAAGAGTTTCTTCGTCAAGTAAATTTTTAAAATCAAATCCTGACCCTTCTGTTACATTCTTGAAGCCTTTAATAATTTCTGTAGTACTTCCTTTATCATCTGATTTGTCTTCAGAGCAGCCTAGACAAAAGAAGGAAAATGAAAATAAGATTAAATTTAGCTTCAGAAATGATACTAAATTGTTAGAGAATGCCCCTTGTAGATAATTGTTCAATAGAGCAAGGTGAGATGCAGTCTTCTTAAGCATAGTTCTTATAATTGAGTCCGAATCGATTAAATGAACTGTGAAAATAATAATCTTGATAATAATTCTACATGATTCTATATCAGTCTATTACATTGCAATATGATACAAAATGGGACCAAATCAATTTACTACCTTAGCTTCATTCAGATAATAAAGTAAATAGTGAAGAGCAGAAGACATTTATTACAGATTATCATATTAGCAGTTACACTCATAAGTTGTAATGAAGACCAAAAAGATGTGATATCCCCATCACAGTTATTTACAAGCATATCTGCCACAGCGTCAGGTGTAACCTTCAACAATGAAATTGTAGAGACTAAAGAACTGAACTATTACAAGTACGTATATCTCTATAACGGGGGGGGTGTAGGCATCACTGACATCAATAACGATGGTCTGCAAGATCTTTATTTCACATCCACAACTGGCACAGATAAGTTGTACTTAAATGAAGGTGATTTCAAGTTTAAAGATATCAGCACCTCCGCTGGCATAGATCGATATCCAGGTTACAAGACGGGTGTCACCTTTGTGGATATTAATGGTGATGGCTGGCAGGATATTTATGTTTCTAGGGCAGGATGGTCTTCAAATCCAAATGACAGAGCCAATCTTCTTTTTATCAATAAGAAGGATAATACTTTTTTAGAGGCAGCCAAGACCTTTGGTCTAGATGATACAGGAAGATCTATTCAAAGTAGCTTTTTTGATTATGATCAAGATGGGGACTTAGATCTATTCTTATCTAGTCATCCTAAGACCTTTGTTCAGCCCATCAAGCGGATGATTAATAATGTCAATAATCCCAATCTAGAAGAATCGGATAAGCTGTATAGAAATAATGGCAATGGCACATTTACAGATGTCTCTAGCGCCGCAGGCATACTTAATTATACCTATGGACTCGGGGTGGTTACTGCAGATCTGAATGACGATGGCTGGATAGATATATATGTCACAAGTGATTTCCAGCCTCGTGACCATTATTATGTGAATCAAGGGGATGGCACCTTTAAAGAATCACTACAATCTTGTTTTCCCCATGTATCCTATTTTGCTATGGGCGCTGATTTCGTAGATCTTAATGGTGATAAGAAGTTGGATTTGTTTACGGGGGAGATGTTGGCTGAAGACAACCTACGTCAAAAAACTAACATGGCTCCTATGAACGTGCAGCGATTCTCTGACATGGTCAATAATGGTATGCATTATCAGTATATGAGGAATGCCATGCAAATAAACAACGGAGAAGGTTATTTTACAGATGTGGCACATTACTCTGGCATAGACCAATCAGATTGGAGTTGGGCCTGCCTGTTTGCAGATTATGACCAAGACGGTGACGACGATTTGCTTGTAGCCAATGGTTGGCTTAAGGATACACAGGATAAGGACTTCTCTAATAGATCTAATGAGCTTGCCGCCAAATCAAATAACCGACTCACTTTTGATCAGGCCTATTCACTATTGAAGAGTACACCGCTGACTAATTATGCATTCAGAAATGAGAGTGACCTCAAATTCTCCAAGGTATCTCATGATTGGGGATTTGATTTCCTTGGATATTCTAATGGTATGGCGATGGGAGATCTAGATAATGATGGCGACTTAGATGTCGTGCTTAATAATATCAATGACCCGGCAACCCTTCTGAGAAATAATACTAATAACAACCAATATTTGAGAGTGAAGCTTGAAGGTCCAGGACTTAATAAGTCAGGTCTAAATACTAAGCTTATATTAGAAACCGATAAGCGCGAATATTTCAAAGAATTCCAAGTCACCAGAGGCTTCCAATCTTCTTGCGAACCTTTCGTTCATTTTGGATTAGCTAGTGAGGAAGAAATAAAATCACTGACGGTGAAGTGGCCTAACGGTGAGATGCAAAAAGTCACTGGCATAGAAGAAAACAATATCACGGTCAGGTATACAAAACAGCAAACGGTACAGGATAATACCCAGGATGATGTTGCTGTCATGAAGGAAAACAGAACACTACTGAGTCATAGTCATCAGGAGATCATTTATGATGACTATCAGAATCAGGTGTTACTCCCACATAAATTATCTCAGTTAGGACCTGCACTTACAGTAGGAGATGTAAATGGAGATGGACTAGAAGATATATACATCGGCGGGGCACACAAGCAAGCAGGATCGATTCTGATTCAAAACAACCAGCAAAAATTTAGACCGATTTCACAAGGAGTTTTTAGTGCCGATAAGCAGTATGAAGATGTGGATGCTACTTTTTTTGATGCGGATAATGATGGTGATTTGGATTTATATGTTGTGAGTGGAAGCTATGAGTTTGTCAATGAACCTCAATTAAATAAAGACAGATTGTATCTCAATGATGGTAAGGCCCAATTTAAAGCAGCTAGTAACTTTCCAGAAATTTTAGTGAGTGGTGGCTGCGTAGCTGCTGCGGATTATGATGGTGATGGTGATCAGGACTTGTTTGTAGGCGGTCGAGTAGTGCCAGGCAAATATCCAGATAGTCCACCTAGCTATCTACTGATAAATGAGGGAGGTCTATATAAAGATGCAACAAGTGAATTAGCGCCAGACTTACAGCAAGCAGGTATGATTAACGATGGCGTGTGGACAGATATAGACGGAGATAAGGACTTAGATCTCATACTGGTAGGAGAGTGGACAGATATAATAACTTATGAAAATGTAGATGGCCAATTAACTAAAAAACAATATACAGATGAGGCTTTGACTGGATGGTGGAACATCATAAAAGCGGTGGATTTGGATAATGATGGCGACGAGGATTATCTATTAGGTAACCTCGGTGAGAATTATAAATATGAGGCAAGTAAGGATAGACCATTTGAATTATTTGCAGGAGATTTTGACAATAGTGGTGTGCAAGATATTGTAGTGAGTTATTATAATGATGATAAACTCTTCCCTGTTAGAGGCTTCCAATGCTCTAGTGAACAGATTCCAGACCTTAAAAAACAGATTGGTTCGTATGAAGAATTCGGAAGCTCTGATGTATATCAAGTATATGGAGACGCCTTGAAGACAGCGACACATCTTACCGCCACCACATTTAGTTCAGCGATCCTATGGAATGAGAACGGCGCTCTTGTACACCAGGCTCTACCTTATGATGCACAACTGGCACCCATACAGGATTTTATAGTAACAGATTATAACAAGGACGGACATAAGGACATCATATTAGCAGGCAACTGGTATGTCTCTGAAGTAGAGACGCCGAGAGCAGATAGTGGCACAGGTCTGGTACTAAAGAATATGGGTAATAAACAATTCCAATCTGTACCTTATAAGGAATCAGGATTTTTCGCACCCCACGATGTGAGAGCCCTAGGACTCGTGAAGACTAAGGGCCATCCGCTTCTCATTGTGGGTAACAATAATGCTGCTAGTCAAGTATTCTCATTTTCTCATGGCGAATAAGAGTCTCACAATCTTAATCGGCTTAGCTACGATTATTGCTTCTGCTTATATATCGTATGATATTGAGTTTTCGGATCTGATAATTCCATTCACAGCACAGAGTTTGGCAGTATTTGTTGTGGCAGGGTTGGTGGATGTACGTTCATATTTAATCATCATAATGAGCTATCTTCTGCTGGGCGCTATCGGACTTCCTTTATTTGCGGGTGGATCTAGTGGCTTGGAGAAATTATTCGGTCCATCAGGTGGGTTTCTGATTGGCTTTCTATTCTCAGGGTTGTATATCTCTCAGGGCATAAAGCCTAAGATTACAAGTGCTCGTGTGGTTATCATCATGCTTGTAGCTACAGTTATATTATTTGCATTTGGCTTGGCGATGTTGACTTTCAAGTTTGATTGGGGGAAGGCGCTGCAGTATGGATTCTATCCTTACTGGCCTATGGCGATAGTCAAAGCGCTGCTGTCAGCATGCTTAATTCTTCAAATAACTAGATGGAGGCAAACACAGAATAAAGCTTAAAACCCTTCATATTAGAATATCTTATATCTAGATTTGTCACATAATCAATATTTTAACTTGTGACTCTACTACTTTTTTGGTTTTCGATTTCCATAGCTTTCTCTTTTTTGTGCTCTGTACTGGAAGCTGTGTTGCTAAGTATTACGCCTTCTTATGTGACCCAACAGGCTCAAGCTGGCACAGCAACGGGTAAGCTTCTGGAAGAGTACAAGAAGGATATAGATAAACCCTTATCGGCTATCTTGACACTGAATACAGTCGCTCACACGGCGGGTGCTATTGGTGTGGGTGCAGCAGCCACTGCCATTTGGGGTACACAGTTTATGGCGACGATAGTGACGCCTGTCGCTATGACTCTGCTTATATTGATATTATCAGAGATTATACCCAAAACCTTGGGTGCCAATAACTGGAAGAGTTTAGCGCCATTCACTACAAAGACGCTGAAGGTGCTGATTACGGTACTGGCACCGCTGGTATGGCTCTGCCAACTGACCACCAAGTTTCTCAAAAAAGACAAAAGTAAATCTGTGCTTAGTAGAGCAGACTTTGCAGCGATGACACAGGTGGGTGCTACAAGTGGGGCTATCGCTCAGGAAGAATCTGAAATTATAAACAATCTTCTCAATTTTGAAAAAATGTCTGTGCGGGATATTATGACACCAAGGACTGTCGCATTCATGGTATCTGAGGATATGACTGTGAATGAATTTATACAATCCAATCCCAGTAAAATATATTCCCGAATTCCTGTATATAAAGGAGATAATAGAGATGAGATAACAGGCGTCGTCTTGAAAGATGATATTCTAGCTTGTATGGTAGAAAAAGGCTCAGATACAGAAATCAAGAACCTCATGCTACAGGCTAATAATGTCAGAGACAATACACCACTTCCTGACTTATTCAAGAGTCTGACTAAAGAAAAACAACATTTGTCTGTGGTACAGGATGAGTTCGGAAGTGTCGTAGGTCTTGTGACGATGGAAGACGTCTTTGAGACACTACTAGGGCAGGAAATTGTAGATGAATCTGATCAGGTAGTGGATCTTCAGGAATATGCTAGAAAGAAATTCGGCGAAAGCTAGAATTGCCACTTTGATATCAAAACCTTCTATGAAGATTCATTGTATATAATCATGGAAATCTTACTTTATACCTAATTCATTTACAAGTTCATGAAGATTCTCCCATTCAAGGCTTCTTATCCCAAAGGAGAACTGATTACTTCTCCCAAATCCTTTTTTTCTAGCATAAAGCATCAGTACCGGGAGTATAAGCAGAACAATTTTTACAAAGAGTTACAAAAAGAATCCTTGTTTGTATACCGTATAAAGGTAGGTGATGAGGCTCATTTAGGCATCCTTACACTTACTGATGTCAAAGAAATGACTAAACGCAACGTCCTGAAACATGAAAAGACACTTGCTGCAAAGGAACAGCAAATGATGCATCTCATTATCCAGAGAAATGCCTTAGTCAAACCTGTGTTACTGGGTTATAAGAGCAATACTCAGATAAAGAAGTTAGTCAGTGGAATCACCAAAGGAAAACCATTAATCAGTATTCCTTTTAAAGGGGAGGATGAATTGCATACAGTCTGGCAAATTAATGATGAAAGCATTATCAAAACCTTAATGAAAGCTTTCTCCAAAATAAAGAAGGCTTATATAGGTGATGGCCACCACAGAAGCACCACTCTCAAACTCCTAAGTGAAAGTAAAGAACTGGGTAAGGAGGCTGGGCGATTCAAATATTTCTATACCGCTTACTTTCCTTTCGATGAACTCAAAATCTGTGACTATAATAGGGTTGTAGATATCCAGAATATTATTTCGGTACCAGAGTTTATCGTTGGTTTATCCAAGTACTTTGATATTTCGCCGATAAGTAGTGCACAAAAACCTAAGAAAAAACATCATGTCACTACATATATAGATGGCAAATGGTATCGTCTCAAATGGAGAGAGTTATACTTATCTGCTGGCAAGAAGAAAATTTTGCTCGATAGTGCACTTATAAATAAGCACATATTTGGAACCATTCTGGGCATCAAAGATGTAAGGGTAGATACACGAATCAGTTATTTCGGAGGTACGCAGCCTATGACCAAAATAGAGAATGCGGCTAAAAAAATGGATGAGGGCATAGGCTTCTGTATCTATCCTGTATCTGTCAAGGAACTTACTGGACTGGCTGATAGCGGTGAGACCTTACCACCCAAAAGCACTTGGTTCTTACCACGTCTTAGGAGTGGCGTTATCACTCATGACTTATAGTAACTAGGAATGAAGTACTATTCTGCAGACTACATTTTACCTATAAGTTCTGATGCAATTGCTAATGGTGTTGTCTTAATGGATGATAAAGGTGTCATCCAGGACATTAAGACTAAAGCTCAGCTGCCATCTGCAGATATACAACACTATGAAGGAGTGCTAATGCCTGGAATGATTAATACACATTGTCATTTAGAACTCTCTCATATGAAAGGAATCTGCCCTACAGGTACTAAGCTGATTCCATTTATACAAACGGTAGTACAACAAAGAGCATTCGAAGAAGAAATCATCCAGGAGCATATAGCTAAGGAAGATAATAATATGTGGGAGTCAGGTATCCAGGCGGTAGGGGATATATCAAATAAGACAGATACAGCATCGCAGAAATCCAAATCACTTATAAGCTACTATACTTTTGTAGAGATGTTTGACATGATGCAGCCAACTATGACTGCAGCGACCATAGAAAATTATCGTGCTGTCTTCACTGCACAAGCTGGAGAGGCGGGTAATAAGAAAAGCTTTGTTCCTCATGCACCTTACTCTGTAACGCCAGCCCTTTTTGATTTTATCAATAAGGCCAACCCTAATGGAAGAACAATTAGTATCCATAATTCAGAGACACTGGATGAGTTGCTCATGTTTCAAGATGGGACTGGCGGATTTGAGGACTTCTTCAAGGGCTTTGGTATGACCTTGGACCATTTTAAGCCCATAGGTAAGGGGTCTATTGACTATGCATTAGAACATATGCAACCCAAAAAAAGAAATCTATTTGTACATAATACATTAACCACAACTGAGGACATTGTAGCAGCTACTAAGTGGTCTGAGCATACTTACTGGGCCAGTTGTCCTAATGCGAATCTATATATAGAGAACAAGTTGCCATATTATAGAACCTTCATAGATGCCAACGTTAAGATGACCCTAGGTACAGATAGTATCATGTCCAACTGGCAATTATCCATCTGGGAAGAAATAAAGACCATAAAGAGAATGCAGTCATATGTCCCACTGACAGATCTGCTGCAATGGGCTACGCTTAATGGCGCAGAAGCATTGGGTTATCATAAGACAATGGGGAGTCTAGAAGTGGACAAAGCACCGGGGCTGGTCCATGTAGATGTAAAATGGAAAGGCAACGATACGGACATTGCTCAGTCAAAGTCTAGACGAGTGGAGTAACGGATAAGCTATAACTAACTAATTATCTCTAAGGTTTTACTTAGAAAAGGGTAGTCCTCAACCAAACTCTTAATATCCTCAGACAATTTTTTTTCGAAGACTTTGTGTACTTCTGTATCTGGAAACAAAGGCCGATGCTGTCTGCGCTTTTGGATATGTTCGATTCGGGCTCTGAGTGATTCATCTTCAGGAGCCAACCAAGATTGGCTGAACTCATTAAAGATATATTCTACAGACAAATTAGAAGGATGGATAAGATCATCATTATAGTATCTATAATCCCTGAGGTCATCAGTCATAATCTCATATGAAGGAAAATAGTGACAATCAGTATAGCGATCTACCATATGATGGACAGCCAATAGGGCGGTGCTTTTACTCTTGCGATCTTCTACGAGACCATTTTTAATATGTCTTACGGGACTGACGGTGAATATGAATTGAGGTTTATTTTCTGTCTGCGGGAGGACCAGTGCACGTGTTTCTTCTAAGGAGGCGATAACTTGATTCAGCGTCATCAGTTCCTGAGTGAACTGGTCAGAAGGCAATTTGTGACAGTTATTCACTATTTCATTGGTCTTTTTATAGCGATGTACATGGCAGGTCCCCAGTGTAATGATGAAAAATTGTGCTTTTTGAAGACTCTTAGCGGCCACTTTTAGGCTATTTGAGGTCTGAGCTAAGAAGCTAGAGGCATCCATTTGGTTATAACTGCTATGAAAATCCAGATGGGCATAAACCCCATTTCGTAATAATAATGCATCCGCTTGCAGCGAATCGGGCTCTAAGACTATCTTAATAGTGCGCAATATGCTCTGGGGATTGAAAGTTATACCAGTGGGATTAGAATGGGCGGAATACCCTAAATGAGACAGTCTATCGGACATATGAACCGAAAAGCACGACCCAATACTACAAATTTGGTCAGAATATTGGATTCTTTCCTTTGATGAAGGCATTTTTACTTTGGTTCGTAGTTTCATGACTGAATGAGAAATATTCGTAGAAGATAGTGAATTTTGGGGTCCGAGTCCTTTATTTTTGGCATATCTATTGCTTTGTTATAGGACGACAGACAATGTCTTAATCGATATCGTTTTGTAATAAAGACGCTTCCTCAAGTTCATTTTTTCACTATTTATTCTACTTTTATAGACTAACTTTAAGAAGTTATAAAGGTTTCAGAAATAACATGTCGAAAAAAATTACACAAATGAGATATTTTAAAAATGTGTTTTTCCTTTTTGTTTTGATGTCTGCAGGTGTTTCAGTATCAGCACAGGATATTCACTTTTCTCAGTTTTATATGTCTCCCCTCAATCTAAACCCAGCATTGACTGGCGTTATGAATTGTAACACAAGGGTGGTTGCTAACTATAGAAATCAGTGGTCTCAGGTACTTACTGGAGATGCTTACAATACCTATTCGGTCTCTTATGACCAAAAGATAGCGGTAGGACGATCTGATTACTTCGGTATAGGCGGTACTTTTTGGGGTGATAGAGCTGGAGAATTAAGTTTCGGAACAACACAAGGTCGTATATCATTCTCCTATAGTAAGAAGATGGGTGGTTACAGGAAAACGGCGCATTATCTTGTCTTCGGAGCAGATGCTGGCATCTCTCAGAGAAGAGTAGACCTTACTAATGCCAGATGGCCTTCTCAGCACGATGGAAGTGGAGGTTTCTGTGATACTTGTCCAGGTCCAGACGTTGTCGGTTTCAATTCAGACTTCTTACATGGTGACTTAAGTGCAGGATTAGTATGGTTCAGTGTATTAGACGAGTCTAGTAGCTTCTATGCAGGATTAGCATTACACCACCTCAATAGACCTAATGTATCTTTCTTCGGAGAGACAGCTACAGAATCTTTGACAAGTAGAATAACTTTGCATGCAGGTGGAGAGTTTGAGCTAAATAAGAATATGAGCTTAGTGCCGAATGTGGTATACATGTCTCAAGGTGAGCACCTTGAAATCAATGTTGGATCTGCTCTTAGATTTAATCTAGGATCTAGAACAGATGGACAATCATGGCAATTAGGTGCTTGGTACCGAATAGGAAATAATGTAGAAGGAGGTATACACTCTGATGCATTTATAGTGACTACCAGATTTGATTATGGTAACTACGGTATTGGGTTTAGTTATGATGCTACAGTATCACAACTAAGAAATGCTGGTACAGCAAACGGCGCATTTGAGTTCTCACTGAACTACTTGATTTGCGGTACAGAAAAGAGATCAGTTTACTGTCCTAGATTCTAGAGCAGTAATTAGAATAAAATAAATATCAGAAAGCTCTGACCTTTTAGGTTAGGGCTTTTTTTTGTTGTAGCAATTACTAAAGTGTTCTGTTATTGATGGTTACATTTGCTCACCACGATTCGTTTTATTATTTTAAGATTTTAGATACTGATACTAACCTAAGCTTATGTTTAATAAGAAAACTAATAACGCAGTCAATGCAGCAACGCCAACGTCGTCTAACATCAATACACTGGTAGAAGGATCGCATTCAGAGGGCACTATAAATACACAAAATGATTTGCGTGTAGATGGTACTATTGTAGGCACAGTGAATTGTGGTGGCAAGCTTATCATTGGTCCTACTGGTAATGTAGACGGTGAAGTGACGAGTCAGAATGCAGTTATAGAAGGGCGATTCAATGGGGTTCTGACGATACACGATATCCTTGATGTGAGAGACACAGCATCTGTCACAGGAGAAATCAAAACTGGAAAATTACTTGTCCAGAACGGCGCGACATTTACAGGCAGTTGTGATATGGGACATCGAATTAAAAATCTATCAGCGGAAGCTTCTTAAGTCTGTCAGTGTCTAATAAGAGAACTGACAGAAGAAAAAAAGTATCTACTTATGCCCAGTTTTCTGGCTTGGCATATCAGTTGATAGGGCTTTTGTTTGTCGCTATTTGGCTTGGAAGAAAAGCAGATACTTACTTTGGAAATGAGATCCAATATATCACTGCTCTCAGTTGTATCTTGGTTTTGTTTGCGTTCTTCTATAAAGTATACCGAGCAGTGACTCCGCCTTCTAACAAAAATTAATTGGCGCCATGAATATTACTACTTTCATAAAATATTTGTTCCTTGCTTCTCTCGTCTCTGTGGTAATGTTCTTTTTAGTAGATCAGTTTATTCCACTTAGACCGCACGTTACATTGCTGTGGTGGTCATTGGTATGTTTTATTTTGATGGCTATGATTATCTATTTTCTAATAGATCGCTCTATGCGTTATGCCAATGGAAAGTCTGTTATCGGCTTAGTGATATTAAATGTTTTTCTAAAGTTGGTTGTCTCGTTTGGATTTGTGGCAATGTATGTCAAAAACTATCAACCACAACAAAAATTATTTATCGTTCCATTTTTAATGACTTACCTCATATTCGCCATATTTGAAACCTGGTTTTTAAATATTCAGGCTAGAGGCGTCAAATAGAAAAACGGATAGGGCATCTTAATACCTCAAACGCCAAAAAGGATTTTTTCTACCTTCTATACTTTCAGCGATATACTTTTCTATTTTCTGATCCAGCTCAGCATAGGTAATCTTTTTACCCTTCATCTTTTTAGGGAAAGGGAGTTCGTCCAAAGGTGTTTCCATATCTAACTTGGTTGCCGTAATTACCGCATCACCTGCGTTGATATCTAATTCTAAGATCATGCCAGGTAACCCACCAAAGCCTTCAGGACCGCCAAATACTGGAATGGCATCAGTAAACCATGCATGAATTGTTTGACCTTTTGCTTTGTTCGTTGTCTCAGCTTTCATACATAGATAACCCTGAATCTCTTTAATTTCATTGAGTATCTTCCATTTGATTCTTGGCGTCTCTTCTTCTATAAGAAAAGTCTGTCCCATCTCTTCTCTCAGGTCTTTGGACTTCTTTTCTTTAAGGTCTCGGAGGACTATAAATTCATCTTTCCTCCATGAAAAATCAGTCCCTACCTCATCTTCTTTTTCTGTATAGATTGTCTTGTTATCTTTAAAATAGAGATTGTATTTGTCACCTTCATAATCATCCATACTACCCCAGGTGAGATTGATACGATCTTTTTCTGCTTGATCTAAGTATGATAATTTAGACATGATAGATGTCCAATCTGTCTTTCTGTTGTAAGTGATGATGCCTTCACCGGATTGGGAGATACATACCGAACTTAGGCAACAAAATACGAGTAGCAAGGTCGACAACTTAGTGATACTATAGAAACGCAAATGTGTCATTGTTGTATTTTATAGAAGTGTTTAGCTAAGGATTAAATATTTACCACCAAGAATTTTTTCTCACATCTGACTTCATACCTCTTATATTAAAAGTGGCGCTGAGCATGCCGTATCGACTGAGAGAAGTGGTTTCTGATTGAGAGACACTGTTGCCAAAGGCACCTAGATTGAATCCTCTGTTCTGGTTCAAACCATCATATAAGGAGAACCTTAATTCGAGTTGGTCTTTTTTCATGAATCGTCTGTAAATGGATGCATTCAGTATAGGAATGGTCGTCTCTTGACCAAATCTATCATTGCTAAATCTTCTCACATTGTAACTGGTACTCAGAAAGAAACCAGCAAATAATTTGGCATTGACTTCGGTGCCGAATCTGAGTGTCACAATTTTCTGGTCTTGACTTGTCGCAATATCATAGGTGGTGTTGATTGCTGAATAACTAGAATTAAGATAGATTGAATAATCTTTAGATGGTGTGATATCTATTCTTAGTGAAGGACTATGTGAATTGACTCTTGTATTATTCTCTTCTCCATTGATAAATGATGGTCTGATATTATTAGAGAACGAATAATTCACTCTGAATTTCAATTTGTTCTTTATAATTGGAAGCGAAAAGTAGGACCAAACAGATGCGGTCCTTCCACCTGATACATTGATTGGATTTACGCGAGTCACCAGCCTTTCATCTACTGTCTGGTTAGTAGAGAATTGCGACTCATGAATGCTGTAACTGGCATTGGCACTTATACGCAAATCTATAGATGGAAAGTTATTACTTATATATGTAGAAAATCTATTTTCCACCTCAGGCGTTAGCTCAGGATTCCCTTCACGTATATATAAGGGGTTAATATTATTTACCAGTGGCTGAAGGTCAGTAATGGAAGGTTCATTAGGATTTCTAGTGAAATCAAAATCTATATAAAGATTTCTAGCCGGATTCAGCTCCACAGAAAAATAAGGTATAAAGGAATCAAATGTTCTGTTCACTTCACCTAACTGCTCATTCGTCACATTAGATGTGAATGTGCCTAGTAAATCAAATCTTTGATACCCACCGCCTAAGGTGACATTGGTGCCATTAGCAGAGTAACGTAGAGATGCACCTGTTCTATTGAATCTGATAGTGTTATCGTAAGTTCTACTCAAGTCCACATTGGCTACCTCCTGATTATCTATAAGGTCATTAACAATTCTGTCTCCAGATTCATTTCTATTTCTAAAGTTATAGAAGGTCTGGAGTACGAATTTTTTGCCAAGGGGTTCTACATACAAAGCATTGGCTTTATATAATACTTTGTTGGCATCATTGAGATTATCTTGGTTCATATCTAGGATGTCTTCACTCCCGGATTCTGGGGAAGTAAAGATGGTCCTGGATTCCTGCGTCCAATCTTCTTCTAAGGCTGTAGAAAGTGCAGAGACATTAAGACCCATAGCTCTACCTTTCTTTTTAAATTTCTTTCTGAATACAAGTAGGCCATCCACGAGTGAACCCGTTGTGTTAGAATTATTACTGAAGACAGTATTGCTTATATCTTGTCCATCTCGCTGTAAGTTAGATACACTGCTGTACAGCTCATTATTATCGATGTAAGCACCAGATACATCAAGCTTAATCGTATGAAGACTATCCAGTTCTTTTTCGAAAGTCACCTCCGCTCTATGTCCTCGAGAAATGTCATCATTAGAACTGTTCATATCCTGACTCTGGGTGAAATTCTGGAAGAACCTGTCTTCTATTCTGTCAGTTTCATTTGTCAGTCCATTTTGATTATAGTAGTAGACAGAGTTTATTTTGGTTTTGTTATGGTCATAGTTGAAATTAATACCACCGCTATAATTCTCAGGAAATCCTGTTCTCTCGCCACTAAAAAATAGATTTTGTATAGTAGACTCAATGCCTAAATCACCTCCGCCCCAGGATATATAGTGACCTGAGCTTCCACCAAAACCATAGTCCGTACTTCCTCCATTACCCCAGGTATTGGATCCTAAAAAATCTTGGTAATCATCCCAGCCTAAGCCATTCCGTCCGGTGTTATTTCCTACGCCAACTAAGCTGAATTGTATCTTATCATTGAATTTATTATAGTTGCCTTTCAGCTCTGCTCTGCTTCTGTCACCTATCCCTGCCACAACTTTACCAAACCCTCCTTTTTTGAATTCATCTTTCATCTCTAGATTCATTGTCTTGTCTTGAGAGGAGGTAGAGGCGCCAGTTATTTCCTGCTCTTCTGTCTTAGAGTCAAAGACTTGAACTTTCGAGATGCCTTCTGCGGGTAGATTCTTTGTGGCAGCCTGTGTATTATTACCGAAAAATGATTTGCCGTCTACAGTAACTTGGGTAATATCCTTTCCATCAGAAGTGATAGACCCATCAGACTCCACTTCTATGCCTGGAAGCCTTCTTAGTAGTTCCTCTACGGATGAGCCCTCAGGAACCTGAAATGTGGAGGCATCATATTCTATGGTGTCCCCTTTCATTTTGATAGGCGCCTTAGCTGCTTTGATAACGACCTCCATGAGTTCTTCTGCTAACTCTGACATCTTCAGCGTACCCAGGTTGATATCCGAGCCATCTGAACTGCTCGCATTGACCGTTACTGGGACATATCCTATGTAGGTTGTTTTTACCAGATGATTGCCAGGAGGCACATTCTTAAATCTGAATGATCCATCTAGCTCTGACTGGGTAAAATCTAACATCGTAGAATCAGTAGCTTCTAGTAATAATACAGTAGAGGCGATGAGCGCATTACCGAGGGTGTCTTCTACGACACCTTTGATTTTGTAGTCTTGGCCTAGTAGGCTGAAAGAACATAATGCAAAAAGGGCAAGCGTAAGCTGAAGTCGTTTTGATAACATAGATGATGCGGTTGAGTAATCTTATGAATTTGTTTCGATGATGGAAATGTAAAGTAAATGGTAGTACTGTTTATTTGAGTCTAGGTGAATACTTTATGACAACTTTAATATTATAAAAATAGTGTACCAAGAGTCATTTTGTTTTCATTTCTCGATGAGCATAGGGATTTATTGGATGGAACGGTAATCCTTATTCATCTCCTTATCTCGTATTGAGACAGGCATTATGCCAGGGCCTCACCTATTATTAATAATGAACACTCCTCCTTATGCAGAATTATCTGTTTATAACTAATCTTTCGACGAAGCTATAATTGGAGTCATTTCCCTTTATTACAAGTAAGTAGATGCCGGAATTGAGGTCTAGGATACTAAGATGCTTCACATTGTTCTGTGATAAGATCAACTGGCCATTCATATTATACAAAACGACCTGGTAGTTATCTAGACCATTTATATCTATATATAATAACTCCTTGGCAGGATTAGGAAATATATCTATCGTCGGATTTTGAATTTCAGTTGTGGATGTTATCAAGTCGTTGCCATCACAGTCTTCGTCTACATTATTATTTGGAATTTCTTCTGCCCCTGGATTTATATTAGGATTGTTGTCATCGCAGTCGTCTGAGATTAAATAGCCGTCTTGGTCAAGATCATCTTCTAGGGAATTGGCATTACAATCATCGTCTATGCCATTATATGGAATTTCATCTACTCCTGGGTTAATGTTGGGATCGTTGTCATCACAATCAGTGGTGCTAAAAAAACCATCCTTATCAAGGTCTTGTACTAATGTTACATCAACAATATTGGTAATAATTGGGTCATTAAAGTCAAAGAAAATTTCTGCTTGGTTATTGACGATGTCTTCAATCAATATTGATTCCTTGAGTTCTATTTGATACTTAATATAGCCCTGAGATAATTCTAAATTAGCTGTACTGTCTACCAGATTTATATTATCAAAGGTAAATTCTATCAATCGATCATCACTAAATGACCAATCATAGTTATGTGAAGAGACACCTGGGTTTATAGAAGAAAAATCTAAAAAAGGATCAAATTGATTCAAGATAACTACATTAAAAGCTGTGTCTGACCCTGTGTTTTGAAATCTAATCATATATTCCAATCGTTCTCCTTTTTCTATATATTTTTCGCCTTCTATTCCATCAACATATACAGTGATATCATTGGGGTCAAATGACCCAACATTAAAATCAGTTTGTTTAGAAGAATATACCGAAGAGTCACAAAACATTTCATTTTCTAAGTTTAACTCAATGCTGTGTGACATACCTAATGAGGATTGACAGGAAACAAGAAAAAAGACATCAAATTGATAACATTCATTTGGTTTCAATTCAGGAATTGATGCAATAATCTTATTTCTATTAATAGAAATGACATTAAGTGTAGTCTCTATATTTTCGAAGAAAGTATCTAAGGTAATTTCAGCAATGGATTCCTCCATTACTAAGTTACCTCTATTGCATATTTGACTACTATATCGATTATTAAAACACCTTCTAAGGAATGGGGTAGCAAAATCTGATTCTATTTCTATGCAACTATTATTTATCTGTATTGGAATTTCAAGAAGAATAGAGTCATTAGGTTTTGGATCTAATTCTAGTTGCTGAATACATACATTAAATAGAAAAGTATCTAAATCTGGAATAACCTCATACTGCCCACCTTCGAATGCATGCCAGCGACTAATATTATTAGAAGAAGTCCTAAATGGTTGTTCATTTATATTAATCTTACCTTCTCGTATAGTTTGCTCATCGTCATCTTTAGTGCAATCTCCATTATCATCTATGAAGTAAGTTATATTGACTCTGCTGAAGTCATAGAGAGGATCTTTGGTTCTTAATATCCCATCTCCGTAAGTGGAAATGTAGATATGGCCATCGTAGGATGTACTAATGTCAGTAACTTCAAAAATTATGTGACTGTCATCTGGAGTAATATCAACCAATTCGAAAGTCTCTGATTTAACCAGATAAACATAATTCTTGTTAAAACAATTAATAAATAATGTAAGGTCTCCAAACGAGTTTGTTTCTAAATTTACTCCTGCAAATTCAAGTGGTAGTTGTATTCTTGTCCAGGTTATGCCTTTGTCTTCTGATACAGATATAACTTTTTCTAAGGATGTGTAGATATAAATCAATGGATTATTCCAACCTGTAACTATTGTAGAGATAGGAGTTTCATATCCTGAAAATAACAATGATGATCGGAACTCGGACGTTGCCAAATTATAATAATGAAAATCAAATCTTTGAGTTATAACTATTTCGGCAGGAGATAAGAGATCAAAGTTCTCTGCGTCAAATTCGACATCCAATTGAATTAATTCTTCAGGTAATGTGTCCTGTCGTAGTATTGTTCCAAATCTATCAAATACTGTAAGAATATTATCTTCAGAAAGTCCATATCCAAAGTCTTCTTTGATGTCAATAAATGAAGTAACTGAATTTACTTCACTAATAATAGTCCAAGCACTATCTCTGTTATTTCTGTGAAGTATAAATCTAGCCGTTAATCCGATTGCATTACCATCGGGGTAGTATTTAATATCATTGATTCCTCTTCCTTCTAATCTTGCAAGATTGATTTCTTGTGTTATTGGATCATAGGTATATGTTCCTGAGCAATCCGCAAAATACCTTTCATCATTTCTGCTTGATTCTACAGTTCTTATATCATAATATCCAAGTGATAGACTCTGCTCTTTAGTTGGAAGAAAGTTTTCAGAGTAAAAAATAGCATCATACTCGAAGCATTCAATTTTGCCGATTTCATATATGTCATTGCCACGCATAGCCAGAAATTCTCCAGTTAGTGAAAATCTAATAGTATCGGAGGTGAGGCCTAAGTCTTCTGATATTATTAATCTTGAAGATTCAAACCTTAGCCATCTGCCCTCGCTAATTTCATGTATTTCTCCCCAACCAGTGTCAGTCCAGTTACGACCCCCGTCATTGGATTGCATACCTGCTCCATATAGTATGCCGTTGAGATAAGTTATATTAGAAAACCGAATTACCGGAGTCTCAATTTCTTCTGAAAAAAAACTAAAATCAGAACTAAATTCTATAATCGCGAAATTGCCACTTCTATATACTAAATAATTAAATTCATTATCTCCAATAATTATATCATATATGGTTCCACCAATTGCCTTCTCTGCTATAATTTCCCAATTTCTATTTAGCAGAAATAATGTGGAATTTGATAGTATAATAGAATTTCCGTTTTCTAAGAATAAAAATTTCTTTATGCTAGATAGAGGGCTGGGTAGCATGTAAATTTTGGTTAACGATAGTGAGATTTCATCAAATTCGTATATGCCTGTATTAAGATTTAGATAGATTTTACCATCTTGTTCTGCTACTTGTGATCCAGATAAGTTGGGGTTAATTTCGTCAGTGGTGAGTTCTTGCCAAGAACAGCCGTTATCCAAAGAGGTAAATAACTTATGATGGCCAGCTGGTGTCCCAAATAATATGCCATTTGATGAGCAATCAATTGTAGAAAATCCTTCACGTTTTCCACCTTCTATTCGCTCCCATTCAATAGATTGACAAATAGAAACATTTATAGAGAAGAGCAAAACTAGAAAAGTAACAGCGAGAAATCTCATGAATGTGAATTACGGTACTTATAGCGTTAAAAAGTTCAATCTAATATAATCATATCTCTAACAATTGTTCTTTGATATCTAAGTTTTGACTCTGCGTTGGTCACTAGTCTAATGGATTATCATTCCGATGGGCTTTATACCGTCCCTTGCCAAACTTGGTCCCGTTAAATGTCATCTTGTCTTTTAGAGCTTCTCGTTCCTCCTTTGGCCTTTGGTTGAATTCCATACATTTAACAGAGCAGGTGTGAGCCATCTCTTCTCCGCAAGAAGCACACTGTATAAAGAGAATGTGACAAGCGTCATTAGCACAGTTAGTATGATCATCAGAAGGCGCTCCACATTGGTGGCATTTGGAGATAATATCTTCAGTTATTCGTTCTCCCAATCTGTCGTCAAAGACAAAGTTCTTTCCGATAAATTTATTCTCTAGTCCCTGCTGTTTTGCTTGCCGAGTGTATTCGATGATGCCGCCTTCCAGCTGATGCACATTTTCATATCCTTTGTGCTTGAGATAGGCACTGGCTTTTTCGCAGCGGATGCCACCTGTGCAATACATCACAATGTTCTTGTCCTTATGCGCTTCCAGCATATCTGAGATGATAGGTAAAGACTCTCTGAAGGTTTCTACGTCAGGTGTGATAGCCCCTTTGAAATGCCCCACTTCACTCTCATAATGGTTTCGCATATCGACAATAACGGTATCCTCCTTATCTGCGAGTTGGTTAAATGCCTCGGCGGTTAGGTGGATGCCTCTATTGGTCACATCAAAGGTTTCATCATCTAGGCCGTCAGCTACTATTTTATACCGCAGCTTGATAACCAGTTTGTAGAATGACTGATCATCGTCTTCTATAGCCTTGTTGAGCCTAATGCCTTGTAAGAAGGTGATGGTGTTCAGCGCTGCAACCAGTTGAGGTGTATTGTCCTCTGGTATAGATATCTGCGCATTGATGCCTTCCGAGGAGACATATATTCTCCCGAGCACTTCTATCTCATCCAATAATAGATACAGGTGGTCCCTGAATAGTTGCGGATTGCCAATATGGGCATATTGATAGAAAGATATGGTGGACCGTGGACGCGGGTCTTGTCCTACTTTTTCTCTAAGAACTTTCTTATCTATTTTGTTATATAACCTCATGTTCTTTTTGCTCGAATTCTGAGTTAACTGATATGAGCAGAGAATAGCTATGAGGTGTCATCTAGGCAAGTACTACAGCCATTGATGACCAGATTATAAAAAAAGCTATCCGAGCGCTTTTGCAGTAAACGTGGATTCAAATTTTGCCCAAAGATATTTAACAATCATTTAGATGGCAAATAAGACTATGATGCATAAGAGATTGGCTATCAATAACTTAAATTATATATGATGATTTGTTAACTTATTTAAAAAATCATATATAAAAGCCATTAACATTTAATAGATTACATATAGGAAACTTTTTAATAAGTTTTTCGTTATTATGTTAGTGATGTGGAATGTTATACATACATTCGCATTGTAGAGTGGTCTTACAGCCACTCAAAAAACCAGATAATAGATGCTTTAGCCTCATAAACAGCTAAAGTGCATCATAAAGACGTAGTTTTCTTATTTTGAGACCTTAGTCGAAAGAGCCTGAGTAATAGTACTTGGGCTTTTCGCATTTTATAGGCTCAGGTGAATTTCCACTGTATATCACTTTCAGTCCTCTCCCTTACCCTCTATCATACACCCTTTCCTAAGAGGGAAAAGCTAAGCTCAAGCCATTATAAAAAATCATACAAGCGTTTAGGATTGAGAGTACAAGTTTCGACCAACGGTGTGTCTAATAAATTAAAGGACGTGAGGTTAAGTGGCATGGCGTTAGCGGGGAGCATGACGTCGAGCCTGACGACCGAAAGTGTGGATGACTGAATTTTTCTGATTCATCAGAATGAAAGCAAGTAAACCTTGCTTTCAAGTGAAGGAACCTCAACCTCAGTTGAGGATGGGTAGGTATTAGGCATAGTGTAAGCATTCGGTCGTCTAGATTTATTGCTAGCCCTGTCCTGAGCAACGTCGAAGGGTTTTTTATCAATGAAAAAAGCGAAATGCAATAATGCTAACAAAGCTCTATGATTACATTAAGCGTTAGGGGTTAAGAGCCGAAAATGGAATGGCATTTTTCTTCTCTTTAAAAAACGCTAGGCTCTAAGCCATTAGAAAAATCATAAAAACGTATAGGATCTGCTTATCTGTCTGAATCCAGATTTACAGGATTATTGGATTTTGAGGATTGTATTCCTTTTACTTCATCCTGTACATCTACAAATCCTGACCATCCTCTCCACAAGGTCGAGACAGGCCAGATTCTGACAATTTTGTCTGTTCGGCTACCCCCGGCCCCTAAAGGGGAGTCCGCACCGCTAAGTTCTAAAGCTATTAGAAATGATGCTTAGTCACTCTTTTGGTTGTACCAGTGCACCGTGAATCGGTGCACCTATAAAGGATCAGTCCTCAGCATTACCCATCGCTCGGGCCTTGAGCTTTTGTAAGAAAGGACTTGCAAAGATGAAATTGTGTAAGATTTCGTTTGTGCTATCCAGCACCTCGTCCTTGGTCCCTTGCCAGGCTAATTTACCCAGATGAAGAAGGCAGATATTCTCCCCAATTTCCATCACAGAGTTCATATCATGCGTATTGATGATGGTAGTTATCTGATTGGCATCAGTGATATCTGTGAGAAGACTATCAATCTTAATGGCTGTTTTAGGATCTAGCCCAGAATTAGGTTCATCAGCAAATAGGTACTTCGGTTTCAGAACTATCGCCCTAGCGATGCCTACTCTCTTCTGCATCCCGCCAGATATCTCAGAAGGAAACTTCTTATTGACACCTTCCATATTGACCTGCTCTAGGCAATAATCGACTCTTTCTAATTTTTCCTTGGCTGTCATCTTGGTGAACATATCCATTGGGAATCGGATATTTTCCTCCACCGTCATAGAATCAAATAAGGCATTACCCTGAAAAAGCATGCCTACTTCCATGCGCAATTGCCTCAGGTCCTTCTTATTCAGACAACAAAGGTCCTTATCATCATACCAGACAGCGCCTGCTGAAGGATCCATCAAGCCTACTAATATCTTTAGTAAGACGGTTTTTCCAGCACCAGATTTGCCTATGATAAGATTAGTCTTCTGTCTCTCAAAGGTGAAGTCGATGCCTTTGAGGACATGATTCTCATCGAAGCTTTTATGTATGCCTTCAGCTCTAATCATGGATTATCCGGTTAATAGTACAGCGATAATATAATCAGCAATGAGGATGACAATGATGCCAAAGACAACGGCTCGTGTGCTTGCCTGACCTAGCTCTATATTTCCGCCTTTGACAAAGTAACCTTGGTAGCAAGCTATGGAAGTAAGGATATAAGCAAAGACAAAGGCCTTGATATACATAATGACCACATTCCATGGAATAAAGAAGGACCGCAGCCCTTCCACAAATTCCTCATGAGAATAGGCTCCTGAATAAGTAGTCGCAAAATAACCACCAGCTATACTCACGATCGCAGATACTGACACCAGGATAGGTATCATAATTAAAGCAGCGATGAGTTTGGGCAATACCAAATAAGAAGAGGTATTGACTCCCATAATCTCCATAGCATCGATATGCTCCTTCTGTCTCATGCCCCCTATCTCAGACGAAATATTAGATCCTACCTTGCCGGCAAGAATAATAGATGAGAAAGTCACTGCCAATTCTATGATGGCCATATCCCTGACGATGTATCCGATGTAGTAACTCGGAATCATGGTCCCTTCTAACTGATAGGTGAATTGTACGGCAGTCACCGCACCAATAAAGATGGAAACGACAAAGATGATCATTAGAGAACCCACGCCGATGTCATACATCTGGCGGATGGTTTCCTTATAGTACATGCCCCAGTTTTCAGGTAGCCTGAATATCTGGCCATGCCAACTTACAAATCGTCCAATGTGAAATAGGATATTACCGCCCATAGTTCGAGGTGCAAATGTACGTCAACTACTACTGTCTTCGTTAATTGCTTTTGTTTTTCTTTATGACCTTAAGTAGACATTAGTGTAAACCAGAATATTAAATCCAAACGCTTTCAATTAGAATTATAGATCACTTGCATATTTGGTCTTTCTGTAAAGAAATAGTGTATCCAGATATAGAAATGATTAAAAGCAGCCATATATAACGCCGCCTTCGAATTCAATAATAACCCAGGAATCCAAAGTGCTAGGAATCCAAAAACATACATCGCATTGGGAGTAAACCTAAAAATGCCATCTTTTACCAATGGCATTTCTCTATATCGATCAGGTTGGAAGTGATCTATGCCTATGGCTCTATCAAATCCGAAATAAGTTCTAATAGAGTAGGCTAAATAGATGGATATCATCCCCAGTAGGGCTGAAATCAGAATAGCTATTGTCTGATTCATCTCTAACGAAGATCGGTTAGAATAGGCGAGAGCCAACACCGTAATTGGACGTAAGGCAATTAAGAGGGCAAACCCCACCTTGTATAATACATATCCCTTTGACCCAAAGGTCTTTGTTATATATTGATAGTATAACTGTGAACGCCAACAAAGAAGCACATACACTTGGTGGATGACTGGGATTAGGAAAGCCAATAACAGCCACTGAGAAGTGTTGAGAATCCAACTACCTTGAAGCACAGTAAGGTCTAGTTGGCTTACCTTCCTCAACAAAATAGCTAATACAATGAGCCACAGTAAATGCCAATGTTGATATTGTAATATTTTCAACATGATTAAAATTACGATTACATTTCATACATAGGCTATTAATTCCACATGCATTTGCCTTCAATACTAGTTGAGATTAAATACTTAAGTTCGCAACACAAATAGGTAATAATGAATGCAATCATCACTGGAGGCACCAAAGGAATAGGCCGCGCAATTGCTGCTAAGCTCGCTTCTAATAATTATAATCTGGTTATCTGCTCAAGGAACACAGCAGATTTGAATATGGCTAAGGAGGCCTTAGATAAATTAGGTGCTGGCACAATCCATACGATGCAAGTCGACGTCAGTAAGAAAGAGGAGGTCTTAGCTTTCGCTGAATTTTGTAAGAAATCACTCAATCAGATAGATATACTTATCAATAATGCAGGAGTATTCTATCCTGGTGCCATCTGTGAAGAGGAAGACGGCGCACTGGAAAGTATGATAGAGACTAACTTGTACAGTGCCTACCATCTCACTCGCCAGCTTGTACCGACGATGAAAGCCCAAAAGTCAGGCTTTATAATAAATATGGCATCCATTGCCAGCTTCATGGCTTATCCTAATGGCGGCTCATACAGCATATCAAAATTTGCGCTGCGTGGATTTTCTATGGTCCTTAGAGAAGAGCTCAAAGAGGATAGTATCAAAGTAACCACAGTCATGCCGGGTGCAACTTGGTCTCATTCGTGGGCTGGCATGAAAGATCAGTTGCCTGAGTCTCGACTGATGCAAGCAGATGATATAGCCAATTCTATCTGGAATATTATTAATCTCAGTAAGGCAGCTGTCGTAGAAGAGATTATCCTACGTCCGCAATTGGGCGATCTCTAATGTCTGCTTCTAAGTTGGATTGGATAGGCGTGGACTACGGCTCTAAATTGGCAGGTACGACCGCTATCTGTTATCAATCTGATGAGGGATTGGTTGTACTACAGTCAGAAAAGAAATCAGATGCGGATGTTTTTCTTTCCGACTTTATAAATGAACATCAACCTACTGTTATTTATCTCGATGCACCTCTGAGCCTACCTAGTGTATATACCAGCAAGGGTGAAGATTATTTTTATCGTTCTTGTGATCGCTTAACCAAGGCAATGTCTCCGATGTTTCTTGGAGGCTTAACGGCTAGGGCTATGCGACTCTCTGCTTCTTTTCCAGAAATAGAATTCAGAGAATGCTACCCGGGCTATTTTGTCAGGAATAATCCAGCTTACTCAGAATTCTATCTCAAGAAAAAACCCTATACAGATACCCTTGAGAAAATGCTCTCTAAAGCGTATAAGCAGACGTTAACTTTGGCACTCACTAACTGGCATCAACTGGACGCCTTCATATGTTACCTGATAGGTGTCAAGCAGGTGTCGGGTGCTGGCAAAGTCTTAGGTGATGCAGCAGAGGGATTAATCTACGTCTAATCTGTATATTCCAAAATATCTCCTGGTTGGCATTCTAGTGCTTTGCAGATGATTGCTAGGGTAGAGAACCGAATGGCTTTGGCTTTTCCAGATTTAAGGATAGATAAGTTGGCTTGTGTAATGCCAATGATCTCTGCCAATTCTTTGCTCTTCATTTTTCGCTTTGCGAGCATCACATCGAGATTTACAACTAGAGATAACAAAAGTGCAAGTTCTTGATTGCGATGAATCGAAAATCTTGGAAGAATAAAAAAAGCCACAACTTAGTACTTGCAGCTTTTCTTTTAATTTCCTATCTCTAAATCTTTACAAATTGTCTTACGGTTTTCTCACCGTCCTTTCCTGTGATTGTTAGCAGATATGTGCCTATATTATAGTCAGCAATAGAAAGCTGTATTACTTTTGACTGACCGATATTTTGACTCATCATTAGTCTTCCTGTCATATCCCGTATTTCTATCTTTCCCTCCCTAGCTTCATCCAGCTCCAGTGTCAGTTGTTCTTCTGCTGGGTTAGGACTTATGGTGATAGAGTAGGCATCTGAAACCGATACCTCATCTGTAGATGTAGTGCCCAAGAAATCTGCTGTATCTATCCTAAACCACTCTGGATGCCAGGATTTCTTATCGCCATTAACAAAACAAGAATGTGTAAATCGCATGAGTATGTCACCGTCTTCCAAGACGAAAAACTTATCTACAAATCCCACCCACTCAGAAGTAGTCAAACTTACTCTCTTGAGTAAGTCTAAAGTTCCCAATTCATTTGATCTATATAATTCTAGATAAGACGGACCGACATCTTCGAAAATTGGATTAAATACATAAACCCGATCTCCAACTATACCTACATGTCTTCTAAGTGTTCTTTGAAGATCTAATTGATTGTTAGCTATATAGAATCTACTTATCAAATTAAATGAGCGGTCAAGAAGTAAATAAAATTCCTCGCAAGGCCACTGATTGAAACCAAGGGTTAAATCGCTACAGCCATGCAATAGTATTCGGTCACTTGTTACTTCAAATACCTCTAAATGACTAAATTCCGTAAACCCAAAGGTCTTGACATCTACCTCTCTCAATCGATTAAAATCCTTATCATATTCCGTCAAAATGCCTTCGAAACTATGATTAACATCTTCTTTGGGATAATAATGCTCTATATACAAATAGGTATTCTCTGGTGTAAATGTGAATCGTGGCCTGTCTTGTATAATGCCATCAAGTAACAATCTGTCACTAAATCGACCTGCAACGACAGTGTCTTCCTTGGTCTTAAGATATCCATTACTATCATATACCGTTCTGGTAAGGTTGAATCCCTTGCCAACTTCAAAATTTCTCTTGTCTTGAAAGGTGACCAAACTATCTAGAAAAAAACTAGTGTATGCAAAATCTCTAGTCTTTTGTATCGACTGTATCAAGGTATCTTCATCAGATGGTGTATAATCCAAAAGTTTCTCACCTGTAATAAGATCGTATTCCTTTCTGAAATAGACACCTTCTAATTGGCGCTCAAAGTTTGCTATGTCCGTGTAAATAGAATCAGCTTGCGCATCTCTAAAGCCATAGATTACAAATTTCTCATCCACTATTCCTGCCTGGAATATCTCTTCTCTATGCGTTAATGTTCTTAGATCTTCTATAATTTTCCATTTCAATTCTCCTGTTTCCAAATCTATTTTTTCTATGATAGCGCCAGACACATCTCTGTCAATTCTGCTTTTCACTAAAGAGTAGAGGTAATTACCGTTTACAAATGAGCCCTCTTCCACAGACAAATGCTCCATTCCATCAGGGTAAAATGTTTGTCGGAATCCAGCAGTATCTGTATATCCGATAATAGTGCTATCTATTGTAAGGTGTCGCCATGCTGGGGTAATGTCCTCGAAACCAATGGCCACATAATCACATATTTGTGACTGTAACGGTAGTATGTAAAAGATTATACAAAGTTGTAATAGTGATTTTCTCATGGTGATTTGGTTTTGTATAGTAACAGAAGAAGGTCCTCTTTCATACCTTCTTTGTTACTGCTTTGATTGGTCATCTAAAATCTACATCTATCAGGTATACAAACGCCTACACCGATGCCAGTACATGGTGTTGTCTGACTACTGGAGCAATTGCCTTGTATATTAATTGCATCTTCTACTATCTCGATTAAGTCTCCATTAGCTCTACACCATCTTGTCCGTTCTATACAACATCCTGTAGCACCACTACTACATGGTAGAAATATAATCGGGAATGGCCCACCGACAGGACCTATGCCTTGGCACCGCTGCACACAACTTTTTTTTATATAATTGGATAAAAACGTTGTTGAACTATTACAATTATTTATATCATCATTATCTCTTATATGTAGTCTAATGAAAATCCTATACGCCTCCTCTATTTGCTCTATGGTTAAGTCGCAATTGGCGTCTTCTGGCGTTACATCTACTTCTTCGTAATTAATTTCACCATTGCAAGTTGTCACATTCATTCTGACTGTTACTCCAGATGGACAAGCTAGGAAGCCAAAAGATTCTGTCTCAATAATTGCATCTTCACAATTTTCACCCGAAGGCACACAAGACTCTTGTGATCTAGAGTCCAATGCTAGGTTTTGTTGTGCACTATTATTGGTTTCGTCAGAACAGGAGTACATAAGTATGAGTGAGCAGCAAAAAATGAGTCCTAGGAATGTAGAATGTAGAATGTAGAATGTGGAAAATTTTATATTCTTCATGATAAATAGAAGTTTGTAGAGCCTACATAAGGTGAAGACTCCTGTTAAGTAATCGCTATAATTATTAGCAATATAGCAAAACTGTAGATATTTATATGTCTTACAATAACATTTTCCATAGCATATATCTCAATTATGTAAAATGGCACAATAAAAGATGGAGGACTATATAGTTAGTTTTTATTTGAGTAACAAAATTGTGATTTAGAAACAATTCTAGTTTCTACAAAGAGAATCTAGCACCCTGAAAGAAGCATATCCTATGTAAGCTTAACTGTGGCCGAAGGATTTATACTTGCTACATTTTGTCCTATAAAATTCAAAGTTGACAATCGCATATTTATTCAAATCAAAGAAACCGAAGCCAAATTAATTCCTATCTGTTTCCGTGCGAATGAGAAAATCAAAACCTAAGAGCAATAACAATTGAGAGGTACTTGTCAAAGGTAGAATATAATTAAGACTAGACTATTGATTTGCTTTCTGCCATTATTCCCATGTAAACAAAAGCCGATTGGCAAGATTTTACAGCATTACAAATTGTTAATGCATAATTATTCTTACAATAATAAAGTCGATTAAACAGAGTTTGTTAGTCAAAGACATGAACTTATAGATTGTTTGATTTGTGCAATTATATAGCTTAAATACGTATAAGTATTTGAGAATTAATTAGCTATATAAATATTAAAAATAATATGAGTTTTTTCTATATGTTAAAACCCACTTATTGTTATCTAAAGAGTGTTATTGTCATTTAAATTAGATTAGGACTAATTAAATTCCTTAAAAGGGATTGGACAACTTTTCTCCAATTTGATAGTCCTGACTTATATAAGAATTTTGATTATATGCGTACACGTGAACGTGTATAATTTTATGTAAAATTTTGAATGTCAGCAAAGTCTACAAGCGAGGTATAGGTTTATTTCTCTCGTTTCTTTATAGACTTTACTGAAGATCTGTTTCTAATTCTGCAAGCGCAAGAATATTCCGAATCATGCGAAAGTAATTTTATTACTAATATGGAAGTAGGACTTAATAACAACCCATTAATTATGAAGATTTTAAGTAAAATTCTATTGTCTTGTTCCCTCGTTTTCTTTTTTACTAGTACAGTGTTATCACAGTGTGGATTTCCTAATAATGTAAAGAATACACTATCACCATCTGCGGTTAAATTTGCATCCTTTGAAGTGAAATTAAACGTACTTATTGTGAAAGATGATAATGGTGGCGGTAATCTTACTATCGATGATGTTGAACCTAATATAGACGGTGCTGTAGAAGTATTCGAAGATTTGGGTATAACTATAAATACTTGTATCCGAGAATTACATAATACAGAGATTTACAACGCGAACAACTTTGAAGGTAGACTCTTTAGCTTTGACTGTGAAAGCTTTTATTTATTGATATTTGAAAGTGTTCTTCCTTTTCCTAATGGCGGGGGCATAGCAACGGGATCAGAAGCAGGTGGAGAGGCATGGGCGAGAAATGATGAAATCACAATAATTCATGAAATCGGTCACTTGTTTGGGCTCGTACATACTTTTAATTTGTGTGGTGGAAATGCACGTGAGTTAGTTCAAATTAATGGACAAAGAATTGATTGTAACGGAAATGTACAAACCTGTGATGACATTATGCAAATCCCAAATGGGAGGGGAGATTTTTGCTGTGATACTCCAGCTGATAGTGATAGAAGTGAGTGCCATTCAAGCAATATTACTATCGATGCAAATTGTAATGTAATGGCAGGTGGTGTTCAGAATCCGGTGGGAGATGGATGTAATCAGTTTGTAGATGGAGATAATATTGAAGACTTGGTAAGTAATTATATGTCGTATTATCCACGTGAATCATTAGCAGGCTGTTTTGATTTCAAATTTTCAGATCATCAAATTGATAGGATGCTCACTTTTGTTCCAAGTGAATTTCCGGAACGGATAGGTAATTTTGAAAGCTGTAATGCTGGAGGTGTTTTAACAGTTTTAGAAGGAACCATTTCCGAGAATACGATTATTAGGGATGCAGATTTTACGCTAGGTGATGCGGATTTGATTATTGAAGGCGCAAACTTGACTTTAATAAATTGCAATGTTGAAGCTGCATTTAATATAGTTTTAAAGAACGGTAGTCTACGTCTACATAATAGCACAATAGATGCTGGCACATGCCTTAATTTTCCCGTTGATAATTGGCCTGGTATAACAATTGATGGAAAGGGATCTATATTTATGTATAACAATAGTGCTTTGCTAAATGCACGTATCCCTATTTCGAACTTTGATAGTAATATTGATGCAGATGTATTTTTCTTAGGCAATGACCTGACTTTAGAAACTAGTTCTCGTAGTTCTGGAAGTGCAGTGGATGTAACAGGATATTTGAAAATGGCTGTCTCTGATGCTGAAATTATTGGTAAAATAGAATCTAAAAATACTGGAAGCTTTAATCGAGGACCAAGTCTCGTTTCTTTAAATTCTTCTACAATAAATCCTAGTCCAGATGGGTCAAATTTTGCAGCCTTCGATTTAATGGATACGCATCTAAGACTAGGTTTGTGTGAAATAGATGGATTTTCTAATTCATTAGACTCTGAAGATTCTCCTCGCATAAGAATTGTACAAAACCATTTTAAGAATGATGGAACTAGTCTGGAAGACATTGATTCAGATGTATTTCTGCTCTTCAATAATCTATTTGAGGATGCTGTAATCGAGTCATCTCCATCTGTGTACTACTCCCTAAGAAATAATCATTTCTTATCTTCTCAAGATCAGCCTATTTCTTGTGGGAATGCTTCAACGTGTATAGACGCTGCTAATAGTAGTACATTTAATCGTTTTCAAGATAATATATTCAATGCAGATGATAGAGGGGTGACTATAAGAGGTGATCACAGCTCTACACAATTCTTATGCAATGTATTCGATAATGTAACTAATAATAACTTTAATTGGGGTGCACCAGTGAATCCAACACAAGCCAACAATCAAAACGGAACATCCAATTTGGTGCAATCGGCAGGCAATTTGTTTTCTGCATCTGATGTTCATATTTCTGGAAACGCTATAGGAGTTAGTTATTTCTATGACCAGAATATTCCAAGAGAAAATCCAATAATAACTGCATCGGGAGTTCTGAAAGAATTTGCTGATAAAGAAGCTTTTTGTGGCCCTGCTGGTATTGATTGGTTGCCTCCTGTATTGGAACCAGACCCGACACCGCAAGAGCCTGTAGGACCAGTAATATTTATTGCTGGATGTCCTGTGGGACAAAAATGTATAAACCCATGTCCTCCAGGTATCAAATGTGGACAAAACTGTCCTCCGGGAATCAATTGTCTCCTAGCTTGTCCTCCTGGAATAGATTGCACCCAGCCTTGTCCTCCAGGTATAGATTGTACACAACGTTGTCCTCCTGGAATAGATTGCACCCAGCCTTGTCCTCCAGGTGTAGTTTGCACAGAACCCTGTCCGCCAGGTATAGATTGCACTCTCCCTTGTTATATAAATTGTAACCCTTGTCTAAGTGAACATTGTGACCCCATCCGACCTATAAATGACGAAGTTTTAGATTGGGTAGAAGAGTTATATCAGGATAGAGAATCATCTATCGTGGGCTTGCAAGGTAATGCTGATGACTATCTAAGCTATTTGATCAGTAATCTATCTATAGAAAACAAAAGTGAACTAATACATAGAATAACTGTAGATAGGATACAATTATCCGAAGCTCAAATGAATTCTATATTAGATGTATCTCACTTTTTTACAGAAGAGGAAATGACAGAAATTCTTCTGGTTCACCCTGAGTTAATGTCATTTCCAAAAGTGAATAAGCGTATTTTTCACTCGTATAGTTTTTCTAAAGAAAATCTCAATAAATTCGAGTCTTCAAGAGCGAATATGAGTGGCGCTGGACTTGGCTATCTATTAGAATTAGATTATCTAAATAGAGAAAAATCGGATTTAATAAACTATGCTCTGGAACGATTGGAGATAATGTCTCCAATGGCAAAATTAGAGGCAGAAAACATCTGGTTAGCCAGGAAGAATGAGTTTTCAGCACTCTTAGAAATAGTAGATAATTATTTTGAAGTTAGAGAATATGACCTCATGGCAACCAAATTGGCAGAACTAAAAACTAGCAGTAGCTTAAGTTTTAGTGAGTTGTCAGACTGTCAGAATTATGAAGTCCTAATGTTATATTTAGCCAGTGAATTACAAGGCGGACGTGAGATTAATAAACTTGACGATTTGAGTACACTTGAATATGTAGCAAATGCAGGTACAAGATACAGCTCTATGAAAGCTAGAGGCATATTAAGGAAATTCTATGACTATGATTTTGATAAAGAAGAATATGGCTCATCAATAGATAAATTGTTGTTTCACCAAGAGCCTGGTCATGGAATTACATCTACTTTTGAGCAAGCAAATAATGATGGTCTAACGATGTATCCTAACCCATCATCTGGACAGTATATTTTTTCTAATCAAACTGGCAATGAAATAATTGTGAACATTTTTAGTAGTACTGGGACACAAGTAGACCAATATCAGATAAAGGCTATGAATCATAAAGAAGTCATATCACAGTTGATTCCTGGGACTTACTTATGTAAAGTCACGAAACTTGATGGATCATTAATTAAAATGTCTAAATTGGTGATAATTAATTAAACTAGAAAGGTGGTTGGCAGCTAGATAGCCTGTTAACCACCTTTAATTTCCAAATATGCTAGAATTACGAGCCCTTCGATTAGCCTTTTTTTTGTTACTGTTGCATGTATCTGCATCTGCACAAAGTACTTTCAAGGAGAGTCTTGGAATAGCTAGTGATGAACCCAATACAGCAAACAAAATTGTAGAATATAATGGTGATTATTATATAAGTGGAAATTATTTCGATCAAGAAATAGGGCACTGGACAGCGTTCTATGCTGTGTATGATAATGAGGGTAATCAATTGCGTCATATAACAGAGCAGGTGGATACGATACCTGATAATATGTTAGGAGATGATATAGCTGTAGATGAATCTGGATTATACCATTTAGGTCATTTTGGACTTATTAGTAAAATCGCTCATTATAATGTTTCTTCAGATTCTATGTGGATAGTAAAAGAGATAGATATTGTAGAGGCTAACTTTCAACCACTAGATATGATATATGATGAAATATCAGGAAAATTTATTTTAGCTGGTAGAAATGTCAATCGAGATGAGTTTAGCCAGTTAAAATTGATGAGTATTTCTGATAATGAGACAGATATGTTTTGTGGCTCACCCAGTTTTAATAGTAGTGTTGCTGGCAGATCATTGACTCTAAATTCTAAAAATGAGATAGTAGTTCTTAGTAGTAAATTCTTCAATAATGTAAGTCCTAGTAAAGCATTTATTACAATTTTAGATACTGATATGAATCTTTTGAGTAGTACGCAAGGATCATTTGATGAGATAACGATTACACCTAAGCAAGAGTTAAGTATAGATCACGAGGATAATATCTTAATAACTGGAGTAGATAGAATCAATGACACAATATACCAGATGGCATTGAAACTGGATCCACAAGGCAAGTTAATATGGAAAAGCATTGTCGATTACAATCATAATAATTACTTATTAAGAGGTTCTTGGGGTGGCGGAATGAAGGAATCTCATGAGAAAGATGGATATATCCTTGCAGGTTCAGAGGCTTATCAGAATGATAGGAATGCTTCTGATACGTTGATCGTCAAGGCAGCAATAGCCAAAGTAGATACTGTAGGTAATGAATTGTGGTATAGAACTTATACTTTTAGAACTGGTGCCAAAGTTTCAGATATTTTTGATGATTTTGAATTGACAAGTGATGGTGGGTATATTTTTACTGGAGATAGTGCTGATTTTACTGTGATCATCGATGGTGATGATCATGAGAGGCTTCCTTGGGTGAAATCTATTATTCTCAAGACCGACTCAGAAGGAAGGATAGATATGGATGGAACAACCAATATTTCTATTACATCACAAGAATCCATAACTGTTTATCCCAATCCTGTAGTGGATAGACTTTCCATAACACAGGACATAGGCGAGTCTTTAGATGTTCTGATATATGACATGTCAGGTAATCTGATGGATGAATTCCAGTCTAGCGGCAAAGACCATACTATTGTATTGGATGTGCATGATTATTCTAGCGGCAGTTACAGTATTATTTCTAGACGTAAGGATGGAAGAACGCTGACAACTCAGTTTGTTAAGTTATAGTATGAAAATTGGTATTCCTATAATCCAGTAAGTGAGTATATAACTTGCAAGTCCATCTTTGGTATAAGTAAAAGCTTATAAAAGAAATGATTATGGTTCTCCTGTCTCTATTAGTCTTCATTGCGATTGTATTGTATAAATCTAAAGAGATGTTCTTAGAAGACACTGCTTGATTTGTTCATCTCTAATATGTTTGCGATGAATTGAAGATCTTGGAAGAATAAAAAAAGACTCCCACCATTTTGTGGTAGGAGTCATTATTGATCTTGCAGGTTGTATTAATTATAATTGAACTATTAGGGTAGGCTTATCAGTAGTCTTCTATCTCGGAATAATATTTATTCCAAAGTTAATTGGTGTCACATTGCCAAAGTCCGGACCTCCGATGGCATTATCCTGAAATAAGTAGTTTAATCCATATTGCACATAGAAGTTAAGATGTCCGATGCCTATTCTGCCTTCGATTAATCCCATGCTTTTTCTTAGGTTGAATTCGCCTCTGGTTTTGGTTTTGTCTCCTTCAGTTGTCTTATACTTGTATTGACTTCCAAGGAGAATCTGATGTACATATCCTACACCAAGATGAAGCGCTTTTCTACGTTTTCTTACATTGGTACTGAATTCAAGCAAGAACGGAATCTGCAAATAAGTGGCTCTGAGTCTGTTTTTTCTCAACTCTGGCACATCAAAATTTATGGCAGAAAGTAAAGTAGGTTGATTTCTTTCTAAGGCATAATCTTGTGACATCGAATAATGTACCCAATTAAACTTTAGACCGGTAGTGAATCCAAATCTTGCTTTCGCATTATCTGGTCCAAAATTGATGTGAGCATCTACTGCTGTAATACCGACATTAATGGATCTCCAAAGTACCTGATCTAGAAAATCTAGTTCAGAAGGTAAGTCTAGACTGCCTTCACTATCTACATAAGTAGATATACCAAAGTCCATTCTGCCTAATCGGATGGTAACAGATCTGCCATCGACATCATAGTTGGGTATATCCATGGAAACATGTTTTCTTTCAATGATGGTGTCGGCTTCTGTTTCTGTCGTTGTCGTTGTCGTTATTTCTATCTCTGTCTGAGCTGATACTGTGAAACCCATTAACAATAAAAGCGTAATTAATAAGTATGTATTTTTCATAATTAAATTATTTCGTGAATGATTCAGGAATTAATGCCTCTTTTACATCTCGTACTGCAGATTTGAGATTATCAGTGGCAAATGATTGTGATATATCTATTTCCTCAAATGACTGAGGAACAAGAAGATTTTTCCAGTTAGGAGATTTTTTTTCTTTTCTATTGACAGCAACAACTAATTCTATACGTCTATTTTTTCCTTCTAGCAATGTAAGTCCTCTCTTGTTTAATTCTTGGATTGGAGTAACATTTGCAATTGGCGTGGATGAATTTATTAGTTTCGTAGTTTGCGTTTCTTCTGAATCGACAGAAGCTAAACTTGGCTCAGGAATTATGGTTGATGTTTGGATTGATTCGTTTGGACTAGCAATCGAGTTCGGCTTTGGAAATGTTGGTGTTGCTGATGTACTAGCAATAACTTCAGAATTGATTTTTATCTCAGAAGCAGCTTGTTTTTCTACACCTCTTGTGGAAGTTGTTTGAGGGTAGAAACTATCATTCTTATTAGTATCAGGGCTAATTTCCTGATTGGCCATAGGAGGAAGATGCTGAATGGCTTGAGTTGATTTTAATTCAGGCTGTTCTATTTTTTTTGATTGGCTGTGTTCTAGTTGTTTGACTTTGTTATAATCTAATTGCTCTGGTTGGCCATGTCTTAGATTGTCATTTATTGAAATCGGATTTTGATTGATAAAAAATATTATTCCTAAAAGTGCTAGAGAAAGTATAGAAAACCATGGTAGTAAGTTTCGTCTTTTTTTGGAAAATTCTTTTCTCTCATAGATTACATTGGTATCCTCTGTAATCAAAGGTGCTTTCATGTACTCTTCGATCTCTTCCTTAATCATAGGATTGCTCAGCAAAAATGCATCAAAGGCAGCTTTGTCTTCTGCATTCATGCGTCCTTCGATATAATCGATGACGTGCACTTCGTAATTTAATCTATTGATATCCATGATTTTTGGATTGAATTGTATTTAATTCAGTAATAATATTTTTCATTTTCTTTCTGGCTCTGAAAATCTGGACTTTAACCAAGCTCTCATTGAACGCCAGAATATCTCCTATTTCCTTATAACTGTATCCCTGCCAATCTCTGAGCATTATAATTTGACGTTGCTTCTCTGGTAATTGGTCAAAGGCTTTCTCTAGTATATCTGTTGTTTCTATAGAATTAGATGTTGTACTCTTTTCAGGCAACTGACCACTTAATTGTGTTCTGCTCAGCTTCCGCTTGTCGTCTATCATTTTATTATGCAAGACCTTATACAAGAAGGCATGGGCATAATCTAAGGTTACTTTTTGCCTGTTGACCCAGAGCTTAGCCAGGCTTTCCTGCACTAAGTCTTGTGACCAGCTATATTCTCTTGTAAGTTTTAGCGCATATCTGAGTAGTCTGTCAGAAAAGCTATCTACAAGCTGATTATATTCTGTTCGAGTCAATGAGTTGTTTTTTCCTTTGTTTCCCCTATTACGGACGAGGGTACGGAAAGTTACACAGGGTAGGAATATTTTTTTGAAAGATTAGGGTAGGGGATATAGAGGTGTAGTGAATTTAGGAGAGCCAGGGTCAATTAGCGCCAGTAGTATGAGGTATATAGTGGGTTCAATGGCTCCAGCAAGTACAATGGGTTCTAGTGGAAACTGATGTAGCTACTATTCTAAAACAAATAACTTATTACAATATTCAAAACTATTTATACCTGATTTCTCAGTATTTACAAATAATGAATCTGCACGTAATTCAATAAAAAAGGAAGTGTAGTCAGCTAATGCTTCAGGTCCAAAGGTGCCATCGCCGGTTAGGATTACATCTATATCGCCATTTTCTGTAGGTAGGGTAACCATATTATCTGGTTCAAAGTAGCAAGCCTCTGTCCCAAATTCATAGAGTATAATGGCATCACACTCTTGGGAAAAAAGCAAATAGGAGAGGCATCCGATAGGGACAGCACCGGTTTCATCTATAGAATCATCATCATTACATGAAGAGATGATTGTAATCAAGGATAATAAAAGTGCGAAGAGTGGAAGCGATTTCATAAGTCTCTGTTTTGATTGTTAGACATCAAAATAGTACTTATTTGTTGGTAGGCTGATATGTTTTTTCGATAGAGTGTTCATCACGACGCAAAAAAAAAGATCTCACTCTTTAGCAAGATCTTTTTAATCCATTTTTTCATTATCTATCTATTATATAGACAAGTAATTGTCGTTCTACCCCTATTCCAAATGTGTTAAGATTAAAATGAGTTTATAAAAACTAGGAATGACAGGGTTTTGGGGGCCTCTTTTAAAGTTGTCCGCAAGACAGACGGCGCTCTTTTGGTTGGTAGCTGATTCTCTAGATAGATCAGTATAACGCAAAAAAAAAGATCCTACTCTTTAGCAAGATCTTTTTAATCCATTTTTTCATTATCTATCTGTAATAAAGACAAGTAATTAAAAGCCTACCCCTATATAGATTATAATTTTTTTTGATTTCTTTCAATATTGATGGCTATACAGAAATGAATTGGTTTTTCATGTTTGTTTACTAAGTCTGACTAAAAACAATGTAAGCATATCTTAACATTAACACTATTTATATTACTTTATGTAAACTTATATTGACATTATTGCAAGATTTAGTTACATTTGTCAATGTAAATATATCTTATCATTAAGAGACCATACATTAATTAATGTAAATAAATATATACATTATGGATTGGTATTCCTTGACAAATGCAAGAATTGAGATAGAAGTAGGAGAAAGGCTTAAAAAACTTAGACTAGAATACAATATCACACAAAATGATCTTGCAAAGAAAACAGGTCTTAGTCGTGTTTCTATAAGTAAAATAGAAAGAGGTATGGGAGTAAACTTATCGTCCCTCATTGAAATTATGAGAGGACTAAGGGTCCTTGAGAACATAGAGTACTTAATACCGGAACAAGAAATCAGTCCTATAGAAATGGTAAGATTAAAGAACAAAACAAAGAAGAAAAGAGCATCAACAAAAAAATAAATGGAGTGGCCGAAGTAACTATAAAAATATGGGGAAAAGAAGTAGGTGCAGCAATTTGGGACAATGATAAGCAAGTTGCAATATTCGAATACAGCAAAGATTTTATAAAAGAAGAAATAGATCTTGCTCCGCTAATGATGCCTTTGGAAACAGCAATAATGGGTAAGCGCATATATACCTTTCCTACTCTTAATCCAGATACATTCAACAAATTACCTGGATTACTATCAGATTCATTGCCAGATAAATTTGGAAATACTTTAATCAATCTATGGTTAAGTACTAATGGTCGTTCTCCAAATGACTTCACACCTATCGAGAGATTATGTTATGTTGGAAGTAGGGCTATGGGAGCACTCGAATTCGAACCGACTATAAAATCTGAAAGCAATGAAATAGAAGATATTCAATTAGGAGAGTTAGTAGAAATTGCATCCGAAATAATGAAAAAAAAAGAGTCTTTGAACACATCGTTTCAAAAGCATAAAACCAAAGCCCTAGAACAAATCATTACAGTAGGCACATCAGCTGGAGGAATGAGACCAAAGGCAGTTATTGCGATAAATAAAAACAATGGAAGAATCGTCTCCGGAAATTTAGATTTAGACAAAGAATATGAACATTGGCTACTAAAATTTGATGGAATACAGGACTACGAATTAGGCGACCCACAAGGCTATGGAAAGATTGAGTACGTCTACCATTTACTCGCAAATGAATGTGGTATAGAAATGTCTGAATGTAAATTATTGAAAGAGTCAGGAAGAGATCACTTCATGACCAAAAGATTTGATCGAGTAAATGGCAAAAAAGTACATATGCAAACATTAACAGGGATAGCGCATTTTGATTTTAATAATATTGGATCTACATCATATGAACAACTCTTCCAAGTAATGCGAAAACTAAAATTAGGAAATGATCAACTTAAACAAATGTATCGAAGAATGGTATTCAATGTGATTGGTCGAAATCAAGATGACCATACAAAAAACACATCATTTATTCTTCCTCAAAATGGAGAATGGCGTTTATCACCAGCATATGATATTACATATAGTTTCAACCCCAACCCAGGAAGAAACACCAACATGCATCAGATGTCCATAAATGGAAAAAGAAAAGAGATTAATAAAGAGGATTTAACTAAAATTGCTGATGATAATATGATCAAAAAACCAAAGGAAATTATTGAAGAAGTAATTTCAGCTATTTCACAATGGAAGACAAAAGCAAAAGAGCATGGAATACCAAATAAAAAAATTGAAAAAATCGAATCTAATTTGAAATTGAATATTAGATAAATGGGCTATTACAATATATAAGACGGAATATTCCCTTTGGTTATACTCCGCTTATAATCATCCGTAATGTTGTCATTACCTACTTTGCCAAGCAGATGGAAATTGTATACTGAGAACAAAAAGAGGCTATCCTTACAGACAGCCTCTATAATCCTTAACTTAGTATAGCAATGAAATTTTGATAATCTTACCTATTTATTGGAAATAGCAATAAACTCTTTAGTTCCATATTTTTTAGCATATTCTGAACTCTCGGACTAAAATGCATGGTTGCAAAAATTACTTACTAATCCCTGGACTCCTCTCCAAAAATTCATCATACAACAAGGTATGACGGCTCTCCATCGGAATCTGCCACCCATTGATAAACAGGTAGTTAACTGTCGTTTTGGTCTCAAAAGGGTCTCCATCTGTGATAAATAGGTTGGCGACTTTCCCTTTTTCCAGGCTTCCATACTTGTCTCCTATGCCCATGATATCTGCAGGATTTTGGGTAACGGCCTTGAAGGCTTCCTCCCAACCCATACCGTAACTAGCTGCAAATCCAGCGTTGTAAGGCAGATTTCTTACGTTTTCAGTCTCATTGGTTCTGATAGCCACCTTGACACCCGCCTTTGCCATCTTACCTGCATTAGAGTATCCTATATCATAATGGTCAGAGTCTCTTGATGGATTATTGAGGATGGGCCCTGTAATCACAGGAATATTATACTTCAATAAAGAATCTATCACTTTGTAGCCTTCTGACACACCGGTTAGCACGGCATTGACCTTGTGCTTCTGTATCCAAGCTATGGCATTCAGGATATCAGTTTTCTTATTGGTTTCTATGAGAATCGGTGCATTATCATTGATGGTTGGTAGAAGGGCATCCATTTGAGGGTTGTAGGCAGTCTCACCATTATTTTTGACGATACCAGCATAGACCTCGGCACTCTTCCAGAACTTATTAAGTTTCTTGAGGTTCTTCTCACTATCCTTCTTGATGTCTTCTGCTGATCGTCTGTCAAATCGGCCACGCTTTCCAGATGAAGGGAAATTCAAAACCACGCCGCTAAACCCTGCATACATCTGCTTAGGTGTATAACCATGAAGATTTATAGCCGCCGCAGTACCAGGGAATAGTCCACCAGAAGGAACTGTCAGTACAGTAGTTATGCCATTGACTCTGTTGACAGGAATATTAACTGAACTAGGATTGACAGCGGTAAGTGCTTGCATGTGAGGAGTAAAGGTCCCTCGTTCGTTGTGGTCTTGCGTTAGGCTTACCGCACCAATTTCAGCAATACCTAGCTTGGTACCCGCATCTATCATGCCTGGGTATATTTCCAAGCCTTCGCAGTCGATAACTTCTGCATCTGCATTAGTTATGGTATTGCCTACCTGAGCTATCATGCCATCTTTTATGAGTAAGTCAGCACCTATCATGCCGTTATCATGGGTGTATACTTGACCATTTTTAAGAAGGAAGACGCCATGCTGTGATTTGTCTACCTGCTGGGCAGAGACTAATCCTATGCTGCAAATAGTGATAAGTATGTGACAGATATATTTAGTCATTTTTCTTTTTTGTGTGGATAACAAATTTGGATTTGGGATTTAATGCTTGTGAGAATGAGTATGTAATTCTACTCCTTGCATACAAGAGTCATCATGTGAGTGTCCATGATGATGACTAGAATTGGATTCGTAGAAAGCTGGCACCGACTCATCAGGGTCGATGTCTATTCTCATATCCGTTGCATCTTCATTGATGTCAAATCGGACTACGCCGTCTACAATAGTATACTGAGGCACTGCATATATACTCAGTGGATGCTTACTGAATATAGCCACATCACCATCTTTCCCTTTCTCTAATGAACCTACTCGGTCATCTATGCCCAGTTGGATAGCAGGATTGAGGGTGATTAATTTCAATGCATCATTGTCAGACAGTCCACCATACTTCTGTGACTTAGCAGCTTCGTGATATAAGTGCCTGATTAGCTCTCTGGAATCAGAATTGATAGAAGTGACCACGCCGTTTTTGGTTAGGATAGCTGCATTATAAGCTGTGGAGTAATATACCTCAAACTTATAAGCCCACCAGTCAGAGAACACAGAAGCATGTGCGCCAAATTCTGCTAGCTCAGGCGCGACTTTAAATCCTTCATTGACATGCTGGAATACTATCTTATTGACCCCGAAGTCAGATAGGACATTCATGAGCATCAGAATCTCATCTGCTCTATAAGAATGACAGTGGATGATGATATCTCCTGAAAGTATACCAGCCATTGTTTCTTTTTGTAAGTCATATTGTGGTGGGGTAGCGCTTTTTCCAGCGCTATAATTCTTCCAGCTTTCTGCATACGCTTTTCCCTCAGCAAATGCCGTTCGGAACACTTGCTCGATACCCATTCTTGTATTAGGTACTATTCTTTGGCCTTCTCCATGCACCCTGATTGGGTTTTCACCCAAAGCAAATTTGATGGTTCTGGGGGCGCCATCCATGCGCATCTCTTCAGGGTCAGTGACGCCATATCTGTGCTTTATAGTTTCGCACTGTCCACCTATAGCATTGGCTGAGCCGTGCATCGCATGTGATATTGTGACCCCTCCAGCCAATGCTCTGTAGACATTGACATCATAAGGATTAAGGGCATCTCCTACCCACACCTGAGCGGTAACGGGACTGGTCGCTTCGTTCACAGCATCTATAGCTATGTGAGAATGGGCATCTATGATACCTGGCATCACAAACATGCCCTCTGCATCTATGACTCTGACATTATCGCCAGCGGTAAGCCCATCACCTATTTGGGATATTTTCCCATTTCTGATGAGCACATCTGTATCTTCTTTGACACCATCAGTAATTGTGATGACGGTTCCATTTTGGATAAGCACATCGCCACTATCCTGAGACATGACCTGTCCACTTAGGAAGGTTAAGGCAATGATATATATGATATTATTTTTCATTTCTTCTATTGTTTGCGAATTCTAAATGTGTTATTCTGGTCCTGAAACTTTACTTCCTGAAATCGGCATAGAGCCCATACCTTCCATCGTTACGGTTCCGCTAAAACTATCTCCATCGATGGTGACTTCTGTAGTAGCAGGTATAGAAGCATTTCCCATATCTACATCCATGACATAAGAAAGTACAGAGTCAGTAAATGATATCTCTCTTCCTTCAAGTGGATCATCAGGCTCCTCAGAACTGTATATTTTAATAGCCAGATCTTCATCACCTGTAATGACCACAGTACCATCAAAGGTGCCCATCGGCGTCTCCACTTCATACGACCATTTTCCTTTGACAAGACCCATTGCTCCTTTGTCTATTTCTCCGTCTCCTTTCTTTTTCTTCTTAACTTCAAATTCTGTCATCTCACCTTCTACAAAGAGGTATTTGATATTAGAATCCTCATCCCAATAAGGGCCATCGCTCAAAAACAGATTAGCCATTTTCCCATTGCCAATAGTGCCAGTCTTATCACTAATCCCTAGCATCTGAGCAGGATTGGTCGTGACTGCAGCCAAGGCAGCTTCTTTACTAAGGCCAGCTTTGATCATTCTATTCAGAGATTTTTTGATACCACTTGGCTTAGAGTCGAGCATCGAAATACCAAATCTTATCCCTGCTTCTTCTAGCATGGCTGCTTGTCCCAAATACTCCTTGTAACTCTTCATTTTTCTTGCCTTCAACGCTTTTGTCTCTGGATCTTCTTCTTTCTCCATGTCAGATTCTTTCATGCCTTTTTTCATACCCTTCTCCTTCATTTTTTCCTTTGACATTTCTTCCATCTCATCCATATCTTTCTTTCCCTTCTTGTCGCCTTCATTCATTTTCTCTTTGTCGCCTTTCTTTTTGCCTTTGTCTTTATTGTTTTTTTCTTCTTTCGGTAGCTTAGCAGATATCAGCACAGGTACTCTATTGGCTTTTATTTTTTCGAGGGCTGGTCCCGCCTGTTTGACTTCCGCCAGAATGAGCTGATATCCTAAGTCATTTTGTAGAGCGATTGCCTTATGAATATCCTTAGCTTTCTCAGCTCTCATGATCACAGGCTGTTCCTTTTTTGTGACTGGTATCAGACTGGTCAGTGCTTTATCAGCCTTGGCTCTTTTTACTGGACCTTGACTAGATCTGGTAGCTTGTTGGTGTTTGTCCAGATAGGTGGCTTGTCGGTACAGGTCTCTCCACTTGGCCATTACACCAATAATCGTAGTAGGGTAGTAACCTCTGGTACCTTTGAGTTGCATGTACATCCCAGTACCTTCCTTTAGAATCATGTCCTCATTGCTATCTCCTGACAGCAACATCAAACTGCTTTGGCCAGGGAGCATACTTCCTCGGGGAGCCACATTAGCTATCGCGAACCCATTAGACTTTAAGGCTTTGATAGATTCGTTCTTAGCATCGACCATAGCATGAGCATGTTTTTCTGGTGTGATGCCAACAACAGCATTAGGGGGATGACTTTGGAACTTTACTCTTGGTCCGTCTTTTTTGTCTTCTTCTTTTTTGATCCCAGCATGTGATAAAGGGTCTATAAAGGCAGGGTAGACATAGGCAGAATCTCCTTCGATAACCAAGGCATTTGATGGGGCATTGATTTGGCGAGCGACTTGCTTTATGTAACCATCCTCTATTAGAATATCCCCAAGACCAAAACTATCACGTGGACTTTTTTGGATATGGACATCATTAATGAGATACGTTGAAGTGACTTCAGGATAGATATCATAATCTATCTGAGCCATCACCTGAGTCATGAGACCTAGCAATAAGGTCATGGTAATACTGATTCTAACTTTCATTCTAGCCTATTTTAGCTGAAGCGGAAGTTAGGAAAATTTTGTCAATAGTCTTTGATGACACTATGACCTTATATAGACATATATGTTTTAATCGAGAATATCGAACATTTAATAGATTCCAAGCTTTAGTCTGATCGTATTATTTGTTTTGTAATGGTTTTGTTTTTACCGGTTGCCACTAACATATAAAGACCAGAATCGAGGTTGAATAAATAAGACCTAGGCACGATTTTATTATGCTCATCAGCATCTATATCACAGTATTTAGAAAAGATGACTTCTCCAGTAATTGCATATAAACTGACATTAATTTCCTGGGCTATGCTGCTGGATATTGAGATACTAAATTCATCCACGAATGGGTTAGGGTAGACTGTAAGCGTAAAATCAGATTCAGGAAGACTTCTTTCACTTATCACCCTATTAGATGCAGATGACCTAGAAGAAGCGCCTGTGATAATGCCCATCTTGCAAAGTTGATATTCTGTATTATCAAAGAGAATGAGGTAAAGACTATCTACAGCATCGGTAATGGTGATTTGTTCATAGAAGGGGATACCATTCAGATAGTAGTTGGGCATAAGGTTAGACTGTAACATGCCATCATTTGCACGTATACCTAATTTGAATTCTGGGCCACAAATATTTAGATGGCTACTGAGGATGTCTTTAGCTTGTAGAATAAGATTGTCAGCTGAATCAAATTTAATGACAATATCATCTTTACAAAATTCATTTTTCCAGTCAAACAAACTGACGGTTATCTCTGCGCTTGCAAGACTGATGTCATTACAGTCATTGGTGTATTCAGCTTCTATATAATATTCGCCAATGTCAAGCGGCATCACGAGATCATCTAATTCTGAGAAAGTCATTAATGGTATCATTTCATCCAAGACTGCATCATATTTATTCAACTGAACAGACCTTGTAAAATAATCTTCTGAGTCAATGCCAAAAATAGAATCGGTAAGTACAAAGTTAAATTCGCACTTCTGAGAAGTGACATACAGACTGGTATCAATATGTGACGCTTCCAAGGATGGACCCATATCTGATGTTATTCGAATTATTTGATTATTGGTTCTCAGCTGTTGCATGCAATTGTCTATCAATCTCCATTGACGTAGAACGATGAATTCGTCTGTACAGATAGGAAATACTATGTCCTCAAAATCTGAACTGATATTACATTTATTTTGATTGTTCTCGTCCAAAGCGAATTGATTATTAATACTCAGATCACCAGACTCTAGAGGGTCTGGATATCCATTGCCGTTGATATCCCAATCACTTCCATCCAGGATCTGATTAGTAGGGAATATAACCTCATCCAGTTCTAGCGATTGGAAGAGAATATTAGTCTGACATAGTTCTGACGTATTGCCATACTCATCAATTGCTCGTGTAGTATACAAGCCTTCACCATTAGGGCAATTGGAATCGTAATCCAACGAAACTTCTATTAATTCTGAATGACTACAATTATCAGTGTGAACTATATTATCTTCTAATCTATCCAAAGCCATATAGCAATCGACAGTGATAGTCTCTGGACAGGAGATAGTTGGAGGTATTAAATCTCTAAGATTGATGTAGCCCCAGCAACTGACATTGGTTTCTTCAAGTACAACAGAATATATTATCCTTTGATTGATGTATGCAGAAAAGTCCTCAGTTAGAATGGACTGATTGTCAATATCAAAATATTGGATGAGAAAAAATTCGTCTGGCGTATTATTTCCATTTAGCAATTGATTTACGCCTAAGTTTATCCCACACTCATTATTGATACCGACATTAATATTAGATTTGCAGGCTAGGACATCAGGCATAATAAAGATTGTAGTTTCATTTGAAATTGCTGCGCAGGACACTTCAGATAATACATTAGAAACCATGACTCTATACTTTCTTTCATTATGGGACTCATCTATATTATTCAGGATTAAAGATGACCTTGTTTCGCCTATAATATTTGAGAATGTGCCATTGAGCGAATGCTGCCATTGATACTCGTACTCAGGTATTGGGTTGGAAATAAATAGGAGAAGAGAGTCACCTAAGGAAGTATGGATTTCAGTAGGTATGCGTGGTGATTCAGGTATCTCGGTAAATGATATCTCTATAGGAATAGGCAAGCTACAACCATTAGCCATGTCTAATCTTGCAAAGAATGGTAGTGCCATATTTAATTCATTTATATCTACTGGAGTATCTGCTAAGAAAGCAGTCATGGACATGAAAAAATTGCTCACCTTATGACCTGCATCTCCATCTTTGTCTTCGCCATCTCCATCTCCTTCTGGATCTATTTCGGTTATCAATTCTAGAATATCAAATGGATTATCTTCTGGTACTCCACATAGGCTCATGGTTACACTGTGTGCTAATTCTGGGCAGATAAATACTGCGGCGCCATCCTTGTGGTCATCATCAGCACAGTTGTCCTGTCCGCCATTGGCATCATCTGATATGTCATCATCTATCTCCACAGCCTCTGCACATAGTTCATCATCTTCATCTCTTGGCAAGTCTTTAAGTGCATTTCTATATCTGATTATTTCTGTATTATTTACGAAATTCAATTTCTCCGTATTATCATTTATCTGCATAAACACTACTAGGTCTATGTGACTCTTGGGAAGGAGACTATCTATTCTAGTCGTAATCCTATTGTTATCCATTATCCAATCGTGAGGATTACCTGTGACCGCTCCCGTATTCTTTTTAATTTCAAAAATGAATGCTTCGTCTGGAATCTCTTCTACTATCACATCATAAGCGGTGGCCTCACCTTGATTATGCACTTGGATATTAAATAGAATGGGTTCACCTATTTCAACTAATGGAGCTCCTAATACTGTTTTTAAAACAGCAAGGTCAAAACATGACCTCAAATCCAATTGCACTTCTGCTTCTCTGATGCAACCATGGATGTCCGTCAATTGGCAGTGAATGGTGAGTTGACCCTCTTGGATCTCACAGGTATTGAGTAGTGCGATTGTGGAGGAGGTTACACTAATATTTTCATTAGATGCATTTAAATTATTATCTTCTACATTCCATTGTATGTCGGCTATATTTGGATTGCCTGAGATTATTAATTCCAACTCAATTATTTCATCTAGACAATAGGAAGAAGATAGAATATCAATTGTGAAATCTGGCAGCTGTTCTACTATGATGTTTTCTGCACTTGTCTTACAGCCCAATGAATCTGTAATGGTTATACTATAATCACCTGCAATTACATTGTATAGAGGTGCCATGCTTCCCCCATTGCTCCATAAGTACTGATAGGGTGGGACACCCCCAATGACCTCAAGGTGAATGGACCCTGAGTTATCTCCAAAACAATTTATCTGATTCACAGTAACTTCTGGTACTTCTAATTTTGGATTGTCTACAATGATAGCCTCTAATACCTTGCTGCAGTTAGCATCGAATGCAACTGTAACAGAATAGTTACCAGCTGCAAGATTTATATTGGTGTCTCCTGCAGCACCATTGGACCATCTGATATCAGTTATTCTTTCTGAGTCTGGACTGCTCAAGATAATTGAGCCAGTAGAGTCGCCATGGCACAGTGGGTGTGTAGCCTCAATATTAAGTGATATATTATCATTCTGAGAAATGGAAAAAATCTCCACATATTCACATAAGTTACTGTCTGTGACCGTGACAGAGTAAGACCCTTCTGATAGATTCTCGTTGATAGTTCTCGTGACACCATTGTTCCATATTATGTCATAAGGCGCTGTGCCACCGATTGTACTTATAGATAAATGACCGGTACTTTCTCCATAACATTCTACATTAACTTGTTCCTCTAGGTTAATTTGTAATGGAAGAGGATCACTCAAGGTTGCTTTTAGAATTTGTGTACATCCCTCTTGATAGGATACGCTAGCCATGTAGTTGCCAGCACGTAGATTTGATATTGACATTTCAGTATGGCCATTGGACCATAGAATACTTCTGACATTTATGTCATCTGGTACAGTTATGGTAATCACACCTGAGCTGTCGTTATGACAAAGAGGGTCCTGAGGGATGATTTGGAATAAAGGATTTGGATATTCTTGGATGCTGAATATTTCAGTGTAAGTGCATAGCTTAGTATCCACAATAGTCACAGTATAATCTCCTGGACTTAAGGATGATCTGGTCAATGTCGTCTCGCCATCAAACCACAGAATATTATAAGGTGGTGTTCCTCCATTTATATTCAAGGAGATAGATCCTGTATTTTCTTCATAGCAAGAAGGCATTACAATTGTATTCTCCAAGTCTATTTCCAACAAAGGTGGTTGTGTAAGGTCATGACTACACACAGTCTCACAAGAGATGGAGTTGGTAATTGTAACTGTATAAGTACCTGAAATTAATTCATCTATAGTAATCGACCTTTCTCCATTATTCCAAACTACTGAAGAGATACTATCTCCTGTATAGTGGCTTATGGATAGTGCTCCACTATTTTCTCCATAGCATGGTAGTTCAGATTTAACAGCTAGGGTGCAAAACTCTTCATCGGGCTGGCCTATTGAGAACTGACATTTGGCCAGACATGAATTTTCGTCAATTACAAAAACAGTAAATTCTCCTGCAGTTAAATTCATTATCGTCAGATCAGAACTATAATTAATGGAATCTATGCTTAATTGGTATGGAGCTGTCCCTCCTGTAATGTTGATTGCATTGGTGCCATCAGTGCCGTTCCAACATGCCGGTTCCACAATATTCAACGTACATTCTACTGTCAATTCTTCTGGTTCTAAAATTTCTGTAGCGCAATTGGATTGACATCCATTTGGATCAGTAACAGTCACCGAATAGATGCCTGCAGATAGATTTTCTCTGACAGCATTACTACTCCCATCAGACCACATTATCTCGAGACTCTCAAAAGGTAAAACTTCACTTGTAATAGCAATTTGTCCTGATTTGTCTCCAAAGCAGTTTACATGTTGTGTTGTGATACATTCTATAAGGGGAGGATCTATAAGCCTGACAACTGTTTCTGATAGATTAGTACATCCATGGGCATTTATTCCTAGTAAATAATAACTACCGCTAGAAGTGATAGTATCGGTTATTAAAGTGACCTTATTAGAGATGGAATCAAATTGGGGATTAAACCAAGTAAGAGAGAGTCCTGTAGTATCACCTGATAAGCTTGACGGAATTATAATCTCTGCTCCAGTGCAATAATCTAGACTATCTTCTTGTGTATTGATTCCCAGACTATCTCTGACAGTAATATCTGTGAAAGAGGAATCAGAACAAATTAAGCCTGACGCAGTCGTAATTTGATAGAAATAATTCATTCTATAAGTGCTATCTGGTACAAGATTCTTAGAGTTGAAGAAAAAGGACTTTATTCCATTGGATTCCAAACTATCTAATCCTTCTCCAATTAGAACACCTCCCTGAGGATTAGCTTGGAGGGGCACTATATTATTTTTGCACACTTCAGCGTCTAGTGTAATTATTTGAGAATTGGCAGCTTGAATATCAAATTGAGCAATGAACTTTTTCTCAAAAGGGCCAAAACCAACAATGTAGGCAATCAGATAACTATCTTCTGGCGCGGTTATATCGATAGAGTAAATCTGAGATATAGTATCAAAAATTATAGCATCTAGGCAAGGCGTATTGTTACAGCTTTCAATTTCGAAGCGACCTCCTGGTTCGAGTGGTATAGATGTATCTGACGCCAACACACCTGATAGTTCTACATAACCCTCACCTTGACATGCCTCTGAGATGTCAAGAATAAAGAATTCCGTATTATTAATATTTTGCCCGAAAACTGTAGTAGGCAGAATAATTATAAGCCAAAATAAATATTTCACCCGATTCCTTTTGGACAGGTATTAAAAGTGTTCTAAAGATGATTAATTAAGAATGGAGGAAGCCGATTAATGCTTCCAATTAAGGAACCAAAAAGTGGAATAAAGATGGATGTCTAGATTAAAACTACGGAAGGGATAAAAGTGGAATTTTTAATTTAGGTAGTATTCAACAACCAAAAATCATTCCATATGACAAATTTTTATAATATGAATTCATTTTGTGGGATTATTTTACAATGTCCGATGTAAGAATCCATCAAAGACTATTTATCGAAAACAAGACATGATAAATAGCTAGAACTGTTACTATAAGTCAGTCATTTGAAGACCAGGTCCTCTTCATTCAAAAAATCGAGAAATAATCAGAGAAAAGTTAATTTTTGACATACTAGATATCCAATCATATTCTATATTTGAGCCGTTATTAAGATTTAGTCCAAATAAGAATATGTACCTGATTCGATATCAGATGGACTATTTTCTTTCAAATTTTGAACCGATAAGAGAGAATCTGAAATTGAAAAATTCCTTACCTGTACTACTCATTTTCACATTGTATATAGTGTTATTCACTTCCTGTGAAGACAATTCTTGTGATGATCTTGGCTTACCCCCTGGATTCGATTGCGAAACTCATACAGATATTGGGTTCTTAACAAGTCACTTAGATGAATTTGGACCAGTGAATCTAGGAGGCCTAGAACTGCCTTCCTTCTATGATTTTGAGGGGTCATTGGCTCCAGCAGCCTTCAATGGTCAGGTGAGAAGAATAGCTCAACTAAGAGAAATAGTATCTGTGAGCAGAGATGAGCCTATCACTTTAGATATCTCAGCAGCACTAAGTAATGAAAATAGAGATCAGTTCACCATGCCAGAAGCGATGGGCAACTCTGATATCCGGACTAAGATAGATGAGTTAAATTTTGATAATGGGGATACTTCTGTAGCAGATGCCTTTGGAGAATTGGCAATTAGACTGGTACAATCAAGTCAGAATTATAATGTTATTGCTTCAAATGGTACAGCAGGTATAATAATAACAGGTAGTGCCAGAAGACACGTCAGTGCTAATGGATTAGAGTATGCTCAGATATTAGAAAAAGGTCTTTATGGGCCATTGATGTACGATCAGATGGTTGACGATTACCTAAGACCATCACAGTCAGGTCCTGACAATCCAGCGGGCAATAACGAAGCAGCTGCTGGCTCAAATTATGCAGATCAAGGTACAGACAGACAGCACAGATGGGACGAAGCTTTCGGATACTTTGGCGCTAATCCGATGACTTACCCTAACCTAGAGAATACCTCCAATGGTGATGGAGACTTCATAGCAAACTACATCTTTGACTTTAGTGATGAAGCAGAGGAGGCATTCGGCATCAACTTCGCTGAAAGAATTATGGAAGCCTTCATCCTAGGTAGGACAATTCTGAAAGCGGGTGAGAGCTTTGGACCTGAAGATGAAACGACTAATGAAGCTGCTCTTGAAGCATGCAGACAAGATATCAAACTCTATGTAGAAGCTGGACTGGCTGCAGCAGCATTTCATTACTTGAACTTAGCGATAGCTGACATCACGGACGCTGATAAGTTACACCACTTGTCTGAAGCTTATGGGTTTATTTATTCTCTGTCATGTAATAGTGAAGGTAGAATAAGTGAAACGGAAGCCTACGATGTACTTGAAGAAATAGGTTGGCCAGCTAATAATAGCACATTATCAGGCATCTATGATATCAACCTTTGGGAAGTCACAGATGAGCAAATGGAAGCTGCCAGACAAGAATTAAATAGTGTTTTCCCAGGATTTATCAATGTACCATTCTAATCCTCTATGATGAAAGCCACGAAACTTTCCTATATAGATATTCTGCCCTTCGTCGTTTTCATAGTTGTAATCGCATCATGTACAAGTGAATCTGAAATGATGCCCATGCCACCAGTTGAACCAATAGATACAACAGGCATTGAATCCAGCTTCGAAAATTTGCTCACCAATCAAGTGAATGAAATTATCATTCCTACTTCTGAAAATTACCAGGCTGGGATGCAAAATCTTTTGTCTGCGGTGCAAAGTTTCGTAGAGCAGGTCAATCAAGAAAATCTAGAATCCTTAAGAGCCACTTACCTAGAAACCAATCTAGCTTATCAAGCTGCAGCAGTACATAATTATTTTGCCACAGCGAATCTGGATTTTGTCAATACGACTAATCTATATCCTGTAGACGTAGATTTGCTAGAAGAATTTATAGACTCAGAAACATATAATTTTAGTAGTACAGCACAGCGGCGAGCCAATGGATTTCCTGCAATGGATTACTTACTATATGGCTTAGCGGATCCAATAGCTACCTTTTCTGATTCACCTAAGACTGCGACGTTTCTTTTAGAATTGACAAGGGCAATGAAAGAAAGAGCAGATTTAAATGTAGAGGGTTGGACTGGTAGTCTCAGAGAGAATTTTATAAATAATGGAGGACTACAACTTGGCAGTTCTATAAGTGTTCAGCTTAATGAAATTATGTTCTATTACGAAGAACATGTTAGAGGAAATAAAGTAGGTATTCCTATCGGTAGGCTAGGACCTAATGATACACCCTTTGCATCTGATGGTACTAAGATAGAAGCATATTATCAGTCACTTGCTGATGGAAATGATAATGTAACCTTGTCTATGACCAGGGCAGCTATAGAAGAGATGGAAGACATCTACTTAGGTACTGGAAGCTCTGGTAATGGTATAGGATATGAAGATTTGTTATTAGACATCGACCAAGTATCATTGGATGAGGACATCAAAGCACAGTACGAAGAAATTTATAATCAAATAGACAACAGAGAATCCATTCTTGGAGATGAGAACTTATATAATAGTATCCAAGCCCTAGTGACTTTATATAAATCTGATTTATTTCCAGTCCTCAATGTGCAGGATGCAGATGGCTCAAATGATGGAGATTAATTTGACTTTATTTAAACGCAGAAATAGTTTATAGTAGGCATCTCCTAGAGGTGCCTACTTTTTTATAAATAGATGTGTTTCTGAGCATTGACTTCTCAGATTACTTTGACCATGACAGCTGTAAATAATTCTCTATATCACCGATACCATGTTTGGCTCTTTCGGAGGGTCTCCATCGCACCGCTTGTGGTATTTAGAATAGCCTTAGGATTGCTCTTGTTGTACAGCATATATCGGACTTATGAGCAAGGGTGGATAGAAGAATTGTACATTAATCCCAGCTTTCATTTCAGTTTCATCTCTTGGATTAAGCCATTGGCTGGAAGTGGTATGTATGTTGTTTTTGGAGTACTGGCTATCAGTGCACTTGGCATAGCATTGGGTTTTCTATATCGATTGAGTACAATAACTCACTTTTTGCTCTTCTCCTATGTAGAACTATTAGATAAGACCTATTACCTCAATCATTATTATCTCGTCACCTTGTTGGTATTTTGGATGATATGGGTACCGGCTCATCACTGGTATTCTATAGATACCAAACTATTTCCTCACATCAAGTCCACCGCCTGCAATAACTGGCACATACTCATTTTTAAGTTGCAATTATCTATGGTATATTTCTTTGCAGGATTGGCGAAGATGAATTCGGATTGGCTCTTCAAAGCCCAACCAATGGCGACTTGGCTTCCTGGCAAATATCAGTTGCCTATAATAGGGTCGATTATGCATTACAAGGAGTTGGCTTTTCTCTTTAGTTGGGTAGGTTGTCTCTATGATTTGACCATTTGGATTTTTCTTTGGTTCCAAAAAACAAGAGGCTTGGCATATGTAGTTGTTGTAATATTTCATGTCATGACAGGCATTCTATTTCCGAGGATCGGTATGTTTCCTTATATCATGATGACGTCGACGATTATATTCTTTTCGAGTCATTTCCATGAACGCATCCTTAGATATATTGGAGGTGGTTTCCCAGTAGAAGAAGGAGATGCAATAAGGGTAGCCCATAGCAGACATTATATCACTTCAAAGCTTATTCTATTATATCTGATCGTGCAACTATTACTACCTTTAAGGCACGCTTTTTTTGGGGGTAATCTGTTTTGGCACGAGCAAGGATATAGGTTTAGCTGGCGAGTGATGTTGATGGAAAAAAACGGATATACCTCCTTTATCGTTCGTGATCCTATGGAGAATGTTCAAAAAGAAGCCAATCAAAGTCTTTATCTAACCCCATTCCAGCAACAACAACTAAGATCTCAGCCAGATATGATGATTCAGTTTGGCAGATTTTTAGGAGACCAATTTAAAGAAGAAATGGGATATGACCCTGAAGTATATGTGAAGAGTAGAATATCACTCAATGCGCGAAGAAGCAAGCAGTTTACAGATGAGAATTATGATATATACAATAATAAACATCCAATGCAAGATGGTTGGATAATACCTTTTAAAGAGAATTGAGCAAGCGCATCTTTGTCATATTATCTATTAAGTGTTTTTTAGTTTTACTACTGAAAGGTCAGGACACAGTAATACTCTCTGGCGTTGTCACCGACCCAAATAGTAATCCATTATCGGAAGTCATTATACAGGGTATCTCTGATAACCAGATTACCTACACAGATGACCGAGGTGTTTTTACATTAGAACTCCCAAAAGATAATCCGTATGAAGTCATATTCAAAGCCATTAACACCGAGCTCAAAGAAGAAAAATTTACCATAAGTTCAGATACCTCTGTTGTAGTAATACTTCATGTATCGCGAGCAGAACTACCGACCGTGACTATAGGCTCTGATACGGATGCATTTGGTATAAGACAACTTAGAGCTACAGAAGATGGGGGCCTCTATGTAGGAAAGAAAACTGAAGTTATTAACATTGATAGACTTGTAAGTAATAAAGCAGGTAACAATGCCCGTCAGGCGTTTGCAAAAGTGCCAAGTCTTAATATATGGGAAAGCGATAATGCAGGTCTTCAGTTAGACATAGGCGGTAGGGGACTCAGTCCTAATCGATCAGCCAACTTCAATACCCGACAGAATGGTTATGATATGAGTGCTGATGCCTTGGGTTATCCAGAGAGTTACTATAATCCTCCATTGGAAGCGGTACAGCAGATAGAGGTCGTTCGCGGAGCGGGTGCTTTGCAGTACGGAAGTCAGTTTGGAGGCTTAGTCAATTTTAAACTGAAGAAAGGCAATACTTATAAGAAAATCAGTTTTGAGTCCCAAAACACCTACGGTGCTAACCAATTTATCAATACCTACAACAGCTTGCACGGACAAGTAGGCAAGCTGAACTACTACACCTATTTCCAATATAAAGAAGGAGATGGTTGGCGCCCTAATTCAGCGTTTAATCAAATCGGGGCCTATCTTAGTGCTGAGTATGCTTTTTCAGATCGGTTAAAGATTGGACTGAATTTCACACACATGAATTATCTAAGCCAGCAAGCAGGCGGGCTGACAGATGAGGTATTTGCTTCAGATCCTCGAACCTCTAATCGTACTCGAAATTGGTTTCAAGTTGACTGGAATCTTGGTGCCCTACTTCTGGAGTATCAACCCACTGAAAATATTAAAGTCTACAATCGTTTATTTGGATTAGCGGCGGGCAGAACATCCTTAGGTTTGTTAGAGACACCTGATTTGCAAGACCCATTGTCATATAGAGATTTATTAGATGGTGACTTTAGGAATGTAGGCAATGAGACCAGAGTTTCTATAAACTACAAAAGTCATACAGAAATAGCTCATACCTTGCTTATAGGTGCCAGAGTCTATAGAGGATTTACAAATTTTAGTCAGCAGTTTGGCCCCGATGGCGCGGAAGCAAACTTCACGCGGGTAGATACATCATTTTTGGATAGGCGAAAATCTGATTTCGATTTTCCAAATCGCAATGTGGCGCTATTTGCTGAAAATGTATTTCAAATAAATTCCAATTTAAGTCTAGTACCTGGTGTAAGATTTGAAGTAATAGATACAGAGGTCGATGGCATTTTTACAAATACCATCAGAACCAATGCCTTTGGTGATTTTATTGAAGAGGAAATTTCAGAAGTATCAGATTCCAGGCGGACGGTATTCCTTTACGGTTTAGGTCTCTCTAATAGGTTAAGTGATAACTACGAGTTGTACGGTAATGCGACTGCTAATTATAGAGCGATTAACTTTACCGATGTCCAGATACAAACTAACTTACAAGTAGTCGACCCAGATATACGTGACGAAAGTGGATTCAGTTTTGATCTAGGAATACGTAAGAGAAACTTCTCACCTTTCTATGTAGAGGGTGGATTATTTTATACGATTTATGATAACCGTATAGGTGAAGTAATAGATGATGGCCTTAGAGTCAGAACCAATATTGGCTCTGCAAGAATATTTGGTGCAGAACTCTTCTTTGAGGTAGATATATTAAAAGCGGTAAACGTAGAAAGCAAGCATCTACTAAGCTGGTATTTTAATGGTTCTGTAAACAGAGGTGTCTATACAGAAATAAATAGCAGAGCCTTGGTTGGTGTCAGAACAGGTAATCGATTAGAGGATCTACCTGAATACAATATCAAAATGGGGCTGACTTATGCCGTAGGGAAGTTCTCTTCATCTTTACAGTCTACATGGGTCGGTAATCAGTTTTCTGATGCAGCGAATACAACGATCGCTTTTGTAGGTGTATTTGGAGAAGTGCCGGCTTACCATGTGATGGATTGGTCTATGAAGTATGATTTCTCTGACACAATCGGATTATCATTTAGCATGAATAATGTGTTGGATGCCTCTTACTTTACGCGACGGGCAACGGCTTATCCTGGCCCTGGTATTATTCCTGCTTTGGGTAGGATATGGAGTTCGAGTTTAAGGGTTAGGATATAACAGAGACATTTATCATTTCTTTAAGAGATTCTTTATTTATTTGTTACATATACCTTAGATAATCTATGAGCGGCTAACGGGAAGTAATTAATACTCA
>CAZQDZ010000012.1:0-114958 GCA_964591455.1 uncultured Saprospiraceae bacterium
CTTGGAAAGACTATCTGTTTAGCTTCTTTAACATCATGGCGTTTGCCATCTGTTACGATCAAAGGAGATGCTAATCTAGTGACAGTGCCTGAAGTGGAGAAGTTGATGAGTGGCGATGCTAGTGGGCGGGTGTCTAGGTAAGGTCAGTAGAAGAATGGAACTTCTAAGCTGGATTATTTTATTATGCAAGTCATAAGCTTTAAGGCGATTGCATAATTTGTGGAAAACCAACCTTTACCTATTCTTTTAAGTGGCGACCTCTTTTTGTTTATAGCTATTTGGTTGGTATGAGCTGTCAGTGGAGGGGCGGGGGTGCTCCATCTTCGTTCCCTGAGTATATAATAGGGGCAGATAAGTTATTGGAGGGTCAAATAAGCTACTAGATTTTACTAGTTCAAAAAGCACAAATACCTGTTAATCAAAGAAGTCGTTGCCAACGAGTGACAACGACTTCTAATCTAAGTAGCGTGAGACGGGCTTGAACCGTCGACCTCAGCATTATGAATGCTGCGCTCTAACCAGCTGAGCTACCACGCCAAGTGTTTGCGAAGCGCCTGTCTCGACCTTAGTGGAGAGAAGCTACCACGCCATCGTTTAAAATGGACCGCAAATATATTTCAATTTTAAAAGGATAGTACTGTTTTCGTTTCTATTTTATGGCTTTTGAAAAAGGAAAAACCTCATAAGTAGCTTCATATTATTCTTCTTCGTCATGTGTATTATTATATACCCATGATTATTACTAGATTCTTGCAAAACGTTCTGGTTTGAGAACCAACAAATCTATCCTTAAATACTAGATGTGATAGCTTTTTCCATCTATGTTTGTAATTATCAATTACGCATGTCTAGAATGATATATAAGCCTCACAATTACTTCTTATTGACAGCATTATTCTTTGGGTTAATCTACATCTTCATTGTACCCCCATTTCAATCTCCAGACGAGGGACATCATCTATACAGAGCTTATCACCTTGCAGAGGGGCACTGGTTTGGGGAACAAACATTGGACCAAAGATTTGGAGGGGAGCTGCCAACAAATTTGATTTCCCTAGAAAACAGCTTTCGGTACTTACGCTATAATTATGAAGCAAGAATCGATAAAGAGACATGGTGGGCAGGAGCTATGGTAGCCCTAGATTCCGAACAAAAGGCTTTTGTCGATTTTCCTAATGTCGCCTACTATTTACCATTGCCATACTTGGTACAGTCTATTTCACTTAGAATTGGCATAGCATTGGATTTGCCACCTCTTTTTCTGTTGTACCTAAGTCGGATTTCAGGATTTCTGTTTTGGCTTACAGTGGTCTTCTTGGCAGTGCGGCTGATACCTATATACAAGAATACCTATGCGGCTGTCGCGTTATTACCATCCTCTTTATTTATTAATTCTGGAATGACGGCTGATAGTTTCACCTATGGATTATGTTATCTGCTTTTCGCATACATTATGAAGCTTGCTTATGGTAAGAACACGAGGCCTAATGGTACCGATAAGATTAGTGTGAAAGCGTGGCTACTCTTACTTATTATTTCATTGTCGATTACCCTGAGCAAAGTCATTTATTTTCCCTTGCTGCTTTTGTTATTCTTAATCTCACCAATAAAATTCAGTCCTCCGTGGCATAAGCTCACTTTCATAGGTTCATTATTTTTTGCCAATATTTTGGTTTTAGTAGTGATGTTCAGCACTATGAAAAACACTTTTATCAGCTATGAAAATTATAATCCAACGTATCGGGAGAATGTACAATTGAATAAGGGGGTAAATCCTACACAACAATTAGATTTTATAATTAGCAATCCACTCCAATTTGCAAAAATCGCCTTGCGTTCACATCTGGCCTATGCACCTGCCGCAGTCGTCCATTGTGTTGGCAAATTTGGTTGGGAGAAAAATTATTTACCCTTCTGGATTGTAGGCTTACTCATCTTAATGCTCTTGGCGGGGGGATTCATGGAAAGCAGTGAGTTTTATTCTCCTACCAAAAATTATAGATTGGTCTTTCTCTTTGCCATTGTGGCTATTGTAGGACTATTTACCATCGTAATTTATATGCAATGGTCACCTGTCAGAAACTCTACCATTTTTGCTTTGGGCGGACGGTATTATTTGCCGCTGCTTCCTCTCTTCTTTTTGATGCTGCGATTTTCCTCAATTAAGATTGACCAACGATTCTTGTTCATTGGCCTTAAGATTATTACATGGCTTGGTCTATCCGTTGGGGTTTATAATGTGAGTATGCGCTATTGGATATAGAGACATCTAATCGCTATTTTGACGATAATGATAGGCGTATCCAAAATTGATATGAGGTGGACAAGTGGGGTGAGGACATTGCGGAAGAATTTGATAAACTCTATAAAAGCGGTGCGCTAATCGACCATATAGAATTAGTATAATTAAATATGGATTAATTATAATTCAATGTACCCTTACTATTCTTCTAAACAGTCAACTTCTATGAAGTCTTGCATATTATCTATAAGAATATTGCCATGTATGACCTTCTCTAAGTCAAACTTATGATAGGATTCTAACCATATGGAAGTAAAACTTATATCAGCTCGAAACGTATGAGTATAGGTTTTCCATTCCTCATGATCTATGAAGGGGCTTGTGTATATCAGATGTGTTCTTGCACAAAGTTCTTCTGAAGCATATATTCTTAATTGTATAGGGTCGTCAAATGTTATACGTTCTCCTCTGGATTGCTTTGTTTGGGAATTCAACGTTTTTGAATGAGCAAGGTCAATGGCAAAATTGTAACACTTCCCTTGGGTCAGTGGTTTGTTAAGCGTTTGTGATATGGACTCATAAGTGAGGTCTCCCCTATATACCATGCCAATGAATGTTTTGCCATCAGAAGGATGATTTTTTACGTTACTAAAATCTGTATCTATACCATGTACATCAGGAGGTGTTGTTCTATGGAATCGGCTGTTGCAATCGGTCCAATGGTTAGGCAAGGCAGAGAATTCGCCATCTACATTGACTGAACCAGCTGTTGGTATTCCTTCAAAGGATGGATTGAAGATGTATCCTTCGGTAGCGTAATCTGTTGTGTCCTTAACTGGTTCAGGTATAATGTGGTCGTTATAATCAGAGTTAGAAACAGGCATTTCTTGAGATGATTTGCAACTTACTAAGCCAAGAAGAAGTATCATGCAGTATTTGACTTGTTTCATAATGTCTAATTTTTTTCTCTTGCTCGTTTACAGCAATTGAATCATTGTCTCTGATAATTAATTGAACTCACAATTATCATCTATCGTACCGTCCTGACCATCTTTGACGCAAGGTGCACCTATCTCTGAATTACCTCTGATACATAAATTTGAAATCGTACCCTGCCATGGTAGAAGGGTACAAATTATTATTAGAGAAAGTAAAAGAATAATGATTCTCATAGCTAGTTATTCTGATTAGATAAATTTAATAAAAAGCTATGAGATCATTGCCAACTGGCTGCGCTCAAGCACACTCACAGGAATGGCATTTATAAGAGAGTAGGCTTAATTCACCAACCTAAAACCGCATCAATTCCACAAACTGATTATACCGTTGAAGTATCTGTGGATCATCTAGCGTCTTAAGCTTATCTAGGCTGAATTCCTCCACGCAGAATGATGCCATGGTAGAACCATAAACAACTGCCGTACGCATGTTCTCAAAAGAGATGTCTCCAGTCTTTGCAAGATAACCCATAAAACCGCCCGCAAACGTATCACCAGCACCTGTAGGATCTTTAACCTCAGCGAGTGGCAGGGCAGGGCAGTAGAAAGTTTTGTCTTTAGACATCAGCATGGCGCCATGCTCACCTTTCTTTATAATGAGGTACTTAGGTCCCATCTGGAATATCTTGTGGGCTGCTTTGACCAGAGAGTATTCTCCAGATAGCTGTCTGGCCTCCTCGTCATTGATTGTCAAGACATCTACTTTTGCTATGGCTTCTTTGAGTCTGTCCATGGCGATATCCATCCAGAAGTTCATCGTATCCAATACAATCAATTTTGGAGAGGTTAACTGCTCTGCTACTCTGATTTGGATGTCTGGTGTTAGATTGCCCAGCATGATGTATTGGCTATTCTTATAACTATCGGGCAGCTCAGGGTCAAAATCATCTAATACATTGAGGTCTGTCTGTAGCGTATCCCTTTGGTTCATGTTCTCATGGTACTTCCCAGCCCAAAAGAAGGTCTTACCATTTTCTACAATCTTCAGTCCATCCATGGAGACCCCTCTGGATTCTAAGGTCTGAATCTCTTCTTTAGGGAAATCTGCCCCTACAATAGAGGTTAGCCTGATATCATTAGTAAAGTAGGAGGCCGCCCAGGATATATAGGTACAGGCACCCCCGATTACTTTTTCCGCATGACCATATGGGGTTTGGATATCATCAAAGGCAACTGTTCCGACTGTAAGTAAACTCATTTTATGCTTGTTTTTAATAGCCTCAAAGGTACATTTTCCTTTTACTTGTTCAACTATTGTTAATTATCTACGAAATATTTCGTAAAAAGTTAATTTTGTGATAACATGCGCTGATTTCAAGCATAAATCATGGATGAGTAAGAACTTGTGTATTATTTACAATAAGGCAATAACAATGAGAATCCTATTATTTTCTTTATTCGTTTGTTCATTAACAGCTGCTATGGGGCAGAATGAAGATATAGTTCAGTGGTCAGGCGAATTTGATAAAGCAAGTCAGACTATAAATATTAAGGCAGATATCGAAGGTAAGTGGGTGATTTATAGCCAGTTTACAGACCCTGAAGGTCCTATACCTTTGGAATTTGAATTCGAGCCTGCGGATGGCGTCACCTTAGATGGGGATGTGGCAGAATTGACAGAAGTGATAGAAGAACATTCTGAGATGTTCGGGGTAACGGTCAGAAAATTCAAATCTGAAGCCTCATTTGCACAAGTCTTGAATTCTGGCTGGAAACCAGGTCAAGTCATCAAAAGTCATGTTACCTATATGGCCTGTAACGATGAACTCTGTTTGCCACCAGAAACGGTTACCTTTGATGTAAAGCTGTAACTAACTCAAAATTGATTTTTTTCTTTAAACTACAATAACTATCTAGACTTAACTCAGTTAAGTTTAGTGTAAAAGCGATACCGAGCGATGCGATTGATTTCATTATTCCTACTTATCTGGACAGCAACGATATCTGTCCAAGCTCAGATGTTCGAACCAGTCAAATGGACTATCACCTCAGAACACATACAAGGTGATGAGCACGAACTCATCTTTGAAGCCAAACTGGAAAATAACTGGACGGTGTATTCTCTGTACACTGCAGATAACGGCCCTATCCCTACTTCTATTAATTACGAATCAGAGGGATTTGAAAAAATAGGGAAGGCCGAAGAACAAGGAAAAAAGAAAGAAGGCTTCGATAAAATGTTTGAAGTCGACGTCATCAAATTTCTGCATAACGAACCCTATATCATAAAGCAGAAAGTGACGGCTCCTTCAGGGACTGAGGTCTCAGGCTATCTCACTTATATGACCTGTGATAACGAACGATGTCTGCCACCTACAGATGTCGATTTCACCTTGGCCTTAAATGCAGCCTCCTCCAATGAACAAAAATCAAAACCTAAAGCAGACAACAAAGACCAAGGCAGTACGGAGACAAAGCCTGCCTCAGGAATAGGAAAGATAGGTTCTGTGACTGGGATAGCGGACAAAGCCGTAGACGCCACAACAGAACAAGCTAATAAAGTCACAAGCACGATTAATACTCAAGCGGAGGAGGCCAAAAAGATTGTAGTCAATAAGACCTCAGAAGTCAAAAATACTATAGTCAATAAGGTATCTGAACCTGTATCTATACCAGCAATAAACGTAGGTCAGCAAGAAAATACAGACAATGGATTACTCGAACCAGTATCGTGGGATATTGCGATTAGAGCACTGGGGAATGATGAGTATGAATTGACATATACTGGTGATATAGAAGAAGGATGGACAGTATACTCTCAGTTTACTCCTGATAATGGGCCGTATCCTACTGAGGTTACCTACGAAGGTGAGGGGATAGAGAAAATTGGAAAGGGTAATGAGGCAGGCCATGTAAAAAAGGGCTTTGATAAAATTTTCGAGGTAGAAGTTATCAAGATTCTCGCAGATGAGCCCTATGTCATTACTCATAAGATAAAGGCAAATGGGGTAGACAAGCTTAAAGGATATTTGACCTATATGGCATGTGATGCTTCTAAATGTTTGCCGCCGACTGATGTAGAGTTTGCCTTTGATTTAAAGTCGGGACAGGCCATTTCATATGATTCTGTGGATGGCGCAGTTGCTGCTGGTTCTGCTATAAATGTACCAGCGGTGCTGCCGAGCAGTGGACCAAAGATAGAAGGCAATATTATAGACCAAAAGGTGCCAACGCTTTTCAGCACATTCAAGAATCCTATAGGTAATTGTCAGGGAGGAGAAAAGGCAGCTAGTACCTTATTGATGTCATTTATATTTGGATTCTTAGGTGGATTGTTGGCTTTGCTGACCCCCTGCGTATTTCCGATGATTCCATTGACGGTATCGTTTTTTACTAAAGATACAAAACGCAAAGGGTGGGTTAACGGACTCATATATGGGGCTTCGATTATATTTATATATGTGACTTTGGGATTGGCTATTACGGCCATCTTTGGAGACGAAGCATTGAACAGACTTTCCACCAATTGGATAGCCAATACCTTGTTCTTTATCATCTTTGTCCTTTTTGCCTTTTCTTTCTTCGGGTACTATGAGATTACCTTACCAAGTTCCTGGTCGACGAAGAGTGATTCCATGGCCGACAAAGGGGGTATGATTGGTATATTCTTTATGGCCTTTACCTTGGCATTGGTCTCTTTCTCATGTACTGGACCTATTATAGGTACGGCCATAGTGCAGTCGGCCACGAGTAAGTTAGGGCCATTTATAGTGATGTTTGGTTTCTCATTGGCATTGGCCTTACCATTCGGATTATTTGCTGCGGTACCTGCGATGCTTAATAGCCTGCCTCAGTCAGGGGGCTGGATGAATTCTGTGAAGGTGGTCTTAGGATTTTTAGAATTAGCCTTGGCATTCAAATTTTTGTCAGTAGCCGACTTGACAAACGGATGGGGGTTCTTGAAATATGAATTATTTATGGGCGCCTGGGTGCTCTGCTTTGCAGGGATGACAGCCTACCTTTTTGGACTCATCAAATTTCCACATGATAGCCCAGTTAAAAAATTATCACCCTTACGGATGATCCTAGCACTACTATCATTGGCATTCACCATATATCTAGTTACCGGCTTTTTCTTTAATGATAAGACCAAGAGTTATAAGTCATTACCTGCTATGAGTGGACTAGCACCTCCTAGTCAATACAATTTCTTCTTGGATAAACCTCAACCGGAAAAATCTATCAAAGACCAGTATCCTTCTTATTCTATCTGTGCTAATAATATACCCTGCTTTAAGGATTATTATGAAGGCAAGGCTTATGCAGCCTCTGTAGGCAAACCTGTCTTCTTAGATTTTACAGGACATGGTTGTGTCAATTGTCGTAAGACAGAAGAACACATCTGGATCAAAGATGAAATACGAGATAAGCTGGTCGATGATTGGGTTCTGGTATCCTTATATGTAGATGAAGATACGAAGTTAGAGAATGTATATACCTCTAAGCAAAGACAAAAAAAGCTACGTAATATTGGAAATAAGTGGGCAGATTTTCAGATTATAAATTTTGAACAGAATTCTCAACCACTCTATGTGATGATGACTCCAGAAGAACAAGTACTTGCCAATCCTCGAGGATATAAAGAAGGGGTAGAGGGATATGCTGAGTATATGGAATGTGGTTATAAGGCATACGAGAATACTAAGTGAAATAATAATTAAATATTATAGATTTAAAAAAAAGAGCTACTCATGATATGGGTGGCTCTTTTTTTCGGTAAGTCTCTACCTAAACATGGATATTATATAACCAAATGGTAACTAAATCGACTTTCATAGCTGTTGGTGAGGGCCCCAAAACATGTGGGTTTTGTTTTACCAATATCGCACTCCCTGCGAAATTGCCATTTCTGACACCACTTAGAAGTCTAACTACCTAAGTACCCACTTTTCAAAGTCTCATTTAAGAAAATTCTAGTATCAATAGACTGAAAATCAGGCTTATAGGGTGTCAATGTATGCAGTTGGTACCTCTTGAATCCATCTAGAATTTGATAGTCAATTACATTTGAATTATCAATTTGATTGCTCAGACTGGCAAGAATTAATAAAATTTAAAAGAAGCAAAATGAGATTCCTAATACTTATAATCAGCTCTTTAGTAAGTATGTCCTTACACTCACAGAATAACCTTAGAACTAATGTTGAGAACGACCTTAGCTTAGATAATAGAATAGAGGCAACAAATGTTACAGGTATGACTCTAGCATCCTCCATTGGGTTTAACTTATTCGCCAAGCCAATTAAGGGTTCACTAGATTATCTATATGATACTGATTTTGAGCTGGCAGGTAAGAAGTCGAATATATTGTCGCAGCCTATTATACCGGATCCAAAAGCTTCCCGAACGAGCAGCAGATTTCTCGATCTAAATTTTGGCCTCGCATTTACAGATCTTTTGATCGACGATGATAACAGTAGTTTTATTTTTCCTGGGGTCTCATTCCTATGGGGAAATACCATAACATATGCTAACAACACAGTTCTAGAATTTGAAGCTGGCTTTGCCTTTCCTTCCATTGTAACTGGAAAGATTGGGATAGGCAAAAAGTTTGAAAATTCAACGATTATCGCTGGCGTTAGACCTTTTCCTCTCAACATATACGTGCAATCTAGCTTTGCGCATAGCGACAGAGGCTATTGGACGGTATCATTCGAACATAATCCATTAAGGGATTCTGATAATCTCATTTCATTCGGCTCTAGATCGCTATTGACCTTTGGCTATAGATGGCATAGACCTAGGAGGTACAAGTAGTGTACTGATAAAAGACTATAAGAAATTAGAATATTCTATCAGATAAAAGATACAAAATGAGATTCGTAATACTTATAATCAGCTCTTTAGTTAGCATATCATTGCACTCGCAGTATACCTTTACAACTAGTGTTGAAAATGGTCTTAGCTTAGGTAATAGGACAGATGCTCTAGCAACCTATATTGGGTATAGCCTATTCGCGGAGCCAAATAAGGGTTCACTTGATTATCTATATGATAATGATTTTGAGCTGGCAGATATGAAGCCGAATTTATTGTCGCAAAGTAATATACCAGACCCAAAATCATATAGGACTAACAGTAGATTTCTTGAATTAAATTTTGGTTTTACATATACAGATTTCGATTTTGTTCTTCCTGGCTTCTCATTCCTCTGGGGAAATACCATAACATATGCTAACAACACAGTTCTAGAGTATGAGGCTGGCCTTGCCTTTCCTACTATTATAACAGGAAAGATTGGGATAGGTAAAGCGTTTGAAAATTCAACGCTTATAGTAGGCGTTAGGCCATACCCTACCAACATATACGTCCAATCTAGCTTTGCGCATAGAGATAAAGGCTATTGGACTGTATCACTAGAAATTAATCCACTAAATTCATATAGATTCATTTCATTCAACTCTAGAGCGCTATTGACTTTTGGCTATAGATGGCATACTCCTAGGAGGTACGGGTAGTGGTGGGTAAAAGACTTATTGAATAGACCATTTGGGCTACACGATTTTTATAAATTCTAGTTATTAAATGATTTTAAATAATCGTCAATTTTTTGTAACCTAAAGATTAAACGTCTATCATCAACTTTATCTTCGTCTCTTACCGGATAAACTACAAACTTTTTTTTGTTCTTATCAAAGAATACTTGTGTTCCATAAAGTTGCTTCTTGTTTTCGTCAAGCAAATTTTTGTCTATTAAGTAAGGAATGAATGCCTTTGTAGCTTCACCTTTCATTGTGGCTTCAATAAGTTGTGATTCATATTTCTTCCGAACTTCATAATTTGCATGCAATAACATTATGAATGCATAATCCATGAAGGAACTACCTATCAGAGAAATACCTGGATATCCAATAGAATCAATAATACTAGTAATGGATTCTATGTTTAGTGAATCTAATCTATTGAATTCTAAGGAGTCAATATCTTTTGATCTTATATCTTGATCTACTTCAAATAACTTAGCTACTCTTTTCTTCAAGTCATTGGACATCCCAGGATACTCAGTTTCTTTTTCATTTGGAACAGTGGGAGAAAATGAAAATGTAACCTTTACTACTCTATCTAGGTTATAATCATTTGACTTACTTTCTCTCGAACCAAAATAGTCATACGATATATTCTTTTCAGGTAAATACTCATTGACTATATCTAAAACTGATTGTGCTCTTTGTTTTGATAAACTTAAATTATCATCAGCAGTACCTTCTTTTGAAGCATAACCTTCTATTCTTACTTCATCAATAGCATAATTCTTCAAGGATGAATGAAGTTCAGATAAATCATCTTTATGTAAAACAGTGCTGCCTTTATCAAAATAAATATTAATTGTAGTGTCAACTTCAGTAACTTCTATCAGAGATACATTATCGTAGAGGTAGAATATTTTAACATCCAATAACTCTGGCTCTTTGTAAAAATCACCAAAATATCCAAACTCTATGTTCTGTTCATTCCCCTGACCAATTACTCTAAGACTCACCTTAGACCAAATATCTAATTCGGTATGAGGATTTATCACAGGTAGAGGTTCTGAATATCCTTTACTTGTCCGAAATCGTACAGTTAATGTGTCTGAAAAAGTTTGATTAAATAATTTTGTCTTCAGAATATAATAAGACAACTCATATATTTTATTTTCCTTAAGAGGTTCTCGTAGTTTACATGAAATAATTTCTGACTCCACTCCTGACAAGGCAAAGTAAGTCAATCCTGTAGCACCTCTTGATGGATAAAAGGACTTGTACTTCTCATTCTCAGGATCAACACCGAACGGAATAAGCTTGAAATCCGCTTTCATTATATCTACACTTCCTTGTTCTATTGACCAATGCTTTGGCTTGCCATCTTCCCAGTCCTCTAAACTTGGATTAAGCACTAAATTTTGACCACTACAATCCAATATCAAAAATATTAGGGCAGACATAAGTGAAATTATAAAGTGCTTTCTCATGTTTATGAAATATTTAAGGAAAGTAGATTTTAAAATTATTCCCTATTTAATTACTTCGCCCATATCGCACCTACACCAGCCTCCCATAGCTGCGCATTATATTTTTTGATTCTCTTTTCTAGGGTTGTAGATTGTTTTTGTAGCTCAGCCCATTGTTGGTCCAGCTCCTGTCTTCTATCTCTTGATGGTTGATTGACGCGTGGGAGATCGCTTTCGGTATGGTTAATCATGAACATGTAATGTGCCGTAAACTTATTAGGGAAGTTTTCTACATCATCATAAGCTTTAGATTTTCTTTGGACCATCTCTTCATCCCAAGCCTTCAGATCTTTGATTAAGGATTGTCCGTCTTTAATGAGTGACTCATGATTGGTCTTGTCCAACTGACTGATTATTTTATTTAATTGCTGGCGCTTATTGTACAGTGTATTTGTCCGCTTATGCATAGCAGTTAGATTAGCTTCCACCTCATTCATAAACTGATTATATCCCGCATAGTCCAAGTCTGGAGGATAAGTGGGATTAGGTAATATATTGAATGAAGTTGGGTCAGATTCGTCTCCAATCTTAAGAGTGGCGCTATATTCACCAGGGACGGCCTTATGACCTCTAAAGCTGGCCTCTATATAGGTGTCAGGAATGCCTGGCATGATGCTGTGTCTGGTATCCCAGACATATCTATTTAGACCTGCGTTCTTAGAAAGCGTATCCATAGCGGGCGGTCCTCCATCCCATCTGCGATAAGACTTGTCTTTTTTAGATGTCAAGGTATTGACAACCTGACCTTTGGCATCTTTGATTTCTATAGTCACATCTATGGAGTCAGCTACTTCAGGTAATTGGTAATAAATAACCACACCAGATGCTGGATTAACCCCATTCAGCAAATTTGTTCCTTTCGATTTATTGCCATCTAATGGGCTGCTGCTGTTATTGAGGTAGATGTCTTCGGGTTGGAATAGTTTGATATCCTTGGTATCCTTGTCATGCTGTCTCAGCAATCCCATATCATCCAATACCCAGAATGAGCGACCAGAAGTAGCGATGGCCATATCATCATGTCTGATGATGATATCTAGGACGGGTGTGATAGGTAAATTAAGTTGTAGAGGTTCCCATTGCTTGCCACCATTCCATGATACATACATGCCTGTTTCTGTACCCGCAAATAATAGATTTTTTCTTTTGTCATCTTCTCTCACCACACGGGTAAATGCCCCCTGAGGAATTCCCTTAGATATATTTGTCCACGTCTTACCATAATTTGTGGATTTATATAGTGCTGGTGTTTTATCATTGAACTTATATCTCGTCGTGGCAATATAGACAGTACCCGCATCATGTGGTGATACATCAATCGCATTGATCAGACATTCTTTAAGTCCAGTTGGTGTGATGTTGTGCCAATTGTCTCCATTATCTCTTGTCACATGCACGAGCCCGTCATCACTGCCAGTATATATCGTGCCTGCCTCATGAGGAGACTCGGCTATATAACTAAGTGTCCCATAATTCTCAGCACCCACAGCTTCATTTGTGTAGGGCCCACCGCCATTACCTTGTTTGTCGTCCTGATTTCTGGTCAGGTCAGGTGAAGCCTCTTCCCAGCTTTGCCCCAGGTCACGCGTTCTTAGTAAATACTGAGCGCCATGATAGAAGGTATTAGGCTCATGTTGTGATTTTATAATTGGCGCATTCCAATTGAATAGATATTTCATCTCACGGGCTTCCATACCCAAATATTGGATAGGCGCAGCCATGATTTGAGATCCAGCATCCGCCTTAGTGTTGAGCGCTTCTATGGTGCCTAGATATGAGCCACCCATAACCACTTCTGGGTTATCTGGATCAAAAGCCAGGAAGGCACTTTCACCACCAGCAGAGGCTGTCCAATTTTGTGCTGTAATCGCACGACCACTAATAGACCGATGTTCTATAGCTACAGAACTATTGTCTTGTTGCCCGCCATAAATGCGATAGGGAAAACTATTATCTACATTGATTCTATAGAACTGCGCAGTGGGCATATTGGCTTGTGTAGACCATGACTTACCTTGATTGAAACTGATAGCCGCACCGCCATCATTAGAAATACACAGATTATTAGAATTATGTGGATTAATCCACAGATCATGATAATCACCATGGGTACCTGTAATCCTTGACCAAGATTTTCCGCCATCTATAGATTTGAGTGCGGGAGCACTAAGTACATAGATTAAGTTTTCATTATTAGGGTCTATAAAGACTTCTATATAATACCATGCTCTTTGCGTCAGTCTATTATCACCACTGACTTTGGACCATTTGTCACCGCCATTATTGGACACAAATAACCCACTTTTATCTTTCTGAGTGTCGCTTTCAATCAGCGCATAGACTTTATCGGGATTAGACCTGGATACGGCGATAGCCATTTTACCTTTTTCTTTAGGGAGTCCTTTATGTATTTTCTTCCAAGTCTTGCCAGCATCAGTGCTTTTGTAGAGACCACTGCCTTCGCCACCACTTATGACTTTCCATGGGACTCGTTGATGTTCCCACATGGCAGCATATAGTACATCTGGATTGGTAATGTCCATGCTCAGTTCAGAGCATCCTGTACTTTCATTCACAAAAAGCACTTTGTTCCAGGATGCGCCACCATCTGTCGATTTGAATATGCCTCTCTCTTTATTAGGTCCATATAGAGCACCTTGGGCCGCCACATATACGATATCAGGATTTGTAGGGTGGATAATGACTCTGGAGATATGCTGAGTCTCTGCCAAGCCCATATGTTTCCAAGTCTTGCCACCATTTGTGGATTTATATACGCCATCACCATGTGAGGTCATCACGCCTCTAGGGGCATGCTCACCCATGCCGACATAGACGATATTAGTATGACTCTCTGAGATAGCGACGGCACCGACTGATCCCGTCTTGAAATATCCATCCGATATATTTTTCCAGTGCTGGCCTGCGTCATTTGTTTTCCATAATCCACCTCCTGTCGTACCCATATAATAAGTTAGGGGATCACCCACGACACCACTAGAACCTACAGACCGCCCGCCTCTGAAAGGTCCTATATTTCTGTATTTGACAGATTGGTAGAAGCTGTCAGCTGTCATCGATTTGGCAGAAAGAGCTGTATTCTGACTGTAACCTGTGCTAAGCCATATGAAGAACAGACAGAGAGTGGTCAAAGTTTTCATGTAACTAATTTATTGGGTTAAGATAAGGAGCTCTGATTAATTATGGCTAAAATGATTCTACTCATAGTAAACTCCCATTAATTTCTCGACGCGATTCTTGAATTGCTTAACATCGTTTTCCATTTTTATAAAAAACAATTCTCTATACTGATACCCTTCGGTAGAGATAAGCACGGACCTCTTCTTGAGTCGGTCTATCCAATCCTTAGAAAACTGAAAGAAGGGTTTATTGTGACTTACAATAAACTGTGGATAATCGTAACCTAGAAATGTAGACTTCACACTGGCCGAATCAAACTGTACGATATTCAGATAATTACCGAAATCATTAAGATAGATTTTTAAGTTGGAGCCTTGGACTTCAGTCCCCTGTATAGACTTGACACCGGAGATGCTGATGTTTCTAAGATGTAAAACCAGATTGTCTATATCGTTAACTAATTGGGTGATATAGTTTCCATCTTTGAAGGCCCGTATTGTAATACAAAAAATAATCTGTTGGAACAGATTATTGAGCATATTACTATTCCAGATTTCGGTTACGCTATTTCGGTAGTAATTATTCAAGATATCATCTCTGATAGACTTGGCTTCCCGTTCATGCTCAGATACATTTCCGATAATTAAATTCACATCATCCCAGTGCAAATGCTTCCATACCGATATCATAAAATTGAATATATACTTATGACCAAAGTAATAGAAGATAGGTAATTCATTGGCGAGGTAAGTCAGGTGTACTTTCTCTGAATCATCTAGATTTCTGATGGGCTTAAAGAACTTAATATACTGTTCTATGAAGCTGTCTAAGGAAGATTTTTCTTTGTGTACAAAGGGATGAAAAAAAGAAATAAAGCGATCGCTTCGGAATGTGGCATCTAATGAGATGTTGTAATGGTCGCATAGGATGATGATCTCGCTGATAGGCATGGAGGTCTCGCCATTCATCCTTTTGTAGGCGGCACCTTTTTTAATATTGAGCAAAGCCATCACCTCATAAATAATCCTGTTCTCCTTTGTATTACGCTTAGCTATGATATCAAATAGCTTTTTCTGGTAGTTGTGTGGACTGTTCATGGATCAGAAGTTTTACACAGATTATCTACAATATGTAAACAAATCAGACAAACACAGCAGTGTACTTCGATAATTGTAAGAAAATAATTCACGAATCTACATTATGTGACATTTTTCGCCCGCCACCATTACTATATTTGAAGGTATCAAATCATATAGACAGATGAGAAAACTCATAATTATCCTATTGGCAGTCGGACTACTCCAAAGCTGTTCTCAGACTATTTATACACCCTCTGCTCAAGTTATTCCAGTGATAGAGAATAAGGGAGACTTACAAGTAGGCATAGACATATCTTCTGAATCTCCGGCCATTACCCTATCTGCCGCAGGTTTTTTGGCTGATAGCCGAGTAAGATTAAATTATGCGCCTACTGATAAATTAAGGCTTTATACAGAATCCAGCACCTCTTTCTACGCCATAGAACGGAGAGTCCATTCCAGATTAGGTATCGGGTATCTGTCCAAAAATCAGACTGGAAGATTCTTTCAAATTTTTGGCTTAGCTGGGCTAGGAAGAATAAATCTTGATGGTTTGTTGACATTTTCTTCCCAAGAAGAAAGTCTAATTGGACGTTATAGTCAATTAGCCATTCAGCCTATGTTTGGTGTAATAAAAAAGCAAAGTAACATTGCATTTACATCAACTGTAAAGCGATTACAATTTTTTGAATTAAGTGATATAGAAAGAGAAGGATTGGCTTTATACATTATAGAACCAACGATCTCGTTTAGTACAAAGGGCAAAGACTTATCATTTGATTTTGAGTATGGATATAGTATCAATCTAGGTCTGGAAAATAGTAACACTCACTTTGTGTCTGCAGGGTTTTCTTACACGTTTTCTACTGCGACTGAGCCTAAAGAAATCACTGAGCATTAGAATCTAATTGGGTAAAATTGATGGTATTTAAAAAATACAGATGCCAAAATTGACACCTGCATTTTCCGTCTTGGGATGAAAAGAGGAATTGATTAGAATTTTGTCTTCTACACGAGAAGAATTTTTATAGAAAAAATGAAGCTGATAATTCCAGATATTTAGCATTTCTGCCTATGACCAATGGCACACCCTCAAATTTATATCCGTCGCTCACATCTTGGAAGATATAGGTATGCCGGAGATCCAGATGTATATGCTTATTAAGCTTATATCCTAATAGAAAATTAAATCCAGTATTATATTTTCTGCTGGTATATTCTAGGGCATTGGTAAAAGTAGAAAGGGCTTCTTCCTCACTAAGCTTGTAAGCTATTTCTGGTCCGACACCTAATTTAAACTTCTTTAGATTTACGCCTGCCATCACTGATCCTCTAAGGGAGGTAGATGTATTTCTGTATATGGTAGCTGGGTCCAATAGAGTGCCTGAGGTGCCATAAGCTTGTACTGCAAAAGTCTGACCGCTGGACATATATCCCACTTCTGACATGACAAAAACTTTTTCATTTTGATTTAGCATAGTGACACCTATGCCTTTACGTGGCTCAGAGCTGACATAGCCTAATTGGAGCACTTTTGTTAGAGAGCTTTCTACAAATTCCTCAGATATTTCATCGGTATATGACATACCATAGAAAGTTTTGATTCCGAATGTTGTCTGCGCTGTTGCGATGGAAGCCAGGCATAGCATAGCTAGGATGAAAAGTGTGTTCTTCATTTCAATTTATTATTTAGTCAATAAATAATAGGCAATATTGGTCTAATAGCTTGGAAGTTGTTTGATTGCCTATTTTAGTTGTAGAGCTACTTCAGATAACTGGAATTTTACTTTTACTATAATGTCCATCTATAATGCTTAAAGACACATAGATATTGTCCTTCTTTCCTCATAAAAATTTAAAGGAAGATTAAAAATAGAATAATCTTAATATGAATAAATTGTAGAATCCCTACTTTGCAGAATAAAGAATATATCAGAATCATAAAAAAGCCATTCCCTCTAGAACTATGAAATTTCTCCTGCTAATACTAGTTCAAGTTATTCTGCTCGGTGCATGTCATACGACTAAGCATTCTTATTATGATGACAATAGACTGAGAGACCAACTGCCGAAGTTGCCGGAAAAGCAATTAGAACAGCAGCTATTCCTTGTAGGGGATGCCGGAGGTATAGACGATAAATCAAAAGGAACGAATATTGTCTTTGAAGCTATAAAGAAGGATATTTCTGAAAGTGAGACGAATCACTCTCTCGTATTTCTTGGCGATAATCTATATAATAATGGACTTAGTAAATCAAAAGATCCTGACAGAAAGCGGCAGGAGAAAATTATGGATGCCCATCTTTCACTTGCTAAGGAGGTAAATGGAGAAGTATTTTTTATACCTGGAAATCATGATTGGAATAATAACAAGTCTGGTGGTCGGAAGGCGATTATTCGACAGGAAAAATATATCAAGGATGAAGTAAAGAAAAAAGATAAGATAAAGCTGTACCCAAAGGATGCCTGCGGTGATCCTAAAGTGGTCAAGGTGTCCAAAGACTTGACCTATATTTTCATCGACACCCAATGGTGGGTGCATAACTGGGATGAGGAGGATGATATCAATAAAGGATGTCAGATTAAATCTCGCAGAGAGTTTTTGGATAGAATGAAGGATCTATTGATAGAGCATAAGAGTAGCCGATTGCTGATATTCATGCATCACCCCTTACTATCTAATGGTGAACATGGGGGATATTTTGGATTAAAGGATCATCTTTTTCCGCTCACTAAGGTCAATCGTAATTTATATCTACCTCTGCCCTTCGTGGGATCTATCTATCCGCTGTATAGGCAGTTAGGTGGATCAAACCAGGACATTACCTACCATGGTCTCCAAACTTTAAAAAAGGAAATAGAGCATGTTATCCGAACTTTTGATGTAAGTCAGGTAACATTTGTGTCAGGGCATGACCATCATCTGCAGCATTCTAGTGAGCAGTTTATTTTTCAAAAATTTCCAATCAATTATGTTATAAGCGGATCTGGATACAAAAATTCTTTAGCAGCACGTGGACAAGGCGCTCACTATGTTGGTTCTTCTCGTGGATATGGAGTAATGAATTTCTACGACGATGGCAGTTCATGGTTAGAGTTCTATACTGTAGATGCAGAATCTGGTATTAAAAAAGTGGAATACCGGCATGAAATCTATAAGACCAATCCGTCAAGAATTAAGTTAGAAAAAACTACCTCTTCAGTCGACATATCTGATAGTCCTCTGGAGAAAATCACACTGCCACCTAATACGAAATTTGGTAAAGGACCAGTGTATGAATTTGTTATGGGCAAGCAGTATAGACCTACTTGGACGACACCCATAGAGACAGAGGTTTTCGAATTAGCTAAGTACCATGGCGGACTAAAACCAGTCAAGAAAGGTGGTGGCTTATTTACACATACACTTAGACTGAAAGCAAATGACGGTAAGCAATATGTGATGAGGTCGGTAAATAAGGACTTCTTCAAGGCAGTTCCTAAGGAAATCAGACATCTGGACATATTGCAACTCTATGTAGATCAGAATGCTGCATCTATTCCATATGGCGCAATGTATGTGGCGGCCTTATCAGAACATGCTAACGTGTACCATACCAGACCTGAAGTAGTATATCTTTCTGACACTGACCAGCTTGGCCCTTTTGCACCATTTTTTCCTAAGGGCCACTATATTCTAGAAGCTCGGCCTAATGGCGATTGGAGTGGGTCAGGCCTCTTTGGAGATAGTGAAGATATTATGGGGTTTAATGATTTGCTATTTACACTCAGAAAGAAAACCATGCACTTTGTGGATCAGCGTTGGGTATTGAAGAGCAGGTTGTTTGATATATTTATTCACGACAGAGACAGGCATGATGACCAGTGGAGATGGGCTGCCATACCTCAAGGGGACAGAACAATATATCGACCTATACCACGTGACAGAGACTGGGCTTTCTTTAAGTATGGAGGAGTTATTCCTGGTTTATTAGGGAATGTCGCAGATAAGAAAATGAAGTCTATAGGGTCTAAGAAAATAGATGTCAAATCCTTAGCGACCAATGCTAATAATTTTGACAGGTATTTCTTAAATAACCTTAGTTGGGATGAATGGGAAGAAGAAATAGACTTACTCTTATCCAATCTGGATGAAGCAGCCATAGAAACATCTATACATTCCCTTCCTGAAGAAAGTCAAGATTATATATCTGATGAACTTGTGGATAAAATCAAGTCAAGGCGAAAGATTCTTAAGCAAGAAGTGAGAAAGTACTATGACTTTATGTCTAAGGAGGTACAGTACACAGGAACTGATGAGAAGGATAAATTTAATCTCACAATAGATGAAGCGGGCAATATCCTTGTAAAGGTTATAAAGTTAAGTAAGAAACATGGAGAAGTGACTAAGCATTCTCGATTAATCTTGGCAGAGGAAACAGAAGTGCTCAATCTATTTGGACTTCATGGAAAAGATTCATTTGAGATTAATGTCATGGGCAGCACACCTATAGATATAAGAATCATTGGTGGTATTGGAGAAGATAAGATAGATATAAAAGGAAAGACTGAGCTGGTCGGTTCTATAGAAATATACGATGACCTAAAGGGAATGGAAATATCTGAGCCTCACTTAGTAAAAGACAAACTTAGTGATGACATTGGTGTCAATAAATATGATAGGAATGGGTATCTATATGACACTGGCCTTCCATGGATTACCTTAGGCTTTGCACCTGATGAAGGTTTGACTTTTGGGTTCGGTTTTAATAGTATCAAGCATGGATGGAGAAAGTCACCATTCAAATCTAGTCATCTGGTTAATGGAGAATTTACTTCAGGTAGCCGTTTCAGTGCTAAACTGGAATATGAGGGAGAATACCCGAGTTTATTTACGACGAAGTTGGGATTGGCGCCTATGCTGAAGATAGAGTTACCAGATAACATTAATTTTTTTGGAGTTGGTGAAAATGAATTTAATTTAGGATTAAGAAGTTCGGATAATTTTGTTCAACTTCAGTCGTTTAGATTTGCTCCACATCTGCAATATCGTGCGGGCGCAGGAAAATTTAGACTCCGCTTCGGACCTACCTATGAATCATATAGAATAGAAGAAAATACAGATAGTCTCAATGTGATTAATGTGCTGAACCTAGTAGGAGAATCTGGGAGACAAATAGATCACTTTCTAGGCTTGGAAGCAGATCTTAAGATCAGCACAACTGATCGTCCTATTAAGCCAAGCAGAGGAATTCTCGTTAGGGCACTATTGAAGCAGCAGTACAATTTTAGAGACAAGAATAATATACTGAAATATGGTCTTAGCTTTTCATGGTATACCTCATTGTCACGATCACTAGATTTTATACTGGCTAGCCGAACTGGATTTCAATCTATACTTGGTGATCCATTGTTCTACCAGTATCCAACTATGGGAAACAAGGAATTCTTAAGACCATATAGGAATGAGCGATACAGTGGTGAGACTATTGTCTTCCAACAGTTAGACCTTCGGTTAGGCTTATTCAATTGGAATAACTCTGTTGTCCCCATAGCATTTGGAGCCATCCTTGGTTATGACTTTGGTCAGGTATACGTAGATGGTCAGACAACTGATAGCATAAGACATGGATGGACCGCTGGGCTATCCTATGACTTGCTTAAATTTTTTCTCATTAGGACCTCTGTATCAGGATCCTCAGAGGGGGCACTTTTTAAATTTGAAGTGGGATATGCATTTTAATAGATTTCATTTAGAGATGATATACACCTAATGGGAACAGGCTTATACTCATTCAGTGTTAGTAGTCATGACCTTTTGCCCAGGTTTACTCATTTAATTATGTGTTAAGTTTTACTTTATTATTAGCTTTTAAATCACCTTTGTAAGTATGAGAAAATTGCTGTTTTATCATATCCCTATTTTTATATTGCTTGGCTTAATCAGCTCTTGCAAATCTGATACTCAGAGTGCGGCTGTTACGGGTAGCAAGCTCACTGATGAACTATCGAACCAAATAGAGAAAGAGCTTTATAATCCAGAATTATACTACCAAAGAGCACAACACTACTATAAGGAAGAAGCCTACGATGAGGCTATTTTGGATTTAAAACAAGCGATTGCCTTGGATTCATTAAAGCCAGAATACTATCATTTATTAGCGGATAATCTAATGGACTATTACAGATCTAAAGATGCGCTTATTACAATGGTAAGAGCGGCGAAGTTATTTCCAGACCGCATACCGACCCTACTCAAACTATCGGAGACACAGCTTATACTCAAGATGTATGAACCATCACTGGAGACGGTAGCTCGTATATTTAGTGAGGACCCAAATCACCCTGAAGGACATTTTATGATGGGAATGAATTTTAGAGGCATGGGCGAAGTAGACAGGGCTATTAATGCATTTCAAACAGTAACAGAAATGGATCCCGAAAATCTGGATGCTTGGTTATTTACTGGCGACTTACTATACGAGAAAGACCTTGCTATAGCCAAGGATTATTATGAGGCTGCGCTCAGTCTGGCACCCGATGATCCTTCAGCTCTCCACTCTATGGCCTACTACCTACAAAATAATGGAGATGATCCTACAGCTATAGAATTGTACAAAAAGATTGTTGCTAATAATAAGACTTATACAGACGCCTATCTCAATATGGGCATTCTGTATATGTCTATGGATTCATTAGATGTAGCTAAAGAACAATTTAATATTATGGCGGGTGTAGCGCCTACTAATCATTTGCCTTATTTCTATCGAGGTCTGATTCATGAAGCACAGGGAAATCTAGATGCCGCACGGTCAGATTTACAAAATTGCCTCAATCTTAAAGATGACTTTGATAGAGCGCGAAAAGCGCTCTTCAGAGTCAATGAATCGAATTGAGGTTCGCTTCCTATAGCTTTTGTATACGTTGTCTATATACCTTATCACTGATATCTGTCAGCATAATAATGTAGGTGCCTGAGGTCACAAAACTCATATCTATCACATGCGCGGTCGTATTCAATAGCGTCTTACCCTGTAGATCCACAATCTGAGCAGAGGCTAACTGAAATTCTGCAGGAATAGTCAAAGTATTTGAAACTGGATTAGGGTACAAGACTACATTATTAGAGGTTACATCAGATGTAGAAGATGCACCTGCCTCAGGAAAAGTAAAGGCATCATTTGTAGCACCATCTCCAGTAGAACTGCCATTGGCATTATTGGCTTGTCCAGAGACGTAAAATGTCACATCACCTGCATTGCTATCTGGCGCCGTCCAGGTCATAGTTAACGTATCAGAAGGTAATCGTCTATTGTGTTCCACATACTGACGATCTCCTATCATGATATCTCCGACTCCAGTCTGGAAATCAGTAAAAGAATTAACAGAATTTTCTGTTCCATCTTCAATACAAACCATCTGGAAGCCATATCCGCCAGGTAATCCAGTTGCATTTATCCTTAGTGTTACTGTATAAGTCTCAGAAGGGATATACTCTGTGACCTGGGTGCCAGAATCGTCAAACATTGCAAATGCAAGCATAGGAGAAAATGCGCCGGAGGCATGACACCCTGGTCTACTACAAGTTTGGCCAGTTTCGCCAGGTGCACCAGTAGATCCTTGATTTCTCTGTGCTCCAAAACCCCCAGAGAATGATGTCATCATTATTCCTGTAAGGATGATAACAGCAAATAGTAAATATTTTTTCATAAAGTTATTTTGTAAAATTTATGCTTTAATAGGGCATTGGCAAAAGTAAGCAAGTATACTTAAATGTGACTTGATATTAAAATCTCCATAGTTCTAAACTTAAAAATATTGTACATATGACATTGTAGGTGGACTTCTTGATTTAATCCCCAATCGGATTAAAGACGCTAATCATAGAATTATCCCTATCTTCAGAAGCGTATTAAATCCTAAACCCCTTATGTCAAAATCCAACACCTCTTTTTGGACCTTCACCGTTGCATTGGCTGGCTTTTTATTTGGATTCGATACGGTAGTTATTTCAGGCGCTAATTTACCCATCAAAGCGCTGTGGAATACCTCTCCTGCTTTTCATGGATGGTTTATTATGTCTATGGCCTTGTGGGGGACAGTCATTGGCGCCTTGCTGGGTGGAATACCGACGGACAAGATAGGCCGGAAGCAGACTTTGTTTTGGATAGGTATATTTTATACCGTCTCTGCTTTAGGGTCTGCCTTGGCTTTGAATCCATATATATTTTCTGTAGCTAGATTTATAGGGGGCTTAGGGATAGGCGCATCGAGTGTAGCGGTTCCCATATACTTATCAGAACTTTCCTCTAAAAACCAAAGAGGTAGTATCGTCGCCAGATATCAATTTATGATTGTCTTTGGAATCTTCATTGCATTCTTTTCTAATTATTTGCTGAAAGGTGTGGGTGGTGCTAATGACTGGCGCTGGATGCTCGGCATAGAAGCTGTTCCAGCACTATTGTATTGTATAATGATATTAAGAGTTCCTAATAGTCCAAGATGGTTATTGCTATATAGAAATGATGAAGCAGGTGCACGGAAAGTTTTAAAGGAAATAGATAGTCTGGATGTGCCTTTAGAGATCAGTCAGATTAAAGCTTCTATAAACCAGGATACCAAAGTAAGCAACAGACTTTTTTCTAAAAGGTATTCGACACCGTTAGGACTTGCTTTTCTGTTGGCTTTCTTCAATCAATTGTCAGGTATCAATTTTGTACTTTATTATGCACCAGAGATATTAGAGAAAGCAGGTCTGGCAAGCAAGGCGTCTCTAGGAAGTTCTATTACGATAGGCGCAGTGAATTTAATATTTACATTACTCGGTATGTACTTGATAGACAGGGTCGGTAGAAGAGTACTCATGTTATTTGGCTCAGTGGGATATATAATAAGCTTGGCTATGGTAGGATATGCATTTTATTCTGGGGCCAGTAGTCTATTCTTATTGGTTTTTATCTGTTTATTTATTGCCTCTCATGCGATAGGACAGGGTGCAGTTATTTGGGTTTTTATCTCTGAAATATTTCCAACTAGAGTACGTGCTATGGGACAGTCGTTTGGGTCAGGTACTCACTGGGTATTGGCGGCGCTTATAACCGCAGTCACACCTATATTTTTAGATAGTGATAAAGGTATATTCAAGGACAACCCGTTTCCGATATTTTTCTTCTTTGCAGGATTTATGGTACTTCAGTTAATCTGGGTATTAATCAAAATGCCAGAAACGAAGGGCAAGTCGCTGGAGCAATTGGAATCTGAACTTTCAATATAGAATGACAGATTACTATTTTTAAATGATACAATAAAATTTGTGATGAACAAAATGAAAATATTAGGCATCATTATTAGTCTCTCTGGACTCTTCATGATGGGCCTTGAGGCTGGCCGTAATGATAAGCATGATACAAATAGTACGAGTTTAACTTTGTCTGGACTATTCATAGTTTTTATTGGGTTGTTTATTACTATGTATTTAAGTAGGAAACGAAAAACTTGACAGCAAAACTAACCGACAATAATGTTATAATTCTAACGTTTTGCTTAATTAATCTCTAACCAATTACTTTGCTGTGTCTGGCTTTGTATAATTATATATACCTTATTTATTTCCACAATGAAATCTAATTTTTAGAAACCAGAATAATAATAAGATCTTTTCTCCGTTCTCTAGGAGCAACAATTTTTTCCATTAAATAATATTAAATGAATAACCTAATGGTCCTATTAGCAGGACTTATCATTCTTGTCAGTCAGGCGTGTGCTCCTAGAGTTAAGAGTATGCTGGTAGATGACAGCCCTATTGTTAATTCAAGAATATCTGAAATTTATGTTCTTCATAATAGTGAGATTCTCCCAGCTGACTCAGAGTATGTCGGGCGACTTAAAATCAGTGATGTAGGCCTTGGCACTGATTGTGCTTATGACAAAACCATGGCGATGGCGAAGCAAGAAGCAGAAGAAAAAGGCGCAAATATTATAGAGATTACGAAGTTAAAAAGACCGAATTTGACCTCTACTTGTTATAGGCTAAGGGCTAATCTTTATTACAATGACAACACTGTCTTACTCCAAGAACTAGAGGCGAACTTAGCAGACATCAATAAATCTTCTTTGCCAGATGATGTTGATTATGCTGTTATTCATTTCTACAGACCGCGATATTTTCCAGGCTCAGCGGTTAGCTATGATATAAAAATCAATGATGGAAAGGTAATCGGTAAAATGAATAACAATTCTGCCTTTAGCTATAAGACCTCAGAAATGGGAGACATCAAAATATGGTCAAAAGATTCTGAGGAACCAATCTTTCTCCACCTCAAAGCTGGTGAAGAGTACTTTGTCAAGTGCACCATCAAAGGAGGCTTTCCTATAGCCAAGCCAGACATGTTTACCATAGAGAATGCAATTGGACTGCAGGAATATGCACAATTCTAGCCAACGATATATAGAACCAACGATTATAAATAAATGGCTCCTTGTATCAAGGGCCATTTATTTATAATGTAATCCTATATGACTTACTACGTAATTTACTAAGCGTAAAACAGTTTCTCAAAACTACTTATGGGCACTATTCAGAAATTATAGGACAGAAACAATCTTGACTTCCAAACTCAATTTGACACGACGACAAGTGCATGTATGACTTGGTAAAATTGAAATGACCGATAGGGGTTTAATTGCAGTCCCTTCTCATAGGTACAATGCAACTATATTATTCAGGTCCTTTACACAAGACATTTATGATGTTGTACCTAAAAATCACCACCAAGAGAGGGATATCGACAGCGGATTAATATATAAAGCTTGACTTAATAAGAGGACTTTCTTATTGTTTTAACTCAGAGCAATGTTGGCAGTTGGATGAAATATTAGAAACAGTCTTTAATCTTTATTATGTACCTTATCCCCAAATAAAGAATAGTTCAAACTGAATCTACATAGTAACATTCAAGTAATATCTCCTTAGGTAAAATCATGAAAGTAAAAGTAGCGCTTATACAGGATAGTCCCGTTTTCTTTGACAAAGGCAAGACAATGCAAAAAGTGACTCAACTTACGCGACAACAGGCCAGGAAAGGCTGTAAGTTGATTGTATTTCCAGAATCTTTTGTGCCGGGCTACCCAAGGGGATTCTCATTCGGAGCCAATGTAGGTAAAAGAACAGCAGAAGGACGAGCCCAATATGCGGACTACTATAAGAATAGCGTGACATTGGAAGGAGAGGATCTTTCATTTCTAGAAAATTTGGCAAAAGCAGAAAAGGTATATCTGGTAATTGGACTTACTGAAAAACAAGATACTAACGGCAGTCTCTACTGCTCTATGGCATATATTTCACCGACCGAAGGATATTTAGGTGTACATAGGAAAATAAAACCTACAGGGACGGAACGTATCATTTGGGCAGAAGCATCGGGAGAATCTTTGGTTAGTTTTAATACCGACATAGGCAAGCTTGGTGGATTAATATGTTGGGAAAACTATATGCCTTTAGCTCGTATGGCCATGTATCAACAAGGTGTGGAAATTTATATTGCTCCAACTGCAGATTCTAGGAAAAATTGGATTGCCACCATGAAACATATCGCATTGGAGGGACGGTGTTTTGTACTAGGCTGTAATCAGTATTTTACCAAATCCATGTATCCTGAAAAATATAAAGCTACGGTAAAAGATGAGGTGGAAGAGCTGTGTCCAGGTGGCAGTATTATTATTTCTCCATTCGGAGAAGTCTTGGCAGGACCACTATTCCATGAAGCAGGTGCTTTAACAGCTACCTTAGATCTTGACGATATTCCTAAAAGCAAATTGGATTTTGATGTTATCGGCCATTATGCCAGAAATGATATCTTTAAATTGTCAGTAACTGGGCAACCTCCAATACAAAACGAACACCCAGACGAATGAAAGCTATAATTTTCGAAAAGTTCGGAGGCGAGCTTAGTGTTAAGCAGGTTCCCGATCCATCTCCCAAACCAGATGGCGTAGTCATTAAAGTAGCTGCTACTGGATTATGCCGTAGCGATTGGCACGGATGGATAGGACATGACCCTGACATTAAATTACCCCACATACCTGGCCATGAACTGGCAGGCACAATTGCTGCGGTGGGCAAGGATGTACACAATTTTTCGGTTGGGGATCGAGTGACTGTTCCCTTTGTATGTGCCTGTGGTAGCTGTCCACAATGTAGAACTGATAATCAACAGGTATGCGATAGGCAATCCCAGCCTGGGTTTACCCATTGGGGATCTTTTGCAGAATACGTTGCCTTGGATTATGCAGACACCAATCTTGTAACATTACCCCAAGAAATAAATATGGAAACGGCCGCTACTTTGGGGTGCCGTTTTATAACTTCATATAGAGCCGTTGTGGATCAAGGGCAAGTGACGGCCGAACAGTATGTTGCGGTACATGGTTGTGGAGGTGTCGGACTATCAGCCATTATGATCGCCACCGCTTTGGGCGCCAAAGTTATTGCAGTAGATATCAATGCAGATAACTTAGAACTCGCAAAAGAATTAGGTGCCATGGCTACGGTAGATGCGACCACTGGCAGAATTGTCGAACAGGTCAGAGCGCATACCCAAGGCGGGGCTCATGTGTCTCTGGATGCTTTGGGCAGTGCTGATACTTGTTATAACTCTATTGCTAATTTACGAAAACGAGGCAAGCACATCCAAGTAGGGCTTATGACTGGGGATCATCAACATCCTAAGATACCAATGGATCAGGTAGTAGCTCATGAATTGGAAATCTTAGGCAGTCATGGCATGCAGGCTCATAAGTATCCAGAAATCTTGGAGCTGATAATAAGCGGCAATCTAAGGCCCCAACAGATGATAGAACGTACCATAACATTGAAAGAAGCTGCTACTGCCCTCCCCCTTATGAATCGTTTTATGCATAAAGGGGTAATGGTGGTAAATAGGTTTTAATCTTACAAAAGACTATCAATAATCGTCTAGTATTATAGTAGCGTTATATTATCATTATCCTATCTTTATTCAATGAGGTTAAGACTGTCTCTTTTATTTTTCTGTTTTCTTGGATTAACCTTTTTGTGCTGTGAAATCTCCGACACAGAAACACCACAGTCAACAATATATCCTACTACAAAACCATGCACGCGATGGTGGTGGTTTGCCACCGAAATAAAGAAGGAAGACATTAAGCACCAATTGGATTGGCTAAAGAAAAATAATTTTGGAGGTGTAGAGATTGCTTGGGTATATCCGCTGTATCGCTACCAGAGGATGTATCAACGCAGCTATAACAGGCATTATCCAGTAGACACAACCGCACAGGAATGGTTAAGTCCAGAATGGACTGAGATGATTAGCTATGCTAAATCATATGCAGACTCCTTGGGGTTGATTTGTGATTTTACATTTGGGAGTGCTTGGCCAGTGGCTGGACTTGATATGAAGAAAGAACATACCACTCAAGTATATGGAGATACAAGTTTTCAGCAGTTGCTGACCTTTGCTTGGTCATGGCCTGACACCATGTCTGTAATCAATCATCTGGACAAAGAGGCATTTGATGCATTTTCTACGCCTATAGAAGCGGCTATAAAACCTGCATTAAAAGGTTCTAAATCAGCCTTATTTACTGACTCTTGGGAGATAAAGATGAACAGTAAATATAAAGTGTGGACAGATGGATTTGAGGATACATTTCAAGATGAATTTGGATATGATATCATTCCATACATGGAACAAGGATTAGATTCTTTTCCTGATGTCAGATATGATTATATGCTACTTATAGATAAGTATGTCACGGAGGGATTTTATAAGCCTTATGTGGAGAAGTGCAGAGAGTTAGGTGCTTGGTCTAGAGTACAATGTCTCGCATCTCCGACAGATGTCATGAATACTTATGCACTTGTAGATATTCCAGAGACAGAGGCCATGCTGAATAATCCTAGTTTTTCAAAAGTGGTCAGTTCATCTGCTTGTCTCTCAGAGAAACCAATGGTATCCTCAGAGAGTTTTACTTGCATGTATGGGTTCCCGTCAACATATCTGAGAGAGGAACAAACAGCCGATTTAAAGATGGTAGCAGATGCGCTTTTTGCTAATGGCGTTAATCAGCATTTCTACCACGGCACTCCATATAATCCTATAGGCTCTGATACAATAGAGTTTTTTGCGACTACCTATTTTGGACCTGGAGGTAGCCTGGAGCCTGAATTACCTGGCTTTAATAGTTATATGGAAAAGGTATCTGCATATATGCAACGAGGGAAGACCTATTCGGATATTGCCGTCTATATTCCTTATGAAGATGGTGTGATGACTGGCGCTTATCCTGAAGAACGCCAACGTGTGTGGGTGTGGGGAGAATACGAATTGCGATATCTTTCTATGCCTGAAGAAACAAAAGGCTATCATCCCTTATGGATTAACAGAGAATTTCTGAGCAAGGCAAATTACATAGATGGAAAGTTGGCTATTGGTGATGCACATTTTTCTGCGCTGTATGTCAATGTCAATTATATGGACGAGAACGCATTGGAACGCTTATTATACCTTGCTAAAAAAGGATTACCGGTAATCTTAAAAAAAGATGTGATAGAACCCGGTAAGATTAAAAATGAGAACTATAAGAATCAATTAGAAACGCTTAAGGCCTTAGATAATGTTTCTCCTGATTTCAGCAAATTAGTGAATCATGTACCGCTTATCTCTGGGGAATTTGTACCTGATTATTGGAGTAGAGTGGAGGAAAATGGTACGCAGTATATCTTCCTTGCTCAGCCTCATTCTAAGGATCTGATCTATCCTGTCTACTCGGGACAATCATTTATGGATAAGCCCATCGAACTGCCTTTAACTTTGAATATAGGTCCTAATAAAATTTCTAAGACATTTATATTTAAACCCTATCAGTCTTTATTACTTAAAATAAGTTCAGACGGTATCATAGAAGAGTTAGATATATACTTTGTGCCTAAAGATCCCATTATCAGACCCAAGGAAAAACAGAAAATGTACTTTTAATCATAGGCTATGAAAATTTGGTTGCTATTTCTTTGGAGTATTTCTGTGGTCTCGTTGTTCGGGCGAGATTATGATGTAACTTATTTTGGGGCTATCGGTGACGGCACTACATTAAATACTGAGGCCATACAGTCTGCCATTAATCAAGCACATAAAGACGGGCAGGGTAGGGTTGTGATACCAGAAGGTGTTTTTTTAACTGGGAGCATCCATCTGTATTCTGGAGTAGAATTACACATTTCTGAAGGGGCTGTTTTGTTAGGTTCTTATTTGCATGAACATCATGATGTTGCAAAATCTTCATACATGAGAGCCATTATATTGGCCACTGACCAGCAGAACATTGCCATTTCAGGCAAAGGAATAATTGATGGGCAGGGAAGAAAGAATGGTGTACTCCTGGACAGTATGTACCATGTAGGCTTATTGGACAGCATTAGATATAATCATGTAGAAAAGAGACCACGATTCTATATGAGGTCCATGTTGATTGTATTTGTAAAGTGTAAGGGTATTCTCGTAGAAGATATAACGCTTAAGGATGCCGCCAGTTGGGTACAGCACTATGACAGATGCGAAGATCTAACGATAGATAATATTACTGTGGACAGTGATGCCTTTTGGAATAATGATGGGATTGATATCTCAGATTCTAAGAATGTTCGCGTTACTAACTGTAATATTAACTGTGCCGATGATGGCATCTGTCTTAAATCTCACTATGTGGATTATGTGATGGATAGTGTGTATATATCAGATTGTAGAGTGCGGTCCAGTGCCAGTGCTGTCAAGTTTGGTACTAAGTCTGAAGGTGGATTTAGGAATGTGTTGATTAAGAATATAGAAGTCTATGACACCTATAGGTCTGCAATCGCCATAGAATCTGTAGACGGAGGTATACTGGAAAATATCTACATCGATAGTATAACGGCTAAGAATACAGGTAATGCCATATTCATCAAATTAGGTCATCGGGAGTCGGAACGCAAGGTAGGCACACTAAAGAATGTTGTGCTTAAGAATATCCATGTCGAAGTGCCATGGGGTAGGCCTGATGGTGAGTATGATATGAGAGGACCTTCCTTGTCATTTTTTCACAATCTGTTTCCAGCATCGATTACAGGGATGCCTGACTTTCCAGTAGAGAATGTACTATTAGAGAATATAACCATTTCCTATCCTGGACGAGGTCATAAAGCCATGGCGTATGCACCCCTCGATCGCTTAGATGCCATACCTGAAAATGCTTCTGATTATCCTGAATTTAGTATGTATGGTGAGTTGCCCGCTTGGGGATTTTATATTCGCCATGTCAAAGGACTACAGATGAAAAATGTCAAATTAAGCATAGATGATGCTGATTATAGACCAGCCATGGTCCTTGATAATGTACAAAAGGCTTCATTCCAGAATTTTGAGATTCTAGATACCCCTAAGAAAATTGACTTCTACCATATTAGGAGTGAAGACTTAATGATAGATTTAGATATTGATTCTCAGAAATTAGATGCTAATTAATTAGATGCATCGCTTATTATCTATACTACTCATTTTTGCATCATGCACTGCGCCAATAGAACTCCCTAACTTAGAGAAGAAGGAAGGTTGTAATGAAGGTCAGCTGCTATTGGGTACGGCATATCATTCATTCGATGAATTAAAAGAATGTATTGACATTAATTACACAAAGGGCAGTAAGCCTAAAATGACAATGCATCATTATGGAGAGACAAGTGTCACTACTTGTAGTATGTCAACGTGTGTATCAGAGAAAGATATGCTAAATGCAAATGCTTCCAACCTCCTAGAGAAAGCCAAGATTCTTTTTAAAGCTCCTCTCCTTATTGCCGATAGAATAGACCTTCAGAGGGCTTACCTATTATCACGTAGGAGACCAGTAAATTTCGGCGCAAATGATATCGCTTTCTATGACTTAGCCATTGCCATCACTAACCATATAGATAGAACTGGAATACATGAGAAGTATAATGATGACTTTACTGAGAAAGGGTTTATTAATACGTTTAATCATTTTGTAAGCCAAGCTTTTATTACCTCAATATTTTCTAGTCGTCTTGCTGATTTTATTGCAGATGCCCATGAACTTGCAAGATTGCCAGAATTGGTAACTGGACAATTTTCAAAATCGCAATTGGAAGATTTGAAAAATGGACCGCTAGATAACTATGTGGATTTACTTAATAATGAATGGGGGCAAGCTTTTGGCGAACAGATGCAAAATAAATACGACATTGACAGGTCGTCTCATTGGACACCAGAATTAATGGCTAGTTATCTGAACGAGGTCCAGAGCTATGCTTCTAAGGCTTTTGATATTGGTTTCGAACCATTCAGACCCGCTGATACCAAGGTTATTTTGTTTGCTGATAAAATCAATGCCGTGATGACAGACTTCACTGCGCATTCAGAGAATCTGTTTTGACAACGATATAGCGATTCTCTATTTTCTTATTTCGGATTTGGTGGTAATCAGTTTTGATTACCTCTCGACCTTGCACAGAGTTGTCATCTAATTGTTGGCTTATCCAATCTACACCATTAACAGATACAGAATCTAAAGTGGCATCCGTGATGTTCAAATGATTAATGATGGCTAATTGAAGAAAAGCATTATCAAAGTTGGCTTTTGTGGCATTGCACCTTGTCAATATGGTCCTTCTTAAACTGGTCTCAGTTAGATTACAGTTTTCAAGTACACCATCCGAGAGATTGGCACCAAAGAGGTTGGTTCTGGTCAGGTTAGAATTATTGAGTAAACTGGTATTTAATTGTGCTGAGGTAAAATTAGCATCAGTGAGATTGCTGAATCTCATTCTCGAATTATGGATAATCGCACTTCCAAAGTTTGCATTAATGAGGGATGCCGAATCTAACTTGCTCCAGGATAGATTTACTTTCAGAAAATTGGCATTATCTAAGATAGACTTAGAAAGATGAGCACCCCACAAATTAGCTTCTTCTAGAGTTGCTTCCGACAAGTTAGATTCTATAAGAATCGCATCTTTCATTTGTGCTCCTTTCAAATTTGCATGAGATAGATTTTTATTTTTCCATTCTATTTCTTCTAGTATCGCATAACTATAATCAGCACTTTTATTGATAGCTATCTGAGTGGCATCATCTAAATTTAAATCCATAATGTTTTTGAGCAAGAAGCCACGTTCTCGACTTTGTAATAAAGAGAAGCTATCTGAAGTTGCTTTACGATAGGGCTTATAACCTTTGCTCAAGCTAGCGATTTGCGCGATGCTCTCCTGGCTTAATGTTCTTGTGGGGGATAATGCCGCTTCTTGTGTAATTCTCGTAATCAATTCTGCCGAATGCTTATCTAAAGAGGCATTCTGATTGAGTATTAATTTATTTGCCTCTAGGTCATCTAAAGTGGCTTGCTTAACAGCTCTGTTATCAGTTTGCTGGAGCCTGACAGTAAAGAAAATTAGGATAATGGAAATGAGAAAGTAGAATGGAAAAAGGGTGTTTCTTTTATTACGCCTATTCTTATTAACTCCCAGAATTCTATGAGATATGGAACCTATAACCCAAATGCCAAAGAAGCATACAAACCCAAGGAGAAATTCTCTGCTCTTCAGCAAAGACGGTTCAGCGTAGCCTATAATCGCAACGAATAGTACGAAGAGGATAAGATTAAGCGTAATCTCCTTGGCAAGGCTCATGAGAGCAAGATAATGATTATGGATTGATTATTACTAGGAGGGAATTAGTTTAAGAAAGATGGAAAAGTAATTTTAATGGCAATCATGCCAACAAAACTATAACTTTAAGGGTCTGTTATTTTAAAGCCTGTACATAAATAAACTTATAATCATTAGTTATGAATAAATTAAAGTACTTCTTGTTTGTTATGATTGCTCTTGCTGTATCCTGTGGTGATGATAATGAAACCACTGTATCAGATAATTGTGTCTTCGAACAAATCGATGAGAATATGGACGGTTTGATAGATCCTACAGAAAGGACGATAATGCAATTATGTAGAAGTAACTTGTTAAATACTAAGCGTGAAGTAGAAGAAAATTTGATTGGTGAATGGGAGCTTGTAGGTTTTGGAACGGGATGGATAGGAACACTTTCTCAACCATGTGGATCCATAGAAATATCTGAAAGAGACTTAACGTATCACTTTACAAATTCTCGAATTGATACAGTTGTAACCAGTCAATGGGAGATATCAGAATTTGAATTCAATGGGCAAAATCTTTTTCAGCTAAAAACAGAAATCAATCTGTTCTCCATTAAGTTTATAAATCAATTTTGTGGAGATTATATGTTTGGAGATGCAACTCCAAGTGATGGGAATATGTACCTGTATGAGAAAGTGAATTGAGCTAGTAGCTTGCCTTTTGTTATAACCTTCTAACTATTAGACGTGAAATTATTGCAGCTGAAACCTACTGCTTCACAAATTGAAGCGTGGCGATGACTTCGTCATCTTCAGAAATGACCTGCATAAGATACATGCCTGAAGTCCATAGACTAACGTCAAACTGTATCTGACTTTCAGAAACATTACCTAATCCCTGCGAGGGTAGTCTGCGACCTATAATATCATAAATAAAAACATTTAAAGATTCGCAGTCATTACAGGCTAGGGTAACAAAATCTGAACTAGGATTTGGATATAGCGTTAAGTCAGGGAAAGCTGATACCATTTGCTCATCATCCTCTTCCATATAATTAACGACAAAGCTGGTCCATGGTCGGGCTTGCTTTATGATTAGCTGTAATTCTCGCGTTATTTTATACTCGATATCCATGGCAAAAGTTGGATTATCTTCTGCCTCATAAAGTATAGCAAATTCGTCGTGGATGATATTGAAGTATTCACGCATTCCAGCCCTATAGATATCGCCTAGGATAATTGAATCTTCATCTACCAGATTAGAACGTTGGACAAGTATGAAGTCATTGTCATTTGTAAGCACTCGGTCCAGTAGCATTTCTTCTGGTACAGACTGCGCAGAGGGATTTGTGATAAGGTCTTCTCCTACCTGAGTATTAAGATAGAAGGTATTTTCAGAACCAAAGAATGGGTCTACACTTACACCAACACCGTTTGCTATCTCGTCTTCATAATTTGGATGGCAGAGCACACCCATAGATGCTATGAAGTGATCCACTCTCGAAAATTCTCTCTCATCATAGGCCCTCAGATTCCAAAGACTGGCATAGACTTGCTTTATGGATTTAGAGATATGGCCTTCGTGAGGGTGCTGCGTTTTTGAGTCATATAAACCTGCCCCATTAAACCCTGGCAAATCTTCATTATTGGTGCTAGAACGGCATCTTATAGAGGTGCCCTCAGGAAATGTCTTATGCATAGCATCCAATTCATCTAACATCCACTCTGGCATGTCAGCATCTTTGATTGTCTTTCTAAAGTCTTTCAGCACCTCATCTCTAACATCCCTACTATTTATAAAATCATCCTGGGATGTTAATTCTGCAATCTCATCAAAGAAGCCATTATACTTCATGAATTCCTGATAGTAATAGAAGGGCACACCAAAACCATTTGGCGTGGTGTTTTCTGGGAATCCAAAATCAAGCATCGTTGCTATATTGGTACATTTAGCACCAAAGGAATCCGACATGTCAAATGAAATATCTGATAAGGGTAATATAGAAACCACATCTAGATTTAGCGGTGGTATTTGCTCCTCTTGAGGTCTAAGTGCATCGAACCAGGCATTGACCTCTTCTTGTGAGGCCTCCCGCACGGTAAATCTATCAGGCTCTACTCTATAATATATATTCTTTCCTACCAAGTCGGCTATAGAATCTATGGCCAGCGGTTCTTTGATATAAGCATTAGGGATATTCTGCTGAATCGCTCTTAGATTGACATGTGAAAGTGGCGTCTGTAACGAGGAGGTAATTATACCACTGACACGTGGAAGCGCATTCGGAAGAGACTCATAAAGGACGATATCCTTTGGGTCTGGAATTTCCTCTAGGGTTATTCTTCTGAAGAACCCGAAACCCTCAGCAGGATTCAGTCCCCAGTAATCTAAATCCCCAAAAATAGTTTCTTCGAATACGACAGATACCCTAGAGTCTTCAAATAGGTCAAAATCCCTTTCATACTCATCTTCATTGAGTGCCGTAATAAAGTGCGATAGATTGTTATCTATGAATGGCATATTGGCTGCCAGTAGCTCATGCGTCTTTTGGACCACATCAAAATCTTGCCCATTGCCATTACTATAATTGAATGCAAAGGTACCTAGCTCTCCATTTGCTGAAATACTGGAGGGGTGGAATATCACCTGTCCTCTTTTCACATTATCTCCATTACTTTCTACACCTATGAAATCAGCAAATTCACTATGCAGCCCAAACTTGTCACTTTGGATAAAGTAGAGCTTAGGCTGATTAGTTAGGAAATCGACAATGATAAACTTGACAAAGAACTTTTCATTCAGAAACTCCGACCACTGGATTTCATCGAATACAACCGACATTTCTTTGAAGGTTGTAAAGTTGTCTATAACTGTCACGCCATCCCCTCTGTCTATCGCTGGTGCTGCATTAAGTGGAGATTGTACGGGTAAATTATTAAATTCAGTTATATCATCTATACCATCACCATCCGAATCGAAAGGGTTGTTGATATCGTACTGAAGGACTTGGTAATGGTTTATAGGATAAGCCTCCAGTCCTTCGGTTATTGTTGTCGTTCCTGCCTGTCCCATGGTCATAGAAGCATACACATCAAAAGGATTATTGATATCATGCCGCGCTTTCAGAACAAAATATTGATTTTCTGAAGAGGCTACTTCCAGCTGAATCTGGCCCTTTCCATCGATAGAACTACCTAAGATGGTCGCTTCTTGCGCCTTTACAGTCGTAAGCAACACTACCTGTACAAGACAGATAAGAAGCGCATATTTAGCATGCGTAGTCATCTTAGAATGCATCAAAAACATGATTTATAACTAATAGAACATCTGAAAATCATCAGAATTCCACTTTTAAAGTTATTAAAAATAATCAGGCAACGGTAATCAACCCAACATATGAACTATCCAACATGTTGTGTAAGTGACTAATTTAAAGTTTCATACGACAGTTTGTCTCTAAGACACTTTCAGTTCTTCTTGTAATTATTCTGATAGATAACATTCACTTTAAAGAAAGCTTCCGCCACTATAGGGTCAGTATTAGCTATAACATCTATCGTCTTAGTAACTTCTCCAAGCTTCTGAGTAGAGCTGTCATAGGTGGCAGTGATGAGGCCTTTGCCTCCTGGAGGAATGGGCTGGCGTGGCCAATCAATTGCTGTGCACTTACAGGTGGTGGCGAGTTCTATGATAAGGTCAGCAGATCCTGTATTAGTAAATGTGTATTCTAAATCTCTTGTTTCTCCCAACTTGACATCACCTAAGTATTGGGTCTGCTTGTCCCAGGTTATCTCAGGAACAGGATTACCTTGACTGTCTACTACCAATTTTTTCGTTTTGCATGCAGACAGGCCAATTAAGACAAGGAAGAAAACAAGAGGACGCATAGAAGAACAATTTTTTTCACAAATATTCAATTTTATCTCCTGACATACAATGGCATACGCATGCATTAATGAGATATTATGACGTCCCATATCCTCAATTATAGAATAGGATATGGAACGTCTTGCGGCTTGGATTTGAAAGACTAGGTTATCGGAACTGTTTTCAAAGCATACCAATTAACATTTCTGGAGATCATCATTACAGAGCCAATGATCACAAATAAGGCAAGGGCTCCAGCTAATAGTGCAAAATCCTGCATCTGGAGAATCAAATAGATGTAGGTAAATAGTCCAGATAATAAGCTAGATAAGACGATAGTACTCATTAGGCTACTCAGTATAAAGGATGAGTAAAAACTAATGAGCCCAATGGTCGCAATACTAGAAATTAAATAAGCCAGGTTGTACCCTATGTGCTCAGACAAAGAAATTAGCAAAAGAAAGAAAACGGTAATCGCAGAACCTACCAAGATATACTGGATAGGGTGCATGGGCTTTTTCTGTAGTATCTCAAAGATGAAGTAGATAGAAAAGCATAGAATTATAATAAGTAAGGCATACTTAGCGGTTCGCTTAGTCTTTCCATACTCATCTAAGGGTTGGATGAAGTTCACGCCGAATGACGCCTTGTGAATATTATAATCATGGTTCATCCAGGCTTTAGGTATGGCGTTGGCAAATTTATTCAGTGCCCAATGACTGTCAAATCCTTCATGTGTGATATCATATCGGTTAGGTAATTTGCTCCCGATAAAACTAGGGTGGGGCCATGGAGATTCAAGGCTGACCGTATAATTATGACCAATAGGTTCGAATTGGATAGAGCTGGTCCCTTTGAATGTGGATTTGGTTTTCACTTCCAGCGTCTTGGTCATGTCCAGTGTGAATGGACTAGATTTGATGTAGCTTCTATTTCCAGAATTATTACTGACTAGACCTTCATTCTTAAGGGCTTGTCCATTGACGGTTATAGAGAGCTCTGAAGAAATGCCATTAGGGTCACTCACACCATAAATAAAATAGGCTTCATCGTAATTAATGTCATAATCATATTCGGCCATGTTAATGTCGGTCATGTCAAAGGTCTGTTCTATATCCAGAGCAGCATCATATACTAGGATATCGAAGATGCTTCTTTTCCGAGTATCTGTCATGATTTCTCCATCAATAATTGTTGACTTAGGAGAAAAATTAAGGAATCCCTTTTTAGTTCGTTCTTCATAATCTACCGTATAGGTATAGGTGTATGGCAACCTGATAATTGGACTCGTTACTTGTTGGGCAAGTCCATAAGATTTGGCTACCTCCCGTTCTACTGTTGCTTTGCGCGAACTTCGCTCATTTATAAGACTTTTGATCTTATAATTAGGGATCATTAAAATGATGATAAGAATGAAGATCGTCATTGCTTTTAAAGAAGCAGATCCTTTTAGTTTGGATGTATGTTTTGAAATGCTCATGTTGTAATATTTAAAAGTACTTTGAATTACAAAGTAAATTAGTAAAAAAATATAATGTCTTTTATTTCATAGAATTAAGAATCTTCTCTAAGGCGGTTAAGTGTTTATTGAATGCCTTTTGACCAATTTTGCTTACTGAGTAACTGGTATTGGGCTTGCGTCCGATAAAGGTTTTCAGCACGCTGATATATCCTACTTTTTCGAGTGCTTTAAGATGACTGGCCAGGTTGCCGTCAGTGACATCGAGCGATTGCTTGAGTTCATTGAAGCTCACCTTTTCCTCTACGACCAGAATGCTCATGATACCCAGCCGTACTTTATTTTCAAAAGCTTTATCCAGATTTTTTAGGTGCTTATTCATGCAGATGTAACAATAGGTTCAGTAGCCTGTAATCGATCATATTTGATGTACATAATCAGTCCATAGATTATATGCAATACCCCAAAACCTGCTGCCCAAAAATAAAGGCCATGCCCAGCAAAACCCAGAGAGACTAGTCCCAGAATAATCTCTGCTATCCCCAGTGTTGCTATATCTCTGACAGTATGGTCACTGGCCGCATAAAGAGACAGACCATAGAAGATAAGTGTAGCGGGTGCTACGAGCAATAGTTCTCCTCTCCATATCAACAGAATCACAAAGAGCCCACCTGTAAATAGAGGAACCATAAACTTTCTGAGAGCTTTCTTAGATGCTGACGTCCACATCTTATCATTATTCTTCCTAGCTTTTCTTCGGCTGAGAATGTAGGCTGTCACGACGGATAATAGAACCAGCACTACTGCCAGCGCCAACAGTTTGATGACTACAGGTGAGAAGAGGCCCTGTTTTAAATCTTTGTATGCATAAGATGCAGAATTGGTGGCAATGCTATGTGCTAGAAAAGCACCTACCAGTGCATAGATGCCCGATAGTATGCCTGATAATCCACTCAGTGAAAGAAAACGAGTCCTTTCTTCCATGATGGTCTTGATGGCCTGTATGTCCTGCAGATAGTTGTCTTTCATCTAAAAGTACTTTGAAAAACAAAGTAAAAAAGAAAATTTGTATTTTGCAAATCAATAAGACCCTGTTATTTGGCGTTTAGTAGAAAATGTAATTTTTCTTTTTGGTGGCAGTGACAATAGTTTCATATAAAGACACAAAACATCATATGGATGTATGCAACAGTTACTTAAAGCGCTGACGTACGAAGCATTCTCGTCATAAAGTTATTCACTTTTTATTTTATCTAATCTAATGAGACTTTGCATCAATGAATCTATGACTGGACTAATTTGCTGATGTATCTCTTTTTTGTCTGATTTAATATCAGCTAAATCAACTGATTTAAATATTAAGTAGTAAAGAGGAACTTCAAGATAATCACTTATTTTTTGAAGTAAGTCTAGAGAAGGTTTCTTTTTATTCAACTCTAATTGAGATAAATATGTTTGAGAAATAGAAAGTGCATTGGCCAATTGAATTTGAGTTAGATTTCTTTCTTTTCTTAAGATTATTATGCCGCTACCTATATTCATAAATTATTAATCATGAGGAATCTTGTTTAAATATTTTTATTGCGATTTTTATCGCATCAGAAACTACTTTATACCAAAATGAGTAATCGATTTCCTTCTTATTTGGTTGTTTATTGTTTGATTTTATTTCTCTCTCGTATGCTTCTATGGCTAATTTTGCTCGAGTAATAATATCATTAGCTTCTTCTTCAAATTCTGATGGAATTCCTTCAATTTTTGAAACTGATTGAAGGTCGTTTAATATAGAATTTAATATTTCTTTGTACATAATTTAGATTGTTAGATCTGACTAATAAAATATTAGATGTTAAATCAGAACTAATTAATTTAGTACGGGAAGATATCCTGTCTATAAAATGATAAAACTTTTCTTTTAGAGGAATGCTCTCGTCGGTTTTAGTAGAATCATCTGGGCATTTCTTTTTTATTCTATTGATTAGAGCTCGATACTTATGCCTAAACTCCGACCTCACAGACTGCAAGTATTCTATTCTGGACTCTTTTACTCCTATTGATGATATATACCACTCTCTTTCTAAGGCTCTTTTTGCCTTAAGTAGATTTTTTTGAAATCTATAATTGTAATAGCATTTAATTAAAAATGTAAAAAAACCTAGAATCCATCTTATTAATTTAAAGGAACATAGGAAGTTGAGCGCTTTCGAGTTGTCTGGCTTTGTTGTAGGTTGATAAGAATTATATTCTTGAATTAGGTTTTCGTTCATGTAAAAAGCTGAAACATCAATTCCTCTTTTTCTAAAACTCTTTAATCTCTTTTGATGTTTTTTGCTTTGAGCCAGCTTTTTTAATTCGTCTTGAAGGCTTCTTTGTTCATATTCAAGTTTTTGTAAATACGATAGTTGCCAAACAACTTGGTCTAAATGTGTTTCTGAATCACTCACAATATTTATTCTATTAATGCGAAACTAAGTGTAATTTTACTATTATGCAATCCATTTAGTAACCTTTGGTTACTAAATTATAATATTGTTGGATTTTTCATACAGTATTAACTTAAATTATCTGATGCGTTCATTTTCAATTCTATTTGATGTTTCATAAAAAGTTTGAGAATTTATATCAGTATGTTCATTTTTTCTTCTGTTGTTATAATTAGGCTCTAAGCTCTTCAACAAAACATTAATTGAATGTCATATGGATTGTCTTTGATAATCGTAACCAAAGTATTTTAGAGAGTCTCCAAAGGATAGATTTAGAATAGGAATCCTTCATTATTTGAAAACTTTAGGTTTTTTTAATCTCAATAGTATCGCTTAAGCCTGTTGAAATATTTTCTGCACAAAGAATAAAGTACTTATAATCATCTTGAATAATCCGAGCATCAGTATCAATATATGAAGCCAATCGACTCTTAGTTTCTTTCTAGCAGAAGTTCTTTTAATTTTTATCCGTTTAATTACCAGACTGTAATCATTCTTACTTTCCCAATTGTCATTTTATGATAGCTTATATTTACATATTATGAGTGCCTTCACCTGCTTACCCCTTTTAATCTTTGTTGCTTCTCTTCAGATATCTTGTGGCAATCAGCACAAGGAATCCACAAGCGCAATCGCAAATAATAGAGAAGAGGAGGATATACAGATTGAGTCAGAGCCAGAAGCTCAGCTGGCTCAATACATCCGCAATATATATGAAGATAAGAATGGACACCTATGGTTTGGGACGAATGGTTATGGTGTTATACATTATAATGGAGATTCGCTGAGCTACTATTCCAACCATAATGGATTTGAAGGACATCAAATTACAGGCATAGCAGAGGATAATGATAAGAATCTATGGTTTGCTACTGATCAGGGAATTGTTCATTATAAGTGGGATGCCACGGCTTCAGGAGAAAAGAAATTCATCAATTATTCTAGCCCGTTATTATTCTCTGGACAACGATTTTGGAGTATCATGGCAGATAGTAAAGGAAGTATATGGGCTGGGGCTGAGAGTGGAGTATATAAATTTGATGGTGGGTATTGGCTTCCGGTTAGTATGCCTTACCCCGAAGAAGCGAAAGGCTCATTTATAACAACACATACTGCCTGGTCTATAATAGAAGATTCTAAAGCAAACATATGGATAAGTACCAATGGATTTGGTGCCTACAAGTATGACGGCAAGGCATTTTCTTTATATTCTGAAGAAATGGGATTGGCCAATAATAATGTAGATGTAATTATGGAGGACATGGCTGGCGCATTATGGTTTGGAACTAGGTTTGGTGGTGTGAGTAGATTAGTGGGTAATGACTTTGAGCACTTTAATGTGGAGAATAAACGCATAGGGAATAATGAAGTGTGTGCACTCTATGAGGATACAATGGGACATATATGGTTTAGCTCGGAAGGGTATGGTGTTTATAAGTTTGATGGACGGACACTAACTAATTATAATAGAGATAATGGATTAGAAATCGGAGCTGTACAAACTATACTTGAAGATAGTAGTGGACGATTATGGGTTGGTGGCGGAGGAGGACTCTATTTAATGCAAAATAACTTATTTGTTCATGTTGGCCAGCAAAGTATCTTAAACTACTAGTGCCAATTCCTATAAGGTAATGTTAAGATCCTAGACACTATATACAACTTAGCTAAGAAGATAGAATCATAGAATTAATAATAAATCAAATAGACAGCTGATGAAAAGTAAAATGCCAGCTAAGTATCACTAATCTATTTCTAAGTGCATAGTAAGATATATCCTGTATTGTTTATAACGATGTTCTTTGTGTCATCACCATCTCTGCATGCCCAAATTATCCTCACGCATGATGCACCCATCACCGAACTTCGCCTAGATACCAATGAGATCCTGTTAGTCACTGATGCAGAGGGTATCGTTTATCGTCAAGGAAGATATAAGTTGGAAAAGAGTGAGAATAAACACAAAGGATTAAATCTAAATGGGTATCAAATTAAAGATAATCAGCTCATCCATCAGAAAGGAGACATTTATTCCAAAATACCCCTTGACTTTACCCCACAAGCGATGACGATGCTTGGCTCGCGACCTTTGATAGCTTCGGATAACAATTTATGGATATTAGAGAATGGCAATGCTAAGCATTACTATGTACCAGGTCAGAATTTTCCTAATGCAATTAGGGACTTGACGACTCAAGGTTCGCTTATTACCATGATAGCTGGAGATTATTCCATGCACGTTTATGATACACTACATCAGTTGCTCACCTACATCGATGAGAAGGTTAGTGACGCTGTCATGGATAAGTGGCAGTGCTTGTGGTATTCTGAGGGAAAACGCTTGTATCAAGATAATAGATTTGTATCTGATAAGCCGCCCTTATTAATGGATCTGTCTATTGTAGATAAGGCAGCCCGACCTTTAGATACTTCTGTGGTCATTAAAGATAACGTAGAAGACTACAGTATTTCATATGCTGGAAAGTATAGCCCTAGTTATCATGACCTCCGTTATGCTTACAGATATGATAATGAGGATTGGGTGCTTCTTGGTAACACAACATCATTTCCCTTATCCAATCTGGGCCCAGGAAAACATACGGTCTATGTCAAGGCAATGGGCCTTGAGGGTATAGATAGTTCGGTGATAAGGTCTCTATCATTTGAGATTGCCGGAAAAGATTATGCAGATCTTATAAAGTGGGGAATAGGACTCTTATTGGGATTGCTAGGCCTTTCTTTATTGGGAGGAGTGAGAACCAGGGCTCAAATGAAATCACTGGCTGCAGAAAAGGAAAAAATCCAATGGCAATTAGAATTGGCTAATGAGAAGCAGAAGCTTGGACAGGCTCAAATGAATCCCCATTTTTTATTTAATGCCCTCAATGGCATAAGTGGTCTTATCGCTACTAACGAGTTGTCTACTGCAAGGTCAGCGCTACAGTTTTTCAGTAAAATTATGAGAACCGTACTCGAAGGAAGTCGTGAACAACAGATTACACTGGCCGATGAAATAACGTTTTTAACCAGCTATCTCAAGTTGGAACAAATTATCCAACCTTTTGAATTTGATTTTGATATCACAAGCAGTTTGCCAGACCAGACGCTAGTTCCTCCTATGATTATTCAGCCCTTTATAGAGAATGCTGTAATACATGGTGTGAGTGGTCTACAAAGAAAAGGGAAGATAGAAGTAACTATAAAAGGCAATGGCCAATATGCTGAAGCTACTATTATAGATAATGGTAAGGGCAGACAACAAGCCAGCATCCAATCTAAATCCACTCACAAATCTGCTGCTATTAATATCGTAGAGGAGAGACTTAATCTTCTGGACAAATGGTCTTCTCAGGCACACATAAACTACACGGATCTTGTAGATGCAGATCAGCAGAGTGCCGGCACTAAAGTCACTTTGTTAATTCCTAAGTTGTGATTGGAGGTCAAATGTTTTCGGTCCTTTTGCACTGTGTATCATTAGGCCTTATAATAAATCCATAAGGATTTCAACATATCACTGATGTAGCAACAAGTTGCCTCCCGCAAATCGCTCTTCTCTTATTTCAAGATGGATTCCTATAATAAGAAACGTTGATCGAGATTTGTTGTATTCTTTTACAGAATCTGGATTTTCAAGATTTAGATTATATGTCATGGCGCCGGCGGGAAGCATGACGTCGAGCCTGACGACCGAAAGTGGGACGTGGGAGCGGCATAGAGTTTAGCATTCGGTCGTCTAGATTTTTTGCAAGCTTTTTTATCAATGAAAAAAGCGGAATTACAATATTGCTAACAAAGCACAATTAAAAACTTAGCATTATAGATTAGAACCAAGAATAGAATTTTTAATTCATTAGATCAATGCAAATCCTATTCTTTTTATTGCTTCATAAACATTGATGAGACTACCTTTTTGTCTATTAATGCTTGAACAGTATACGTTCCTTTAACCAAGCTAGATACATCTAAATATTCTTGATAGTGTGTTTGCATAATAATGCGCCCACTAAAATCAATAATCGTCAATGGGGTGCCTAAGGTGACATTCAGGTAAAGTTTTGAAATAACAGGATTTGGATAATGAGTCAGCTTTTCTTCATATACATCGGAGGTGCTTACGATGGAGAAGCTTTCAGGGATATTTACCATATAACTTTGGTTAAGATGTAAGCCTGATGCATTGCCTAATGCAGTAATAATACCTGAGTTGAGGACCCAGTCCTCTATCTTACCTCTTCTCCCAGTTACATTTTCTCTAGACAAATCCTTCTCTTCCAGATTATAATCATAGAGTCCACTGATAAAATTGTGATTACCTGGGCTTGCTGAATTTGGATCCCGATTAGACGTACCTATAACTTGTATGAAATCTATATTTGATATTATTTTATCGAAACTTAATTCAGCAGCAGGCCAAAATTCTGGATTGTTCTGCACTTGTACCGTTTGTTCATTGAGAAGGATGCCATCAGAACTAAGCATTGCTACAACCGCATCACGATGGCCAGGGTCTGAGTCTTTGCTACCTGCTATATAAATGAAACCAGATTCATGTGCCAATACATCGAGTATCTCGAAAGGGTGATTTTGTTCCCAGATTGGTAAGTTGTCGTTGTATTGCGATAATGTACTGTTACTTGTGGAATGATTTTCTACATGTAGCAAAGTACCATCTTTGCCAGGATAGAATTTTCCCGTTGTACGTGGCATGAACCATATACTATCTCCTCTTAGATTATCATTGCTGAGAAACATCCATATCCGCTCTTCTGAGGTCCCTATGGTGGTCAAAACATCAAGATAAGAAGTCCCGTTAAGACTGCCAATCACAGGTATATCATTGATGGGTGGATTTCCTTGGCCACTAATAGCACATTCCATTGTCACTTCGGATAGATCTTTGTCCACCATTATCAGATAATATTTTTCGTCATCATCTTTTTCAGCTAGGCAAGACAAAGATCCTGAAGAAAGCTCATGGATGACCGTCACCCTTTCATATTCGGGCAACGAGAGAGTATTTGTAAGTTCACCTACGTTATTCCATGACTGGAGCGCTGGATTACTTGCGATTGTATTTAACCCCAATTCCAAAGTATCATGTCCTGATATGATAAATCCATGATTACTTTGAAAAGTGATGCCAGTTGTATTCACCAGGCTAAGATTATTTACAACAGTATTTTGTGCATTGGTAGTGCAACTAATAATTAGTAATGAAAAAATTATTCTGATTGTATACATGATTTTGCATTAATGATTAGATGTATCAAATTTAAGACTATTAAAGTATCGATGTCGAATCTTAGAATAGGAATCCTACCGTGCCATATACTCATATTATTAGTGCCTAATTCATTATACAAATCCCTAAATTGTGAAACGTGACACAGATAAAAGCAATTATTATAGATGATTTGCCCTTGGCGATAGCCAGTCTCAAGGCCGATCTGGAAACCTACCCTGAAGTAGAGCTTCTAGGGGAAGCGACAGATGTGGTGTCTGGTGCGAAGCTGATAAAGACGACCAAGCCTGATTTGATATTTCTGGATATTCATCTTGGCGAAGGCAATGGCTTTGATATCTTGGAGATTGTAGACTATTCTAATCTTCAGGTCATCTTTACTACGGCCTCTAAAGACCATGCAATCAAAGCTTTCCAATTTAAGGCAACAGATTATTTGCTGAAGCCGGTAGATCCAGAACTCTTGGGTAAAGCAATAGCAAAAGTAAAGACGGGATTAGCTAGCAACAAAATATCAGATGCCCAGCGTAAAGAACTGCCAGATACAATCACACTCAATACCCAAGAAGAAATCAGAGTCCTGACCATTTCAGATATTATCAGACTCGAATCTATGGGTAACTATACCACCTTCTACACTAATGATGGGCAGAAGATTCTAGTAACTAAGACAATGCGGGATTTTGAGAAGGTCCTGGGTAATCAATTTTTACGGGTGCATCAGTCACATCTTGTCCATAGACAACACATAAGGGCATATATCAAGACAGAAGGAGGTTATCTGAAGATGTCTGATGCGTCTGAAATACCAGTTTCGGTGAGGAAGAAGTCCTTTGTCATAGAAGAACTGAAAGGAATGTCACTCTAAGGATTAGTCATCGCTAGATTTTAGAATCTTTTCATACTTCTTCTCGTATTCCTCTTTCTTCGATGCGAGCAGCATGCCATTATCGTTATAGTCATCATCTTTAGCTATGATATCGTTGGCTTTTTCTCTGGTCATTCTAACCAGATAATGCTTGTCAACAGTCTCATATGGTAAGGCACTAATAAGATGTTTCTTGTGATTTTTAAAGCGAATCAGGTGCTTTTCAAATCCAAATGGATAGTTGAGTTTAATCTGTTGCTGAATATCCTCTTCTAGTTTTTCAAACTCTGTAATTACTTTGGGTTTGCTCATGGGTAAATTAAATTAAGTCTAATTGTGTCTAGGATTGACCACTTAAGGGGCTAAGTAAGTATTAAAAATTTGAATTATAGTAAAAAGTGTATGTTATTTTTTATTAATATCTTTTTTAGTCCTTTCAACTTTTATTTTTCTGTATAAAAAAGGCGATTACTTTAGAGAGTAACCGCCAATTAAAATGAAGTTTTATCAAAACTTTACATCTTCATGACCCTCACAGTGGCTTGTTCTCCATCACTATATCGAACAACCATAAAATAGAGACCTCTTGTGTAATCAGTCATGTCCATTATATGATGGCCTGTTATCTTATTTGTATTGTTATATACGACGCTTCCATTAGCATTGATTACCTGGAATGAGCTGATATCCTTGTCCTCAAGTGTGATGATATTCAATATATCAGACACTGGATTAGGATATAACTTGAGTGCTTCATTACTAGATAATACGATGGCATTCAGAGGCGATACTTCATCCTTAGCTAAATCAATCGTTTCTTCTGCGCGATCATCTTCCTCTGGATTATAATCGTCTTGATCTTCAGTATTCGATACTGTAATCGTGGCTTGATTCGGATTATTATTCACAATCTTGCCCGAAAGCGGATCTATATCTACAAGTACCTGAAAGCTACAGGTCGCCGTGTAGCCACATTCATCTTGCGCCTGATAGGTAATCAAAGTCTTAGATTGTCTTGCGAAATTAGAGCCAGGTCGTGGTCCTTCTGTCTGTACGATGCTTATACAGTCCATAGGGTCTAGGCAAGAAGAACAGCAAGTGGAAACATCTGGAATATTCCAATCAATAGCAACTTCTTGTACATCTGTATCCACTCTGACAAATATATCATCCTGGCAGAATAGCGTTACCCCTTCTCTGACGATGATATCAAATATGCAAAACTGCTCAAATCCACATCCATCTGAAATTTCATATTGTACTGTATAAGTGCCTGGTGGTAATTGTTCCCCTGGTTGAGGGCCACTTACCTGAATGACATTCTCACATGGAATCTCCATCACAAACTCTAGCTTGGTATCATTTTCTACATCATTCCATAAACCAGAAGCCTTCATTAATTCTACTACATCTTGGTTGTTCGAGTTGTTTGGCTGATTCATGAACCAATTTGTAAATGTAGAGTTAGAACCATCTTGCCATACAAAATTGCCTTCCGATGCCAAGTCATTATACCCAATCATTGCAGTCGGAGAAATAATTTTATCGGCTAAAAACGAATTCTCTAATTCATTATCTATCGTTGCCAAATTACCACCATGACGTTGAGCTCGTATAACAGCTTGGTCAAAAGTGAAGAAACCTGTACTACAATAGTAATTGGACCCTTGGAAAGTACCCATGAAGATAAATCCAGTTATAGGCCCGCCTCTCTTACACAAGTCGCAAGTCCCAGTATACTCAGGTACCTCCCAATCTACTGTAGCCACACCATCTGGCCCACAAGTTACTTCTATATCATTAGGACAATCATCAAAGTTGGCATCATCTAGGACAGACACCTTAAATGAACAAGTCGCTTCATTTTCACAAGCATCTCTTGCAGTATAGATTATTGTGGTAATACCCACAGGGAAAATTCTTCCAGGACTGAAGTTGCTTGTCAGTGTAATCTGGTTTGCATTATTACTCGATACCGCCACTGGGTCTGCCCAATGTACAGGTGTGAAATTATTTGGTACGTTTATATCAGTGGGACAATTAAATAACTGAACAGCAGATATATCTTTTACTTCTATTCTTTGTGTACAGGAAAAAGATTCATTTGGCATATTGGCAAATCGCCCAGTCCATAATCTTTCTATAGTCATTCTTCCTACGCATTGTCCTAGTATTTCTCTGTCTGAGAAAGTGGGAGTGAGCATTCCACAATTCATATTACCAGAGAAAGCAGTGGCTACACCTGTAGCTTGTGGACTTGTGTCACTACCAATATCGACACATATATCATCTGGACAAGATATGTGACAGTCTGCACATAGTACTTCCACTGTAAAGGATACATTTGAAAAGTTACCGCAAAAATCAAAAGCGGTATAGGTGATGGTATAAAAACCTTCTGGGAAAAATTCACCACTTGACAAATCTACCTCTACACCGTTTCTTTCCACAACAAAATCCAATGATATCACTAAGTGATTATCAAAGACTCTCGGTGTGGACCAAGTTACTCTGGTAGTACAACCAATATTGCCCGGAGCCATATTATTGGTATAAATGACTTGATTTGATGGAAAGGAAGTAAATACTGGGTCCTCCTCGTCGATTTGCTTAATCGTTTGGTGACAGGTATCTACTAGAGAAGAATTATTAGGATCCACAGCTGTCCATATCCTCGTATAGATTCTGTGACAATTGTTTATTATTTCTATTTCGTCTCTAAAAGATACCACTGGTTGACCGCAATTGGGTCCTCCAGGTGATACTACTGGAAATCCAGTTCTGTTTGGATTTGCACTTTCAGATGGCTTTATCCATACGAAAGGTGGACAGCTTATTCTAGGTTTTTGGTCACACATTTCCATCTCTGGACTATGTGATTCGTTGCTTTCTGTTGAAGTTGAAGTTGCAGAAGCTGAATTAACTAATAAGAAGACACTTATTATTGTAATAAAAAGGTTTCGGGTATAGCCCATTATGTAGATTCTTAGTTTTGATAAAATGTAGTCAACAGACTTTAACACCATTTTGACCATAAACTAGCTTCCAAGTTACATACCAGAAGCTGCGTTGTGACTTTTTATTTCTCAAAATGACGGTTGGTTTACCTAAGTAACCTAGTTTAACACTTCAAGTAATAGGGGTTTGTAGAACAAAAAAAAGCAGCGGACTCATCTCTGAGCCAGCCGCTTATTTATGGCAAAATCTGTTATACTGCTAGAATACATCACAACCATGGTGAAATGAGGTCACCAATATCTTGACGCTTCCATCTTTCATCTTTCTCAGTTGTATTGGGTCGTCTACATTGACCTTTATTCTATGTATGTCCCCCTCATTATCAGGAATGTATACTGATTCTCTGTCAAATGATACCATCTCGGGCTTGGTCAACAATAGAGACCTGACCAGATTATAGGCTTCTTCTAACTCAGTCTCAGGCATATGTAAGATAACTGTGAAGTCATACTTCGTGTCACGTCTTGTAAGGGTCATCCCATTCTCCAGATGCTGTGTAATTCTATAGAGACCCTCTGTAACCAGCGTATCTTGTCTTTTTACTTCATCAAAATTGTGCTCCGCCCATGATATTAAGGGATAGGTAACATCAAGATCATCCTGAGTAAGCTCGAAATCATAGGTCGGCACAGGCAAATCCGAGATAAATCCCCCAAAAAGGTAGCCTTCCAGCCCATTATAGTTCACTTTAGCCCAATGTCCATTCATCCATTCTATCTGCTGAGCGGTTTCTGTCAAATGGAGAAGGCTTACTTTCTCTCCGTAAGGTACGACTGTCAGCACCTCAGATTGCGTGGTTGGCTCTACTCTTAATTTAAGCCCAGAAGGTGCATAGACATGGAAAGTAGGAATGCTGCTGCATTCTCCGTCTGGACAATGGCTCCCCATCATAAGGTTCGAGAATAGCGCTAGGGTCAATAATGCAATTATGTATCTCATAATATTAGGTTTTGAGAGAGGGAACTCCATCTGCTATATGTTCTTCCCTCCAGTTAACAATTCTGATTCATTGAATCATAATGACAATACGAATATGAGATGGAAAGAGACTTGATGACGGGACAACTGATTATCCGTTATCCTTTTTCGATTAGTCGTTGAATATATCTGAGAGTAGACTGGTTATTTCACTGGTCATCATCGCCGTGGCTCCCCATAACGTATCACCATGAAGGTCATAATATGGTACATTAGGTAGGACGATGTTCCTGATATGAATGTCTTTTATGCCCTTGTTGTCTCCGTTAATAAGGGTCTGGAGTGGATAGGAGATTGGATAAGCGACTTCGTCTGGCTCTGGCACAAAGACAGGCGTCTTGTCCATAATCGCTAGATAAGGCTGCACAAAGAAATCACTCACATATACATATATAGATGTCAGAGGTCCTAAGAGCTCTATCACATCTCGTCCTATGCCCAGCTCCTCTTCTAACTCTCTCAGGGCGGCTTCCTGAAGGTTGGCATCCGTCTGGTCTAGCTGACCACCAGGGAAGGAGATTTGTCCTTTATGCTTGTCACCTGGATATTTACTTGTCCGCTTGATGTATACAAGTTGATATTCATCTTGTTCATTGGGATGGATGAGTGCGATGACACCAGCCTGCTTACTATCTGGTCTTGCTTGACTGTATTTCTGTCTTTGCTCAGGAATCATCTTGTGTTGTGCTTCTACTCCTGGAAGATGGTCCATCTTTGTTCGTATCCTAGCTACTAAAGTATTGTAGTCCATGCGAAGCGAAGGTAAGATGTATTTGAATTGTAAATGGAGTTGTGAATGAAGAATTGCAAATGGAGAATTGTGAATAGGATAATCATTTTTCTTACTTCAGAGTTCAAAAAACAACTTTCACAATTCAAGCGACGAAGGAGTCGAAAAATCCTACTCTAATGGAAACTGAAGTCAAGAGTTCTGGGAAGCAATGTGGAGTTAGAGAGTAGGGCAAGCCAACGTTAGTTTAGCATTGACTAACTAGATTTTCTTAATTTGTAATCGAGAATAAATCGAACACATGAAACACATACTCTCCATTACACTCACAATGTTAATTTGTACTATCGTCTATTGCCAAGACCAATTGCGAATAGACGTTTTCCCTAATAATTACAAACCAGTCTTTGAATGTGAACTGCCTAAAGCAGATAGGATCAGAGACATTCAGGAAGGTTATCCTTCAGACTGGATTCGAGCGGAAGAATATATATCTACAAAGCTGACACTACAGGGAAGTGAAGTGCTGGTCGCTGAGGGAGAGAATGAGTCCTTCTCTATGTCTCAGAAAGAGATATTGGCTAAGGCGACAGTCGGTGATGAGATTATTATAGATGTGGTTTATAGAGAAGAGAATGCGGCTACTAATGAGCCAGATAAGCGGCATCTTAGTTTTGAATTGTCTGTTGTGCCAGATTCCAAAGCGATTTTTCCTGGAGGAGGATCAGCCTTGGATTACTACATCCAAGAACAAGTAATTAGTAAGTTGCCAGCACATGATAAGACAGACCTGGAATTGGTGTCTTTTGTCTTTACGGTAGATAGTCAAGGGAGGACTGGTGAAATAGAGATGTTAGAATTCTGTCCGCTTATGCAGGTTCAGAGCCTTATTATAGATGCCATCAATGCGATGCCAAGATGGGAACCTGCCAAAGATAAAATAGGAGAATCTGTGCCTCAGGAGTTTCAGCTCAGACTGGGATACATGGTTGGTTGTTAGATTACAGGAAGTGAAAATATGAGCACAAAAAAAGCTGCCACTTATAAGGAAGTGGCAGCGGCCCAATTCGGGCTCTTATTCGGCTTAGTTAAAACGAAAACCAAGATAGTATCAGCTAAGTTTCAATTTAGCTGATAGTTATTGTCCGTGGCGCTTTCTCTTTAGCTTCTTCTTTCTTGTTTAGTGAAATTTTAAGAATGCCATTCTCATAAGCGGCATCGATAGCTTCTGCGTCTATTGTCTTAGGCAGGTGAAATGACTTAGTGAATGAATTGTAATTAAATTCTCTTCTTCTGAATTTTAATCCATCGTTCTCTGTGCTGTTGTCCTCATCCTCAGTTTTGTTTTTTTCACTCACTTTTACAATCAGTTGATCCTTTTCGACTTTGATTTCAAAATCTTCCTTTTTCAGGCCTGGCGCTGCTAAGTGTATTTCGAAGCCATCTTTCTGCTCCATGATGTTAACCGATGGTCTGTTGAAAGAAAAATGGGAGTCTGTCAACTCATTCATGCCTTTTTGAAAGAAATCATCCAAAATTGATGAAAATGGGTTGGCAGGTACTGGTCTGTTAAATCTGATATTCATTGTTGTATTGTTTATTTGTTTAAAATCAAATTGACAATCAACTATTATCAAGGTGTGGACCATTCCATTATTTAGGCCAATAGGTCAGCATAAATTAAAAGTACATGACAATATGACATGTAGATTTAAAAATGACTGACAATATGGCTTAAAAATTTATATATTACTACCTTATTTCAACTGAAACTCTAAAAACTGGATTGTTCGCTTATCCTCCAGATGCATTTTTTCATAGAATGTGAGTATATCAAGGTCAGGATTCGGCAAGTCTCCCTTATATATATCTGGGCTATCCATGAGAAGCTGATGCCCAAATTCTGCAATGACCTCTTTGGTATGCAAATAGAGAGGTTCTGAATCAGTTTTGAGATATATACTATTTCCAGCACGCAGCACTTTCTTATATATGTTCAGAAAGTTGGGTGAGGTAAGCCGACGATTATATTTCGAATCTTTCAAAAAAGGGTCGGGGAAGGTGATCCAGATCTGATCTACTTCCTCTGCCGTGAAGAACAAATCCAGGACTTCTATCTTAATGCGCAAGAATGCCACATTTTCCAGCCCTAGCTCTAAAGCAGTCTTAGCGCCTTTCCATATACGGGCTCCCTTAATATCTACGCCGATGAAATTTCTATCAGGATATCGTTCTGCCAACCCTAGGCAATATTCACCACGACCACAGGCCAGTTCCAGGGTAATAGGATTATCATTCTTGAAATGTACTTTGGACCATTGTCCATTCATGGTCATGCTTTCTCCAGATGGCCCCTTCAGTTCTTGGCTGCCATATTGAAAGCTTTCATACACATTTGGAAATGTTAAGTTTTCTGTAAACTTGAGGAGTTTGTTTCTCCTAGTCATGCAATTATTGACATTTAGTACGTTGATGAGATTACGCCAATAAAAATATTCTATTTTAGGACCCAAATCATAAGATGAGACAGTTGATTATACTTGTAATGTTGTTTTATGTCTGTGAAATGATGGCACAGCATAAAATTGGTATCAGAGCTGGGTTAAACCAATCGACGTTTTCAGCTTCTTCCCTGGAGGAAGGAGAGAGTTACAGTCTCAATGGAGGTTTCCACTTTGGTGTAAATTACACATATCAGCTCACACCGAGATTTGGTATAAGAGGAGAGCTGCTTTTTACCCAGAGAGGGTCTGCCTTTGACTATGAAGATTCTGATTCTTATGCATTCATCACACCATTTGGAAGTGCTACAGCGCCTTTTTTTGAATTTGGAGAAGTAGATACTGAGATAGAACATTCCAATGGATATTTATCTTTTCCGATTACTGCTCAGTTTGATTTAAATGATAAAATAGAGCTATTTGGAGGCATCTCTTTTGACCTTCTCATTATCCCTACTGGTAGAGGTACCCAAGAATTTACTAGCTCCAGCAGAGCGGAAGACATATTCTTTAGAAGAACCCTAGAGCATAGTTATAGAGGAGATGAAATAGGTGAATTATCCAGATTTTTCAATCCTATAATTCCCACTTCATTTATCCCCATTATAATCAATGATCAGGAGGTGAACATAGTGAGAACTGAGACGGCTTATTACAATTTGAGACCAGGTGACCTAGACGGTACTAAATTCAATCTATTCGACTCTCATGTTATCCTTGGCTTTAATTATTTCATTAATAATGGATTCTACATAGGACTGAGGGGAGAGTTAGGATTATTAGACATCACCAATGAAGGTGCTGACTTTAGCCTAAGGTCCATAGGAGAAAATGACACTTATATTAGAAGAGATGATAGAGACTTGTCTAGGAGTCTTAGTCTGTCGGTCGGATTTAGGTTCTAGTATCAAGATAAATAGAATCCATTTTCAGGGTTATATCCCTGTATGCCATCATAGTGCTTTTCTAAATAAGAGATATCCTTATCACTGTTATCTGTTGTATAGAAAAGTGGCAAGAATTTGAATTCCCTTGTTTTATAATCCATTACCACTGGTAGTATAGGAATGTTAGCGATTCTGGCTACATGATAGAATCCGGTTTTGAATTTTTCTACCCTTGATCTGCTGCCCTCTGGAGCAAAGAGGATGGTGAGGATTTCTCTTTTGTTGTACTGATCTACGACAGCTTGGACAAAATTACTGGATTGACTTCTATCGACGGCTATACCCCCTAGCTTGGTCATAAACCAACCTTTAGGAGGCTTGAATAGCGATGCCTTGCCTATATATTTTGCATCCATCTTCAATACACTTCTTACCATTACCCCTAATGGGAAGTCCCAGTTAGAAGTATGAGGTCCTGCTATGATTATTTTCTTTTTGACATCTGGGTGATGATTGCCTACAATTTGCCATTTGAGAAGCTTGAGTATGGATTTACTTACTGCACTGGTCATGATGCCAAAGATAGTTTTATAGTTATTTTTTTAGGATATTTTAAACCAAACATACATCTGTAAGTCATAGAAGTAGGATATGAAACAAAGCTATTCAGATATAGAGATCTTAGAGAAACTGTCAGATGATGCCAGTTTTGATAAAGGGATCTATATGTTGGTGAAGGAGTTTCAAGAACGGCTCTATTGGCATATTAGACGAATGGTGCATCGTCATGAAGACGCAGATGATGTACTGCAGAATACTTTTTTGAAGGTTGTGAATCATATCCATGGATTTAATCGACAGTCGAAACTGTATACCTGGTTGTATAGGATTGCGACAAATGAATCACTTGCTTTTATAAAGAAACAAAAAGCTAAGCAGGTGATTCAAGGTGAGGAAAAGCTTGATTTTTTAGCGAAGGAGGACCCCTATTTTGATGCAGATGACCTCTTGTTAAAATTGGTGCAAGCTGTCGAGACTTTGCCTGAAAAGCAAAGAACGGTATTCAATTTGAGATACTATGATGACATGAGTTACAAAGATATGGCTGTAGTGACAGAAACCAGTGTTGGAGCATTGAAAGCCTCATATCATCACGCGGTGAAGAAAATTGAGAAATATATCACCGAGCGCACATTATAGAAATGAAGGAAGGAAACATACCAAACGAATTACCTAAAGATTATTTCGAGAGATTTCCAGAAAGGATAAAACATCGAATAGAAAATGATGATACAAATTATCAGAGCCAGATTCTTACAGCGATAGGAAAGAGAACACCTTATAAGACACCTGAAGGGTATTTTGATGGCTTAACTGATCGAATTATCAGAAACTGTGATACTACTACAGCAAAACAAGAGAAAAGGATAGCCAAAACAAGGCCTCTGAGTCCACGAAGATGGATGCTGGTTGCCGCAACATTGACTTTGCTATTGATGTATACCTACCCCTGGAAGGACAATGGGATACTGCAACCTACAGAAATAGTACAATTGGGCTTAGAGGACAGTAACGAATCGCTTTCTGAAGAAGAAAGTCTAGTGATGATAGAGCTTATAGAAGATTATACTGAGGAAGAGATATGGCAGGAGGCAATGGCATCTATGGTCTCAGAAGGTCAAGTTGTAGAAAGCTTTCTGAATGAAATAAATGATACAGAATTAAACCTTTATCTAGATTTACTGCTCTCAGATATAACTGATTTAGAATTAAACTCACTATAGAAAATTATATTCTGAATTATAACAATTAGACTATGAAACAAATATTTTATGCACTGCTGTTTATCTTCTCTGCATCTTCCATAGAAGCGCAACCCGAACATAAAGAGATAGAAGAAAGATTAGAGTCTAGAAGGGTGGCTTATATTACACAGGAGCTTAATCTTTCAGTAGAAGAGGCACAAGCATTTTGGCCGATATATAATGCCCACAGGAAAGAAGTAAAGACACTTAGAGAAGCGCATAAGATGCAGTCAGATGACCAGGCAAAACGCAATTTGTCTGATATCTTTTCTCATGAAGAAAAGGCATTAGAATTGAAGAAAAACTATGCGAATCAAGTCGTAGATATTATTGGAGAGGAAAGGACAATTCATCTTATAACCAGTGAGCGCAGATTTAGAGAAAGAATGATTAGAGGTATACAAAGCAAAACTAGATCAGGAGGACGTAGAGGCGGATTTCAATCGGGTGATAGAGGACATCGTGGAGGTAACTAAATACATTTAAGACGTATGTGTAGAAGCGTTCCTGGGTAGAAAAGTGTTAAAAAAATAGAGCCGGAAACAAATTGTTTTCGGCTTTTTTAATTTTTTGATTTCGAAGTATGGATTAAAAAAGGTACAGGCTATAATAGGATTAATTGATCTTAAAACAACCTGAATATTTGAGTATGAAGAAAGTATCTATTGGTGTAATTAATTATATGTAATCCGTTAAAAGGCTTATCCTAGATAGATACGCATTAGCCATATAATGAATGTCAAATTTAAACCTTATCAAATGGTTAACTAACTTACCTAAAAGCCTATATTTACGATTAGAATTATAATCTGAACACGAAGTAATTTTAATGGAGAACAGAACGAAACGAGATTTATCGTTTTTAAATCGAGTATCTGATTTCGAAGCCAACTTTGAGAAAGGAATTAAAGTCAATTACGAGGAAAAGACCTTTCTCGAAATCATCAGGTTCTACGAAGAAGAATTGCAATACGGAAAAGCACTAGAAGTTGCTGATATAGCCCTAACTCAGTACCCTTATAGGTCTGACTTTTATATAATAAAGGCTCGACTTCTATTTCAAACTAATTTCCATCAGGAAGCACTTGACATCCTGTGCAAAGCAGAAAAATTATCCCCCTACGAATCGGATATATCAATACTGAAAATTAGAATCCTCGCTTTTCAGGGAAAAATCACAGATGCAAAGAATATATTAGAAGAGATGAAGTCTGTTATCTCTTCTGATGATTTATCAGATTTATATCTGAGTGAATCTTATATAGATGAATACATGCAGGACTACTTGACCATGTATGATCATCTTACCAAGGCAGTCATAAGTGATATGACTAATGAAGAAGCCATGGAAAGATTAGGCTTTGCCGTACAGTTGTGTAAGAATTTTAATCAGAGTGTGGCTTTCCACGAAACTATTCTTGATGAGCAACCGTACAATTATCTTGCATGGTATAATCTAGGTCATGCCTTTAATTGCCTGGGAGAATATACTGAAGCGATAGATGCGCTGGAGTATTCCTTTATAGTCGAGAATAATTTTGAGAATGGATATCTTGATTGCGCTGATATTTGTATACAAGAGAAAAGGTATCAAAGAGCACTGAAGATATACGAATTATATATCTCCATCTTTGGTATCAATGAAGAGGTGCTTATTAATATGGCAGAGTGTGAGTACGAACTCGAAAATCTAAATAGAGCTAGAATTATACTCAATAAATTACTGAAGCTAGACCCTTATAACGATGAAGTTTACTTCAAATTAGGATTATGCTATGCCAAAGCAGAAAAGTGGAACAAAGCTATTAATGCATTCCACAAAGCAATCACGCTGGAGAGTCAGTGCGAAGACTACTACTTACAGATAGCACATGCTCATTATGCATTAGGCAGTTATTCTAAAGCAGAATTTTTCTTTAGACAAGCGGTAAGCATTGGCCCAGAAAGGAGTATGCTGTGGAAAGATTTTGTGGTATTTCTAATTAAGATAGGAAAAAGGAAAGAAGCGTTGGACCTCATAGAGGAATCTGATGCATGTACGTTTGGTCCAGAGTTGATTTATTGTAAAGCTGTGGCGATGTATCTGAGAAATGAGAAAGAGGCGGCATACAAAATTTTTGAAGAAGCACTAATAGAAGATTTTAAAATACATCAATTTATATTTCAAATCGAACCTGAATTAATGTTAGATTCAGATCTTCAGTCTATGATTTCTTACTATAGAGGAGAGATTAGTACATCCTAACCAAACAGATAATTACTCAATCTCGTTTTTATATTTTTGAAGGCAATTGGTACACAATTGCCTTCTCAGTTTTTATGTAGGGGAATTAGTTTTTGTTAGCCGTAGCATAAGCGGCGCCAATGATGCCTGCATCATTTTTTAGTTCTGCAGGCACTACATGGGGTAGGTCTTGAAACCCTTCTGAGAACAACTCAAACTTCTTACTTATACCCCCACCTAGTATAATCAGCTTTGGGTAGAACAAACTATTGATGTATCGCAGATACTCGCCTAACTCCTGCCCGTATGTTTCCCATGATAGTTCAAGCCTCTTGCGAGCAGCATTGGAAACTAACTTCTCAGCCTTTTTGCCTTTGAAATTGATTTGGCCCAGCTCTGTATTAGGTAACAAAACACCGTTCTTAAATACTGCAGAACCTATTCCAGTGCCTAGGGTCAGAAGGATGACTGTGCCCATCAAGTCTTTTCCCTTGCCATAACCCAGCTCGGCCTGACCTGCTGCATCTGCATCATTCAGTATAGGAACGTCAATAGCCAGCTTCTCAGATATTTTATCTACTATCGGAAATCCTACCCATCCTTTATCAATGTTGCTGGCTGTCAGAGATTTTCCGTCTTTTATTACGGAAGGGAAACCAATGCCAACTGGCTTGTCTTTCCAATCAAAAAAATCAACTAATTCAGAGATAACCTTAATAATGTCATCCACTTTTCCACCTTCTGGCGTTTGAATTTTATGTCGCTTATGAAGTAGTTCACCAGTCTCCAAATTTACTGGGGCTCCTTTGATGCCCGTCGCACCGACATCTATTCCTAGTGCAGTCCTCATAGTTTTCTCACCTTTAATTTAATTCAAAGATCTTGCCTCAAGAATCAAGATATCCTCTGTCGGTTTATCTAAGTTGTCAGTAGCGGCTTCAGCAATCTTATCCAAAACATCGAAACCATAAATTAGTCTACCATATACGGTATACTCTCCATCTAACTGAGGAGCACCACCCAATTCAATATATTTTTCTATTTGTTCTTCAGAGTAATCCATGGCAAGATTCGACTGTGTACGTTCAAATTGTTTACGTGTAAAAGATTGTCCATCGACGATGTAAAACTGAGACCCAGAAGAACGCTTTTCAGGATTAACATTATCGGGCAATCTAGCAGCTGCTAATGCACCTCTGTAATGAAGCCAATCTACACTTATCTCATGAGGAATAGATTCAGGCTCAGCTCTTCTTTTACCACCTTGTCGGCTCTTATTATCGCCACCCTGTATCATAAAGCCATCTATGACTCGATGAAAGTAAATACCATTATAGTAACCATCGTCCACTAGTGTGCTGAACTGCTTCAAATGGCCTGGTGTGTCTTCATTCAATCGTACAACCAAATCTCCTTCTGACGTTTTTATCAGCACCTGGCAGTAATCAGTAGGGTGTACTATGATTTCTTCTTGCCTGTGTATAACCTTGTTTCCTGACCTAGCTTCTAGCTCTATTATATGCCTGCCAGAGCTGAAGAAAGTGTAATCTAAATCCTTGTTTGTAGAAACAGGATTACCATTTACTTTCCATACTTGGCTAGTGATGTTTTCTGATTTGTTTTCAAAGCGTATCCTAGCAGGTATTTCATACGACGCCTGAGTATCACTTTGTTGGAAAGTAACCACAGGAGTTTTGCATTGCCACAAAGCGATGCAACAAATAAAGGCTAGGAAATACTTCAAGAAAAATCTACTTTTTTCTCACATTCATTTTGATATCCTTCAAAGGTCTATCGCCAGGAGCAGTCTGAGTGACAGCAATTTTGTCTATCACATCCAAACCTTCCACAACCTCTCCGAATACAGTATAATCGCCATCAAGAAATATGGCACCACCATCTTTTTTGTAGCGTGCCTTTTGCTCTTCGGTATAAGTGATATTTTTCTGAGAGGCTGTCCTTTGAAGATCCGAATCAGAAGTGGCTTTACCATGTACTATGTAAAACTGAGATCCAGAAGATCTTTTTTCTGGATTACTTGGTCCTCCTGTTCGTGCAGCTGCCAGGGCACCCTTAAAATGGGCTTCACCTATTTCTGCAGGAATGGTATAACCAGGACCACCTGAGCCAAGTCTTTTGGTAGCTGGGGCACCTTTAGAATCTGGATCGCCACCTTGAATCATAAATCCATTGATGATTCTATGGAAAAGCAAATCATCATAGAATCCTTTTTCAACCAGCTTCTTGAAGTTATCTCTGTGCTGTGGAGTAGAATCATATAACTTGACAGTCATCGTTCCCATATCTGTCTCTATAAGGAATAGTTCCTGCTTTGGTGAGCAAGAAAAAAGCATTCCTATAGCTGCTAATATTAATATTTGCTTCATCTTAAGAAATTTGATTGTGGGCTATTCTTCTTGCCCTGATTCGTTATCTAATTTTATAAAGTACTCTAAGATACTTGTCTTGAGTATTGTTTCTTGCTCTTTCAGGCCTTTTACTTTGAACGGTTTTTCTACCTCCCAATGAGGCCAGCCATCTTCATCACGTCCTTCAAAGTTGTAGTAGCCCTTGTTTTCTAAAAGAGAACAGGCTGCTACATGCATAAGGTCCCTCTTCTCTTCTTTCGAAAAATCATCTCTCACTCGTCCATATTCTTGCACACCTATTAGAAATAGTATGGCTTTAAGATCAGGAAGCGTAGCTGAGTTTGTCAACTTCTTCAGACGATGGCGGAGTTGTAACCACTTAAAGTCTATTTCCCATGACTCCATAGCGGTGCAAATATATAAAGTTAGGAATCATAATTATGAGCATAATCAAGCAATCTAATGCTTGGACTTGCCTCTTTTTCCGCCTTTAGTGAAATGCTTTAACATGATAATCTCCTTCTTTCTTAGTGGACGGCTCCATCCTCTAGGGAGATCTTTTTTTGTAAGCCCAGCAAAGTAGACACGATCTAGAGTGACTACAGTGTAGTTCAGATGCTCAAAAATTCGTCTTATAATCCTATTCTTTCCACTATGCAACTGAATTCCTATGTGGGTTGGCGGCATTTCCTGGATATAGGTAATGACATCTATAATAGCTTTTCCATCTTCCAGCAACAGTCCAGATTCTATTTTGAGCAAGTCTTTTTCGTCCAAGGGGCGGTCTAGTACAGCTTGGTATATTTTTTTGACATTACTGGAAGGGTGGGATAGTTTATATGCTAAGTCTCCATCATTGGTCATTAGAAGCAGACCAGTAGTGTTTCTGTCCAATCGACCTATAGGGAAGAGTTTCGTATTTGCTTTTTTACTTACCAGGTCCCAGACTGTCTTTCTTCCTCTGTCATCATCCATTGTAGTAATGACATTTTTAGGTTTATTGAGAAGGAGATATACTTTCTTGGTAACAACTTTGACGATTTTTCCATTGTACTCTACTACATCCTCTTCACTTATCTCTACTGCTGGATTGGATTCTATAGCGCCATTGACTTTTACTTGGCCAGCTTTGACCAACTCTCCTGCTTTGCGTCTGGAGCAAATGCCAGCGTGAGCCACATACTTATTGAGCCGCATTTTCATGAAGACAAAGGTACTTGAATTAGAAGTAGAAGAGAGAGCAGACTTCTATTCAAAGATATCCTCATCACTGTCAAGATTGATAGCCGATGGTCTTGTGATAAAGGTTCCTCCAGTCGTGTCTCTGAAGATGTCACTTCCCATTCCTGGCATATTTCTGAAGTCGGCATGCTGATAATCTACGAATTTGACATTCTCTTTGATGAATTCTAGTGTCACCACACCCAGACTACCATTTCTGTGCTTAGAGATGATAACTTCTGCTGTATTAGCTGGGGTTTCCATATTATCAGCAAGTTCATAGTAATCTGGCCGGTATATGAAAGTGACGATATCTGCATCTTGCTCTATCGCGCCTGATTCTCTCAAATCTGACAACTGTGGTTTCTTATCTCCACCTCTGGTCTCCACAGCCCGACTCAGTTGTGAGAGGGCGATGACTGGGAGGTCTAGTTCTTTGGCCATTCCTTTGAGTGCTCTTGAAATACTTGAGATTTCTTGTTCTCTGTTACCACGCTTGTTGCTATCTCCAGCACTCATTAGTTGTAAGTAATCGATGACCACTAATCCAATGCCGTGATTCTGCTTTAAACGTCTACACTTGGCACGTAGTTCGAAGATATTTATGGCAGGTGTGTCGTCTATAAATATAGGTAGTTCAGATAAATGCTCCACAGAGTTGGCAAGAATTGGCCATTGGTCAGCTTTTAGACTACCTTCTCTTAGGGTGGTGGCTGGAATCATGGAGTCCATGGAAATCAAACGTTGTACGAGTTGTTCATTTGCCATCTCCAATGAGAAAATACCCACCCCAACACCAGATTCTGAAGCATTAGCCGCAAGTGATAAGGTGAAGGCTGTTTTTCCCATACCCGGTCTGGCCGCTATAATTATCAAGTCTGATCGCTGCCATCCATTTGTAATTTTATCTAGCTCCTTGAATCCTGTGGTGACACCAGTCAATCCATCTTCACGCTGACTTAGTTTTTCTATATTCTTTTGGACCTCAGCAGCAACAGAACTGATTTTTTGGAATCCTGTGTTCAGGTTTTTATCTGTGATGTCAAACAGCTTCTGTTCCGCTGCATCCAACATCTCTAGGACATCTTTCTGGTCAGCAAAAGCCTCACTAATCGTTAGTGTGGATATGTGAATAAGCTGTCGTTGTATATATTTTTGGAGGACAATGTGGGCATGATATTCTATGTTGGCAGCTGAGCCTACCTTATTGGTTAGATTCATTAGATAATTGACGCCGCCTATTCCATCCAATTTACCTCTTTTCTTTAATTCTTCGTGGACAGTCAGAATATCTATCGGTTTTGAATTGGCAAAGAGATCCATCATCACCTGATAGATATCTTGGTGTGCCTGAAGGTAGAAGGTGTCAGGCCTGAGTTTCTCCACGATAATAGAGAAAGCTTCTTTGTCTAACATAGAGGCGCCTAGTACAACTTCTTCAAGGTCTAAGGCCTGGGGCATTACTCTTCCATACATTAAGGAACTCAGGTCCTCTCCACTATCTTTTTCTCTCTTTTTTGCCATGTTCCTAGTAGGAATTAAATTTTATTAAATCAACTTTAATTGAGGATGTCCTATTATAAAAAATTATAATGTAATCGGCAGGTTTGCAAAATTACTCAAAATAGAAGGATGCATAGGCAGTAAGATTTTCCGACGCAGAAGGGGTCGTGTGGAGAGTACCTTTTAGAATGTGAACTATCTAATTCTTAGTGTTAAGTCTAAGTGGATAAATAGTTTGTTTCTATAATTTTTTTAAAACAATGCACTGATTATCAGTAGGCTTGTAAAAGAAAAGAGCCAGACATTTAAGGGCCTGACTCTTGTGGATAATTAGTTCTTATGGAAATAGCAATTAATTTTTCCCCACATTATTCAGTTGTGTTGTGACATCCTCCACCACTCTATTTTGTTTTTCTATTTCCATTTTTTTGTCTTCTTGATCCTGAAGATTCTGTTCTATGCCTTTCTCAGCTTCTGCAATTTTTTGCTTGTATTTCTCTATATCCTCATGCAATTCTTTATTCTTCTTCTCTAGTTTTCCTAATTCCTTATTCCTGTCCTTCAGATTATCCTCTTCATCTTCCAGATGATTTGAGATTACTTTTCTTGTTATTTCATATTTGACGTGAGTAAGGCCTTCCTTAAGTCTTTGAGAAATTTCAGGTTCATTATCAGAGCTTAAGAATTTTGTACCGTCATCGAAAAAGACATAGCTTCTTGTCATGCCTTTGCCTTCTTCTATTTTGAAATAAATGTTAGCTGGGCCTGAGATGCCAGGCACTTCACATTGTAAGCAATTCCATTCATTTGCTTTTTTGTTTCGCTTTACCTTACCGTACTCTTTGATTGCATTTTCAAGGTATTTATTGACCATTTTCTTGTCAGCACCTTCATGTTCCATGACGAAGGCATTCTGAGAACCTAAGCTTAGTGATGTAGAAGATTCGGTAACCTGGGCATTAATACTAAGGCTTAATGATAGTATGGAAAGAAGTAGTAGTACTTGTTTCATTATAATATGATTTTATGTAAAGAAATCGCAACTCCTTTTTGGTTGCAAAGAAATTTGAGAGGTCAGGAAGAAACTGAAGCATCTGCAAATTACTATAGTTAAATATAAGCAATTATTAAGGTAGTGTTAATCTGTAGACTATAATAAAAAAAGGGCTCAAAAGAGCCCTTCACAAGATTTATAATCTTTAGAGATTAGAGGCTTTAGTATCTGCACCTTCTGTTTCTCCTCGAACTTGTTCTGTAGCCTGTGTTATTATATCTTGACAGATAAGGTCTGTAGACGTAGGAAATTTGGTTTTGTAAATTTCGTATGTGTCTAGCCTCTCTCTTATTGATATGTCTATCTAAAGATGCCGTGTAGCGATATCTTCGGAGATCAGTTTTCAGTCGGTAGACCTTTCTGCGTTCATAACTGGTCAAGTATTTTTCTACACCTTTGTAGTCAAGTTCAGAATACGTGTTGTCATAATTGCTTCGTACAGAATACCTCTGACCAGAGAGGTAGGTGGCGGATGTTGCTAAGAACATCATGAGAATTAGTGTCCGTGTCATAATTGTCGTTTTAAAGGTTCCTGGTCTTTAGCCAGCTGTCCAATATGGACGGGTTACTATAAACACTAACTACAATATGAAGGCAAATAATCCCATAACTCATTGATTAACAAGAGATTAACCCAAACTTTAATATTAACATTTGGAGTGTTAAGGAGGGTTGTAAGTGTTAACATTTGCTAGGGTATCAACGTCTTTTCATGATTGTGTTAGTATCTCCATGGGGTTGGATGAACGTGCACTGCACGAGGGCAATTATCTTTAAGGCCTATGACTGATACTTCTCATATTGCTAGAGATAAATACCTTAAAGCCTTTAACAAAGCTTACCAATCGCTAAATGCCAATCAACGTGCAGCTGTAGATGCGATTGATGGTGCTGTATTAGTCAATGCTGGTCCTGGAACAGGAAAAACACAAATATTAGCTACCAGAATTGGTAATATTCTCAGAACTCAGGATGTCGCGCCATATAATATTTTATGCCTTACCTATACTGAAGCGGCGACCATCGCAATGCGTAAACGTTTAACGAAATTTATAGGTCCAACGGCACATCAGATTCATATACACACATTCCATGGATTCTGTAATCAGGTAATACAGGATAATCTGGACATATTTGGCAAGTATAAGCAGTTGGAGCCTATTACCGATTTGGAGTCGGTGGATGTGCTGAGAACGTTATTAGATAATCTACCTGAAGGCAACCCACTAAAGCGCCATAAGCATGACAGGTACTTTGAAGTAGATAGACTGAAGAATTTGTTTCAGTTAATGAAGAAGGAGAATCTCCAGCCTGACATCATGCAGAAAGATATTCAGAAATACTTCGATAGCCTTCCTGATGATCCAGACTACATTTATAAACGTAAAACAACAGATAGGAAAACAGGAAAGGTATATGCTAAAGGAGATGTCAAAGAGAAAGACGTTGCTAAAGAAATAGCTAAATACAGAGAGCTAATTGCAGCCATAGATCAGTTTGATTACTTTAAAGAATTGATGAGTGCGGCAGAGCGCTATGATTACTCCGATATGATTCTTTGGGTAATCAAGCATTTCCGAGAAGATGATAATCTCTTACTCAAGTACCAAGAGCGGTATCAGTATTTTCTGGTAGATGAGTATCAGGACACGAATGGATCACAGAACGAAATATTACAATTACTGATTTCATATTGGGATAATCCTAATGTCTTTGTTGTAGGAGATGATGACCAAGCTATCTTTAAATTTCAGGGTGCCAATCTGGGCAATATTCTTGAATTTGAAAAAGCACATCAGCCCAGAACCATTATATTAGAAGAGAACTACAGATCTAACCAGCATATTCTTGACAGAGCCAAAGAACTCATCAGTTCTAACCAAGAAAGAATGGTAGTCCAGATAGATGGGCTGTCTAAGAATCTGATTGCCTCTGGATATGCCAAATCAGATAATACTATACCTCAGATAAGGGAATACAATAAGACTTCTCATGAGATAGCAGATTTGGTTAAGTGTATAAAAGCGCAGTATGAAGCCGACCCAGCCTCACTCAAGGAGACGGCAATTATCTATAGAAAACATCGTCAGGTAGAGGAGATTGTTTCCGTCTTGGAAAAATTGAATATTCCGCTCAATATTAAAAAGAGAGTAGATGTACTGAAACTGCCACTGACAAAAAATCTAATTTCTATTCTGAGTTATCTGCAGGAAGAAATGCATCTATACGGATATGGGCAACATCGTATTTTTGAAATCTTACACTTTAAGCATTTCGGGAATGACCCATTGGATATAGGCAAACTGGCGCTGTACTGCCAGAAGAAGAGTCAGCCAGGGAAGCCTCAAGAAGGAAAAACAGAAGGGACTTATCCTAAATGGCGTGAAGTGATAGCCGATTCAAAAATTCTAGATCAGTTAGAATTAAAGAACAAGGATTCTATTCTCAAAACTTCTGCCTTTTTAGATAGCTTGATGTCGGAGGTACCGTCAGTGACTATCCAGACATTGTTTGAGATAATATTGAATAAGAGTGGATTGCTTTCTCATATAATGATGGCCCCAGACAAGTCATGGCAGTTACAAGTAGTCACTACTTTTTTCAATCTCATCAAAAAGGAAACGGCTAAGAATCCAGATATGGATATCAAGCAGTTGCTGATGATGATCAAAAAAATGGAAGAGTCTAATATTGCCCTACCTATAAATAAGACAATAACCTCAGAAAACGGGCTTAACTTCCTTACCGCCCACTCAGCCAAAGGTCTGGAGTTCCAAAAGGTATATATGATAGGCTGTATTCAGAATACATGGGACCAAGTACGAAACTTTAGAAATAAACAATACTCAGTGCCTTCAGTCATCAATGCTGATAGTGAAAACAATATAGAAGATGAGCGCCGATTATTCTTTGTTGCGATGACTAGAGCTAAGACAGAGTTGATTTTGACTTATTCTAATAGTGATATAGAAGGCAAAGAATTGGCCACGAGCCAATTTATAGATGAAATAAAACGAACGGATAGGGTAGAGCATGTACAGATAGAGGTAGAGGAAGAAGATGTATTCGAATTTTATCTGAGATTGGTACAGAGACAAATCAAGCAAATTCCACTCATAGAAAAAGACCTAATAGATAAATGGTTGGACGGATATAAGTTATCCGTTACCCATCTTAATAAGTATCTGAAATGTCCATTGAGATTCTATTTCGAATCTGTTCTCAAGGTGCCGAGTGCCAGAAATGCCTTTACAGGATTTGGAACAGCGATGCACCATGCGCTCAACAAGTTTTTTGAGACAATCAAAGATGCTGAAAAACAAAAAGTGGATAGGCTGCTATTCTTTTTTGAAGAGAGTATGCTCCGTCACAAATCGCATTTTACGACGGAGGAGTATCAGAATTTTGTTATTCATGGTAAGCAAGCCCTCACCACACTACACACTGCCAAACTTAATGAGTGGTTACAAGTCCCTGATTACAAGCTGGAAGCAGAATTGTCCAATGCCGTGTACAAAGGCGTACCACTTACCGGATTTATAGATAAGGTAGAAATCTATAAAGACCATGTACATGTCGTGGATTACAAGACGGGTAAGTATAAGCCCGATAAGCTAAGGCATCCTAAAGGAGAAGATGAACCAGGAGGCGATTACTGGAGACAACTTGTATTCTATAAAATGTTGATTGATAGCGATAAGAAATATGGCTGGTCTATGTCTACTGGTAAGATATCCTACATAGAACCCGATAGAAAGACACAGAATTTCACAACTAAAGAACTTGTAGTGACCCCAGAAGATATTAGTGTAGTCGGTGCGCAGATAGAGACCACCATGGATAAGATAAAGGCCTATGATTTTAATAAGACTTGTGATGACAAAGACTGTAGATGGTGCAACTTTGTAGAGAATAACTATCAGCTTAGTGCGCCTATAATAGACCAGAAATTAACAAGTAAAGTAATAGATAATCACACCAACAAAGGAGTGTACGACCTTGATGATAAAATAGAGAAGAAGAAAAAGCCGAGTATAATAAAGCCTGCCTCTGATGATAGTAAAGAGCAGTTAGAACTGTTTTGATTTATATGACATAGGCAATATCCCGAAAGCCAAAATGCACATCCTTGCCTTCAACTTCCACAACCAAATGACCTTCAGGCATAACACCTTTTATTATCCCATAAAAAAGTTGGCCCTCCTTAGTAAATTTTGAAAGCTGGTTCTTGCGATACATTAGTGAGCTATATTCATCATTTATACCATTCAAATTGGTTTGAAAATCACTCAGTCGCTTTTGGATGCACAGAGATAAAGCTTTCAGGACCTTTAGTAAATCAAACTCTTGCTGGCACTCAAGGGATAAGGAAGTTGGATTGGGCAGGTCAGTGGGGAATGTATTGGTATTTACATTAAGACCAATACCCATAGTAGATGAGGTAACTATGTCTGCCCTAAGCATGTTTTGTATCAGAATCCCAGCTATTTTTTTGTTATTGACATAGATGTCGTTAGGCCATTTGATAAGGACAGGTTTTTTGATATAACTTGATATCAAATCATGGCAGGCGAGTGAGTACGCCATATTCAGATAAAATTGCTTTTGGATTGGCAATTCCTTAAAGTGTTTGACATACGAACAAGCTATATTCTTGTCAGTATCTCCAAACCATTTTCTGCCAATCTGACCTCTTCCAGCTGACTGATTGTAGGTATATATGCAGATATCAGTATTTGGGCCATTTATTGTAGCTAGATTTTCCGTTGCATAGTCATTAGTAGAGCTAGTATGACTAAGGTAGATATAGCTGAGAAGCGGCTTCGAAATGTAGACTGTGTCTTGAGGATGCAAATTGTCTTAACTTTGGAGGTAGAAAAATATACTAAAAAGACCATATTGGGACATGATTATCAGTTTTGATGATTTATTTAATTCACAATAATCGATAAATACGGGTATTAATTTGCAAAGACCAATCACTGAAAAATTGCCAGCCAATGATATATTGACTATGACCGACCTTATTATAGATAGTATTCAAGATATAAAGGGAAAGCACATTGTCAAGATGGATTTGAGAGAAATAGATGAGGCACCAGCAGATTTTTTTATTGTGTGTGAAGGAGATTCCTCTACACAGGTGAGTGCCATAGCTGGCAATATCAATAAGCGAATGAAAGATGAATTGGGCATCAGATCAGCCTTAACAGAGGGTAAGACAGGAGGGAGATGGGTTTTGGTAGATTATTTCAATGTGGTCGTCCATATTTTTCACCCAGAGGCTAGAGCTTATTATGAGATAGAAGATCTTTGGCGAGATGCTAAGATGACAGAATATCAGAATTTGTAGAGTAACTAAATAGAAGTGAACCAAGTTTCATTATATACGTGTTATATTATAACCGTTTTCAAGAATAATTGAGAGAAAAGAAATGCCAGATAAAAAGAATAAAGACAATAAAAAATTTACGTTGAATTCCTATTGGATTTATGGGATAATCATCTTTATAATATTGGCTATGAACGTCATGACTCTGATTAATGCTAAGACAAATAACTTGTCAATTACAGAGTTCGAAAAGATAGCTGAGAAAGGACATATAGATAAACTAGTGATTTGGAATAACACTAAAGAGGTAGATATATTTCTAAAGAAAGAGGTCTTATCTGAATATCCTGAATTTGATAAAGAGAATAGATTCAATAGCTCTCAACCCCATTACAGATCGCAATATGGGAATGATAGGTTGTTTGAAACATCTATAAAAGAAATGCGAAATCAAGGAATTGATTTTGATACCGCATACGATACGAAAGAAGACCACTGGGGTGTATTTTTTAGCTGGGTACTCCCTATTGCTATCATTTTCGCTTTATGGATATTCTTTATGAGAAGAGTAGGCAGTGGAGGTGGAGGACCAGGCGGTCAGATATTTAATATAGGAAAGTCTAAAGCGACCTTGTTTGATAATTCCAATTCTAAAGTCAATGTCACATTCAAAGATGTTGCAGGATTAGAAGAGGCTAAGGAAGAAGTAATGGAAGTCGTGGATTTTCTTAAGAATCCTAAAAAGTATACCTCCCTAGGGGGTAAAATACCAAAAGGCGTACTATTGGTAGGCCCTCCAGGAACAGGTAAGACCCTATTGGCCAAAGCTGTGGCTGGTGAAGCAGCAGTTCCTTTCTTCAGTATATCAGGTTCTGATTTCGTAGAAATGTTTGTTGGAGTCGGTGCCTCTAGAGTAAGAGACCTCTTCAAGCAAGCCAGAGAGAAAGCCCCTTGTATCGTATTCATAGATGAGATAGATGCCATAGGACGAGCAAGAGGACGTGGTGCTATACAAGGTGGTAATGATGAGAGAGAAAATACCCTCAACCAATTATTGGTAGAGATGGATGGATTCTCTACTGATAAAGGTGTCATACTGATGGCAGCCACTAACAGGCCAGATATTTTGGATAAGGCCCTGATGAGACCTGGACGATTTGACAGACAGATAGGCATAGATCGTCCGGATCTGAAAGGCAGAGAAGCCATCTTCAAAGTGCACCTTAAAAACATAAAGCGTTCTGATGACCTCAAGGCTGAGACATTGGCAGAAATGACACCAGGGTTTGCCGGTGCTGAGATAGCCAATGTTTGTAATGAGGCCGCATTGGTTGCAGCACGACGCAACAAGAAAGTCGTAGAAATGGACGACTTCAATTATGCACTTGATAGAGTGATAGGCGGGTTAGAAAAGAAAAACAAAATCATCTCTCCGAAGGAAAAAGAAATTATCGCTTACCATGAAGCAGGCCATGCTATATGTGGCTGGTTCTTAGAGCACGCCTCCCCATTAGTGAAAGTGACGATCGTCCCTAGAGGAATAGGTACCTTGGGCTATGCTCAGTATCTGCCCAAGGAGGAGTATATCACCAGAACGGAAGCAATGTTAGATAGAATGACTATGACCCTTGGTGGAAGAGCAGCAGAGAAGAACGTCTTTGATAAGATTTCTACTGGGGCCCAAAACGACTTGGATCAAGTCACCAAAATGGCTTATTCTATGGTTTCGGTCTTTGGCATGAATGATAAGGTAGGTAATGTGTCCTTTTATGGCATGTCTCAGGATAATTTCAATAAACCTTACTCTGATGAGACAGCGACACTGATAGATGATGAAGTCAGGTCTCTCATAGAGAGTCGTTATGAGGCTGCAAAGAAGTTACTTAAAGAAAGACGTAATGAACTGGATATTCTGGCCGCTCAATTATTAGAAAAGGAAGTCTTATTGAAGTCAGATGTAGAAAGATTAATTGGTAAGAGGCCTTACCCAAGTCAACATGATTTCAAGTCTATAAATGGCAAGAAGGGCGATGGGAAGTACTCTGAGTTATTTAATGACGATTAATTTCTTCTAACTGTATTCTTTCAAGTTTGCATTACAGTCTCCTGTCAGAGTTATTCTGCATAACCGTTCTTGCAATAGATGCACTTTAAAATCAATTCAAAATAAGGATTATCCATACTGGTTTAGATGTAGAAATACTACATTTATATCTTCGCAAAAAGAAGTTTAATGGCTTTTAACAAACTTAAGATTGGTCAGAAAATAATGGAGACGGAAGATAGCTGCTCCGTACTATTAGATATTCCCACGGAGGTCAAAGAGCAGTACGATTTTAAGCCAGGCCAATATCTGACTGTCAAGCTTGAAATTAATGGTCAAGAGGTGAGAAGGGCTTATTCTATATTCACCGCACCCCATTCTAATCAGTTTGGCTTCACCGTTAAGAGAGTCAAGGGCGGGTTAGTATCTAATTATCTCATAGACAAGGTCAATGTGGGTGATGAGATGGAGGTGATGACACCCGATGGCAAGTTTGTTGTAGATGCTAATCACCAAACCAATAGAGATTATTATTTCTTCGCAGGAGGATCTGGAATAACCCCGATTATGTCTATGGTCAGTACGATCTTAGAGAAAGAACCGATGAGTAGTTGCTTTCTTCTGTATGGAAGTAGAAATGAGAACAGTATTATATTTAAAAATCAGCTGGACGAAATGGCCCGTAAGCACGAAGGTCAGTTACATGTGAGTCATATCATATCCCAGCCGAATGTGGAGAAAAAGGGCGGCTTGAAAGGTTTGTTTGGAAAAAAGAGCAATCCTACATGGAGAGGAATGAAGGGTCGGATAAACACAGATATCCTTACGCGTTATATGGAAGACCATCCTTCGCGAACAGGTAGAAATGTGTACTACTTATGTGGTCCAAATGGTATGATAGAAACGGTAGAGAATTATCTGATCAATCTAGGTACAGAGTCTGTACAGATAAAGAAAGAATATTTTACAGCTGCTGATTCAGCTTCCACAGGTGCCGCCACCACTTCTTCCAAATCAGAAGGCACCAATGCGAAGGTTATACTGAATGGTGAGACTTTTATAATCCATATCCCATCTAATAAGACAATATTAGATGCACTTATAGATGAAAGTAAGGATCCACCGTACTCATGTACAAGTGGCGCTTGCTCTACTTGTATGGCGAAAGTGATAGAAGGAGAAGTGGCAATGGATGTATGCTTCGCTTTGGACGATGATGAAGTAAAGGATGGTTATATCCTAACTTGCCAATCACGGTGCCAGACGTCTAATCTTGTACTAGATTTCGAATCCTAGGTCAAGTCTTTTATTGGATTATAATTTTGCGGACTGTAGGTGCCTTGTCTGCTGTACTTAAAGTGAATAAGTATAAGCCTGGAGATAAATCCGAAACAGGCCATTCTAATTCGCTTCGTTTCATTGATTTTTGACCTATAATTTGACCCTGTATATTCGATAGGGTTAGAATGCTATTGTGTTGCTCTTCTACTGTTATCGTCAATTTTTCGGAAACTGGATTTGGGAAGATTTGCCATACTCGTTTATTGGAATCAACGATAGTATTACTTACAGATCGGCATACTGGTAAGATGTCATCACAGTAAAGTCTGGCTAATCTACAGTCTAGAATAAATGGATTTAATTTATCATCCTGATATCTGGCTATGATTTCATTTCTTACCCACTCTAATGAATCTACTGGATCTATATCATGCCAGTCACATAACACTGAACGTTGTATATCAAAAAACTCAATATCAGCTTCATCTGCTTCCGATCTATAAATAGTATAAAAATAAAAGGCAGCTCTGGCTACATTACCCTTGAAGTCTTCACGTGGCTCGAAGGCAATGTTATTATCTTCTGAGAATAAACCTCTGTTATTATTGGGAGGATTGGACAGCGTCATATCTCTCCAGAACCAGCTGTCAGTCTGATTATCATCTATCTCTGCAAAGGGCTTGCTGGCACGAGCAGTGTTTACAGGTACGCGAGTAGGGAAGAGATGATGCATATCGCTTAATGCCTTGCCACCGTCAGCGCCTTTGGACCGTGGATAGCTATGCTCCAGATTGATATCCGTATTGTTCCCATTACCAAACAAGGCTTGCGAAGGGTCAAGATTGAGGTCAAGAAATCTGGCTAATCCTGAGTATACACATCTAACAGAGTCATTATACAAGTGAATGCGTCTATAAAGGGTGTCTCTTGCTTGGGTTAGGTCGAGTACTAGGCCTGGAGTAAAACTATCTATTAAGGCTTCATTTAGTGCTTCTTCCTCTAAATCTGGAAAGACAGGTAGATGGTTGTATTGGGCATGAAGCAGGGGGCAGAAAAGTAAAAGAAGCCAAGTAATTCTCATCTTCTAAATCTTGACTTTTTGAGCCAAAAATATGTGAGTAAAAATCCTGTAAGTGCACCACCAAGATGTGCAAAGTTGGCAATATTATTTTGCGCTCCAGAAAATCCACTATAAAGGTCAAGTCCTACATAAAACAAGGCCAAATATTTTGCCTTCACAGGCATAGGTGGAATAAGTAGCATTAATTTCAAATTAGGAAACAAGGTGGCGAATGCCAGAACAATCCCCATCAGGGCTCCTGAAGCACCAACTACGCCAAACATACTATGAGTATTACCCCCTGAGACAAAGTACTCTACTAAAAAGTGAGCTATAAATGCTCCGATACCAGATAGTAGATATAGAATAAAGAATTTTTGTTTCCCTATATATCTTTCCACATATGGGCCAAAAATGAATAGGCCAAACATATTGAAGAACAGGTGCCTTGTGTCTGCATGCATAAACATATGTGTGATCAGCTGATAAGGTTTGAATCTAGAATCTCCTGGAAAATAAAGTGCTAGATCAGGGAGAAATGATCCTGCTGCCGAGGTAGCAAGGAAAAAGAGCAATACATTGAGTATAAGTAGATGTTTTACTACATCTGTCAACTGAGGCATCTTCTATAATTATTTATTTACGAATAGCATCCATGGATACTTCTAGCTAAACAAATTTTCGAGGTCATTGAGTTCATATGTAATGAAACATTTCCGGCCGGAAGGGCCTGTATAGGGCATTTGGCAGGCAAATAAATCATCTATGATTAATTTCATTTCTTCCTGTTCCAATCTTTTGCCCTTTGGTATGGCGGCAGATAAAGCCATTGATCTGGCTATATTTTCATTTTTGGACAATTTGAGTTTGATGTTTTGACTGTAGTTAGCAATCATGCTTTCCATGACTGACTGTAAGTTATTTTCTTTGAATCCTGCTGGGATACCTTGGATAATGAAGGTCTGACCTCCGAACGAATTAATCTCAAAACCCAATGCAGATAATTGAGGTACGATATCTTCAAATATGCCTATGTTCTCTTTACCTACTTCTACTGTTAAAGGAAATAGCTGTTTTTGGATAAGTTCTTTCCGATGCTCTAGGTTATTCAGATAGCGTTCATATAAGATTCGGACATGCGCTTGATGCTGGTCTATAATCATGATACCTGACTTAATCTGAGACACAATAAAACTATTGTGCACTTGCATCGGCTTTTTTTCATCGGCATCTACGAGACCATCACCTAGTAAGTCTCCGCTAGCCTGACTCGGCAGTACCAGTGGTTCTTCATTATCTCCATCATCAAGGTCTACATCTTTGAGTCCATTGTATAATGACTGCCAGTTGCGCATGACGGGAGCGGTACGTATAGTAGAGGCCTGAGGTGTAGATTGGCCGACTCTCTCATTTAATTCAGGTGCAGAATTACCTCTTATACCAGGTATTCCTAATTCGTTATTGAAATCTAATTGTGGAGACAAAGTATACCTTCCAAGACCATGCTTGATAGCGACCATGAGATATTTATATATGACACGTTCTTCGTCAAACTTTATTTCTTGCTTAGTAGGGTGGACATTGATATCTATGCGTGATGGATCAATTTCCAGAAACAAAACAAAAAAGGCCCATTGTTTTTCATCTATAAGAGATTGGTAGGCTGTTTTGACAGCATGGTTGAGATAGCTGCTTTTAATAAATCGTTTATTGACAAAAATGTATTGCTCGCCTCTTTGCTTCCTTGCTATTTCAGGTTCTCCTACAAATCCAGAAATCTTCACAATATCTGTCTCTTCTTCTATCCTAACCAGCTTGTCTTCATACGTCTTTCTGAATATGCCTAGCAATCTTTTTTTGAGGGTCCCATTAGGTAAGTGATACAATTCATTGTCGTTATGTAAGACTTTGAATCTAATCTCTGGATGAGAAAGTGCTACTCTTTGAAATTCCTCCAGAATATGCTTTAGTTCTACAGAATCTGTTTTTAGAAATTTTCGCCGAGCAGGGACGTTGAAGAAGAGATTTTTTACAGAAATTGTTGTGCCATACTCTGCCTGACAATATTCTTGACTTTCAAATTCAGATGACTTAATAATAATATGTGTCGCTAGGTCAGCATCTAAAGTTCTTGTTTTGAGTGAGACTTCCGCGATGGATGCAATAGATGCCATGGCCTCACCTCTAAATCCCATTGTCTGGATATTAAAGAGGTCATTCGTCTCTCTTATCTTAGATGTCGCATGTCTTTCAAAACACATACGGGCATCTGTATCCGACATGCCTTTGCCATTATCTATAACTTGTATGAGAGTCTTGCCAGAATTTTTTAGTACCAGAGTGATTTGTGTACTACCGGCATCTATAGAATTCTCTAGCAACTCCTTGACAACAGAAGCAGGTCTTTGTATAACTTCTCCAGCAGCTATCTGGTTGGCTATAGACTCAGGTAGTAATCTTATAATATCCGTCATTTTGTACTCCGGCCTTGTTAGGACATACAAATAAAAAGGTATTATTCGGGCTTACAGACCCAAGTTTTCAACACCTGTTAATGACCTATATGGCATGTTTGCCTATTGGACGAAGGTCTCTAGGATGGTTTGGATAGAATTAGATGTGAGGATGATGTAAGTTACAGCTATGAGTATAATTAGAATATAAAGTACTCTAAAATTTGATTTTCGGACATTGGTTTTTCTGTAGTCTTCATCACCTATATATCGCTGCCGCAAGCCAGCACTGATGCGTTGCTTAACCTTCTCTTGCTCACTGACATCCCCTTTATATTTACCTAATCGCTGTTCTAATTGCTCTTTTTCTTCATCCCAATAGCGCGGTCTATATCCAAATTGTTTGTGTTTAGGTTTTTTCCCAAAAGAAAGCATATTATTAGTTTAACTTATATAATAAATAAGCCCTGGTTCTGAGCTATTTTAATGGGGTCGTCAGTGTAACTAAGTTAGGGATTTATGATATAAAAAATGTCTTTTTTTATTGGCTACTTTGATTCGTGCTTCAATTAGAATTACTTTTGGTTTGGATTACAGCAAACAGTAAGAGTAGTGTTTGTGTTTCTATCCAAAATATAACAGCCTGCGTCTATGAGCGATATAATAAAGCATGAGTGTGGACTTGCTTTTATCAGACTAAAAAAACCACTAGAGTTCTATAACGAGAAGTATGGTACACCGCTCTATGGTCTGCAAAAATTACAACTTCTTCTCCAAAAACAACGCAACAGAGGGCAAGATGGGGCTGGAATCGCCACTATTAAATTAGACGCCACCCCTGGTACAAGATATATATCAAGAAAGCGGAGCAATAGCTCTACCTACTTAACTGATATTTTCTCTGAAGTCTACAAATACTTCAATGACTTACCAGAAGACAAATTAGCAGACACGGATTGGCTCAAGGCAAACCTCCCATATACCGGAGAAGTTTTGCTAGGACACCTTAGATACGGCACTCATGGTATTAATTCTATAGAATCGGTGCATCCTTTTCTAAGATTAAATAACTGGATGACTAGAAACCTTGTCTTAGCTGGCAACTTCAATCTAACTAATGTTACAGAATTATTTGATGAGTTGATATCATTTGGGCAACATCCAAAAGAGAAGTCTGATACAGTCACTGTCATGGAAAAGATCGGACATTTTCTGGATGATGAAGTCCAAAAGCTTTTCTCTTGGTTTAAGGCTGAAGGCTACGATAATAATGATATCACTAAGATGATAGCTAAGAAACTTGATGTCAAACGTGTATTACAGCGAGCTGCTAGAGACTTTGATGGGGGCTATGTGATGGCTGGTATGATAGGACATGGAGATGCTTTTATTCTTAGAGATCCACTAGCAATACGGCCTGCGTATTTTTATGAGAATGATGAGGTGGTAGTGATGGCGTCAGAAAGACCAGCTATACAGACTTGTTTTGGAGTACACATAGATGATGTCCAGGAGCTTAAAGCAGGACATGCACTTATAGTTAAGAGTGATGGTCGGGTATCAGAAGAGCAGATCTTACAACCCCAACCAAGACAAGCGTGCTCATTCGAGAGGATCTATTTCTCCAGAGGATCTGACAAAGAAATCTACCTAGAAAGAAAGCAATTAGGTAAGGCATTGGCGCCAAGAATCTTGGAGACAATAGAATACGATTTAGAGAACACCTTGTTTTCATTTATACCTAATACAGCTGAGGTAGCTTTCTATGGGATGATAGAAGGGGTCACCGAGATGGTAGATGAAATCAAAAAAGAACGTATACTCAAATTAGGTGCTAACATTACCCAAGAAGAATTAGATTCTATCTTTCGCATGAAACCAAGGATGGAAAAAGTGGCCATCAAAGATGCCAAGATGAGAACCTTTATTGCCTCAGATAATCTCAGAGGTGGCATGGTCTCACATGTCTATGATGTCACCTATGGGCTGGTAAGAAATGATGTAGATACCTTGGTCGTGATAGATGACAGTATCGTGAGAGGCACAACCTTGAGAGATAGCATCATTAAAATTCTAAATACACTTAGGCCAAAAAGGATTATAATAGTCTCTTCTGCTCCACAGATAAGATACCCTGATTGCTATGGCATAGATATGTCCAAGATGAAAAACTTTGTAGCCTTCAGAGCACTTGTCGCTTTACTCAAGGAGTCAGGAAAAGAAAACCTTCTCGAAGATACCTATGAAAAATGCCAGGCAGAATTAGCCAAGAAAAAAGGAGAACCACTGACTAATCCAGTCAAAGACCTATATGCCCTTTTCTCATATGAGCAAGTATCCGATAAGATATGTGAACTGCTCACCCCGAAGGACTTCAAACCAGAAATCAAAGTAATCTATCAGACGGTAGAAGATCTCAATAAATCCTGTCCAGACAATCAGGGAGATTGGTATTTCTCTGGCAATTACCCAACACAGGGTGGCATGAGAGTGGTCAATAAAGCTTTCATCAATTTTATAGAGAATGTTGATGCTAGGGCTTATACGTAGTCCTAGAGTCTAGGGTATATAGTGAACAGCTCACAGTGCAAAGTATACGGTTTAGGGTATATGGAATAAGGTATAGGTCTAATAGCTTATGAAGCTATTGATGTGTAACAACTTTTATTAGAGGTTCCTTCACTTGAAAGCAAGATTAACTTGTTTTCATTCTGATAAATCAGAAAGGTTCAGTCATCAGAGCTTTCGGTCTTCAGGCTTGACATCATGCTTCCCACTTTCGGCATGCTAATCATCCTGCTCATACTAAAATTCTGTAAATCTAGATTCTGACAATTTTTCGAAAGGGAATAAGAAGTCCTTTTCATTTCCACAAGATAGTCGAGGTTTGTATCGTTTGTAATCCCGATTCCATTTGCTTATCGTGAATAAAGTGCAGCAACAGTCTGCCTAATAATAGATAAAAGTACTCTACTACTCTTAGATAATCATCCCCGCACCTACAGTATTATTAGTCCCCTCATCTATGAGGATAAGACTACCGGTAATTCTGTTATTACGGTATGCATCTTTAAAGAGAGGCTTTGTAGTTCTTAGAACCACTCTAGCCACATCGTTCATCTGGATACCTTCGTGATCAGTATCTCTATGCAGTGTATTAATGTTAAGCTTGTATCTGATTTCCTTAACCACACATCTTACATCCTGAGTGGTATGTATAACACCATATTTTCCCTTTAGTTGAAGTGGTTTATCACTGTCAAACCAAACCATCATTACTTCTATATCTTGAGTAACATCTGGTTTATTATTAGGTCTTACAATCATATCTCCTCTACTCAAATCAAAATCATCTTCAAGTAAGATAGTGACTGATTCAGGTGGGAAGGCTTTGTCCTGCTCTCCAGTTGGCCCTTTGATGGTTTTTACTTTGGAATTAAATCCAGATGGTAGAAGCAAAACTTCATCTCCCTTTTTGATGACACCTCCAGCTACTCTTCCTGCATAACCCCTATAGTCATGGTACTCATCGCTGTACGGTCGTATCACATACTGGACTGGAAATCTACAATCTATAAAATTCTCATCGCTGGCTATATGTACATTCTCCAGATAGTACATAAGAGTAGGTCCTTGATACCATAGGGTCTTATCAGATCTGTGAACTACATTGTCTCCTATCAGTGCTGAGATAGGAATAAAGTGGACATCAACAGTATCTAACTTTGCTGCAAATTTTTCAAATTCATCTTGAATTTTATTGTAAGCTGCTTCATCATAGTCTACCAGGTCCATCTTATTGATGCAGACCACGACATGTGGAATTTGTAGTAGGGAAGCGATTATAGCATGTCTTTTGGTTTGTTCTACGACTCCATTTCTAGCATCTATAAGGATAAGGGCCACATTGGCTGAAGAAGCACCAGTAACCATGTTACGGGTATACTGTATGTGTCCAGGCGTATCAGCTATAATAAATTTTCTCTTAGGCGTAGCAAAGTATCTATAAGCGACATCTATGGTGATTCCTTGTTCTCTCTCAGATTTCAGACCATCCGTAAGGAGGGCTAGATTTACACCTTCTTCTCCTCTTTTTTCACTGATGCGTTCTATCTGCTCATACTGGTCTTGAAAGATAGATTTACTATCGTAGAGTAATCTACCGATGAGAGTAGACTTTCCATCATCTACAGATCCCGCTGTGGTAAACCTGAGTAATTCGCTATCTAAATTATGGTCGTTTGACATGGTTAATTTCTTATTTTAATTCTAGAAGTAGCCTTTTTTCTTTCTGTCCTCCATACTGGTTTCAGAACGCTTATCATCTGTACGTCCTCCTCTCTCTGTCATTCTGGTAGTTGCTACTTCTTCTATGATTTCTTCAGTGGTTTTAGCATCAGATTTCCATACACCAGTGCAAGTCATATCACCTATCGTTCTGCAACGAACCATTTCCTTATAGACGGTCTCTCCAGGCTTCTTTTCTATGTATTCACAATCTGCAAGCAAGGTCCCTTCTCTTTCGAAGACATCTCTTTCATGCGCATAATAGAGAGACGGCAGTTCCACCTTTTCCTCTGCAAGATATTGCCACACATCCAACTCAGTCCAGTTACTTATAGGGAATACTCTGAAGTGCTCTCCCATATTGTGCTTGCCATTGAAGATATTCCATAACTCAGGTCGTTGGTTCTTCGGATCCCACTGACCGAATTCATCTCTATGAGAAAAGAATCGCTCCTTGGCTCTTGCTTTTTCTTCATCTCTTCTAGCACCACCTAGGGCAGCATCGTATTTTCCTTTTTCCAGACTTTCTAATAGTACGGCTGTCTGCAAACCATTTCTACTGGCATTGACACCCTTCTCCTCCGTGACCATTCTTTTATCTATGGCCTCTTGGACAGAGCCCACAATGAGCTTTGCACCTATTTTCTCTACAAGGTCATCTCTAAACTTGATGGTTTCGGGAAAATTATGTCCAGTATCTATATGAAGAAGAGGGAACGGAATCTTGGCAGGAAAAAAAGCTTTGTAAGCTAAGTGTACCATCAAGATAGAATCCTTGCCTCCTGAAAACATCAATACTGGATTTTCAAATTGGGAGGCGACCTCACGCATTACATAGATTGATTCTGATTCCAGAACTTTAAGGTGATTTATACTATAGTCCATTTGAGTCCATGTCTAGGTTAATGATATTTTTGGGCGCACAAAATTAAACACTTTTGTTATAGATTCTTCTATAGTCCGATTTTCTGTAAGTATTTCTAAATCAGGGTTTTGAGGAGCTTCAAAAGGAGAATCTATACCAGTAAATCCTTTAATCTCACCTGCTCTGGCTTTGGCATATAGGCCTTTCACATCTCTTTGTTCGCAGATATGTAATGGGGTATTGACATATATTTCGACAAAGTCCTTTTCTCCAATGATTTGTTTTGCCAGATCACGAATTTCATGGGTAGGGCTGACAAAGCTGTTGATACAGATAATCCCTGCATCCAAGAAGAGTCTACTTATCTCTCCTATTCTCCTGATATTCTCTTTTCTATCCTCTAAGCTAAAACCTAGATTTTTATTGATACCTGTTCGTGTATTATCGCCATCTAACACCTGATTGAAAAAACCCTTATCGAAGAGCAGTTTTTCCAGACCTTGCGCTATAGTACTCTTTCCGGAACCTGATAATCCTGTAAACCAAAAGACCTTTGCGTTCTGATTTAGAAATTGCTCTTTGTCCGTTCTGGTAAGTAACTTATCAAATATGGGATGTATGTTATTCATGCCACAAAAATAATATATGCTGGTCTTTGTCCAGCTTATTAAGGCGTCATTAATAGGCAGGCTTATCTAAAGGCATATACATCTTCAATTTTCTGCACGACACGTTTAGCTTCCATTGCAGATATGTAGGATGTCGTTTGTTGGGAGAGCTGAGTTTGGATCTGACGATATACCTGCTGAATATTTTTCAAGTTATCATTGGCAGGCAGATCAGGCATGGCGGCCTCCTCAAGGTTACAATATTCTATCCTATCCATATACTGTCCAGCAATTTTCACAGTGCCTTTGGAGCCGATAATAGTCAGCGTGCTCTCGAAGTTTTTTTGATAACAAGAAGTCGTATAGGAGAAGGTTCCCATCCCTCCATTATCTAATTTAAAATTGAAGATGCCCGTATCTTCAAAGTCTATCATGCCGGCATGGTCATAATTTTTGAGGTGGGCATTTAAGATTGACATATCGCCACACAACCACATGAGGGCATCTACATAATGTGAGAACTGAGTAAATAAAGTGCCGCCGTCTTGTTCCTGAGTGCCGCGCCATTCTGATGCCTTATAGTATTCCTTATTCCTGTTCCAATAGCAAGCAACATCTAGGAGATAAATTTCTCCAATTTTATTGTTTGTAAATAATGATTTGAGCCATTGTGAGACAGGCGAGAATCTGTTCTGCATGGTGCAAGACAGTAACAAGCCTGATTTCTGAGCTACAGATATCATCTGCTCTGCATCAGATAATTTTAGGGCGATTGGTTTTTCGCAAAGCACATTTTTCCCGCTCTCTAGTGCTGTGATGGAATGAATGGGGTGAAGCGCATTAGGGGTGCAAACAGATACAAGATCTAAGTCAATTGCTAGAAATTCATTCAGAGATTCATAGGCTTTACAATCTGGCTTAGAGATCCAATGTGTGTCATGGACAGCTACCAACTCTGCATTATCTAAGCTGGCTAATGCCTTCTCATGTTTTTTGGCTATGTTGCCGTAACCTATTAGACCTACCTTCATATCTTTTATTTACTAGTCTGCAGACATAATATCTGAGTATGTCTTTTTAGCTACTAGGTAAAGTATGGAGAGAATTCCACCCAGTAGTCCGCCAAGAAGAAAATAAAATATTTTGCCTTTATTGATAGGGCGAAGTGGGAGGAGCGGTCGGTCAATGACCTGAATATATTCTGAGCTTCTTTCTCTGGATATGGTTGCAAGCTGGAATTGCTTTTCTATTTCACTATACATAGTGCCTAGCTTTAGCTCTTCACCTTTTAATCGTTTGAGCTTGAGGGCATCTCTATTTGTAATCAGCCCTCTATTTTCATCCTCAAATTTTGCTATAGCGTACATGGTGGACTCTAATGCATTCTCTATAGAATCGTACTTTGATTTTATAATATTGTAATCTTTCTCTTGCTTTTTGTTTGCGTTATCCAAATAAAACTCAGACAGATTGTCGAACAATCTATTGACAGAAACAATGGATAATTCTGGATGAGGTGTGGTGACACTAAATTTCATAATGCCACTTAATTCAGAATATTCTGATGCGAATACACCTTTAGATTCGTGGACTAGAAAGCCGTGTAAATATTTGAGTGCTTTATTTTCGAGAAGACTGAATTCAGCTATTTTATTATTCGTAAATCTGAATCCTTTTAGATTAAGAGAATCATTCCGTAAGAATTTCAAACGACTGGTATACCACAGTTTTTTTCTTTCTAATTCTTCGATAAGATGGTTAGCAAGTAAATCACTTTTCCTATTAAATGTTGTAGGACTAAAAAGCGCTTTTTCGGTTATTACCCTGGCTCTGGATAACTCAATTACCTTATCTAGGTTAGATTCACTGCTTCCGCCTGGCAACCCAAACTGTCCGAGTAATGAAGTAATACCTCCCAATCCTGTCCCATCTTGAGTACTGAGCATGAAGTTTAAATCAGCTCGATAAAGAGGTGTAGTAGAAAACTTAACTGCGAATAAAATGAAAGCCAAAAGAAACCCACAAATAGTTATGAATTTCCACGACTTAAGTAAGTAGGTAACATAGGACTTGATTTTCAGAATCAATTCCTTTAGTGTTATGTCGTTTTGAGCTGTGATATCCTAGAAAATATACTGGGGCTCAAGTTAATACAGATTCCTGTAATACCTCCGCTAAAGTCCATTCTATATGTTAACTCAATAGAATATGATTACCTAATGATCTCTACCTTACGAGTGTATCGATTATCTTCCGTCTGTTCTGACATTAAGTATATTCCTAGAGACAAATCAGCCGTATTCATAATAGAAGATGAAGTTGTACTAATAAGGGCACCGCCAAGAGAGAAAAGCGACATCTCAGTTACTTTTGATGCAGATTTAGATGTGATATGTGAAGATGAAGGATTTGGATATAAGAGCAAATCATCATGGCTATACGTTTGAGGCACCGTAGGCAAAGGTATTCTGGCGTCCTCAAGGGCTATATCTATATTATAAATTCTAGGTTAAGTGCATTCTCATCAGATAATTTGAATCCCGAGGGAACGTCAATCTCTAGTTCATAGCCTCCTGGTTCCTCAAACTGATAAGAGAATCGTCTTAGTTCTGTGTCAAGAGATGATGATATGGGACCATCGACAGTAACTTCTATTTTATCAAGTACGCTATCATCAAGGTCTAACATTCCATTTGAATTAGCGTCAATAAAGACTTTTCCATATAAGTGGCTGTAAGCAATCGACCACCACAAGATCAAAAGGTACTAAGCTGTCACAACTATCTCTAGTAGAGGTTTTAAATAGAGAAGTTCCTGAACGTTGAAATTGGAACCCACCATGTACAGATACCTCACCTTCACAAATAATTATTTCTCCTAAGTCTGTAAAAAATTCTGATGCTACATTATGATAAGGGATAGAAGAGACACAGCATGGGATGGAAGTTTAATTATATAGGAAGGGTACTATAACACTTCAATATTAATTACACTCCAGAATCCAGTTGTAAATGACAAGCAGTTGTCATCTCAAAGGAAAAGTTACCTTCTTTTTAGATTATCAAATGCCCAAGCAATTTTATAGCTTTTGATTTCTTGATTCCTTTTCTTTTTGCATAATCTGTAATCTGATCTTCATTTAGAGTATTTATACCAAAGTATTTGCTATTTGGATGAGCGAAATACCAACCACTTACCGCAGCGGCAGGGTACATAGCATAAGAATCAGTCAGACTAATTTGGAGTTTGTTCTGTACATCCAGTAATCGGAACAATTTTTCCTTTTCGGAATGTTCTGGGCAGGCAGGATAGCCAGGCGCAGGCCTGATACCTTTATATTTCTCTTTGATTAAGGCCTCGTTATCTAATGATTCTTCGGCAGCATATCCCCAAAACTCTGTTCTAACCCTTTCGTGCAAGTGTTCTGCAAAAGCCTCTGCCAGCCTATCCGCCAAAGATTTTAAAAGGATAGCAGAATAGTCATCCTGATTGTCTTGGAAGTGTTGCACCCACTTTTCTATGCCCAGTCCCGTTGTTACGGCAAAGGCCCCTATGTGGTCTACTAATTTCGTGCTTCTGGGTGCTACAAAATCTGCCAATGACATATACTGTCTGCCTTCAGCTTTCTTGACTTGCTGCCTCAGGTGATTAAGTGAAAGAAATGATTTACCATCAGTATTCTTGAGTATAATGTTATCATTCTCTGTGGCATGAGCAGGAAATATCCCAAAAGCACCATTGGCAGTTAGCCACTTTTCATCTATGATACGACGTAACATGCTCTGCGCATCATTGTAGAGTTTCTTTGCTTCAGTGCCTACATATTTGTCCTCGAAGATGGCAGGATATTTTCCCTTAAGTTGCCAGCTGCTAAAGAATGGTGTCCAATCAATATAGTTAGAAAGTGTTTCGATGGAATAGTCCATAAAATATTTAACGCCAGTAAACTTTGGTTGAGGGATGCTGGTTTTTTTCCAATCTATCTGATATCTATTATCACGTGCCTCTTGGATACTCACCATTTCTTTTTTTCGCAATCCACTAGCTCTGGCCACCCGGATTTTTTCATAGTCAGATTTGACATTAGTTAGAAAAGCTTCTTTTGTGTCTTTATTATCTGTTAGCAAGTTCGATGCGACACCTACACTCTTAGAAGCATCTAGCACGTGTATTACCGGTCCTGGATATTCAGGTTCTATCTTTAAAGCTGTATGAGTCTTCGATGTTGTAGCACCTCCGATTAATAAAGGAATTTTGAGATTTTGCCGCTTCATTTCTTGAGCCACATATACCATTTCGTCAAGCGATGGCGTAATGAGCCCACTTAGGCCAATGATATCCACATTCTCAGCAATTGCCGTAGAAATTATTTTCTCGGCAGAAACCATTACACCTAAATCTATTATTTCATAATTGTTGCAAGCGAGTACAACACCAACAATGTTCTTTCCGATGTCATGCACATCTCCCTTGACAGTCGCCATGAGGATTTTTCCTTTGGAAGTGGCAGCGCCTTTGTCCTTTTCTGCTTCTATAAAGGGTGTAAGATAAGCCACTGATTTTTTCATGACTCTGGCACTTTTAACCACTTGTGGCAAAAACATTTTTCCTTCACCGAAAAGATTCCCCACCACATTCATGCCGTCCATAAGAGGTCCTTCTATGACATTGAGACTTTTAGGATGTTTTTTACGGCACTCCTCTGTATCTTCTTCTATATACTCGGTGATTCCTTTGACAAGGGAATGGGTCAGTCTTTCTTCTACCGTCCCTTCTCTCCAGCTCAGATCCCTAACCATTTTTCTGCCGCCTCCTTTTACTCGTGCGGCGTAGTCAGTGAGCTCTTCTGTTGCCGTTGGTTTCTTATTAAAAAGTACATTTTCTACAAGTGTTAGGAGTTCCACAGGTATATCTTCATAGACTTCTATAAGTCCAGCATTGACTATTCCCATATCCATACCTGCTTTTACAGCATGATAGAGGAAAGCAGAGTGCATGGCTTCTCTCACTGCATTGTTGCCCCTAAAAGAGAATGAGATATTGCTGACACCGCCGCTGATTTTAGCACCTGGACATAGTTTTTTAATTTGCCTGGTGGCTTCTATAAAGTTTATAGCATATTCGTTATGCTCTTCTATACCTGTAGCTACTGCAAATATGTTAGGATCGAAAATGATGTCCTGAGGTTTGAATTGGACGTCGTTGACAAGAACATCATAGGCTCTTTTGCAAATATCTACCTTGCGCTCTACAGTATCTGCTTGCCCTTTTTCATCAAAGGCCATAACAACGGTAGCTGCACCAAAGCGCCTGAGTATCTTAGCTTGATTTATGAAGGCTTCTTCACCTTCTTTTAATGAGATAGAATTTACAATACATTTTCCTTGTACGCATTTTAGCCCCTCTACGATAACGTCAAATTTAGACGAGTCTATCATGATAGGCAGCTTGGCAATGTCAGGTTCTGACATAATCATGTTTAGAAATAGGCGCATCTCTTTCTTAGAATCTAAGAGCCCTTCATCCATGTTGACATCGAGAATCTGAGCACCTCCTTCTACCTGATGCTGAGCGACGGAAATGGCTTCAGCATAATCCCCTTTATTTATAAGTCTGGCAAATTTCTTAGACCCGGTGACATTTGTCCGCTCTCCAATATTTATAAAATTCATATTCTCGCGGACAATCAGTGGCTCGAGACCTGAGTACTGTGAATGCGCAGATGGGTCTGGCTTTTTTCTGGGTTTTACACCTTTCACACCGATTGCCATGGCTTTGATGTGTTTCGGTGTAGTACCGCAACAACCTCCAACCACATTTACAAAATTACTCTCCGCAAAATTTTTAATAAAAACGGCCATTTCTTCTGCCGTCTGATCATATTCTCCAAGTTCGTTTGGCAAGCCTGCATTTGGATAAGCACTTATATGGCAATCTGCGATGGCTGATAAGTCTTTAAGATGCGGTCTCATCTCCTTCGCTCCTAAAGCACAATTAAGACCTACACTAAATACATTAGCATGGGAGACGGATATCCAGAATGCTTCTACAGTCTGACCACTCAGGGTTCTGCCACTGTTGTCTGTTATTGTGCCAGAGATCATGATAGGAAGTTTTTCTTTTCCAGTATCATCAAAGTACTTATCTATGGCATACAGAGCTGCCTTACAGTTTAAGGTGTCAAAAATGGTCTCCACAAGAAGGATGTCCACGCCACCTTCTACTAATCCCTTTGTTTGATCATAATAAGCGTCTACTAACTCATCAAAAGTGATGGCTCTGAATCCTGGATTATTGACATCTGGAGAAAGTGAAGCAGTTTTGCTGGTTGGTCCTAGGGCACCAGCGACAAATCTTGGTTTGTCAGGATCCTTAGTGGTGTACTCATCAGCAGCAGCTTTGGCTATTTTTGCAGCTTCTAGATTTATCTCATAAGCCAAATCAGACATATCATAGTCTGCTTGAGAAATTGCTGTACCATTAAAGGTGTTGGTTTCTATAATGTCAGAACCTGCCTCTAGGTATTCTTTATGGATGGCAGATATTATGTCAGGTCTTGTTATGCATAGGATATCGTTGTTGCCTTTAATATCTATATGGAACCCCCTGAATCGCTCTCCTCTATAATCAGCTTCTGTAAGTTTGTACCTCTGGATCATTGTCCCCATAGCACCATCAAGTACGAGTATTCTGTTTTCAGCTACTTCTTGTAAGTTCATATTAATTTAGTTTGACTACTTTCCAACCTTGATCAGAAGAGGTAGACAGTTATCTTATATTACTTATTAGGAAAGTAGAGGAAATGAAAGAGGTAGAATTTTCTTCTCTTATCTTTCTCTGCCTTTTAGGGCTGAGCAGGAATTGGCACCATGCAAATGCTGCTGGTTGCCAAGGATTCATAGGGCCTGTCCCTCCTCCTTTCTTAATAAGTAATGCAAATATGGCTTTTTTTCTATTTAAAATAGAAGCAAATGAAGATTTTGGCTTTCGATAGAAAGAGAGAAAGGGAGATGGTTTAAAGCAAAAGAGTATAGCCTATACAAGTATAAACCCTGGTACAAGAAATTATTCTAACCATACAGAAAATCAGCACCTACCCCAAAGCACCTTTATCATGACAAGTGACACAATTTTTTTAAAATTTTGGAACTGCAGTGCCAGTTTTGGAGTTAAGAATCATTCACATACAAAAACGTGGTCATGAGAAAATCAAAGAAGCGACCATTGAAAGTGAAGATAGATCGCGCGATCAATCCAAACGATGGTTCTAGAAGACGGTTGACATCAACTGCTCACAAATCTAAAAAGCACTACACCAGAAAATCAAAGCACAAGGGTAGTGCTTTTTCTTTTAATATAGCTGCCTAATCTAAAAAGCGAAGCATTTAATAATCTATGTGGTGACTAGCAAAGTTCAATCTGAATCCAGTCCCAAAATATAAAGTTTCAGTATCTCCCAAAGTTTCATTGCGATCTTGTCTCATTATGAAGTCCAGATCGATATAGGCATTGTGAAATATTCTAAAACTGCTTTGGAAATGAAACATATTGATTTTACTGACAAGTCCCTGATTTTGCTCTATACCGAAATCAGCTACTCTAGTGTTATCAGGCCTTAAAAGGTTAGACCCAAAGTTATTATCATCATCTCTTCCTATCTCAGTTAGAATCACTCTTGGCGATATGCTCCAATTAGGACTAATAGGGTATCGTAATCGAATAATCGTTTCAGTAAAGTTTGCCCCAAGTGGATGGGCCAATGGCTGAAAGGAGTGACTAAAATTCGACACGGTTATTTCAGGGAATTCTTCACTGGCTTGCCTATGTGAATAGGTGTAAGGCCTCACCTTGTTATGCTCCACCTGAAAGTCAAGATTATCCACTTGGAACATGTTATAATATTTCAGACCTGCTTGTATGCCAAATTTGTTACCCCACCATTGTCTAGAAGAGAAGATTTCTCCGAAATTCAATTCATCTAAAAGCAACTGTCCGTACAGCGAGACATTATTAAAGGGATGCCAATTAATATTGAATCCTAGAAGTACATTGTCAGGACTATCCAGCTGAAATTCTACGGTCCTGAAGAAGATGACTGGATTGAGGTATTGTAACTCGAAATTATTCTCTCGGGCAAAAACGATAGACTCAAAAAATCCAAACTCAAGCCTCTTGTTAAGCTTGAATGAAAGGAAATGTGTAGCCATGTATTTTTTAGGCAACAAATTATCCGCTGAAGTAAATTTGGCAGAAGTCGTGGATAATTCTGCAAGTATAGTCTGGTAATGTATTTTCCAGAATCGCACATCAAATTTTAGGAAAAAGTAGTTTGGTCCCTCATCTCCTAAGAGCAATGATCTCATCCCATATCCTATAAAGTGCCTGTCATGGCCTAGCTCTAATTTTGAGTGCTTGGATAAATTGAACCCAAAGTAAGCTGTCGCTCTAGCAAAATCGTACCCATTCAGACTATCTAAGACTCTACTTTGATATGTTTTGAAATTGCCTTGCCCTCTTATTGTATTAAACTCTTCTATGAATGGCTCTTGGTAATTGAGGAAGTTGGATTGGTTCTCCATCAATGCTGAATAGAAATAGAGTTTATTATCAAGGCTACCATAGAGTTCTATTCCTCGGCCATTATGAAATATGACTTGATTTGCTTCAGATTCATATCCTAGTTTGATGTTGAGCTTGGGGTCTAGTATGAGGTTAAAGGATTTGCTTTGAACTTGAAAAAGATGTGCTGGGTTCTTGTAGAATTGTTTTAGAAAACCTTTTCGACTTTTATAATTGTCATAATCCTCATGGTCTATTAGGATGTTATAAATTTCTGCTCGGTCTACACGAGATAGTTGAGAACTATCCAATTCGGCAACTGCAGTCTGTATGTCTTCTCTTGCAACTCTTCTAAAGGCACGATGAATATTCTGATTAGATGGCTGAATTACACTTAGACGATCTACAGTTTCACTGTAGGGATGAGTCCTACTCAGAAATGAGCTTTGAGCTACGACTGATGGACAACACATTAGTGTTGTCAAGAAGCTGAAGATTGCGCTCAGTACCAGTCCTTTCATGCTTTGCAAAATCAGAATAATTTTTTCTGTTCAACTAATGAAAAAAGAGATATGTGGTCTATTTGCCATTGGGTGTAATCAGTATTTAGGACTGATGCCTTTGTTCTGTTCATAATGAAATTTAAGTGGTGGCAATTCTCACAAGCTATTTTTTCACTTGTTAATGTTACAAATTCATCATCACCAGTGGCTCCAGAAAAGAGCGGGATAGATTTACTCCCCGTTTGTACTAAATCTATTTTGGCATTTACAATATCCCTATTAGGCCATTTAAGTCTAATCGTAAAGTAGATACTATCTGAAGGAATATCAGGTTTAAACTGGAGGATGTCGTTTTCTTGACCTGGCGTTAGATTTAAGGTGCCATCAGCTATGTTAATGCCTATATCTCCATCATTAGAGGACCAAAGGGAATCTAAACTGCTTTCTTCAAACTCTTGTGTCCATAATGTCTGATATGCTACTCTGTCTTTCCGTATCTCATATTCAAAATCTGAAAGCAACTTCATACCTATAACCGCTAAAGCCAGTATAACGAGAGATATAAGAATTTTCAATATTTCTGTGAATGACATGACTTTTTATAATTTTTTATCGCGCTTTTATGACACTTTTTTTCAATTATGTGCTTTAATCAAGATAAATTCAATTCGAAATGAGACTTTTGTACAGCAAAAGTCAGTTGGTTAAAACAAATCAACCAAATTAATACCTGTAATTTCAGTCATTTTAGTGACATTTTTAATTCTCATACCTAAGGTAGGCAACCAATCATATGATTTTCACATACCAAAGGTGCAATTAATGAATAGTTGAGCACAGAACAAAATAGACTAATCGAATTTTGTAAGCAAGGAGATAAGTCTGCGCAGGAGCAGATTTATAAATCCTACAAGACACATTGGTTTTCAATCTGCCTGAGGTATCTTAATAATCGGGAAGATGCGCTGGATGTCTTGCAAAATGCATTAATCAAGATTTATACTAAGTTAGATCAGTTTGATAGTTCACTTGGACATTTCAAATCATGGTCCTCAAGGATTGTAGTTAATGAATCCATTATGTTTCAGAGAAAGTACTGGAAGAATGTAGTAGTGGATCTTAACAGCGAGGTATATGATATGGGAGAGTCGAATGAAGCTATCTCTAATTTAACACTTGAAGAATTGTCAAAAGTGATTCAGGAGTTACCAACCGGGTATAAGCTTGTGTTTAATATGTATACGATTGAAGGCTTCAGTCATAAAGAGATTGCTGAAAAACTCAACATTAGTGAAGGTACTTCTAAGTCACAACTATTCAAGGCAAAGGCAATCCTCAAGAAGAAGCTTTCAGGCAGATTAAATGAGGAATTAAGAACGTTTTGAAATTCTATGATGAAAAAAATTAACGAACCTTTTCTCGAATTTATACGTAGGAAATTTGAGAATGAATCTACAGAGAACCAAGGATGGAATGATCCAGGCGAATTTGTTTTTCACCAGGCTTTGGCAAAAGTAGAAGACTCCGAGGAGAAGAGCAATGGCAGTCTCTTTGTTCCTATAGCTGTTCTAGTCGGTTTGCTCTTTATTAGTTATACGGCATGGACATTAGTAGGTAACAACAACACTAAGGGTAGCACTTCTTATGTGGAAGAGAGTAAGACTGAATCTCCAGGTGAAGATCTAAGTTCTACTGCCGTTATTGCAAAACCAAATTCTGCTAAGCAGGAAGAATTGAATGAGGTTGCTGTACAAAATTCCTCAGCTCAAGAGAGTTTGGCGATAGCACAAACATCTACAGAAGAAGTTGTCACACAGAATGCAGTTGCAGAAGAAGTTGTTTCACAGAATATTATTTATGATGAAGTAGTCCTTCAGGATGTAACCAATACTAGTGAAGTAAGGAATAATATAGTTAAAGTTAAATCAGGCCTGCCTCAAGATAACATAAATAACCAAAGCTTAGGATTGCACACTGTTTCTAAAGAATCCCAAAGCGCTATAGCAAACCTGAGTAAAGAGATAATAAAATACAAAGAATTAGCATCTATAGAGCAGTTAGGTCTTATCCCAATGCAATCTTCATTAGAAGTAAGTCAGAGAGATATTCCTGTTCTACATAATGAAATAAATTTAATTCAAACTAAAGCATCAATTAGTAACCCCAATAGAGCATCTATTACTGCTTCAGTAAGAAATAGTCTCACAAATATGAAAGTAGAAAACCATGTCTACACAGGTACGGTTGGGGGACAAGATAAATTCAAATCAGGGCTAGGTTTTAATATTGAATTCAGAAAACCAATATCAAAGAGATTATCTGTTTTGGCTTCAGCAAGCTATGATAGGATGCAACATCAGAACTTCTCTACAAATGAGATGGACTACGATAAGAGCAATGAAAGTATAATAAATACTAATGGTGAAGTCACCTACACTGATGAAGTAGTCATACATAGCTTAGTAGGCTCGTTCACGGAGAAGATGGAATTTGATATAGATCCACTTTTAGCGGATGACAATTCTACTCTGACACAATCTGTTCAGTTTAAGCATTCTGCTACTGTAATCAATCTAGGCACAGGCCTTAGTTATAATATACTTGATGGAAATGCGTTTACTTGGGATGCTTCAGTTTCTGGTGGTGTTAGTTTCTTAACTGGATTATCAGCTCAGATGACGTCGACTTATAGTGTAGATAATATTGCTCTTGATGGTAAAACATGGAGCGATGGAGATGTTTCCAATAATAATTCATTTTTTGCTACCGCTGCATTGGGCACCTCTTTTGGCTATAAGATTTCAGAAAATTTAAGCCTTCAGGCAGGTGGATTTTTTCAAGTAGGGATATCAGATTTAAACAGAAATTTGCAGACCGATGTCACATCGAGAACAAGAGTCTGGACAACCCAGATTGGACTAAGACGTTACTTCTAATATCAATCACAGCCTAGAATCTCAAAAAAATTGGAACATTTTAAATCAACTATTTCTTTTCTAAAGCTAAACTGGGAGGAAATGAGTTTTCTAACTAAAAAGCTATAAATTTGTTAAAATATAAATACATAAACGGTTGAAATTCAATATATTCTATATAAATTAGCCAATAAAGGCTATAGAAATACTAGATACTAAGAAAGAAGGTCCTCAATGGATTTAGCTGAAAGGACCCTTTGAATGTAATCTTCCTGACATTTATATAATAGACTTAAAATTTATTTGCTGCTTCAGGCAACCTTATAGGTAGTTGTCTCATAACAGCAATACATAAATTCTATTTATCCACCAAAACAATTCTATCTAATGAGAATTTCTACCTTGGGTGTAGTTGCTCTATTGCTAATGCTTGTTTCAAGTTTGAGTGCAATGGAAGACAACGGCACACCCTCAGTTCTTTCATTTAACCTAAATGAATGTTCTTCTTTCAGGTTTAATCAGACCAATACGGACTATTCAGAATTTACAGCAATCGCTAATAATGGCGCTGATGTAGCTTTATCCGTAGTTTCAAACAATCTCTACAGATCAAATCCAACACAAAATCCACATTCTTGTACTCCAGGAATTGGTGGTACACCTGCAATGTGTATCAATTATGATCCAAACTGTACTTATAATCCAAATAATGACCGTGCAGTAAGATTTGATGTTCAAGTAGAACCCTTAAATCCCTCAGGAGCTATTCTATCTGGTCTTTCATTTTATGAAATGGCACCGGACTTCTTTGATTGGATAGCAGGGACATCAGGGCCTAATAACCCACCGACTTTATATGGTATCAGAATTCTTAGAGATGGGAATGTTATCTACCAGCGTGAGGATAATGTTACTAACAGTACTTGGACACTGCAAGAGTTTGATTTCTCATCAAATGCAGATTTCTTAGTGACGGAGACGACTGTTTTTAGCTTTGAACTGCTAGGATTTTGTCCTGTAGGTAATGGTGCTTCTACCGCTGTATGGGACTTAGATGAGATTTCTGTAACTGCTATTTGTGCACCTGATACAGGAGGCTGCACTGCTAATGGTGGAACACTTACAGGTGGACCGTTCACTTTTAACTCAGTAGGAGATGGTGTTGCAGATAATATTCCAGCAGGAAGTATAACATCTACAGGGACAAATGGACAAAACCTAGGATGGGTTGTAACTGATAGCCAAGGCTATATCTTGGGCTTACCACCTATGCCAAGTGCTGTAAATTTTGATACGCCAGGCGCAGGGACTTGCTTAGTATGGAGAATTGCATATGATGGTCCTATCACAGGCCTAGAAATGGGCTTGAATGCAAATAATATAGAAGGCTGCTTCAGCTTGTCTAATCCAGTAGAAGTAATAAGAAATAACGCTAGTGGCTGTAATGCGAATGGCGGAGAATTATTTGGTGGACCCTTTATATTCGACTCAGTAGGGGATGGTGTTGCAGATAACATCCCAGCTGGTAGTATAACTTCAGCGAATACAAATGGAGAGACTTTAGCATGGGTAGTAACAGATAGTCAAGGATATATCTTGGGCTTACCACCGATGCCGAGTGCAGTGAATTTTGATACGCCAGGCGCAGGTACTTGCCTAATATGGAGACTAGCACATGATGGTCCGATTACAGGTGCAGAAGTAGGCATGAATGCGAATGACATCCAAGGCTGTTTCAGTTTGTCTAATCCGATAGAGGTAATAAGAAATAACGCTAGTGGCTGTAATGCGAATGGCGGAGAATTATTTGGCGGACCATTTACATTCAATTTTGTAGGAGATGGTGTTCCAGACAACATTCCAGCAGGAGCGATTACCTCAGCAAATGTTAATGGCCAAACATTGGGCTGGGTCGTAACAGATAGTGAAGGCTATATTTTGGGCTTACCACCGATGCCAAGTGCTGTCAATTTTGATACGCCAGGAGCGGGAACTTGCCTAGTATGGAGAATTGCTTATGATGGTCCTATAACAGGATTAGCGATGGGCTTGAATGCGAATAACATCCAAGGCTGTTTCAGCTTATCTAATCCAATAGAAGTAATAAGAAATAATGCTAGTGGTTGTAATGCGAATGGTGGAGAGCTATTTGGCGGACCATTTGTATTTGATTCAGTAGGAGATGGTGTTGCGGATAACATCCCGGCAGGTAGCATTACCTCAGCGAATGTCAATGGGCAAAACTTAGGTTGGGTAGTGACAGATAGCCAAGGTTATATTCTAGGCTTACCTCCTATGCCAAGTGCTGTCAATTTTGATACGCCAGGAGCGGGAACTTGCCTAGTATGGAGAATTGCTTATGATGGTCCTATCACAGGCGCAGAAGTAGGCATGAATGCAAATAACATTCAAGGTTGCTTCAGCTTGTCTAATCCAATAGAAGTAATAAGAAATAATGCTAGTGGCTGTAATGCGAATGGTGGAGAGCTATTTGGCGGACCATTTGTATTTGATTCAGTAGGAGATGGTGTTGCGGATAACATCCCGGCAGGTAGCATTACCTCAGCGAATGTCAATGGGCAAAACTTAGGTTGGGTAGTGACAGATAGCCAAGGTTATATTCTAGGCTTACCTCCTATGCCAAGTGCTGTCAATTTTGATACGCCAGGAGCGGGAACTTGCCTAGTATGGAGAATTGCTTATGATGGTCCTATCACAGGCGCAGAAGTAGGCATGAATGCAAATAACATTCAAGGTTGCTTCAGCTTGTCTAATCCAATAGAAGTAATAAGAAATAATGCTAGTGGCTGTAATGCGAATGGTGGAGAGCTATTTGGCGGACCATTTGTATTTGATTCAGTAGGAGATGGTGTTGCGGATAACATCCCGGCAGGTAGCATTACCTCAGCGAATGTCAATGGGCAAAACTTAGGTTGGGTAGTGACAGATAGCCAAGGTTATATTCTAGGCTTACCTCCTATGCCAAGTGCTGTCAATTTTGATACGCCAGGAGCGGGAACTTGCCTAGTATGGAGAATTGCTTATGATGGTCCTATCACAGGCGCAGAAGTAGGCATGAATGCAAATAACATTCAAGGTTGCTTCAGCTTGTCTAATCCAATAGAAGTAATAAGAAATAATGCTAGTGGCTGTAATGCGAATGGTGGAGAGCTATTTGGCGGACCATTTGTATTTGATTCAGTAGGAGATGGTGTTGCGGATAACATCCCGGCAGGTAGCATTACCTCAGCGAATGTCAATGGGCAAAACTTAGGTTGGGTAGTGACAGATAGCCAAGGTTATATTCTAGGCTTACCTCCTATGCCAAGTGCTGTCAATTTTGATACGCCAGGAGCGGGAACTTGCCTAGTATGGAGAATTGCTTATGATGGTCCTATCACAGGCGCAGAAGTAGGCATGAATGCAAATAACATTCAAGGTTGCTTCAGCTTGTCTAATCCAATAGAAGTAATAAGAAATAATGCTAGTGGCTGTAATGCGAATGGCGGAGAGTTATTTGGTGGACCATTTACATTTACTGTTGGAGATGGTGTTCCAGATATGATTCCTGCAGGATCTATTACCCTTGCAAATACCAATGGTTCTAATTTCGCTTGGATTGTTACTGATGACCAAGGAAATATTTTAGGCTTACCTCCGATGCCGAGTGTGGTAGACTTTGATGATCAAGGTCCAGGAATATGTTTAGTATGGCACTTTGCTTACGATGGTCCTATTACCGGATTAGAAGTAGGACTGAATGCTAATGATATAACAGGATGTATAAGTCTTTCAAATCCAATTACTGTAAATAGAGTTGGTTCGACTGGCTGTAACGCAAATGGAGGCACACTAGTAGGTGGACCCTTCACCTTCAATTCAGTAGGGGATGGTGTTCCAGATATGATTCCAGCGGGCAGTATTACATCTATGAATACAAGTGGCCAGAACTTAGGTTGGGTTGTGACAGATGACCAAGGCTATATCTTAGGCTTACCACCTATGCCAAGTGCTGTCAATTTTGATACACCGGGGGCAGGAACATGCCTAGTATGGAGAATTGCGTATGATGGTCCTATCACCGGATTAGAAATGGGTATGAATGCTAATAACATCCAAGGTTGTTTCAGTTTATCTAATCCAGTAGAAGTGATTAGAAATAATGCGAGTGGTTGTAATGCCAATGGTGGAGAATTATTCGGTGGACCATTCACTTTCGATTCAGTAGGAGATGGCGTTGCAGATAACATACCAGCCGGAGCTATTACTTCAGCCAATGTCAATGGCCAGAACTTAGGATGGGTCGTGACAGATGACCAAGGCTATATCTTAGGCTTACCACCGATGCCAAGTGCTGTCAATTTTGATACACCGGGGGCAGGAACATGCCTAGTGTGGAGAATTGCTTATGATGGTGCTATCACCGGTTTAGAAATGGGCATGAATGCGAATAACATCCAAGGTTGTTTCAGTTTGTCTAATCCAGTAGAAGTAATTAGAAATAACGCTAGTGGTTGTAATGCCAATGGTGGAGAATTATTCGGTGGACCATTCACTTTCGATTCAGTAGGAGATGGCGTTGCAGATAACATACCAGCCGGAGCTATTACTTCAGCCAATGTCAATGGCCAGAACTTAGGATGGGTCGTGACAGATGACCAAGGCTATATCTTAGGCTTACCACCGATGCCAAGTGCTGTCAATTTTGATACACCGGGGGCAGGAACATGCCTAGTGTGGAGAATTGCTTATGATGGTGCTATCACCGGTTTAGAAATGGGCATGAATGCGAATAACATCCAAGGTTGTTTCAGTTTGTCTAATCCAGTAGAAGTAATTAGAAATAACGCTAGTGGTTGTAATGCCAATGGTGGAGAATTATTCGGTGGACCATTCACTTTCGATTCAGTAGGAGATGGGATTCCAGATAACATCCCAGCAGGAAGTATCACATCTGCTAATGTCAATGGCCAAAACTTAGGATGGGTCGTGACAGATGATCAAGGAAATATCTTAGGATTACCTCCTATGCCGAGTGCTGTAGATTTTGATGTTGCAGGTCCAGGAATATGTTTCATATGGAGAATAGCTTATGATGGTGCTATTACAGGCCTAGAAGTGGATTTAAATACAAGTAACATCCAAGGTTGCTTTAGTTTGTCTACTCCAGTACAGGTCACTAGGATAAATGCGAGCGGCTGTAATGCATCAGGAGGAACTTTAACTGGAGGGCCATTCACTTTCGATTCAGTAGGAGATGGTGTACCAGATAACATCCCAGTAGGTGCAATTACTACATCTAATACTAATGGTCAAAACTTAGGATGGGTAGTTACAGATGATCAAGGCTATATCTTAGGTTTACCACCTATGCCAAGTGCGGTCAATTTTGATACACCAGGAGCAGGGACTTGTCTAGTTTGGAGAATTGCTTATGATGGTGCTATCACTGGATTAGAAATGGGCATGAATGCAAATAACATACAAGGCTGCTTCAGTCTGTCTAATCCAATAGAAGTGATTAGAAACAATGCGAGTGGTTGTAATGCCAATGGTGGAGAATTGTTCGGTGGTCCATTTACGTTCGATGCAGTAGGCGATGGTGTTCCAGATATGATTCCTGCGGGATCTATAGCTTCTGCAAATGTCAATGGAGATACATTACGATGGGTAGTTACAGATGATCAAGGATACATCTTAGGCTTACCACCTATGCCAAGTGCGGTCAATTTTGATACGCCAGGAGCAGGGACTTGTCTGATATGGAGATTGGCACATGATGGTCCGATTACAGGTCTAGCAGTAGGCATGAATGCAAATAACCTTCAAGGTTGTTTCAGCTTATCTACGCCAGTAGAAGTGTTTAGAAATAATGCGAGTGGTTGTAATGCCAATGGTGGAGAATTATTTGGTGGACCATTCACGTTCAACTCGGTTGGAGATGGTGTTGCAGATACGATTGCAGCAGGAAGTATTACTGTAGCGAATAGCCAAGGAGATACGACGATATGGGTGGTCACAGATAGCCAAGGCTATATCCTAGGCCTACCTCCTATGCCTAGTGCAGTCAATTTTGATAATCCAGGTTCAGGAACTTGTTTGATATGGCACTTAGCCGTTAATGACACTAATATTAATGGAGATACGATAGCTCTAGAAGGACTTGGACTTGGCTTGAATGCTAATAATCTAACAGGTTGTTTCAGTTTATCTAATCCAATAGAAGTCATCAGAAATAATGCAAGTGGCTGTCAAGCAAATGGTGGAGAGTTATTTGGAGGTCCATTTATCTTCGATTCAGTAGGAGATGGTATACCAGATATGATTCCAGCGGGATCTATAACATTAGCTAATAACCAAGGCATGAATACCCAGTGGATTGTCACTGATGATCAAGGACTTATTCTTGGCTTGCCACCGATGCCTAGTGTGGTGGATTTTGATCCACAAGGAAATGGTATTTGTCTTGTATGGCATTTAAGTTATGACGGCGCAATCACAGGACTAGAATTAGGTCTTAATGCTAATGACATTACAGGTTGTACAAGCTTGTCTAATCCGATTACTGTAGAGCGATCAGGCGATAGCGGGGGTGTACCTCCATCCACTAGTGATGTTGTTATCAATGAAATTAATAACAATGGTCAGGTAGAGTTACTTAATGTAAGTAACACCACTATAGATATATCTAATTACTGGTTATGTAACTTTAGTTCAGGCAACAGATATCAGCAAATATCTGGTACTACGATAGTGTGTGGCAATAGCCTGGTACTAGCGCCAGGAGAATTTGTAACGGTGCAGTCAAGTATCACAATAGGTACTGCTGATGGAGAAATGGGCTTATACAATTCAAGTTCGTTTGGAAGTTCAGCGGCTATGTTAGATTATGTAGAATGGGGATTCACAGGTCATGGAAGATCTAGTGTAGCAGTAGGAGCAGGTATATGGACTACGGGCGACTTTGCACCATCATTCACTACAAATACAAGCTTAGAGTATGATGGGACAGGAGATAGTGGTAGTGACTGGTCAGTAGATGCTCCTTCTCCATGTGCCGCTAACTTAGGTTCGCCTGTGCCTCAGGCAGAAGAAGTATTTACACTAGCTTATACTATATATCCTAATCCTAGTTCTGAAGCGATAAGTCTTGAGTTCAACTCAGAAGTGGAAGGGAAAATGAAAATTCAGATTGTAGATGCTATGGGTAGAATACAATTAGATACTACCATGGATGCAAAAGATATGGAGGGTATAAAAATAGACGAGTTGCAAAGTGGTAATTACTACATGAAAGTTATACAAGGCAGAAGAGTCGAAATGAGACAATTCTTAATTGTTAGATAAAGAGAATAGCTAAGGTCAGTTCTAAACCACATCTGTAAGGTTTAAAATATCCCTTAGTCTAATTGTTCTGGATAAAGGAGGTCATCGAGAAAATGTGTCTCGATGGCCTCTTTTTTTATGCCTGAAAGGTTCCAAAAAGTTAGGCTAGAGATAAGATGTATTTATATTTGGACGAGAATTCGCAAACCATGATATCTAAGAAATACCTTTTAATATTTATTCCAATTCTGTATACTACTATTCTATTTTCACAGGATAAAGAAATGGAAAAGGAAGTACCATTTTATTCTATTCCTGATGCTGCAGAATCATATACCCCAGCAAGTGTTGCTGCCCGAATGATTGAGGGATTGGGTTTTAGGTACAGATGGGCAACAGAAAACTTAACAGCACACGACCTTGCGTATGCCCCTGACAGCACAGCTAGAACCAGTATGCAGACCATGGAACATCTATTAGGTCTTTCTAATACAATATTAAATGCTGTAATGAATGTCCCTAATGCCCGATCTGATGAAGAACTTAACTGGGAAGAAATTAGGCTGCAAACTTTAAACAACTTTCAGCAAGCCAGTGAATTGCTTAGGGCAGATATAGATACAGATCTTAATGACCACAAGATTATATTCAAGAGAGGTGACAGGACGTCAGAATTTCCATTTTGGAATTTGATTAATGGTCCGATAGCTGATGCCCTATGGCATTGTGGTCAAGTCGTTTCCTTCAGAAGAGCCAGTGGCAATCCTATGAATCCGAATGTAAATGTCTTTAGAGGTACAATTAGGGAATAGTATATGGCCATTGTCTGAAAGCTAATAAGCTACAGCACAAATTATTTTTTGTTAGACTTATTAAGGTAATTGACTAGCGCGCCAGACATAGAAGTAGATTCAGGAGATGGTGCTTTGATATTTATGGTCAATCCCTTATCCAATACAGCTTGGCTTGTTGTGTTGCCATATACTGCCATTCGCGTTTTGTTTTGCTTGAATTCTGGAAAGTTATCATAGAGAGACTGGATGCCTAGAGGACTAAAGAAAACCAGACAATCATATGTGATATCTTTTAAGTCAGATAAATCGCTGCTGACAGTTCTATACATCATCGCTTCTTGGAAGTCCACTTCTCTCTCTTTCAGATAGCTCACAACGTCTTTAGCGCCAAGATTAGAGCAAGGCAGGAGATATTTTTCTTTTCCCTTATGCTTATTAAAAGCTGTTTCTAAATCTTGGATTTTACGTGTCCCTACAAATACCTTCCGCTTTCTATAGACAATGAACTTCTGAAGGTAATTAGCGATGGCTTCCGTAAGGCAGTAGTACTTAGTCTGCTGAGACATCTTCACCCTCATCTCTTCGCACATCCTGAAGAAATGCTCTATGGCACCCTTACTCGTAAAGATTATGGTAGTATAGTCATCTGGGCGAAGTCTATTCTTTCTGAATTCCTTTTCTGTTACAGGCTCTACATGTATAAATGGGCGCCAGTCTATCTTGATACCCCATTTTTCCGCAATCTCAAAATATGGGGATCTCTCAGGCTTTGGCTGAGATATAAGTATAGAACTAATTTTACTAAACGATTCTTTGTTAATTTTTCCCCCTACTGAAGCCATAATAATAATCCACCTTTTTTTGAATCAAATAAGGTCTCTAACGGCCGTGTAAATAAGTATCCACGGCGCGAATTCGAAGGCGCAAAAATAAAGAAAAAAATGGAAAAAATAACCATTCAACTGATTTTGACCTATCCTTAGTCCTTTATAATACCTTGATAATAAGGCAATTACGAAGAAGAAGGATCCTGCTATTGCCAGAGATTTAATCCATTCAGGACGGCCAAAAAGCATGACAATATTGATACATAGGAGAATAATAGATAAAATATTGTAGATGGAGATGATGGTAAAATCATACAGTTTGGATTGCTTTTGCAGATGATATATCCAACTTCCTATACCATTAACCAGGTGTTTTCCTACAAAGAAGATGATCACCCCACCGAGGAGCAGAAGGAAAAAATACTTCTGTGTATAATTAAGCACCTTGGTGATATATAAGTAAAGGAACAAAGCAGCATTGAGAAGGAATATGATATAGCCTAGTATATATGGAATGCTTTTGCCTCCATTCTCCTCATAACTTGTCAGCCGCATGAAGTTTTCGTTTGTAATAGATCGTAGGAGCACCAGTATATGGTCCTTCTTATGATATAGAAGGTAGGCAAGCATACATAATGAGACGACAATAATCCATAGTGGCAGATAACCCAATGAGATATCCTGCTCTGCTACCCTTGTACTAGAGACGGCCAGTCGTTCTATCTCTTCATATTGGTTTTTTCTAATAGGGATATGGGAAATGTTGAATGGATTATCTCCTTGTATTTTGGTATTGATTACGGTGTCAGCTGGTGCTGATACGTTTTCCTTAGGGGGTTCAGGTGAAGAGCGGGAGATGGAGAAGGGATTGGATTTTTGTGCCAATACATTAGTGGCAGTTAGCATTAGTAGTATGTGCAACAATATTCTCACGACACAAAGATACTAAGCCTGCCCTTACTGCAAACAAGATGTTAATGTATCTTGAATGTAAAGCGATTGCCTCGGCATACTCTTTCAGATAACCTTACATTTATAACATAGATGGGTTCTATCAGAGGCATATTATTATTAGGTACTACAGCGATTATCGGCTTGCTGGTGTTCCAAGGATTTTGGCTAGTCAAATCTTGGAACCTCCAGGAAGAAGATTTTCACTACAACGTCACCAAAGTTTTGCACTCAGTGGCCTCCAAGATTGCATCCCATAACGAGACAGAGCTACCTAAGTCAAAACTGATTACTAGACAGTCCTCCAATTTCTACTCAGTTAATATCAATAGTGCCATAGATGCTAATATCCTAGAGGACTACCTGGTTAGGGAGTTTACAGATGCTTCACTGACAATCGACTTTGAATATGCGGTATACGACTGCGCCAATGACGAATATTTGTATAGTAACTTTTGTAATCTCTCAGAGCAAACCAAAGATGAAGGCATCAGTGTCAGTCATCCCAAGTTTGAAGACTTGATTTATTACTTCGTGGTGAAGTTTCCTTCCAGATCTAGTCTCCTAATTAAAGATTTGCAGATTCCACTTCTTTTTAGTTTGCTTACGATTCTGTCCATACTCTCCTTTATGTATGCTATATGGGTTATTCTGAGACAGCAGCAGATGACAGATTTACAAAAGGATTTTATTAATAATATGACCCATGAATTCAAAACTCCGATTTCTTCTATAAAGTTGGCTTCTGATTATCTTATAAAAGATGAGCGCATAGCCAATGATAATAGGCTTAGTAAATACAGCGATATTATAAGACAACAAAATTCTCGACTCAATCACCAAGTGGAAAAAGTACTCAACATTGCTAGACTAGAGAAAGACCAGTTTAAGCTCAATAAGCAGGTGCTGGCTATCAAAGAATTAGTACAACAAATTATAGAACAAGAAAGGATAAAAGTAGAAGAACAGGGCGGTGTTATCAGTTCTACCTTCCCCGATGAGGATTTTTATATCTCAGCTGATAAGTTACACCTGACTAATGTTATATCTAATATCGTAGATAATGCTATGAAGTATAGTAGTGATAAACCAGATATAAGTGTTGTCATTGTTCATGACAAGAAGCACCTCCAATTATCTATTGCGGATAAGGGTATAGGAATAAATAAAGATGAACTGAAAAAGATATTTAATAAATTTTTTCGTGTCTCTACTGGTGACGTCCACAATGTCAAGGGATTTGGCTTAGGCCTCTTTTATGTAAAGAATATATGTGATGCACATGGATGGCAGATACATCTGGATTCGAAAGTGGGAGAGGGGACTGTTGTTACGATAGATATGCCAGTCGAATATAAAAAAAGCGTTCCTGAAGTTTTAACTTCACAGAAAACATGAGTAAGCCACATATACTATACGTTGAAGATGATGAGACACTTAGTTTTGTTACTAAGGATAATCTGGAGATGAATGGCTTCAGGGTAACCCATGCTAAGGATGGTCGTGAGGCAGTTAGTATTTTCAAAAAGGATATTTTTGATTTATGTCTCGTGGATGTGATGTTACCATATCAAGATGGGTATTCTGTGGTGGAAGAGATTAGAAGTCGACATTCTGAGATTCCAATATTGTTTTTGACGGCCAAGTCACTAAAGGAAGATAAAATACAAGGGCTAAAGCTCGGGGCTGATGATTATATCACTAAGCCTTTTTCCATAGAAGAATTGATACTAAAGATAAATGTGTTCTTGCGCAGGAAGTATATCGTCGGTACTATGGAATTATCGGTGCTCAAAGTAGGCAAATATGTCCTTGACCATGATAACCTACAACTCAATACAGATGGGCAGACCGATCAAATGACTAAAAAAGAAGCTGACCTCCTAAAGCTATTAATTCAGAACAAGAATAAGATTGTCGAGAGAAGCACCATCCTAGAACGGTTGTGGGGAGAGAACGATTATTTTATGGGCAGGAGCATGGATGTATTTATAAGTCGGCTTAGAAAATACCTGAAGCAGGATGAGACTATCAGTATAGAGAATATACATGGTGTCGGATTTCGTCTTAATGAAAAGTAACCATTATTTTAACACTTTGACGAGGAAGTGTATTTTTACCATAACTTCATGACTTATGAATCTTGAACCGTATATATCAGTTGCAGGCGTTGGCCCCTTGTTTAAACTAGTCACTTCTAAGACCAACGGGCTGGTCCTTCAGAATATAGAAGATGGTAAATCTAAATTCTATTCAGTAAGAAAAAACCAGTTTACACCTCTGGGAACTGTTGCGGTGTATACTTTGGGTGGCACCACCCCTTTGTCAGACGTTATGCAGTCAATGCAAGATAAGCTCGCTACACACCCTCCTGTATCCACAAAGGCTGAAAAGCATGAAATAGAGGAATACTTCGAAACCATACTGCCTGATTACGATGAAGATCGAGTGCCCTTAAAGGATATGAAGAAAATCATCAAATGGTTTACCTTCCTGAAAGACCGTAGCTTACTAGATGAAACAACAGCTTCAACAGAAGAAGAATAGCAAAATAACTCTATTAAAGGCGGTAAAGGCTATCCTACCTGATTACCAGCGTGGTTATATACGTAAATCAACAGGATAGCAAATAGGATAAATGCAACCATTAATTGACCAAGGCAAGCGCCTTTCTTTCCCCAATTCTGATTTTGGCCTTCAGACATCTGATACAGTGATTCTAGTGATCAAGAATAAAATGCAAATAAAGGCAAAATATGTGTTTTGGACTTAAGAAAAGTAGAATTACTTAAAACTGAGGATGCTTTCTTATTTTAGTATACTTCTTTATTCCAAATCATTAACTCAGTCGTTATGTTCAGAAAACAATGTTATCTGCTTTTATCACTTGTCTTGATAGTGAACCTTCATGGTCAACAATTAGACTTTGAACCCGTATTTACTCATCGAGACAATTCACTATCATATAGGACAGTAGATTTTAATAATGATGGTATCTCAGATATTTTTGGTGAAAGCCCTGATGGATTTGAGCTGTATATGGGTATTGGAGACGGTGCTTATAGCCATAACGAACTCATTTCATTTGATAGAGAATCCTCCTTCGCATTTGAGTTAGGCGCCTTCGAGTTGGTGGATGTGGATAATGACGGAGATAAGGATGTCATCTATATCGGTGCAGGAGGGGACCTGCGTGGTGTTAATTGGTATGAGAACATAGGCGGCACAGAATTAATTTACAGAGAAGAAATCACCTCTCAATTTGGCGGATTGAGTTCTCCGCGCATGGCTGTTGCAGACCTCGATAATGATGGGGATGAAGACCTTGTCATGACTGTCGCTTCGGGATTTGATGGATTGATGTTAGCAATCTACTTTGAGGGAGGCAGTTTTGAGGTGAGGACGATATTCGAAGACAGCGACGATTTTTTTAATGATCTGATCTTAGAAGATGTAGAAGGAGATGGTGATATAGATATTATAGGTGCAGATGGCAGTACGGTTAGCGTTTACACTCAGTCTAATGATATGTTTGAGTTTGCGTATGAAGCTCGCCTTGGTGTTAATGGAACTCAGGTATTAGGTAATGATTCTGATGGTAACCTTCAAGTATATGGGACATCGGGTCGGACACTTATATTGTACACGCTAGATGAGTCTGGATTATTAAACGAAGAAACTGTCTTTGCAGAGGGCAATAATGGAGATACAAGATATTTTCTATATGATCATGGGTCAGATGGAGATTTAGATATTTTTCATGGAACAGGTGTTAGCACTGCTGTCTTTTTTATTGAAAATATACAAGGTGCTTATGTAGATCCCGTGGTTGTCGCTCATCTGAGAAATGGAATGACTGCTGGAGGGGTTTTATTTCAAGAAGATGAACCCGACAAGATGATATTTTTCGGTTCGCAGACTTTTGCGCTTGGCGTGTTGTCAGGTATAGATGGTTCTGAAGAATTCAGCTTGGATGTACTGACAGGTTTGATTATTTCTGATCATTTAAAGTTGTCCCCAATAACCCCAGATGATAACCTGGAAATAATGCACATTGTCGAAAATCATATTGTCTATACTGATTATGAAGATATACCTAGAACAAAAACTCTGTTTAGTGCTGATGTAATAATCAATGATGCCCTTCTTAGTGACCTTAATGGAGATGGCGAAGAAGATTTAATAGTCCTTCTCAGTGCTGACGCATCTCCACAAACAGACACCACACTGGTGTGGTATGAAGGGAGTCAACCTCCTTTCGATAATCCCCAACTTATACTAGCAGACGAATTTGATGTAGAGGCCATATTGTCTCATGATTTCGATAATGATGGTGATATAGATATTGTCGCCCTCACTAATAATCAATCCCCTTTTCTTTTTACTAATGATGGAAGTGGACAGTTTGATGAAGAAAGTCTTCCTGCAAGTCGGAGTGATGATGGAAAGTTGTTAGATGTCGACATGGATGGATTTATGGATGTTCTAGGCTGGGATTACGGCGGGAGTCTACAATATCTTAGAAATAACACAATGGGCTCTTTCGAAAGACGTGTCTTGCTGGGCTCATCTAATCGTTGCTTTAATGCGGATGGCGTAGATTTTGATGCTGATGGAGATTTAGATTTTGTGGCTCAGTTTGTAGAAGGGGATGGTCTAAGACTCTTTGTTAATGATAACAATGAATTTACAGAAGTCACTTTAGACCCAGATTACTTTGGTCCTGTACTTGGGGTCCCTAATATCGAGGGTGTCGCTACAGGATTTCTATTGTCACCCTTAAGTTATAACCTAATCCAAAGTGATTTTTCGCTACAAAGCATGGCATTAGATGCTGAACTATTTATTCAGCAAGCAGTTATTGGTCCTTTTAATGACCGCTCAGGTTTAGAGCTTGTAGTAGAGACAGAGGAAGGCATCTACGTGACTGAGACTTCATTTGGAGGTTTTGATTGTCCTTTTATAAGTCTTAATATCGGGGACCCTTGTGATGATAACAATCCCAATACTATAAATGATTTGGTCTTGAGTAACTGTATTTGCCAAGGTGAGTCAAGTGTGGTAGATGCAGATGGAGATGGTGTTTTTTCTGATGAAGATTGTGATGACAATAATCCAGATGTATTTCCGGGGGCAAGTGAAATTTGTAATGGAATAGATGATAATTGTGACGGTGGTATCGATGAGAATCTCACTCAAATATCGCAATATAGAGATGATGACGGAGATGGATTTGGAGCGGGCAATATAGTTATTGATTGTATGGTATTACCGGGCCACGTGACCAACAATGCAGATTGTAACGATAATAATTCGGACATTAATCCTAATGCAATTGAAATTCCGAATAATGGAATAGATGATGATTGCAATGGCATGGTTGATGATGTGCCAGGACAGTTTCCGTTTAGAGAAATTGGAGACCTGGTAGCGATAGATGGAAATGGTAACTACCTTTCTGACCAGGAGCAAGTGACAGTCATTGGTGTCGTGCATACGCCTAATTTCTTAGCACCAAGTAATCTATTATTTTCCATTATAGATGATAACAGAGATGGATTGTTTGTGTTCGAATTTGGTAATGACATAAACTTTGATCCAGAGGCCGGTGATAGGATAGAGGTGCAAGGTGCATTGAGCCAGTTCAATGGGATATTAGAGATCATTCCAGAAAGCATAATCATAAGGGCTAGAAATGAACCATTGTTTGTGCCTAGAGAGGTAAGCGATTTGACTGAAGAGACAGAAGCAGATGTCATAGAAATAAGAGATGTCGAATTGCTGAATCCACAAGACTGGTTGGGTGATGGGTCTAGCTTCAATGTTGTCTTTACGGATGGCAGCAATATCCATGCATCTAGAATATATACAAATACATATTGGTCTAACCAGCCAGCACCCGTAGGTAGGCTAAGCGTTAGAGGCATCGGTGGACAATTCGATACGGATAGTCCTTTCTTTGATAATTATATGATATCCCCACGCTGGGAATCTGATATAGACTTTTTGTCGAATGTATCAGATGAAAAAGAAAGCACCGTTCGAGTCTATCCTAATCCGACAAGCAGGTATGTTCATATCGAGTCATCTGACGTATATACACAAGCGATGGTTTATAGTATGGCAGGTTCTAATCTGATAGATTATAATGATTCAGAGATTACCCAATTAGACCTTAATGAATTAAATGCTGGTATTTATATTATTGAGTTCTATACGAGTTCAGGACAATCAGTTGTCACTAAGATTGCCTTACTAGATTGATTTCATTCTCTCAGTAAAATAATAAAAGCCCATCCTTAACAAGGATGGGCTTTCTAATGAAAAGTTGTATTTATAATCTATTGGCTAGAATTGCTCGGCTTGTCTGACGATGTCCAAGAATAGTAGTTTGTACCCAAATGGATCATAGGCCCTAGCATTGCCTGCCCAATCAATTATATCATCAAAAGAGGTATCTCCCTTGTATTCTGAATCTCTTACTAGTAATCCAAAAGAAGCCACAGCTGCGGCAAATCGATGGTCGTTAGATGCTTGTTCAAAGGTCTTTCCCTCATCTATAATGTCTAGTGAGAGCGGTGTGCTAGAATCACTATCCGGCAGTTTATATCTGAAATCTATGGTGAAGGCTCTCTGTCCTCTTTGTGTATTTGGCCTAGGTATAATTTCATACAAGGCGGTGATGGATTGACCAGCACCTATCTCTCCAGCATCTACAGTGTCATCTTCGAAATCCTCTGTGGCTAAGACTCTATTTTCATATCCGATAAGCCTATAGGCTGCTACATGGTCAGCATTAAATTCTACCTGCACCTTAACGTCCTTGGCTACTGTAAAGAACTTATTGAATTCATTGACGAATACTTTGTCCAGCTCTGCATCATTGTCCAGATATTCGAAGCTGCCATTTCCATGATTGGCTATCTGTTCTAATCGGCCTTCTGCATACTGGCTAATGCCTACACCGAGGACACTTAGAAAAACACCGTTTTCTCTTTTCTCTTCTATTAGGTCGACTAATTCATCCTGAGAACTAATCCCTACATTGAAGTCTCCATCCGTTCCCATGATGATTCTATTATTGCCACCCTCTATAAAGTTGGCTTCTGCGATTTCGTAGGCTTGTATGATGCCGCCCTCCCCATTTGTGGAGCCTCCTGCTCCTAGGTCTCTGATTGCATTTATTATATGATCTTTTTCACTTCCAGGCGTAGATTCCAAATTAACACCAGGATTAGAGGCATAGGTGACTATAGAAATTCTATCTTCAGGTCTGAGCTCATCTACAAATCTAATCAAACCCCGCTTTAGTAATTCGAGTTTATTTTCACTGCTCATACTTCCTGAGACATCTATTAGGAAAACAAGATTACTTGGTGGATAATTTTCTTTCGAGATTTCATTTCCTTTTATACCTATTCTTACAAGTTTATGGTCCGTATTCCAAGGGCAATGGCTTACTTCTCCTTCTAACCCAAGAGGATGGCCATCAAGATTGGTGACATAATCATAGTTGAAATAATTAACCAATTCTTCAGTACGGATGATTGCCGCATTAGGGGCTTGGCCATTTGCCATACTGTTTCTAAGAAAGGCATACGAAGCGCCATCTGCATCTATAGAGAAGGTAGAAATGGCTTCATCTGAGGTTTCTATAAATGGATTTTCGACGATTTCATTGATTCCTTCCTCAGCATTACCAGCCTCACCTGAAGTAATGGTGCCAGAAGAAATGTCAAATACATCCTCTGATATTCCAGGGCTGGCAAAATCTACATCCTCAGAACAAGATGCTAGTAAGAAAATCAGTGCCGAGGAGAATAAGAGTAGTTTTTTCATTAGTTGTTTTTAGAAGATTGGATAAATGTTGTGTATATCCTCTTAGACAACTAATATTCTAGTTCATGTTGGTAGAATGGTGATTTTTTTTGAGGTTTTAGAATTCGTGTACTTCTAAGTCTTATTCTTTTATAAATTTAAAAACCTGACTCTGGTCTGAATTTATGGGGTTGGCTACTAAAGTGTACATTCCAGATTGAAGCTGACTGATATCGATAGTATTAGTCAAGAAATTATTTTTGAAGTAGACCAATTGCCCTAAGTTGTTATGGATAGCTACAGACTTTGCATTGATATTCTCAGGAAGATGAAGGGTGTTCGTTGCTGGATTAGGATATAGTGGTTGCTTTGCATTTGAGATATCGTCTGATAGAGAGGAAGTGAAGTCTCCAATAGATATAATATTGCCTCTATTAAACCTATAGTTTACCCCTGGAATTCCATACTCAAAACCCTCAAATGAAATCTTTTCATAGTTTTGAGTAAAGTTGAAATCTATTTTTTCATTAGGGGCAATGAAATTATCATAGAGATAATTTTGTGTTTCATCAAGTTCGTGATGATCTGTTTTAGGCCCATAGATGTTTGTAATATTTGCACTATTGGGACCTTTGTTTTCTAGTTCAATATCGAATTCATAATCTGCATTAGTCCGCCAAACAGAATCACCATTTGAATGAACAATTACTAATTCTCTTTCTACATTTTTCTCAGTGACAGTTACTGAATTCAAAGAGACTTCATGGCGTTGGTAGTTCGGTGTGTAGCTGACAGGAACAGACCTAAAAAATGATTGTGCATTATATATATCTATGGGATTATAGGTGCCTGATAGTAAGATTGTAGAATCACTTTGAATAGCTATCTGTCTGATTGTGCCAGGAGATGTAGATTGGCCTGCAGTCCACACGCTTTGTATGTCGCCTCCTAAGGTCAATCTTATAATTTTGTTTGTTCCATTTTCTGTAAAGCCCGCAATTAAATATGATGAAAA